>NZ_JAUSUD010000001.1 GCF_030813355.1 Metabacillus malikii
GTTGGGTGGGTGATTGAGTAAACTTGGTTAAGTACTTCAATCGTAGCATAGTCATGGGACATTTTTGTGTCCAAAATTATTATTTCATACACCAGGAAACTATAAAATTTTTCTACTGTGGATAAGCGCTTCGACATCCAGCTCCAGCGCCTAGCCCCTCGAGGTCATAAGCCGCAAATGAATCGAAGACAAAGAACGTCTTCTATTCATTTGCGTCTTATGCTTGTCGGGGCTGATCAAGGCGCTTGCGCTTTTGTTCTTTTCCTAAAAAGTATATAAGTATTTATACATATGACATTATGGGATTTTTCGAAAAAATTGCGCAATTTTTATATAGATAAGATATACTAGTAATTATTCAAAGTAGGAGACGTTAGCCCTGCTCAAAGCTTGGAAAAAGATATAGGAGAGTAGCTATGACAGCACATGAACAAGATTACCAATCATTTATCGAAAATATAAAAAGAAAATCTGGAATCGATTTATCGTTATATAAAGAGGCGCAAATGAAAAGGAGATTAACTTCTTTATATGAAAAACGAGGATTTAAAAGTTTTTCTGATTTTTTTATCGCAATGTGTGAGAACAAAGAATTATACTATGAGTTTTTAGACAGGATGACAATAAATGTTTCCGAATTTTTCCGGAATTACAAAAGATGGGAAGTACTTGAAAACGAAATTTTACCTAAGATATTAAGTAAGAATAATAATCAAATAAAAGTATGGAGTGCTGCTTGTTCTACAGGTGAGGAGCCTTATACTATTGCAATGATTTTGTCTAATCTGATGCCACTTTCAAAAGTGAAAATATTAGCAACAGATATTGATGAGAATGTCCTTGCACGAGCAAAATTAGGTATTTATCCCGAGCGATCATTAAATGAGGTCCCTTCACATATAAAAACTAAATACTTTCATAAAGATGGTAGTAACTATAAAGTCGCAGATGAGATTATCCAAGCTGTTCAATTTAAAAAGCAAAACTTATTAGCAGACCCATTTGAATCACAGTTCGACCTAATCGTATGTCGTAATGTCCTAATTTATTTTACTGAAGAAGCAAAGGAAATCCTGTATAAAAAGTTTAGTGATGCTCTTAAGCCTGAAGGAGTCTTCTTTGTAGGAAGCACCGAACAAATTTTTAATGCCGACAATTATAATTTGTCTTCAATAGAAACGTTTTTTTATCAAAAGAAATAAAAATAGTATGTTTTTAAATATAGTTATGTTATATTATTACTTAAAAGCGTTAGTGCGTTGAAGGGAGAGAGAGTTATGAGATATTTAACAGCAGGTGAATCACATGGACCTCAGCTAACAGCGATAGTTGAAGGAGTTCCAGCGGGTTTAAATTTAACGGCAGAAGATATAAATATTGACTTAGCTAGAAGACAAAAAGGGTACGGCCGTGGTCGTAGAATGCAAATAGAAAAGGACCAAGTGAAGATTTTGGGTGGAGTAAGACACGGTAGAGCTTTAGGCTCGCCAATTTCTTTAGTTGTTGAGAATAATGATTGGAAGCATTGGACGAAAATCATGGGAGCCGAACCGATCTCTCAAGAAGAAGAACAGGAAGTAAAACGTCAGATTACTCGTCCAAGACCTGGACATGCAGACCTAGTCGGTGCGATGAAATACGGGCATCGCGATATGAGAAATGTACTTGAGCGTTCGTCAGCACGTGAAACAACAGTTCGTGTTGCTGTTGGAGCTTTAGCGAAGCAGATTCTATCAGAATTAGGAATAAAAGTGGTCGGTCATGTCTTAGAAATAGGCGGAGTTAGGGCTGAAAATCAATCATACAAAAATGCAGATGATTTACTAGCTGTTACCGAAGAGTCGCCAGTTAGATGCTATGACCGTGATGCTGAGACTAAAATGATGGAAGCAATTGATACAGCCAAAGAAAATGGTGACTCTATTGGAGGTATAGTTGAAGTTGTTGTTGAGGGGCTTCCAGCTGGAATAGGAAGTTATGTTCACTATGACCGAAAATTAGATAGCAAAATTGCCGGTGCAATTGTTAGTATAAATGCTTTCAAAGGTGTTGAATTTGGAATAGGTTTTGAGGCTGCGCGTAAGTTCGGTAGTCAAGTTCATGATGAAATTCAATGGAATAAAGAAGATGGGTATACTCGTAAATCAAATCGTTTAGGTGGTTTTGAAGGTGGCATGACAACAGGGATGCCAATTGTTGTGAGAGGTGTTATGAAGCCAATCCCAACATTATATAAACCATTACAAAGTGTCGATATTGATAGCAAGGAACCATTTACAGCAAGTATCGAACGCTCTGATAGCTGTGCAGTACCTGCAGCAAGTGTCGTAGCCGAAGCTGTTGTTGCATGGGAAGTTGCAAATGCGATTGTTGAACAATTTGGTGTTGATCGTATGGAGCTAATAAAGGAAAATGTTGATAAATTACGTGAATATATGAGGGGATTTTAATGGAGTCAATTGTTGTCAATACGTCTGTTGATACGTATCCGGTTATTGTTGGCAATAATGCAAAAAGTGAAATTCCGAATATAATAGAGAGCCTGTCTCCTTCTAAAATCCTTATTGTTACTGATACAGCGGTTGATTCATTATATGGTGAAGAACTCTTCACCATATTAGCAGCTAAGTGGCCAACATTCAAATTTGTAATAAAGAGTGGTGAAGCATCAAAATCATTTGAGTCATTTTATGAATTACATACGTATGCACTTGAGCAAGAATTGGACCGGAAATCAGTAATCATTGCTTTTGGTGGTGGGGTTGTTGGAGATTTAACTGGTTTTGTAGCTGCTACTTATATGAGGGGTATCCCATTCATTCAAGTACCAACGACTTTACTGGCACATGACAGTGCAGTTGGTGGTAAAGTAGCGATTAACCATCCGGAAGGAAAAAATATGATAGGTGCCTTCTACCAGCCCAAAGCGGTTGTATATGATACGTCATACTTGAAAAGTCTTCCAGAGAGTGAATTAAGATCGGGATTTGCAGAGGTTATTAAACACTCATTAATAAGAAGCAACTCTCTCTACCAATTTTTATATAAAGAAATTAAACTGTTAAAACATCTATCAACAGAACATCTTCAAAAAGTGATACTTGAAGGAATCCAAATTAAAGCTGATGTCGTTTCAAAGGATGAAAAAGAATTAGGACTACGTGCAATTCTTAATTTTGGGCATACACTTGGTCATGCAGTTGAAGCTGAGGCAGGGTATGGTAAGTTATCACATGGGGATTCAATTGCAATTGGAATGATATTTGCAACATGGTTAAGTAATAAGAAAATCAATGCAAATTTACCTTATAAACAACTGAAAACATGGTTTTCATCGCTAGGCTTTCCGACTGTCATTCCTAGCGAATATAAAACAGAACAACTTATAAGTAGAATGAAAAAAGATAAAAAAGCAAAATCTAATCAGATTACAATGATTCTATTAGAGCAAATAGGTAACACATCAATGGTGAAATTTACTGAACAAGAGTTGTTAGCACTATTAGACGAGTGGAGAGCTATAGAACGAGGTGACAAGCTTGATTAGAGGTATCAGAGGGGCAATAACGGTCAAGGAAAATACCAGTGATATGATATTAACTGCAACAAAGAAGCTAATAATGAAAATGATTGTTGAAAATCACATTAAACCAGATGCTGTTGCACAAGTAATCATGACTGTAACAAATGACCTAAATGCTGCATTTCCTGCAAAAGCATTAAGAGAATTAGAAAATTGGAATTATGTACCTGTAATGTGTATGCAAGAAATACCTGTTCCAAATAGTTTGGAAATGTGTATAAGAGTCATGATGACTGTTGAAACAGAGCTTAGTCAGGATGAGATTAATCATATTTATTTGGAGCGAGCTGTTATTCTAAGACCTGATTTAGCTAATCAATAAATATCTCATTTGGAAAACATTCTTGACATTAATTGGTTCGATGTAATACGATGAGAGAGAAGATTAGTAATGATATGAGCAGAGTAGAATAGTATAGGGTAGTTGAGAATGAGTTAGTTTAGCTGAGGTTTTTTTAAAATGGCACAAGTCTACCCAAAAACAAGGAATTGTTTTTGGGTTTTTTTAAACTTGTATTAGTGTGAATATTTAAGTATTTGTAAAATTTCTGAATATTCATATTGTCACTTTTTAATCTTCAATTGTTAACCTCCTAAATCCTCATTCTCCAAACAAATTTGGAGGAGTGAGCCTATTGAATTTTTCTTCTTTTACAACCTTTCGTGAAGACAGCAAACATTTTCGTACGATACCAATCGTGCAAAAATGTGAAGTGAATCAAATAACACCCATTCAATTATTTCAGCTATTTCAAAAGGAAGCTGTTTATTTATTAGAGAGTAAGGATGCGGAGTCGGAATGGTCTCGCTATTCTTTTATTGGCCTCAACCCTTTTTTATTTATTGAAGAGAGTCACGGTGAATTTTCTATTTTAAATGAGCAACGAAAAACGTTAACAAAATCACCATCTATAACTGAAATTTTTAAAAAGCTACAAAACCACTTATCTATAAAAATGCCAGAAATAAAATTACCTTTCGTAGGTGGTGCTGTTGGCTATATAGGATATGATACGGTTTCAATCTTAGAAAAAATAGAAACACATAAAGTGGATGATTTAAAACAGCAAAATTGTATGTTTTTTGTTTGTGAAACGATTATAGCTTTTGACCATCATGAAAATGAATTGTACTTTATTCATTATGAAAGAGTTAACCGAAATGAAGACGAGGAACAGCTGAAGGCAATTTATCAATTAGCTCAAGCAAAACTTAATAAATATGTCAGTAAATTAAATATAAAGGTTCAACCAGACAATTTACCTATCGAAGAAATTGAAGAATTTGAAGTGAATTTTGATGGTATTAAATCTAATTACGAAAAAGATAAGTTTTTAAAAGATGTCGAACGTATAAAAGAATATATTCGTGCCGGTGATATATTCCAAGGTGTGCTTTCGCAACGATTTGAAATTCCAATAACATCTAGTGGGTTTTCTTTGTATCGAATTTTAAGAATTGTGAATCCATCTCCGTATATGTTTTATATTCGCTTTAATGATACAGAGTTGGTAGGAAGCTCCCCTGAAAGACTTATATACATCCAAAATAAGCATCTAGAAATCCACCCAATTGCAGGTACGAGAAGACGCGGGAAAACGATTGAAGAAGATATCTATTTTGAAGAAGAATTGAAAAATGATGAAAAAGAAAAGGCTGAACATTATATGCTAGTTGATTTAGCACGTAATGATTTAGGTAGAGTTGCTGAATATGGTTCTGTCCAGACACCAATGTTAATGGAATGCGGCCGTTTTTCGCATGTTATGCATCTAATATCTAAAGTTACAGCTAGATTGAAAGACGATGTTCATCCTATGGATGCTTTACTTTCTTCTTTTCCGGCTGGAACAGTATCTGGTGCCCCGAAAATTAGGGCAATGCAAATTATCCAAGAATTAGAGCCAACAGCTAGAGGAAGCTATGCAGGTAGTGTCGCTTATGTCGGGTTTGATGGAAATATTGATTCATGCATAACGATAAGAACAATTACGGTGAAAAATAATATTGCATATGTGCAAGCAGGTGCAGGCGTTGTAGCAGATAGTGACCCGGCACTAGAATATAAAGAAACTCGTAATAAGGCAAGTGCATTAATTAAAACTATTCAATTAGCTGAGAAGGTATTTACTAAGGGAGGTAGCGAACATGAAGAATTTGTTAGCACAATGTATTGAAGGAACAACTTTAACTGAGGAACAGGCAGAGGAAGTAATGAACCTTATTATGACTGGTAATGCTACTCCGAGTCAGATTGCTAGTCTAGTTTCAATTATGAGATTACGCGGCGAAACGGTTGAAGAATTAGTAGGTTTTGCGCGCTCAATGAAAAAACATATGACTTCAATCCCTTATGAGCATGATGTTGTAGATACATGTGGTACTGGTGGAGATGGGGCATCCACTTTTAACATTTCAACAGCTGCAGCTATCGTTGTGTCTTCTTTTAGCGTAAAAGTTGCAAAGCATGGAAATCGTGCTTTTACATCGAAAAGTGGTAGTGCAGATGTTATTGAAAAGTTAGGTATTCAAATTCAAACGACACAGGAAGAAGCGATAGAAAACCTTAATAAACAAAATATGAGCTTTTTATTCGCTCCGATGTTTCATTCATCAATGAAGCACGCGGTAAATCCGCGAAAAGAAATTGGATTCCGGACAGTTTTTAATTTATTAGGCCCTTTAGCAAACCCTGCAAATGCAAAACGACAAGTTATTGGGGTATATTCAACGGTTTATGCAGAAAAGATGGCTGAAGCATTAAAACGATTAGGTGCAGAACATATCTTACTTGTTACGGGTAGAGACGGATTGGATGAAATCTCAATCACTACCGAAACAGATGTAGTAGAATTGAAGAATGGGATTATTTCAAGATATGTTTTACACCCTAATGATGTGGGTCTCTCGGAGGGATGCTTAGATGAGTTAAAAGTTTCAACCCCTGATGAAAGTGCACGTCTGATTGAATCTGTTTTTAAGGGAAGTGCACCAGAAAGTGCTAAAAACATAGTTGCAGTTAATGCGGCTGCAGCATTATATGTTGCAGGGTACGTCCCATCAATAGGTGACGGTGTCATCCTTGCTAAGGAAGCAATAGTAAATGGAGGGGCACTCCGTCAATTAGAAATGCTACGGAACCAAGTGGAGGAGAACTATGCTTAATAAAATTTTAGAATCAAAAAAGAATGAATTAAGAGAATTAATTTTACCTGAGGATAAAAAGTTACCTCGATATTCCTTTTATGATGCACTTAAGTCTCCAAAAAGAGATTTAGCTCTTATTGCAGAAGTTAAAAAAGCCTCACCTTCAAAAGGCTTAATAAAAGAAAATTTTCAACCTATAGATATTGCGTTATCCTACGAAAAGGGAGGGGCGGATTGTTTATCCGTTCTAACTGATGAACCATTCTTTCAAGGGAAAAGGGAGTACTTAACAGCTATTAAAGAGAATGTAAAACTGCCGATTTTACGTAAAGACTTTATAATTGACCATATTCAAATAGAAGAAGCGAAAAGAATAGGTGCAGATGCTATCTTATTAATCGGTGAAGCTTTAGAACCGACATTATTAAAGGAATTATATGATCATGCAACAGAATTGAGATTAGATGTACTAGTTGAAGTGCATGCTCAAGACGTCTTAGAGTCAGTTCTAAAAGTTTTAACTCCTAGAATATTAGGGGTGAATAATCGAAACTTAAAGACTTTTGAAGTGAATATTGAACAATTAGCAGATATGGCATCCTTAATTCCAACAGATACGTTGTTAGTAAGTGAAAGTGGCTTATACACTAATGAGGACCTAGTACAAGTCAAAAAATACGGGGCAAAGGCTGTTTTAATAGGCGAGTCACTAATGAGAAAAGACGACCAAATCATTGCAATAAAGCAGCTCTTTGGAGAATCGGTACATGTCTAATGCTTTGATTAAATATTGCGGTGTTCGCTCCTTAGAGGATTTGCAAATTGTATCTGCTTCAAGGGCTGACTTTATTGGGTTCATTTTTGCTGAAAGTAAACGCAAAGTTTATCCTTTACAAGTGAAACAATGGTTAGAGAAAGTAGATTTAAAAGGTAAAAGGTTAGTTGCTGTATTTGTAAATCCAACATTAAGTGAAGTAGAAGAAGTGTTGTCAAATCTAGCAATCGATGTCATTCAATTTCATGGCAATGAATTACCCGAGCTGATTGAAAAAACGAAAGTGGCCTTTACTGGATCAATATGGAAGGCACTACATCATCACCAAGAAACGTTACAAGAAATCGATTACTATAAAGATTTTGTCGATGGTTTTGTCATTGACTCAAGAATAGATGGTCAATGGGGAGGGACAGGTGTTAGCTTTGATTGGTCGGCTGTCCCTCATTATATTAACTATACAGCTAGTATAAAAAAAGCTCTGCTAATAGCAGGTGGTGTCAACGAAAATAATATCGAACAATTAGCTTCAATTAATCCTCCAGGTATTGATATATCTAGTGGAATAGAAGAAAATGATAGGAAAAGTAAAATAAAGATACGGTTATTAGAAGAGAGGATGTTTAGAAATGACAAATTATCCTGATATAAACGGACGTTACGGGGAATTTGGTGGGAGATTTGTACCGGAAACATTAATGACTCCACTAGCAGAGATAGAAAATGCTCATAAGGATGCAATGAAGGACCCAACTTTTATGGAGGAATATTTTTATCTATTAAAGGAGTATTCTGGTAGACCCACAGCAGTAACGTTTGCCGGTAACGTCACACGTAAATTAGGTGGAGCAAAAGTTTATTTGAAAAGAGAAGATTTGAACCATACGGGAGCACATAAAATAAATAACGCAATTGGTCAGGCTCTACTTGCAAAACGAATGGGCAAAACTAAGGTTATTGCCGAAACAGGTGCTGGACAGCATGGTGTAGCAACAGCAACAGTAGCAGCTAAATTTGGTATGGAATGCAAGGTTTTCATGGGAGAAGAGGATGTTAAACGTCAACAGCTTAACGTATTCCGAATGCAATTATTAGGTGCTGAAGTGATACCTGTAACAAGCGGCAATAAAACGCTTAAGGATGCAACAAATGAGGCGATGAGGTACTGGGTACAGAATTGTGAAGACCACTTTTATATCATAGGTTCTGTTGTAGGTCCACATCCATATCCTTATATCGTTAGAGAATTTCAGCGTGTGATTGGTGATGAGGCAAAAGCACAATTTTTAGAAATAGAAGGTCAACTACCAACTAAAGTAGTTGCATGTGTTGGTGGTGGTAGTAACGCTATTGGTATGTTTTCAGCATTTTTGGATGACGAAAATGTAGAATTAGTCGCTACAGAAGCAGCTGGACTAGGTGTCGAAACGGATATGCATGCGGCAACAATTACGAAAGGAACGAAAGGTGTCCTACATGGATCACTTACGTATCTACTACAGGATAAATATGGACAGGTAATTGAACCATATTCCATCTCTGCCGGATTAGATTATCCTGGAATTGGACCAGAACATGCACATTTATCTAGTATAGGTAGAGTGAATTATGAATCAGTAACTGACAAACAAGCATTAGAGGCTCTAGAGTTTTTAGCTAAGGAAGAAGGTATACTAGCGGCAATTGAATCGGCACATGCATTATCATCTGCCTTTGAACATGCTAAAAAAATGTCTAGTCAAGAAAGCATACTTATCTGTTTATCAGGTCGTGGAGATAAAGATGTTCATACGTTAATGTCACATTATCAGGAGGAAGTTAAATATGACAACACTCTTCAAGCAACCACTTCAAAATAAATTATTTATACCGTTTATTACAGCAGGTGATCCTGACCCAGATACAACAGTGGAAATTGCTCTTGCATTACAAAATGCTGGTGCGTCTGCAATTGAGCTAGGGATACCTTACTCAGACCCTGTAGCAGATGGTCCCGTTATACAAAAAGCCTCTAGTAGAGCATTAGCTAACGGAATGAATATAATACAAGCTATGGAGCTAGTCCCAAAAATGCGGAAAAAAGGATTGAATATACCGATAATTCTATTTACGTATTACAATCCTGTGTTACAATTAGAAAAAGAATCCTTTTTCGCTTTACTGCGCAAAAATACAATAGACGGTCTATTAATTCCTGATATACCATTTGAAGAAAGTGAGGAACTACGTAAACAATGTAAGGAACATTCGATTGCCTTCATTTCGCTTGTAGCTCCAACTTCTTCGAGCCGTATCAAAATGATTGCAGAACATGCAGAAGGATTTATATACTGTGTATCATCCCTTGGTGTAACGGGTGTTAGAAACACATTTGACCGTTCTATTACTACTTTCTTAGATGAAGTAAAGAAATATAGTAAAGTACCTGTCGTTGTTGGCTTCGGCGTATCAACAAGAGAACAGGTTGAAGAGTTTTGCAAAATTTGTGATGGTGTTGTAGTAGGTAGTGCTTTAGTTAGAGAAATTGAGCGATTACAACCAAATTTAGCCAATGAACATTTACGTAAAGAGGCTATTAATGACTTTACAACATATGCGCAAACTTTTGGAGCTTAAAGTAGTTAATCATCAATAACAATTTTGGAGAACTAATAGTAATTTGAAATTGTTTTAGAGTAGGAGAGATGTTTTCTATGCAAGTTAAAGAGCAGCTATTGACATTAAAACCATATCAACCTGGTAAACCAATTGAAGAAGTAAAAAAAGAATTTAACCTAGACAAGATAGTAAAACTTGCATCGAATGAGAACCCATATGGATGTTCACCGAAGGTTAAAGATGCAATCGTAGAAGAAATGAACCATTTAGCCATATACCCTGATGGTTACAGTGCACTTCTACGCACCAAGCTAGCTAGTCATTTACAGGTTGAAGAGGAGCAAATTATTTTCGGTAATGGCTCAGATGAAGTCATTCAAATCATTTGCCGAGCATTATTGAGTCCTGATACAAATACAGTTATGGCTACACCAACATTCTCACAATATAAGCATAATGCAGTTATTGAAGGTACAGAAATTCGTGAAGTACCATTAGTAAATGGGGACCACGATTTAGATGCAATGCTCTCGCAAATTGATGAGAAGACGGCTGTTGTGTGGGTATGTTCTCCTAATAATCCAACAGGTACATATGTTAAGGAAAATGCATTATTTGATTTTTTAAAAAATGTGCCTGAGCATGTACTTGTTGTTTTAGATGAAGCGTACTATGAGTATGTTGTTGCAGAAGATTATCCCGAAACGACACCACTTTTAAAGGACTATACGAATATTATCATTTTACGGACTTTCTCTAAAGCTTATGGTTTAGCTTCGTTACGAGTAGGTTATGGTATAGCAAACGCAGACTTGATACGTAAAATTGAGCCAGCTCGAGGTCCTTTTAATACAAGTCGAATAGGGCAAGCTGCAGCAATTGCAGCAATTGATGACCAAGAGTTTGTAAAAGCTTGTAGTGAAAAGAACCAAAGAGGTTTAAAACAGTTTTATCAATTTTGTAAGGAGTTAAACCTTGATTACTATAAATCTGAAGGTAACTTCATTTTAATAGATTTTAAACGGGACTCAGATGAGGTGTTTCATGCATTGCTTAAAAAGGGATATATTGTCCGTTCAGGAAATGCACTTGGATTCCCAACCCATTTAAGAATTACAGTTGGCTCTGAACAGGAAAATTCAGAAATTATTGAGGTATTAAAAGAATTTATTAGTTAATAAATATAGTCCTCTTTCAAAGTAAAGAGGACTATATTGTGTATCAACATACTTTCTTTGAAAGAGAAGGAACTTATACTACTTCATAGGATTTGAACAGACGCGTACGAAGGTGATAATGCTAGCAGATAGGCTGAAAAAGGTGATATTGTTGACGGAAAAGATATATATTATTGGTTTAGGTTTAATAGGTGGTTCCATTGCATTGTCAATCAAACAACGGAACCCATCAGTGCACATACTTGGATACGATATAAATAATGATCAGGTTAATTTAGCTAAGAAAATTGGAGCGATTGATGAAATATCTACTGAGCTCTTTCCATATCTTGCGGATATAGATATGATTTTTATTTCAACACCTGTTCAGCAAACGATTCAAATAATTGAACAATTACAAGCGGTTGAATTAAAACAAGGAGTTATTATTACAGATGTCGGTAGTACGAAGGCAAAGATAGTAGAAACTGCAAATCGTTATTTAAATGGAAGAATTAAGTTCATTGGAGGCCATCCAATGGCAGGGTCACATAAATCTGGAATACTTGCTGCAAAACCTCATTTATTTGAAAATGCATTTTACATATTAACCCCATCTGAATATGTAACCACTGAAGATGTAAATAAATTAAAAACTGTGTTGGCTGGCACGAAAGCAAACATTATTGAAATGACTCCTGAGGAACATGACAAAGTAACAGGCGTCATCAGCCATTTTCCTCATATAGTAGCCGCTAGTCTAGTATATCAGGCAGAAAACTATGAAGAACAATTTCCATTAATGAAAAGGTTAGCTGCTGGAGGCTTCAGAGATATCACTAGAATAGCCTCAAGTAATCCAGCAATGTGGAGAGATATTCTTTTACATAATAAAGAACCACTCCTACAATTGTTTAATGAATGGATTTTAGAGATGGAACGAATCAAGCAGTTTGTGAAAGATGAAAATTCTGACCAATTATTTAACTATTTTGCTAATGCGAAGCAATATCGTGATGGGTTGCCTGAGAAGCAAAAAGGAGCAATACCGTCCTTTTATGATTTATTTGTTGATGTACCGGATTATCCTGGTATTATTTCAGAAATAACTGGTTACTTAGCAAAAGAGGAAATAAGTCTTACGAATATCCGTATTATCGAAACGCGTGAAGAAATTTATGGTGTTTTAAGGCTGAGCTTTCAAACTGAAAGTGACCGTGAAGCAGCAATAGCTTGTATTGCTAAATATTCAGATTATGATACTTTTATCATATAAAACTAGTAAATTAATCGGGGTGAAGAGAATGTCTAGTAATAAAAATCTATCAAAAATTAGTCGTTTAGTTGGAAGTATTGAAATTCCAGGTGATAAATCGATATCACATCGTGCTGTTATGTTTGGCTCAATGGCTAAGGGGAAAACTGAGATTTCAAACTTTTTAATGGGGGCAGATTGTTTAAGTACTGTTTCCTGCTTTCAAAAAATGGGTGTAGAGATTCAAGTAGAAGAAAAAGTTGTTACTGTTGAAGGGAAAGGAATTGATGGACTAAAAGAACCATCAGATATTCTTGATGTCGGTAACTCGGGAACAACAACAAGGTTAATGTTAGGAATTCTTTCGGGTACACCTATTCATGCTTGCATCATCGGTGATGAGTCGATAGCTAGAAGACCTATGTCACGGGTTACAAATCCACTTCGCTCAATGGGAGCTTCAATAGATGGAAGAGAAAACGGTCAGTACACACCACTATCAATTCGTGGTGGTAATTTGAAGGGCATTACGTACGAATCACCGGTAGCGAGTGCGCAAGTAAAATCAGCGATACTCCTAGCTGGACTCCGAACCAATAATGAAAAAACAACGGTTATTGAACCACATAAATCTCGAGACCATACTGAAAGAATGTTAAGAGCATTCGGAGTCGAGGTACATGAAGATGAAACATCTGCAACCGTAATCGGTGGCAAAGAACTTACAGCAACTGATATTTTTGTACCAGGTGATATTTCATCAGCGGCGTTCTTCCTGGTAGCGGGTGCAATTGTACCTAACAGTGAAATAACCTTAAAAAATGTCGGTATCAATCCAACGAGAACTGGTATCTTGGATGTTCTTAAGATGATGGGAGCAACAATTGAAATTATCCAACACGACGGTCAATCGTTTGAACCAATCGCAGACATTATTATTAAGACATCGACATTAAATGGAACAATAATTGGCGGTGATTTAATCCCGAAATTGATAGATGAAATTCCTGTTATTGCGCTTTTAGCAACACAAGCAGAAGGAGAAACAATTATTAAGGATGCAAGCGAATTAAAAGTAAAAGAGACTAATCGTATCGATACGGTAGTTAGTGAGCTTACAAAGCTAGGTGCTAATATTAAAGCGACCGATGACGGGATGATTATTAGTGGACGAACAACATTGAAAGGGAATGCAACTGTATCTAGCCATGGAGACCATAGAATCGGAATGATGCTTGCAATCGCTGCATGCATTGCAGATGAGCCAATCCAATTAATAGATGCAAAAGCAATCGATGTTTCATACCCTACTTTCTTTGAACATCTAGCTCAATTATCGAAATAGTAGTTTAAAACTTAGAGGATGACTCAGGGAAGTCAGCTCCTCCACAAACACGATAGATAGTATTTTTATCTATATATTTTGTTTGAGGGGACTGACACTCTGGGCTATCCTCTATTTTTTATGGGTTTTCGTCCAACCATATATAAATCACAATAATGATAAAAAATTCTTAAAATACGTTTTACAAAATAATCATAATTGCCAAAGTACACTCATAGCTTGTCTAATAAGAAGGTCATTAGTTAACGTAAGCATGTTACTTGGTTTCAACCATTAACTTAAATTGGATAATAATTCCAAACTAGTTTTGGAATTATGAATTGCCACTCGGGATAATCAGTAAAACTCATGCTGATTGTTAAAAAGGATTACAACTATCTATCCGTGACTTCTCAAGTACTGAAAACTTAATTGATACTAACATTCATTAGAGTTTACATAAGTAAGACTAAATTGATAAGGTGGGGAGTATAGTGAGTTATATAATTGACCATGCAAGCTTAATAAAAAACGATGGGTTAAGAAAAATATCGTTGCTAATTAATAACAATCGTATTGAATTTATGCGGAGTACAATGGATAATTTTCGGTTTATGAGAATGGATATGAGTCCTTTTTTGCTAACACCCGGCTATGTCATGCTTGACTTCTCACTACAATCATCATTAACATTTAAAGAATATAAAAGTTATTTCATTAATAAATATATAAAAAAGGGTTGTACAACTCTGATTACCGTGACGGATATAAAGGACGAAAAGGAGCTTCTCTCCAAAGTTAAACAACGAAGACACCTTATGATAAATTCACCAATAGACTATTATATTGGTGTTAAAGTAGCTTTTAAAGCATTAACTCCGGCAGTTATAAGAAAATGTAAACGTTATAATATTAGTATTATATTTGTAGAGTTGAACGAACATGATGATTTAAAAAATAAATCTTGGGGTTGGCTTAGAGATGCAATGTTTTCAAATCCTGTTACATTGATTCCTTATGTCAATGATGAGAAGACGAATATGGCTAGAAAGCAAAAGATTTTAAATCTATGGAAAAAAATTATGGAGGAAAACAGGCTATCATCGATATCATCAACATTAAATGAAGGAATTCCTATATCAAAAGAAGTCCTAATGAGATTAGGGATATACCCGATAAAAGGTGATATACGTGTCGGTGGACAAGTTAACTATAATTTATATAAGATTACTGATGTGCACTTCCAAAATGGTAAACCATTACTAAACACGAATCCGACAGTTACCGTACACCAAGGGAAAATTCTTAATGTTAATGGATTGGTTTCCTATGTACCTGGTATTGGAGAAGAATGTTATATCTCAATTACGGGACGTTTTATGCCACTTTCTGAGTCGATATGATGTAATATATAATGTAGATACTTTATTATGTATAGGTTGTTTTATGGGCTAGTCTTTGTTACAGTACGCGCTTGCTGCGGGCGGGTGGTGAATCTGTCTAGGTTCGGAGGCACGTATAAGCAAACATCAGGTCATCTCCCTACGATAAGTCATCTGTTCCTGTCTGAGTTTGTACGTTGTTACGCCAGTGGGGTCTATTTTCTCACGCATCCCGCAGGAGTCTCGCGATCAGCTCCAACCAAACCCTAATAAAATTCGTGAAAACCACATACTCTTAAGCTGTAAGAATAATTAAACAATAATGAATGAATAGATAATGGTATGAGAGTAACGAACTAATATAAGTTGCCTCGGTAGCCTTTTGCTGATTATTATGCGATATTGTAGTTGACTAATATTACTAGTAAATTAGCTGGAATCAATTGTTGATAAATTGAATAAAATTTGCACTAAGAAGGGAATTTATAATGTTACATACAGTACTCAATGAAGCAATTAATCTTGTAAATGACGGAAAAACTGAACAAGGACTAGAACTATTAGAGAACATTTTACCAACACTTCATGATGAGGAGAAACTTCAACTTGCTGACCAATATTTTCAATGGGGAATTGTCGATAAAGCCCACGATATCGTGAGTGAACTACACTTTCTTTACCCGGAAGAAATTCAAATTTCCCTTTTTTTAGCTGAAATCTTTCTGGATTTAGAAAAAGAAGAGGAAGCAATTGATTTATTAAATACAATCCCCGAAAGTGATGAATCTTATCCACAAGCATTACTACTGCTGGCTGATTTATATCAAATGCAAGGATTAGCCGAAGTAAGTGAACAAAAGCTTTTGGAAGCAAAGGGACTACTACCAGAAGAATTAGTCATTGATTTTGCCTTAGGGGAATATTACTTCCACCATGCGCAATATAAACATGCTATCCCTTACTATGAACTAGTTATCAGAGAACATGAGGAAATATCTGGAGTTTATATCGCTCACCGTCTTGCTGAATGTTTGAGTGCGATTGGAGAATTTGAAACTGCTTTAGACTATTATAAAAAAGCAATAAAGAGACATGAGGATGTAGATACTTTATTTGGATACGGTATGACAGCTTTCCAAGGTGGATTTTATAAGACTGCGATTCAGCAGTTAACTACACTTAAAGAAGCGGATCCACATTATTCTTCCCTTTATTTATATTTAGGCAAAGCTTATGAACACGAAGGATATTTAGAAGAAAGCTTGGAAACTGTACAGCAAGGTATTAAATATGATGAATACAATAAGGAATTATATTACTTCGGTGGAAAAATAGCGATAAAATTAGGTTCTTTAGTAGTAGCAGAGCAATTATTACGTGAAGTAATTGCCATTGACCCTGGTCATTTAGAAGCTATAATCACCCTATCACAAGTTTTTTTACAAGAAGAAAAATACGATGATGTAATCGAATTAATTACTGAGTGTAAAAGATACGGAGAAGAAGACCCACAGTTTGATTGGATTTTAGCACGATCATACCACCAAAAAGAAGAGTATACTGAAGCATTAAAACATTATAAGGAAGCATATAATTCATTTAAGGAACAGCATGAATTTTTACATGAATATGCTCACTTTTTATTAGAAGAGGGGCTGAGGAGTGAAGCAAAAACTATTTTCAGCAAACTTCTCGTTGAAGACCCTTCAAATGTCGAAATAAACGAGATTTTGATGCAATTAGAGGAAGAGTTTTAACCTGAGAAAAGAAGGAGTATCTAATGGTTTTGTGGAATAATGTGAGTATAAAAGAAATTGAAATTGCAGAGGAGGGATTTGTATGGTGGCCCCTGTATCTGTCCACGAAAAGAAAGATTTTATCAGGTGGTTTTTAAATCATTATCAGCTTAAGAGAAGAGAGTGTGTCTGGATTTTAAATTATTTAATGAGCCACGATACGTTAATGGAAAAAGTCCACTTTGTAGAGCAAGCACAGTATTGTCCAAGAGGTATCATTATGTCAACACATTGTGTAGAAGAAGTTCCATTCCGCTTTTATAAGGAAAATGTAATGACCACAGATGCAGAAAAATCTTTTCATGATATTCGTTTAAATAAAGAGGAAGAGTTATTTATCCAACTTAATTTTCGCGCTGCCTATCAATCACCACAATATGCTGCAGTATTGGAAACGAACCCATTTATACCTGAGCATCTATACGGTAATGACAAAGACCGTGAAGTTGCTGAAAAATTATTAGAGCATTCACTTGAAACATTTCAAAAACAAAAATTATATGAATTAATTGATAAAGCGCTAGATGAACAAAATAAACAAGAATTTGAAAGACTGACAGCAAAATTACTTCAATTAAGCAAACTTGAATGATTGTTACATTTATACTGGTTATGAATGCTGTACTTCGCACTTACTAGTGAGTGGTGAACAGCATTTGAATAGCCAGTTTTTCTTTTGGAATAAGCTATGGTATATTATTATTGCAATTATGAGTTATACTTACGTACCTTACTGCTAGCAATCACAGCTATACATAAAAAGAAATGTAAAATAAACTAGATAAATATTTAGTATGACCAAAGAGGAGAGAAGCCAAATGAAATGGATTCTTACTGATGTAGATGCTTATAATCAATCAAAAGAATATGTAGACACTGCTATTATCCCATTAATACCAATAGCAGCGAATCCTGAATTTAAAGTGATTGTACAAAAAGGAGAATTTCTTTCACTCTTAGTAAACGAACTTGAAAGACAACTAAAGGGAAGAGTTTTTCTATTTCCACCGTATTCATATGTAAAAAATAGTGAAAATGTGTTTGAAAATTTAATAGAATGGAAAAATGAAATAAAGAAGGAATTTAAACATATATTTTTCATTACTAATGATGAGTACATAAAAAGTAATAAAACAGATGAATTATCTGATGAGTTAATATGGACTCCGACTGTTCCTATGGAAAATATGGATGATAGTCTTAAACGAAAATTATTAGCAGACCAAGTCGAACAAATTATTAAAAAATTACTACAATCTTGGAATAATTAAGAAAATTTTTTTATTTACGAATAACAAACGATGATTTTATTGACCTCATGTAAAGATTGATATATCATGAGTATGTCCTAGTTTTATATATCATTTCCGTATGTCCTATAATGGACTTAGCTTAAGATAGAGGGGGGAAAATGATGAGCGAGAAAAAACACCAAGTTTCAAGACGTCAATTTCTGAACTACACGCTTACTGGTGTAGGCGGTTTCATGGCTGCAGGTATGCTTATGCCAATGGTTCGCTTCGCACTTGACCCTGTGCTCCGACCAGCAGACGAGACAGAGTTAGTTCAAGTAGTAAGTGTAGACGAAATAACGGATGAACCACAACGCTTTGACTTTAAAATCAAACAAAAAGATGCTTGGTACGAGTCTGAAGAAACAAAATCAGCGTGGGTTTATAAAGAAGGGGATAAGATAACAGCGTTATCACCAGTTTGTAAACATTTAGGCTGTACAGTTGGATGGAATAATGACCCTTCTAACAAAAACAGATTTTTCTGCCCGTGTCACTATGGATTGTATGAAAAAGACGGGAAAAACGTTAAAGGAACACCGCCTTTAGCACCGCTTGATGTCTACGAGCATGCTGTAAAAGACGGTTATTTATTCTTAGGTAAAGCGAAACCACGAGGGGAGGCGTAATCTATTGCTTAACAAAATTTATGATTGGGTTGACGAACGTTTAGATATTACGCCAATGTGGCGCGATATTGCTGACCATGAAGTTCCTGAACACGTAAACCCAGCACATCACTTTTCTGCCTTTGTATATTGCTTTGGTGGATTAACATTCTTTGTAACCGTTATTCAAGTACTATCAGGAATGTTTTTAACAATGTACTATGTTCCAGATATTAAAAATGCCTGGGAATCAGTTTTTTATCTTCAAAACGAAGTTGCATTTGGACAAATCGTTCGTGGTATGCATCACTGGGGCGCAAGTCTCGTCATTGTTATGATGTTTTTACATACTCTACGTGTATTCTTCCAAGGAGCCTATAAGAAACCACGTGAATTAAACTGGATTGTAGGAGTACTTATCTTCTTCGTAATGCTTGGTTTAGGTTTAACTGGATATTTACTACCTTGGGATATGAAAGCACTATTTGCTACTAAGGTTACATTGCAGATTGCAGAATCGGTTCCGCTCATCGGGCCTACAATTAAAACATTGTTATCTGGTCACCCTGAAATTGTCGGTGCACAGACTCTTACACGTTTCTTTGCAATCCATGTATTCTTCCTGCCTGCTGCATTATTCGGTTTAATGGCAGCACACTTTGTTATGATTAGAAAACAAGGTATTTCGGGACCTCTATAAAAACTAATGTAAGATTTAGAAACTAATAAAAACAACTTAGTAAGGAGGGGAAATCATGCATCGCGGAAAAGGTATGAAATTTGTAGGTGACTCACGTATACCTGCTGAGAGAAAGCCGAATATTCCGAAAGACTACTCGGAATATCCAGGGAAAACAGAAGCATTCTGGCCAAACTTCCTATTAAAAGAATGGCTAGTTGGTGCGGTGTTCTTAATTGGTTTCTTATGTTTAACAGTAGCCCACCCGTCACCGCTGGAGCGTGTGGCTGACCCTACAGATGCTGGTTATATACCGTTACCAGACTGGTATTTCTTGTTCTTATACCAATTGTTAAAGTACTCGTTCGCATCAGGGCCGTATACTGTTATCGGAGCAATTGTTATTCCGGGTCTGGCTTTCGGTGCATTAATGTTAGCGCCGTTTTTAGACCGTGGTCCACATCGTCGTCCAGCAAAACGACCTGTCGCTGTTGGGATGATGATATTAGGTGTTGCGGCAACATTTTATCTAACATGGGAATCAGTAGTAACTCATGATTGGGAAGCTGCTGCTGAACAAGGGAAAATTAAAGCAGAAGCCGATATTGATAAAGAATCAGAAGGTTATGCTATTTATGAGGCACAAGGATGTATTCAGTGTCACGGAGAGAATTTAGAAGGCGGTCCAGCAGGGAAGGCACTTGTTGATAATGGATTAGAGCCTGATAAAATCGGAGACATTGCAAAAAATGGTCAAGGTACAATGCCTGCAGGAGTATTCAAAGGTACTGATGAGGAGTTAAAGGTACTTTCAGAATTTATTTCTAGCGTAACTTCAAAATAAAAAGCTGACATATCGTCAGCTTTTTTTCTGACTTATTTGAGATTCCTTGGACATTCATTACCCCTATGCTTGGGGAATGGGAGTAACTAGCTCTTTTTTTCAGTAAATTACATAATAGAATATGGTGATATCAATTGAAAATGATTCAATATATATTAGCATTAAAACCAGTATTATTCTTAGTCTTTGTCATTAACTTTTTTGGAACAATCTATGGCTACTTTTGGTACAATAGTCAATTATCACAAACACCTGCACACTTTATTCCATTCGTACCAGATAGTCCAACAGCAAGCTTGTTTTTTACAATTGTAATTCTTGCGTTTTTGTTTCGGAAAAATTTCCCCCTCATTGAAGCACTGGCAATTGTTACCCTTTTTAAATATGGAATTTGGGCTGTTATGATGAATCTGCTTGTCTTAATAGTTAATGGTGGACTGTCATGGCAAGGATATATGTTAATTGTTTCCCATTTTGGAATGGCAGTGCAAGGGTTGTTATATGCTCCATATTATCGGTTTAAAATAAAACATCTCATTTTTGCTGCTATTTGGACCTTACATAATGATGTGATTGATTATGTGTTTGAAATGATGCCAAGATACGGTAGTCTTATGAACTACATGAATGAAATTGGTTACTTTACTTTTTGGTTAAGTCTAATTTCTATTCTGATTGCTTACTTACTTGTGAATAATAAAAAAACATCATATCAGTTAACTTTACCTAGAATGTAGGTTGCTTTTTATAGCAGTGCTCATTTCTAGGTTTTTTCATTTAAGCAGGTTTCGTAAACATTGGTGCTTTTTGCTTCGTAGTTTCCAATTGTTCCATCATACAGTACCCAAGTCACAGGTTGGAGGGTCTCCTTGGAATGTGGGCTTAATGTATTACTTTTAAATTGTCCTGAAATTTAAATGGTTATGAAAAATATTTGGTCTAACCTTGTCCATACCTTCATACGATTTTTAATAGAAGTACTAGGGGGGACAAGAATGAAGAAATGGATACTGGCACTTTTTATCGGATTACTAATGATTCATCCTAAACAAGTACATGCAGAAGATACCTATGACTGGGAATCATTAAATGAAATATCTAATACAGCACTCCAGCTTGCAAAACAAGAGAGATATAGTGAGTCTGCCCAATTATTAGATTACTTTTCTATGAAATTTGAGGATATTCCAATAAATAATGAGTCTATTTCTATTGATCATTACCGAACAATGTCAAATACGTTAGATGATGCAAAAAAGAAGGTTCTCGATGAAAAAGCTAGTACAGAAGAAAAAGTCCGAACACTAACAAAGTTCCGCTTAGTAGTAGATGCAATGGTCTCAGAACATCAGCCTTTATGGGGATCGATGGAGTCTACGATTATGGAAACTTTTTCACAAATTAAGACAGACGTCCAAGAAGGAGATGTGCAATCCTTTCAACATGATTGGAACCAATTTTTAATGTTATATGAAATTATATATCCTAGTATTCAAGTTGATTTAGATATTCATCGTATTAAACAGATGGATGCCCACATCTCAGTAGTTGAAGACCGACTTTTTAACGAAATTTCTGAAACTAGTAAGGTTAAGCATTTAACGATTATGGAAACAGAACTAAAGGAGTTATTCGAACGAGTAAAGGAAGATGAAGCAGACCCATCTTTAATTTGGGTGATGATATCAACCGGTAGTATCATTTTGTTATCACTTTCATATTCGGGCTGGAGGAAGTATAAAGGAGAGAGAGAAAAGTTAGCGAAGCGAGAAAAAAATAAACAATAACAGTAAATTCTCTATTGAAATTAGAATTTATTATGCATTATATAGGGTTGATAGGTGAATCCTGCGGGCTGTTTTGGGGAGCTCATGAAGGCTGACGATTAAACATAGGGAGAGATTAACCTAGTGGTTGTTGTGGAATAATGAAAACCTCTTAGTGAAAAATGTGGGTGAACTGCCCCTCAATTGTAGACACATCTACAATTGGAGGTGCAGTTTTTATTTGTTTCTTACTGCCATACACCTGTGGAATGAGTATATGATTAGGTACTTGAAATATGTTAGCACAGTGTAACTGTTGATAACATAGAGATATATGAGCAATTTTATTAACGTTGTAGAGGCTTTTTGTTTTCATCTAGTGTAAATCCCTCACCTAATACATCGTGTACATCGCTTACTGCTACAAATGCATGGGGGTCAACTGAGTGGATAACATTCTTTAGGCGAACAATTTCATTTTTTCCTACAACGCAGTAAAGTACATCTAGGTTTTGTTTTGAGAAAGAACCTTGCCCTTTTAAAATCGTTACACCTCGATCCATTTCCTTCATAATTTTTTCGGCAATTAAATCGGGCTGTTTAGAAATAATTGTAGCACCTTTAGCGGCATATGCGCCTTCTTGCATAAAATCAATGACTCGTGCACCAACAAAAACGGCTACAAGTGTATACATGGCCTCTCGATATGAAAGATATGTAATTAATGATAATGTAATCACACATAAATCAAATAGAAACATTGTTTTACCCATGCTCCACCCAAAATAGCGATGAACTAGCCTTGCAATAATATCAACACCACCAGTAGTCCCACCATATCTAAATATAATACCAAGACCAATTCCTAATGAGACTCCTGCAAAAAGTGCTGCAAGTGTTAAATCTTCATTTAATGGCATGTTTATCTGATACCTTTGAAATACCCACAAAAATACAGATAATCCTACCGTCCCAATAATTGTATATACAAATGATGTTCTTCCCAAAACACGCCAACCAATGAAAAAAAGTGGTATATTTAAGACGAGATTACTTATGGATGGATCAATGTGGAAGAGAAAAAATAGCATTAATGTAATACCAGTAAATCCACCTTCTGCTAAATTATTTTGCATATTAAAATGGACTAAACCAAAGCCGAATATCGCAGAACCAATAATAATAAAAATAATATTTTTTACTCGTACGTCCCCAAGCATAGGACACCTCCAATAGTTTGTATGGCGTAAAATATTATAGATGATAGAATGTCAAGGTGCAAATTTTCAAAAAAACATAACGAAATAATTGTAAAACTTAATTGTATTAGCTAACATTGATAAAGAAAGCAAATGAGGTGAAAAGAATATGGAGAAAAAAACAATGAATGACCTTCAGTGTGAAGTTGATCATTATATAAGAGGTTTTAAGGAGGGATACTTTTCTCCACTAGCTATGATGGCTCGAATCACTGAGGAAGTGGGTGAATTAGCAAGGGAAATAAATCATTATTATGGTGAAAAACCAAAAAAATCGACAGAAACAGAAAAGGCAATCGAAGAAGAACTAGGAGATGTCCTATTTGTTCTAATCTGTCTTGCCAATTCTTTAAATATAGACTTAGAGCAATCGCATCAACTTGTTATGAATAAGTTTCAGACAAGAGATAAAGATAGATGGACAAAAATAAAGGATTGAAGGAGAATAAAATTATGGAACAAATCAAAATCGTAATTGCGGGTGCACGTGGAAGAATGGGAAGCGAAGCAGTTAAACTTGTTGAATCGACGACTGAATATACTTTAGTTGGTGTAATCGATCATAAGTTTGATGGTAAACGATTAAAGGACTTAGATGGCTTCGATAGTGATGTTCCTATTTATACTGATATCGAAACATGCTTTTTTGAAACAAATCCACATGTATTAATCGATTTAACAACACCTGAAATAGGTAAAATACATACGAAAATAGCTTTGCAACATGGAGTTAGACCTGTAGTAGGTACAACAGGCTTTTCTGATGAGGATTTAAAGGAATTAGAAGGACTCACGATTGAGAAAGGAATCGGAGCAATTATAGCGCCAAACTTTGCAATTGGAGCAATTTTAATGATGAAATTCTCACAAATGGCTGCAAAATATTTTCAAGATGTTGAAATTATTGAACAACATCACGACCAAAAGCTCGATGCACCTTCAGGTACAGGGCTTAAAACAGCCGAGATGATTTCGAATGTAAGGGAAGAAAAACAGCAAGGTCATCCTGATGAGAAGGAACTAATTGCGGGTGCACGTGGTGCTGATTATAAGGGTATTCGTTTACATAGTGTTCGACTTCCAGGCTTAATCGCGCATCAGGAAGTTTTGTTTGGTGGAGATGGACAAACATTAAAGATTCGACATGATTCCTACAATCGGGCTTCATTTATGTCAGGTGTAAAACTGGCTGTCGATAATGTCTTGAAGATAGATATTCTTGTATATGGGCTAGAAAATATTATTGAATAGTAAAGGGGAAACAATTATGAAAATTGCATTAATCGCACATGATAAGAAGAAAACAGACCTTGTCCAATTTGTATTAGCATATAAGCCAATCTTCGAAGACCATGAACTTTTTGCAACGGGTACAACTGGGTTACGTGTTCAAGAAGCTAGCGGTTTAAATGTACATCGTTTTCAATCAGGTCCACTAGGTGGCGACCAAGAAATTGGTGCGTTAATTGCGAAAAATGATATGGATCTTGTTATATTTTTCCGAGATCCATTAACGGCACAACCACACGAGCCTGATATCACAGCACTAATTCGTTTATGTGACGTCTATTCAATTCCATTAGCAACAAATATGGGTACTGCAGAAATATTGGTAAGAGGGCTTGAACGCGGTGACTTGCATTGGCGTGAAGTAATTGAGAATGAAGAATAATTATAAGGAAGGGATAGTGATAGCGCATCCTATCTCTTTTTTTTAAGCTCTTTTCTAATAGCTCATTTCTAAAAGATTGTGGCTTTTTACACTAACCTTTTTAAGGGTTTGTTGGAGCGGAAGTGCGAGACTCCTGCGGGATGCGTGGGAGAGGTGAGACCCCGCAGGCGTTTACGCTGAGGAGGCTCACCACCCACCCCGCGGAAAGCGAGCACTGTAGCGGAAATAAACCCTAAACGACAACTCAGTTAAAAGCAACAATGTTTACGAAAACAGCCTTTCTAAAAGATTGTTGCTTTTTGCACTAACATTTTTAAGGGTTTGTTGGAGCTGATTACGAGATTGCTGCGGATGTGTGGGAGAGGTGAGACTCATGCAGGAGTTTATTCCGAGGAGTACGAAAAGCGTATGTGCTTGTCCATCGACGTACAAACTGTAGATGACCTGAAGTTTACTTGTTCATGCCGAAGGAGCTATGAGGCTCACCACCCACCCCGCTACCCGTGAGTACTGCAAGAGGAGACAAACCACAAAACGACAACTCAGTTAAAAGCGACAATGTTTACGAAAAAAGCCATTTTTATAATTTAAACTTGGTAAGGATACATAATTGTAAATAGTTAAACAAAGGGAGAGAAATATGGAAAACAAGCTAGACATACTTGCATTCGGAGCTCATCCGGATGATGTAGAAATAGGCATGGGTGGAACAATTGCCAAATACATAAAAAAAGGATATAAAATTGGCATATGTGACTTAACAAAAGCTGAACTATCATCTAACGGCAATGTTCAATCTAGGCAAGAGGAAGCTGGGAAGGCTGCAAAAATTTTAGGTGTAACAGAGCGTATCCAGCTTACTTTACCAGACCGTGGGCTATACATAACTGATTCAGCGATTCAAGAAATCGTCAAGGTTATTAGAACGTTTCAACCAAGTGTAATCTTCACACCTTATTTTGAAGATAGACATCCTGACCATGGTCATTGCACAAAGTTAGTTGAAGAAGCGATATTTTCTGCAGGAATTAGAAAATATCAACAAATTGAAAAACTACCGGCACATCATATTGAAAATAACTACTATTATATGATAAATGGTGCTCATCAGCCGGACTTTGTTGTTAATATTACTGAAACAATGCAGGCCAAAATAGATAGTCTTAACGCCTATGAAAGCCAATTTGTAAAAATAAGTGATTCAATTGATACCCCGTTAACGAATGGTTATATTGAAACGGTTAAATCTAGAGAACGATTATTTGGACAACAAGTAGGGGTTCAATTTGCCGAAGGGTTTAAAATAAAGAAACCACTATTAATAAATGAGGATTTAATCGGTGAGCGACTATGAAAGATAAGTTAAAAATAGGAATTACATGTTATCCCTCTGTAGGGGGTTCTGGCGTTGTTGCGACTGAACTTGGAAAGCTGTTAGCCGAGCGAGGTCATGAAATCCATTTTATTACTTCGAGCTTACCATTTCGGTTAAATAAAGTTTACTGTAATATCACATTTCATGAAGTAGAAGTGAATCAATATTCCGTCTTTAAATATCCACCATATGATCTTGCGTTAGCAAGTAAAATGGCTGAAGTTGCCAAACGAGAAAAGCTTGATTTATTACATGTACATTATGCCATTCCACACGCAATTTGTGCGATTTTAGCTAAACAAATGGTCAATGAGAACTTAAAAATAGTGACTACTTTACATGGCACTGATATTACAGTACTAGGATACGACCAATCATTATCAGATTTAATTAAGTTTGGAATTGAATCATCTGACAGGGTAACGGCTGTATCTAATTCATTAGTAGAACAAACATATGAGCTAATCCAACCAAATAAAGAAATTGATACTGTTTATAATTTTATTGATGAGCGTATTTATACTAAGAAAGATGCTTCACATCTTAAGCGGGAATATGGAATTAAAGACGATGAAAAAGTAATCATTCATGTCTCTAATTTCCGTAAAGTAAAACGTGTCCAAGATGTCGTCTATTCATTCCAACTAATACAACGAAAAATACAATCAAAATTGTTATTAGTTGGCGATGGTCCTGAAATGTCGTTTGTCAGTAAGCTTGTTCGTGAATTAGGTCTTACTGATAAGGTCTTATTCTTAGGGAAGCAGGATAATTTAGAAGAGTTATACTCATTAAGTGACCTTATGCTTTTATTGTCTGAAAAAGAGAGCTTTGGTCTAGTTTTACTAGAAGCAATGGCCTGTGGTGTTCCTTGCATTGGTACGATTGCTGGTGGTATACCAGAAGTAATTCTTGAAGGTGAGACAGGTTATTTATGTGAGGTTGGTGATATCGAAGCAATCTCCTTTAAAGCAATTCAATTGCTGCAAGATGAGGCTTTACACCAACAAATGTCTATGTATGCTACTCAAGTAGCACATAGTTCTTTTCACTCTGATAAAATTGTCTCTCAGTATGAATCATTATATTATGAGCTATTAAATAAAAATGACCAACACTAAGATAAAAGGAGCATGAAATGGATACTCCATTTGCTGAGGCAAAGCCGATATTACAAAAGCTTCATCTTGAAGGCTATGAAGCATATTTTGTAGGTGGAGCAGTTCGGGATTCTTTGTTAGAGAAAGAGATTGGCGACGTGGATATTGCAACGTCTGCAGAACCACATGAAGTGCAACGTATTTTCACTCATACAGTCGATGTCGGTGCTGAACATGGAACGATAATCGTATTGTTTAATGAGTCTCAATACGAAGTCACTACATTTCGTACAGAATCGGAATATGAAGGATTTAGAAAACCGAAAAGCGTTACTTATATTTCTTCTCTAAAAGAGGATTTAAAACGCAGGGATTTTACAATAAATGCGATGGCAATGGACATTAATGAAAAGATTTATGATTATTTTGATGGTAAGAGAGATTTAGAAAACCGGTTAATTCGAACTGTTGGTGAACCATCCGAACGTTTCGCTGAGGATGCATTAAGAATGCTAAGGGCAGTACGTTTTGTAAGTCAATTGAATTTTACAGTTAGTAGCAATACTGTAGAGGCAATAAAAGATAATGTGCACTTATTAAAAGAGATATCTGTGGAAAGAAAAACTGTCGAATTTATAAAAATATTGAAAAATAACCATTATCAAGTTGCAATAAAGTTATTAATTGATACAAATATTCATAAATATTTACCTGGTTTAGAAACTTGTAGGCAACAATTAATGTCCTTCTCATGCTTGCCCCTTTCAGTTTTGAATAATGAGGAAATTTGGGCATTGCTTTTATATAAGATAAAACCAGCATCTGTTGAATCTTTTTTAAGATTGTGGAAACTTCCAGTGAAGTTAATCAAGCACGTATCAAAGATGTTGATTTTCATAGATTACCTGTCGGAACAAAAAAAATGGACAACGGAACTTCTATATTCAGCAGGTATTGACATAGCTGTTTCGGTTGAACGAATATTTGCTATTGTAAATGACTGCTATGATGAAAAACGTATAAATAAAGTAGTTGAGCAATTTTCACGTCTGCCTATCAAGTCAAGAAGAGAATTAGTGATAACTGGACATGACATTATTAAGCTATTTCATAAAAGACCAGGTCCATGGGTATCTGCTGCACTAAGTTCTATAGAAAAAGAAATCCTTTCAGAAACACTTAAAAATGATCGTGAAGCAATAAAGGAGTGGCTTTTAACATGCAATCTGAACTTCGAGCAAAATTATTAGAAGCCTTTTCAGAAGCTAATGGTGAATTTATATCAGGGCAGAAAATTAGCGAATATATTGGTTGCTCAAGAACTGCGGTTTGGAAACATATAGAAAGTTTAAGGAAAGACGGCTATGAACTAGAAGGGGTACGAAAGTTAGGGTATCGTATTACGAAAAAGCCAGATAAAATAAGTAGCAACGAAATACAATTAGGATTAAAAACAGAATATATGGGAAGAAATATATTCTTTGAAGAAATAGTTGATTCAACACAAAAGATAGCCCAAAATTTAGCTGCTGATGGTACTCCAGAAGGGACGATTGTGGTTGCAGATATGCAGTCAAACGGTAGGGGCAGGATGTCACGAAAATGGTATTCGCCCAGTGGAACCGGGATATGGATGAGTATGGTGATTAGACCAAATATTCCAGTCATCGATACGCCTCAGCT
This sequence comes from Metabacillus malikii, assembly GCF_030813355.1. Classification (GTDB taxonomy): domain Bacteria; phylum Bacillota; class Bacilli; order Bacillales; family Bacillaceae; genus Metabacillus; species Metabacillus malikii. The sequence goes on from NZ_JAUSUD010000001.1 coordinate 29,296, forward strand.
GACTTTATTAACTGCAGTGGCCGTTACACAAGCGATTGAAGAAATTACACCTTTACATCCAAACATAAAATGGCCGAACGATATATTATTAAATAACAAGAAGATTGTTGGTATTTTAACAGAACTTCAAGCTGAAGCCGATCAAGTTCATGCCGTCATTATAGGCATCGGAATCAATGTTAATCAAAGAACTGAGGATTTTCCAGAAGAGTTACAATCGATTGCAACTTCGCTTCACCGTGAAACTGGAAATACGATTGAAAGGGCAAAGTTAATCCAAGCAATCTTATTGAAATTTGAACAACTGTATACTTTGTATATATCAAAGGGATTTTTACCAATTAAACTACTCTGGGAGAGTTACTCAATTAGCCTTAAAAATGAGTTGATTGCCAGAACATTAACTGGAACAATTCAAGGAAAAGCAATTGGAATAGATGATAATGGCGTCTTATTGCTTGAGGACAATGATAAGAAAATACATCGAATTTATTCAGCAGATATCGAATTACTCGAATAACTAAATCAAATATAAATAGTAAAAATATTTTGATTCTGCTATAATTTTTTACAGGGTAGTATCTAATTTTAGAACTACACCTTATGGTGATTACGTTACAGTATGTGGAATTTTTGAAAAGTTGATATTCTGCCTTGATCCACAAGGACTAGGACAGAGGGATAAAATTAATAATGCATATTCAAATCCTTCTTTCTATTTTGAAAGGGGATTTTTTATTTCTCTCTTCTAACTCTAAGTGAATGGTAACGTTAACACCATTTAATAATTTAGAGCAACAATTAAGTAGTATAGGAGGGAATAAATTGAAAAAGAACCGATTAGATTTTATGAAAATGAAACAGGGCAAAGAACCAATTACAATGGTTACAGCTTATGACTTTCCTAGTGCAGTTCATGCAGAATCTGCTGGAGTCGATATGATTTTAGTTGGGGATTCATTAGGAATGGTCGTATTAGGGTATGATTCAACAATTCCTGTTACAGTTGAAGATATGATCCATCATACGAAAGCTGTGAAACGTGGTGCAAACCGTACGTTTATCGTAACAGACATGCCATTTATGTCATATCACATTTCAACATCTGATACGTTAAGGAATGCAATGAGGATTATGCAAGAAGGCGGAGCAGATTGTGTCAAGATTGAAGGTGCTGATGTAACAGATAAGATTAAGTTATTAACGAATGGCGGTATTCCTGTAATTGGACATCTTGGCTTAACGCCACAATCTGTAAATGTACTTGGAGGCTATAAAGTACAAGGGAAAGACATGGAAAAGGCTAAAGAACTGATAGAAGACGCCAAACGTATACAGGACGCAGGAGCAATAGCTCTCGTTTTAGAATGTGTTCCACAGCAACTTGCTGAACTCATTACTGCTCAATTAGAAATACCAATTATCGGAATTGGTGCAGGAATAAATACAGATGGCCAAGTGTTAGTATATCATGATTTAATCGGTTATCAATTAGGTAAGGTTCCGAAATTTGTAAAACAATATTCTTCTGTGGCAAATATAATTGTTGAATCATTAAAAGAATATGTCGATGATGTTAAAGCAAGAGCTTTCCCAGATGAGAGTCATTCTTTTAATATGAAAATAGATGAAAAATTAAGTATTTATCGTGAGGTAAAAAAATGATCGTTGTTAAAACTGTTCAAGAACTTAAAGATAATATCTGGGCATATAAGCAGGGGAATCAAACAATTGGGTTTGTACCGACAATGGGGTATCTCCATGAAGGGCATAGACGATTGTTAGAAGAAGCTAGGAAAGAAAATGATATCGTAGTATTAAGCGTGTTTGTAAATCCTCTACAATTTGGTGTAGGTGAAGATTACGAATCATATCCGAGGGATGAAGAAAGAGATGAAGAGGTCGCAAAGAAAGCAGGAGTAGATGTACTATTCCTACCACCTGTTCAAGAAATGTACCCTACGAACCCTTCATATTCCGTATCAGTTAAATCTAGGGTTAATGTTTTATGTGGAAAAACACGTGCTGGCCATTTTGACGGTGTTGCAACCGTATTAACAAAATTATTTAATCTTATCTTACCTGACAGGGCTTACTTTGGTATGAAAGACGCACAGCAAGTTGCAGTTGTAGAAGGTTTAGTCAAGGAGTTTAATTTCCCTCTCGTTGTCATTCCAGTTGAAACAATGAGAGAAGAGGATGGCCTAGCTAAAAGTTCTCGTAATGTATACCTAACTTCGCATGAAAGGCATGAGGCTCCAACTATTTACAGAAGCTTGTTACAAGCAAAACGAGCAATTTTAGAAGGATGTCACAACCAAGAAGAAATAAAATCGGTCATTAAAGCCGAAATACAATCAAAAACTAGCGGTCAAATTGACTATATAGAGATTTTATCGTATCCAGAATTGTCCGAACTTATGAAGTTAAAAGGTAGAATCATTATAGCTGTAGCTGTTAAATTTTCGAAGGCAAGGTTAATTGATAATATTACTTTTCAATTATAGGGTGAAGAAATTGGAGGGGAAATGGATGTATCGTACGTTATTAAATGCAAAAATCCACCGAGCGAGGGTTACAGAAGCAAATTTAAATTATGTTGGTAGTATAACAATTGATGAAGATATTATTGATGCTGTAGGAATGGTAGCAAATGAGAAAGTTCAGATAGTCAATAATAATAATGGTGCTCGTTTTGAAACTTATATAATTCCAGGAAAAAGAGGAAGTGGTGTTATATGTTTAAACGGTGCTGCAGCTAGACTTGTCCAAGAAGGTGATATCATTATTATACTAACATACACAATGATACCAGAAGAGCAGGTTGGCACTCACAGGCCAAAAATTGCTGTAATGAATGAGGATAATCAAATTGTTCAAATGCTTGGACATGAACCAGACAGAACAGTCATTACGTAACAAAATCTACGAAAAGAAATCATTTGAAAAAGTGATTTCTTTTTTTTATCTCATTCATGACAATTCTATATTAAAAGATGAATCTGGTTAATTTTTGTTAAGAGCATTTAGGATTACAGAAGTTTTTGTAGGATTACCACTATAACAGAGTGATCAAATTAATGGGTATGATGTATAAGGGGTTCTTATCTATTTTATATGGAAGGAATTATCATAAAAATATGATATAGTTAAAGAATATATATACAAATTAACTAAAAAAGACTTTGTGTGTAACGCTTGAATTTATGGAAAATTTTAGGTTTGATATGACGGTGTGAATTTACAAATGTAGAAACACATGACCACTTTTTCGGTTGTCTAATCTCACCTACGTAATGAAAAATCTCTGATTATTAGGCACTTTTCTAAAAGATTGGGACTTTTTTACATAAACGATAGACAACAACTCTGTAAAAAGTCAACATTGCTTGCGAAAATAGCCTAAATATAAATTCATAAAGTTTTACCCAATATATAGGAGTGTCATGAATGAATGTACAACGTTATGTAGTTGTAGACTTAGAAACGACCGGAAACTCGGCAAAAAAGGGCGATAAAATCATCCAGATTGCTGCAATTTTGATTGAGAATGGTAAAATTGTTGACCGGTATATGAGCTTTGTTAATCCTTTACAAAAGATTCCAACCTTCATTGAACAACTTACAGGAATTTCTAATGAAATGGTTGAATCTGCTCCTACTTTCAATGAGATTGCAAATGATTTACAATCATTTCTTGAAAACTCAACATTTGTTGCTCATAACGTTTATTTTGATTTAACTTTTTTACAAGAGGAGTTATCGAATTATGGATTCCAATTCACTGGTCCAATTTTGGATACTGTTGAATTGTCTAGGATTGTATTTCCAACAAACAAAAGTTATAAATTATCTGATATTAGTGATGAATTTAATATTTTGCATGAAAATCCTCATCGTGCAGATAGTGATGCCGAGGTAACTGCCCTTCTATTATTGAAGATTTTTGATAAATTGAAAACTTTACCAATTATTTCATTGCAGCAACTCTCCCGTCTATCAAGATCATTTATTAGTGATATTGAGGAAATATTAGAGGGTTTTATTGCTGAAAAACTAATTAGTTTGAAAAAAAGAGAAGAAAGAACGGATCTAGAAGTCGTTCGATCATTAGCTCTTAAAAAAGAATATGACTTAATAGCTGATGAAATAGAAGTGGGTAAATGGGATTTATCTGATATATTGGCTATTTTTCAACAAGACAACGGTAAAATAAAAAGTGTTTTTCCTAGCTACCGTGTACGTGAAGAACAACTTCAAATGATGCAGGAGATATATGAAAGTCTGACTACACATCAACATGAATTAATAGAAGCAGCAACAGGTAGTGGTAAATCACTTGCTTATCTTGTTCCTTCTCTCATTTTTTCTAAGAACGAAAAAAAATCGATACTAATAAGTACGTTTACAACGAATCTTCAATCACAATTACTAGAAGGGGACATTCCCTTATTAAAAAAGGTATTACCATTTCAATTTACTGCAGCGATTTTAAAAGGGAGACGGCATTACTTATGTTTGCAAAAATTCGAACAAATATTAAAAGAAACAGAAAATAATTATGATTATAATTTGACAAAGGCCCAAATCCTAATTTGGCTAACAGAAACCATTACTGGGGACTTGGATGAACTAAACATTCCTTCTGGTGGAAAGGCTTTATGGAATCACTTGCATGTCGATGATTCCTCGTTTGTCAAAAACCCTTTCGCCGAACATTGTTTTTATCAAAGGGCAAAGGAAAAGGCTAATAAAGCAAATTTAATTATTACAAATCATGCATTATTAATAAGTGATATTCATCGCGAAAAGAGAATTCTCCCTGATTACGAAGAAGTTATCATTGATGAAGCACATCATTTTCACCGGGTAGCAACTGAACAGTTAGGAATGAGATTTTCTTATGTAAATGTCCATATCTTATTGAATCAAATTGGGACAAGTCAATCAAATGGTAATGTTCATAAATTTTTACAAATTCCAGAGATAGATGAAAATAAACATCAACATTTACTTGCTATTGATGAACTAGTTACCGAGGTTCAGGAAGAATGTGACCAATTATTTTCTAGCATACACTCTTATGTGTTAGTAAGACAGAGGGACACATCAATGAACCGGATTTCTTATCGTTTTAATACGGACGTAGAAAATAATCGGGCGTGGTCTGCGATACTTGAGCTTGCTAAAAGAGTGACTTTTAAAATGTCCGATATGATTCGTCTAATTGAAAAATCGTTGCAAATTTTAGATGATAAATTTGAAGAGACACTTTCAATAAAGGATAAAATAGTTTGTGAAGAATTTAAGTCGAATTTTCAGAAACTAAGTGATTCCAAATGTAAATTAGAAAATATCCTGTTTACACAATCAGAACAAAACGTTACATGGATAGAAATTGATGCAAAAGGTGCTAAAAATGCTGCCTCGCTTTATGCGCAACCACTTCAAGTAGCTGATTTTTTGGCGGATGAGTATTTTGCAAAAAAACAAAGTGCTATTTTAACATCGGCAACATTAACTGTTAAACATTCATTTACTTTTATTATTGATATGATAGGGTTAACTGATTTTTACCCTAAGCGATTAAAAATCGATTCTCCATATGTATATAAGAAACAGGTTAAACTATTTATACCAAACGATATGCCGCAAGTAAATGAAGTATCCCTTGACGAATATTCTGAAGCAGTTGCTGCGAATATTGGAAGTGTCGCCCAAATAACCGAAGGGAAAATTTTAGCGTTATTTACTTCGTATGAGATGTTGCGTAAAACTTATCAATTATTAAAGGAAGATGAGACGTTAGAAGATTATATGATTTTAGGACAGGGTACTGGTAGTGGAAGTCGACTAAGATTAACGAAAAATTTTAAACAATTTGAAAAAGCAATTCTCCTTGGTACAAGTAGTTTTTGGGAGGGAGTAGATTTTCCAGGTGAGGATCTTACAGCATTGATGATCGTTCGCCTTCCATTTGCATCACCAGATAATCCAATCGTTGCTGCAAAATCTGCACAATTGGAGTTAGAAGGACGAAACGCTTTTTACGATTATTCATTACCTGAAGCAATCCTCCGTTTTAAACAAGGCTTTGGAAGACTAATTAGAAATGAAGATGATCGAGGCATTTTATTTGTTTTAGACAATCGCATAATTACTGCAAATTATGGCAAGGATTTCATAAATTCCATACCAGAACTTGAAATTGAGAAAAATCCTATGCATATACTGACACATTCCATTGATCAATGGATTAGTAAAAAATAGCTACAAAAAATGGCTGATTCATCATTAGAATCAGCCTTAAATGGTGTGAGTTAGGAGAAAATTTTGTATCACGCAAAAGTGTTTACACTGTTATAATGGAATTTAGTGAGATACAACTTGTGATTTCGTTGTAATGTTATTGTGTCCAGACAAAACAGACATATTAGTAACAATTTTTGTGTGAAGTAGGAGGAAAATGTTATGGGAAGGGATATAAATCTACTCTCAACTGTTACAGTTAATCATTCAGATGACTTGTATAAAATAGTCAGTTTACTAAATCGTACTTTAAAGCATAAAGATATCATGTTCGGTTTGGCACTTGATAAAAGCGACCAAAAAAAAGCAGTTTTCACTATATATCGTACATAAGAAAGCAGGATTTGTATGAAAAAAAATATCATTATTACGTTTATCTCAATAATAATTTTAATCATTATTGCAATTGTCGTTTTCTTCACAATTTTCCAAAGTGCGAGAGAACAATATACGAGTGAACAACAACAATCAATAGATTTGGCTTTGGAAAATAAGGGAGTTACATCAATTGATAAAGTTGATACGTTTCATGGGAAAATAAAATACCATGTATTGTCAGGAATTAACGCGGAAGAACAAAATATTTATATTTGGATACCCAAAGCAAAAAATAAGGATGATAACAAGGATAAAAAGATGATTGTAAAAAAACAATCAGAAGGAATAACTAAAGAAGAAGCGATATCGATCGTATCGAAGGAATATAATATGGAAAAACTCATTAATGCTAAGTTAGGTATGGATGAAGGTATACCGATATGGGAAGTGAAATACCGGGACAAGTCTGAGCGCTATACAATCGATTATGTTGATTTTAAAAGCGGAGCGATTATTAAACATATGGCGTTAAAAAAAGAAATGAACCCATAGTAGTATAACTCTTTTTTAATATAACAAAATGCATTAGAGTTACGTAAATGTCCTTCAGTATTGTGAATAATAAGCGACGATAGCTACAAATCATTGCGCTCAAAATATAATATAAGTATAATATTAACTGGTTGGATACATATTGATGAGACATCGGAGTTTTGGAGGTAATATATAATGAAAACAACTATTGCACAAGTTGGCAAATTTGTTGGGCAAGAAGTAAAAATAGGTGTTTGGTTAGCAAATAAGCGTTCAAGTGGAAAGATTGCTTTTTTACAATTACGTGATGGAACGGGCTTTATACAAGGGGTTGTAGTAAAAGCAGAGGTAGCCGAAGATATTTTCCAAAAAGCAAAATCAATAACACAGGAGACATCTCTCTACGTAACAGGAATTGTTAAAGAAGATAGTCGTTCTCCATTTGGATATGAATTAGGTGTAACGGATATAGAAATAATAGCTGAATCTGTTGATTATCCAATTACACCGAAAGAACATGGTACAGAGTTCTTAATGGATCACCGCCACTTATGGTTACGTTCAAAACGTCAACATGCAGTCATGAAAATAAGAAATGAAATCATACGTGCTACATATGAATTTTTCAATAACGAAGGTTTTGTGAAAGTAGACCCGCCGATATTAACTGGAAGTGCACCTGAGGGTACGTCTGAACTATTCCATACAAAATATTTTGATGAAGATGCTTATTTATCGCAAAGTGGACAATTATATATGGAAGCTGCTGCAATGGCGTTAGGTAAAGTATTTTCGTTTGGCCCGACGTTTCGTGCTGAAAAATCAAAAACTCGTCGCCACTTAATTGAGTTTTGGATGATTGAACCAGAAATGGCCTTCTATGAATTTGAAGAGAATCTTCAAGTGCAAGAAAATTATGTTTCGTATATCGTGCAAAGTGTGTTAGAAAATTGTAAGTTAGAATTAAATACATTAGGTCGTGATGTATCAAAATTAGAAAAAATAAAAGCTCCATTTCCGAGAATTACATATGATGAAGCGATTAAGTTTCTCCACAAACAAGGATTTGATGACTTAAAATGGGGAGATGACTTTGGTGCACCGCATGAAACGGCAATAGCTGAGTCATTTGATAAGCCGGTATTTATAACGCATTATCCTACAAGTTTAAAGCCATTCTATATGCAACCTGATTCGAGTCGTGATGATGTTGTATTATGTGCGGATTTAATTGCTCCTGAAGGTTATGGTGAAATTATCGGTGGTTCAGAGCGGATTCATAATCCGGAATTATTGAAAAAGCGTATTGAAGAACATCAACTTGATGAAACTGCATATGAGTGGTATTTACAGTTGAGGAAATATGGGTCAGTTCCTCATTCAGGCTTTGGGTTAGGCTTAGAAAGAACGGTAGCTTGGATTAGTGGTGTAGAGCACGTAAGAGAGACGATACCATTCCCTCGTCTATTAAATCGTTTATATCCGTAAGTAGAAGTGTACGGAATGTATATTTGTTTTACTTCATATTAATATTGATGAACTGTCATGTAAGAAATTTATATATGGCAGTTTTTTTTGAATGAATTTATTATACATAAAAAAGTATACTGATAAAGATTTGGTAACTTTATAAATATCAAATGTCATTGCAGCTAGATGCAGACAATATTGAAAGCAAAATCGAATAAAAAACTAGCCTGAAGAAAAGCTAAACGAACTAAAACAAATAATCACTTACGATATAATTTATATTCACCATTCTTGGTAATAACAACCGGATTCATTTTGTTCAATGTTCCTTGCAGACATGTTATACTTGTTTATGAGGTGTGTTTTTACATGAATAGAGAGCATTTTATTTATTTACAAGAAACAGGAAGTATGTCAATTCCTGTTATTTTAATTCAATATTATACTAAGCTTGGGTTAACTGAAGAAGAATTCATGGTTATTTTACAAGTTCAATCATTTAAGCAAATTGGCAATCACTTTCCTACGCCTACACAACTTTCAGAACATATGTCTATTTCCACTTCTACCTGTACATCATTATTAAGAAGCTTAATTCAAAGAGGATTTCTTTCAATTGAGGAATGTGAGGAAAATACTATACTTTTCGAGAATTACTCGTTAAAACCACTCTGGGACAAGTTATTTAACTATTTGTCTCAAGCTCAACATCAAGAAGCTAAAGAGCAGAGTGAGGAAGCAGAGGAGAGTCTATATACAATTTTCGAAAATGAATTTGGCCGACCATTATCTCCAATTGAATGTGAAACATTATCGATCTGGATTGATCAGGAAGATTATGACCCGATAATTATTAAAGCTGCACTTAGAGAAGCAGTCATGAGTGGGAAATTAAATTTCCGTTACATCGACCGAATCCTTTTTGAATGGAAAAAGAACGGGATTAAAACGATTGAACAGGCTAGAAATCATTCGAAAAAGTTTCGACAACATCAATTAAAACAAACAAATGAAATAGATAATAATCAGGAAGGCTATAAGCGAAAGGTACCTTTTTATAACTGGCTAGAGAGCTAATACTAGCTCTCTTTTTTACATTTTGGTATAACGCAAACTAAGTATAGAGCAACAATATCTACGAAAACAGGCCTGTATTTTAGGCTTCTATAAAAGAAGGTGTGAATATATGTTAACAAAAATTCAAATACGGGAATGCTTAGATACATTTGCAGATATGTTCCCTGAGGCACATTGTGAACTTGTGCATGATAACCCTTTTGAACTAGTTATAGCGGTTGCTTTATCTGCACAATGTACTGATGCACTAGTGAATAAAGTTACGAAAAACTTATTCCAAAAATATAAAAAGCCTGAGGATTATTTGGCAGTCTCGTTAGAGGAGCTCCAATCAGACATCAAATCAATTGGGTTATTTAGAAATAAAGCAAAAAATATAAGAAGTCTTTGCAAAACATTAATAGAGGACTACAATGGTGAGGTTCCAAAAGAGCATGAAGAATTAGTTAAGCTTGCCGGAGTTGGAAGAAAAACAGCAAATGTTGTTGTATCAGTGGCTTTTGGTGTTCCTGCCATTGCGGTAGATACACACGTTGAGAGAGTCAGTAAAAGATTAGGTATTTGCAGGTGGAAAGATAGTGTATTGGAAGTTGAGAAGACTTTAATGCGAAAAATACCAAAAGAAGAATGGTCGGATACGCATCATCGTCTTATTTTCTTTGGACGTTACCATTGCAAAGCGCAAGCACCAAAATGTCAAGAATGTCCTTTATTACATCTATGTAGAGAAGGCCAAAAAAGATTGAAGAAGGATAAGAAGCATGCCTAACATCCCTTCAACTTTTTTAAATAAGCCCTTTTTTACTGAGCGTAATACGTTTGAAAAACTACCTGATTCGCTTCCAGTAAAGGAAATTTTTAAAAAAGAACCTTTATATTATGAATTTCAAGGTGCTCCTCAGTATTTACCGTGGAATAATACTGACGAAACATTCCCACTAATAATCAGCTTATGGAAGGGGAATTTGCAGATTCTTAAGATTAGCTATGATACGAGACAAAAAAATCGTGATAGAGAAGAATTACTTATCCATTCAATTACTTTATTCGTTTGTGGTTTATTTTGGGCAAACAATAAGCCTGTACAAACATTAAAACTTGATGATATGAATATTTCAAGCTTGCCTATTAAACCAATTAATTGTGAAGAAAGACTAGGATTTGTATTAAACTACTATCAAAAATATCATGCATTTGTTCAGTTACAGCAATTATTCTCTGAACTAGAAAAGGTATATTTTAAACATAAAGCAATAAAAAGTTTAAATGAAAGAAAGTAAAGGTGTATTATATACTCGTTTGATTTTTATGTTATATGAATGAAAAACCCAAGGATGCACCCTTGGGTTTTTCGTTTGGAATGATGAATCAGTTATTCAACTGATTCATCATTCTCATTTCTTCCATTCGTAGGTGGGGTAGTTACTTCGGTAGACGGTGGAGTATTTCCTCCATCTTCCTGCTTCTCATCACCGTCGTCTTGTTCTTGTTTATCTTCTTCCTTTTTATCCTCATTATTATTACCATTTCCATTATTACCATTGTTGTTTTTATTGCCATTGCCGTTTTGGTTGCCGTTCCCATTCCCATTGCCATTGTTTTGATCCGGCTTTTGATTACCATTACCTTCTTGTTCTTCTTGTTGTTCTTCATTCTCGTCAACTAAGTCTTCCTCGATCGGAAGTTCTGGTATATCAACATCTGGTGATGGTACTTCTATTTTCGTAGCTGCTTCGTTACTGCGGTTATCTCCATCTACTGCAGCAACTTTAAAGGAGTAAACAGAGCCTGGTTTTACATCAACTGTTGTATAACTTAACTCTTTCGATTGACTGACAACTTGATAAGCACCATTATCTACTGATTGACTTACTTCAAAGTTCACATCTTTATCTGAATATTTCCAGTTAATCGTAATTGAATTTGATTCCTGGTCATAACTAATATTCAGTCCAGATGGCTTATCAAGCTTATCAAATTTTTTCGATACTTTTTTCGGTTCTGCTCCTTTGACGAAGTATTCATAAGCTTTTTGGCTTTCAGGGGTATATTTACTTGCGAGTACAAGATCTTTTGAGCCTTTTTCAACAGCCAATTTTACAACACTGTTTGGCTGCTCAAAATCAGATCTATCACCATCTGCTACAGTTTTAAATACTTCTTTAAACATTTGTTGTGCAAGTTTTTGCTCTGAGCCACGCTCTAAATATATCTTTTCACTATCTTCTGTAGCATTATACCCGGTCCAAACAGCTGCAGTATAATTCGGATTGTAGCCAACAAACCAAGCATCCTTAGCAGCGCCATTAGGTATATTATATTTTGCTTTTGTTTCATCATCAAAGTTGGTTGTACCAGTTTTACCAGCAATATTAATGCCAGGTATTCTAGTGGCTGTTCCTGTACCATATTCTAAAACAGATTTCATCATATCTGTCACCATGAAGGCAGTATAATCACTCATCGCTGCTTCTGATTTCGGCTCGAGACTTATTTCTGTTCCATCACTTAAAACAATCTTTTTCACAGCGTGTGGCTCATTATAAATGCCGTTGTTTCCAAAAGCACTAAATGCTCCTGCCATTTGGAGAGGGGATACACCTTCATTAAATCCACCAATAGAATATGGTTCATAAATTTCTTTAGGCAGTGGAATTCCAAGTCCCTGTGCGAAGGTTTTTGCTTTTTCTTTTCCAACTGCTTGGAAAGCTTTTAATGCAGGTATGTTCCGCGAATATGCTAAAGCATCACGCATGGACATCCAACCTTTGTAGCTGCGGTCCCAGTTGTTAATTGGAGTTTTTCCGTCACTATATGTGTAAGGTTCATCATTAATTGGTTCAGCTGTTGACCATTTTTCATGTTCAATAACAGGTCCATAATCCAATACTGGTTTTATTGTTGAACCAGGCTGTCTTTTAGCATCTGTTGCATAGTTGAATCCGCCAACTGGCTGATTACGTCCGCCACCAATAGCTCTTATTTCACCTGTTTTTGTATCGATTAATGCAATACCTGCTTGCATTTCATCATCCGGGTAGTTAATTGAATCTCCATTTAAAACTTCTTCTACCGTATCTTGTGCTTTTGGATCAAGGGTAGTATAAATTTTCAATCCCGCTGTTCCTGCATCAATATCTGTTTTTTCCTTAACTTCCTCAAGTACTTCTTCAACAAATGCATGATATGGATTTGCCTTTTCACTTGGTGCCTTTACTGTTGATGTCACTGGGATTTTTTTAGCCTCTGCTGCTTCTGCCTCAGTTATATAACCATGCTTTGCCATCAAGGTTAATACGATATTTCGTCGTTTTTCCGCACTTTCCGGATTTGTTCTTGGATTATAGTTGTTAGGGCTTTGTGGCATACCTGCGATCATTGCTGCTTCATGGAGTTCAATTTTGCTTAAATCTTCTATTCCGTAAAATGATTCAGCTGCTTTTGCCACACCATAAATGTTACCAGGATAATAAATTTTGTTTAAATACATTTCGAGTATTTCTTGTTTGGAATACTTTCTCTCTAATTGAAAGGCTAACCAAATTTCTTGAACTTTTCGGGTAACAGTCTTATCAGTCGTTAAAATCGAATTTTTAATAACCTGTTGTGTAATCGTACTTCCACCTTCTGCGCCGAAGCCTTCTTGGACATTGGCAACAAATGCTCCGCCAATACGGATAAAGTCAACACCGTTATGGTCAAAGAAACGTGCATCTTCTGTTGCTAAGAAAGCATTTCGTAGTACTTCAGGTATATCATCGTATGAGACATATGTTCTCTTAAACTCCCCAATTTCAGTAATTTCTTCACCATTAATATCATAAAGTGTCGAGGAGAAGGAGTCCTTTAATTTTTTGTCATCTAAAGGAGGTGCTCCAGATACAATAACTGCAAATGTGACACCGCCACCAATCATACCAATGATTCCGATAACTAATATTGTTAATAATATTTTCTTCCAAAGTGGGGAGCCTTTATGATTTTTTTGTTTTTTCTGTTTAGTTTTCTGTTGTGTCTGTTGTCGTTTTCGCTCTTGGCGACTATTATATTGTTCTGACATATTACGACCAACCTTTCATAGCAGGATACCATCCTTATTGGTTCCTTGTGAGTAATAAAGAATAATATTCTTTATATAGTTAATACTACAGGCTCTGAAATAGTTTAAATATTGTCGTTTTTGCTAGTTCCTATTATGGGTTATCTTTCGCTTATTGTACTTAACGCGACAGTTATCGCAATAGAATGTTAAGCTGAAACGCAATCTTATTCTAAGAGAGCCAACTATATAAATATTTCCTAAAAATATAGTTTATCGATAATTTTAAGATAGTCAATCCTTGCTTGATAACTAGTAGGGATTATATGTGCAAAATCATCTATTTCATTTTTCGTAATCGATTTTCTTCCGCCAGAAGCTTGCCGATTCCAAAAGGTGAAGAGATGTTCGGCTTCTAATAAATAATAACTAGAGAAAGCCGATAAAATGACAAAGCAAATGCCGCCTTGATTTTTAACATTTTTCATATGAGTGATTTGATGCTCATGGAAATTTTGTAAAGGAAATGATGTATTATTTTTCGTTTCCTTCGCTTCAAAATCTATATATTTCCCGTTATAAATTCCGTTATAATCAGTTGTTGAGCTTTGTTTAAAATAAGCTTCTTTTATAACTGCTGCACTTCTCCTAGGATAGTCAACATTTACAATTTGTATAGGTGTCGGCTTCTTATGTATGACAGCTATTTCATTATCTAAATAATATTGATTCGTCACATTTATATCTTCTTCGAGCGTCATTCCTCGATTGCTATAAGTGAGTGATTGTTGTTTTCTCTCCTTTTTTTGCTCGGTTGGCTTGTATGGCTTGCCGTTTGGGTAATGCAAAATCATTTTGTTCCTCCTCTTTAAATCTACATCTATCATACCAAAAATATTTGAAATGTAATGTTATAAAAGTTTTATATTTGTTAATGTGTACACAAATAATATTAGGAAACGCTAACTATAGAGGTGGAATAATGTATTATCGTAAAAAAGCTAACATATCAGAAGATAAAATGATTACATCTATAGTTAATACGACAAAAGTAAAAAATTATGACAATATTTCAAGAACAAAAGCATATGAAAACTATTATTTTCAAAACGCCGAGATTACATGGTCCTATCTTGCTAGTATGGTATCGAGAAATGCTGGTTGGAGTATGACCGATTTAAAAGGGAAATGGTTTCAAAAAGCGTTAACTAGTGAGCAAAGAAGCATGTTGTTTATGACGTATGAACGTGCAAATTGGCTCATATTTCATGATGCATTTCCACAGCTGTTATTATACGAATGGTCAAAACATCTTAATCGACCACTTTTTCATTTATTGAAATATTTTCATGTGTCTCGTTTTATGGAAACTGAATGGAATTACTTCTGGGAACACCATGAAAAAGAAAGGCTGCTTACTGCCTTGATAATTAATGAGCAAAATGTCATACAAAAGCCTGTAATTGAAAATAGACAATATAAATACCATGTATTCTCAACACTTCCATATAAACTTCAAGACTATTTACATTTTAGTAGTGTAATATTCCCAACCGTTTCAGGAAAACTTTTTGGTTTTACAGCAAGTGATTTCCAACGATTATCGAGTCGGATAGAATTAGGTAAACGGTTGGCTTGGCTTCTTTTCCATGCCGGCTTATATGAACAATTTATTGTTTTTTCAAAAACAGTTGAACATTCGGGTTCTAGGTATGACTACGAAAGATACTTTCCGGATAAAAGAAAACGGGAAACACCATTGTTACGGACGAGTTTTCCAATCGTTTCACATACAATAGACGAAAATAGAGAAGATTGGTTTCATGGACAGAAAACAAAAAAGTGGTTTAAGGAAAGAAAAATACCGAAAGATTACGAAATAACGGATTGGTTTAATAATAAGCAGAATCAATTACATTTACTAACATTACTTCAAGAATATAAGGGAAGGAAAAAAGGGTGACTCAGTTGGTTCAGACCTAACCTATAGACACTATATATAGAATGACCTTATTAAGTCTATATATTGGTGTTTAGGGGTCTGGTCCTTTAAATTGAGTCACCCTCTTTTCACTAAATCAAGTTTAAGTAGATGGACGGTTTGGACCATTTAATTTTTTGTCATCATTATTACGAGCTTTTTCCTCTGAAGCCTGTTGCTTCCCTTTGTTTTTCTTAGCCATAATAGCACCTCCTAAAGATTATTGTGTACAAGCTCTAGGTTTTCCATTCAGCATGTAAAATTTGTCGATCAATGGTTATATTTACTTTCTTTGCCGAATAACAACTAGTTTTGTCAAGTGTGAAGGGAGTAGCGAGTTACTAGCGAATACTACTCCTAAGAGGAGGGAGAAAGGTGAAAACTATGATTGATAAATGTATAATTGAAGCAAAACTGGCGGACTTAGAAAGAGAATTACAAACACTTGAGGAAGTTTTCATGGAGAAAAGTAGTTTTAATAAGTTGGAAAATCAAGTGTATAGTGAGGCAATCCGAATAGAAGAACAATTATCAACAATGATGGTTAAATTAAGTGAACAAGAGCAACAAGTGAATAAAAAAGCACTAAAAACATCGACTTCCCGAATTGCGATTGCAACATATATGTAAAAGTTAGCTTGAGATGGTATGATTAAGCAGAGGTGATGATGTTGACGATAGAAGTTACTTCAAGGAAGCTTCTGCAAGAGCTCATGAAATGTAAACAACGTTTCGAACAATTAGAAACAAAACCTGAAAAATCAGAGACATATTTTTATCATAATGTAAAACCTGCATTTGAACATATAATGGAAATCGTTTCACTTTGGGAACCAATGGCGAGGAAGTGGGTTTTAGTAAATAAACCTAAAAATATTCACACTTCCCAAATTGATTCAACTGTTGAAAATATTGAACATATCGTTTTACAGTCTTTCTATAAGGATACAAATAAACAAAGGTTTCAAAATATGTATCATTCAGTAGAATTTGTCATTACTGCAATTTTCACTGGAGTAGAATTAAAAAAACAATAAAATAGTCAGACCCTAGGACGCAACTTTCTAGTTGAGAATAAGGGTCTGACTTTAATTACGTCTTTATTACTTTTTCTCAACTTTAAACGAGACAGGTAGTTTGTTCTCTGTAGCAACAGGTTCAATTGCATACTCTACATATTCTTCAACCTTCCTAGGTACTTCTTTACCACGCTGTTTTATTGTCGGTGTATGACCTTTTTGTTTATGATTAAAGTGCTTTCCTCTAGCCATTATATAACCACCTTTATAAGATTGATTTTTTTCACCTCTTAGGCCTTTTAAACATAAAATATAACCAACAAAGGCTTTTTTCTATGGAATAGATCCTTACTTAACATTCAAAAGGAGGGTGTGAATTGTATCATCCATATCCAAATCCATATCCAATTCTACAGAATAGAACAGGCTCCACTGTAAATAATGTGAATTATACACATGTAAATCCTTATCAGTTTACACAGTATGAACAACCAATCATGCCAAACTATACTCAACAACAGTATGCACAGCAGGATTTTCCCCCCCAGCAACAAATGGCTTTTATGAATAGTCCGCTACCTTCGATTAGCGATAATTATTATGGACCGACACCATATATGTCACCATACCCTAAGCCGGCACCATTCATAAAACCTGCATCACCAGTACAATCGTTATTATCACAATTTAAAAAATCAGATGGCCAAGTCGATTTCAATAAAATGATTGATACTGCAGGTCAAATGATGAATGCAGTGAATCAGATGGGGGGGTTATTTAAGGGTGTTACTTCACTATTCAAATAATTTATTAAGAGCATGTGATGTAGCTAAAGCATCCTTGCTCTTTTATTTTTAAAACAGTAATTCATATACTTCATTGAGTTGGTTTCCTCTTATAAAATCTTGTTCATTGAATGCATATTTAATCTCTTTCGGAAGTACATTGTTTAGGAAATGAATCTCTTCCTCATCTAATACCCTTACAAATTCTACTTCAGAGTTGTAATCCTTTGTTTTTAACTTTTTATATATGCGTAAACAAATTGCGTTATCTTCATAATTTGAAAGTGCTTCTCTTAAATACCCTAAAGTAAAATCCAACGTAAATCATTCCTTAAAAAAGTTTTTAAATTTAGATGAAGGTTCTTTACCCTGTATATATGGATTTTCATTTGAAACATTTTCTGTATCTAGATTAGTTTTAATGACTAAGCTCGGGGAGTGAGATGGTTCTGCGATTAACCTGTCACTTAATTCATTAAAATCAGGAAGGTTCTGCTGCTCTTTATTGTTCATATAAACACCTCCTGTAATAGTGTTCGTTTTCTTTAATATTTTATCTAACGTAAAAATTGTTAATTAAAACATAATGTCAATGAAATGTGAAAGAATATAGTCTGAGGTGAAGACATGGAGAAAAAACAAAGCCGTGTAAAAAAGTTTAACGAAGTTACAGCTTCAGCAAAGGACTTGTCTAAAGATCCAACACCGGAAAATAATCCTAAGTATGGGAGTAAGTCACATAAAAATAGCTGAAAAAGATGAATCATAGGATGTATAATCCTATGATTCATCTTTTTATTGGTTGTTTTCATAATCCAAAATTAACCTTCCTCAATCTTAATCTGCTTAGATTTTTTTGGGATAGTTATAAGAAGTGTACCTTCTTTAAAAGAGGTTTTCATTTCATTTTCCTTTACTGCATACGGTAGTATAATCGTCCTAGTGATACTGTCGTGTGATGTAAAGCTTCGGAATGTTGATGAATTTTCATTATACTCTTTATACTCTTCGTGATTCGAGATTGAAATCGTCAAATATTCGTTAAATAGCTCTAATGACAATTGTTCCTTTTTTACAGGCGGAAATTTTAAATCAATGTGATAATTAAGATCCGTTTCATACGTATTGACATGAATTTGACGTTCGGGAAAAGAATCAAGGACAAAATGGTCAATGTCATTCATAAATTGCTTTAACGGTTCCGAACGGAAGAACTGGTCTACAATTTGAAAAAAGTCAATTGGCTGGTTAGCATGATTAGACTTACTGTCTATATGTTTATCCTTTTTACTCATTATTTTCCTATCCCCCTAACTAGCATTTTTTATCATATTATATGAACTTTACAAAAAAAGGTTTATGTATCTACATCTTTTCTATAGGCTCTTTTCTTGTGCTATTTATGAAAACAAATTTGTTAATCCTAAATGGTAAACAATAGTCCGAATGTAAATAAATGTTGTTGTAAACAAATGCTAAGAAGTTTCACTTCCATTACGAACGTTCATTCGATAAAATAGAAAAATACAAATGGTCGAGAGTGGGAGGACTTTGAGGTGGAATTTAGAAAATCATTAGAGACACTAATAGAGTCATTAAAGCAAGAAAACGAATTTCGTGAACAAATTGTACATTGGCATACAATTCCTCCAAAACAAGCAGAAACAGTTAGCATGCCGAATTCAATTGATAACCGGTTGCAACAAGCTTTAAAGAAACGGGGAATATTAGAATTATATACTCATCAGGCTGAAGCTTTTCAACATGCTATTCAAAATCGGAACTTTGTTGCAGTGACTCCGACAGCCTCTGGTAAAACATTATGTTATAACCTTCCAGTTCTTCAACAGGTCATTGAGAATGAAAGTAGTCGGGCATTATACTTATTTCCAACAAAAGCATTAGCTCAAGACCAGAAATCAGAGCTCAATGAACTTATAACTGAAATGGGAGTTCAAATTAATTCTTATACGTATGATGGAGACACGTCACCAGCAATACGGCAAAAGGTGAGAAAAGCAGGTCATATTGTCATTACAAACCCTGATATGCTCCATTCTGCCATTTTACCTCATCATACAAAATGGGTTGCACTTTTTGAAAATCTAAAATATATTGTGATCGATGAACTTCATATATACCGGGGGATATTTGGTAGTCATGTGGCAAATGTGATAAGAAGGTTAAAAAGAATTTGCAGGTTCTATGGAAGTAATCCACAATTTATATGCACTTCTGCTACAATAGCAAATCCACGAGAATTAGCTGAAACATTAACTGGTGAAAAGATGGAGTTAATTTCACATAATGGTGCACCATCAAGTAGAAAGCATTTTATTTTTTATAACCCTCCGATTGTAAATAAGCCACTTAATATTAGGAAAAGTGCAACTTTAGAGGTTAGAAAATTAGCGGCTCACTTTTTAAAAAACAAGATACAAACAATTGTCTTTGCAAGAAGTAGGGTCAGAGTTGAGATTATTTTGACTTACCTACAAGAGTTAATAAAAAAAGAAATAACACAAAAATCAATTCGTGGTTATCGTGGCGGATACTTACCAAAACAGAGACGTGAAATTGAACAGGGACTAAGAAATGGGGACATATTAGGGGTTGTAAGTACTAATGCTTTAGAACTTGGAGTTGACATCGGTCAATTACAGGTGTGTATTATGACGGGCTATCCTGGGACAATTGCCAGTGCATGGCAACAAGCAGGGAGGGCTGGCAGAAGGCAGGGAGAGGCCGTAATTATTATGGTTGCTAGCTCTAGTCCACTTGATCAATATATTATTAAAAACCCCGATTACTTTTTAAAACAGAATCCAGAAACTGCAGTAATTAATCCGAACAATTTAGTTGTACTTGTGGATCACTTGAAATGTGCTGCTTTTGAGCTTCCCTTTAACGATACAGACACATTCGATGGTTTAGAATTAGAGGATATCCTTCAATTTTTAGCAGAAGAAAGAGTGCTGCATTATAATGACCATAAATACTATTGGATGAATGATTCATTTCCAGCACATAATATAAGTTTGCGGTCTGCATCACAAGAAAATGTTGTCATTATTGATCAATCAGATCTCGCTAAAGTAAAAGTTATCGGGGAGATGGATAGATTTAGTGCGATGACACTTTTACATGATGAAGCTATTTATTTACACCAAGGCGTCCAGTTTCAAGTAGAAAAACTAGATTGGGAAGAAAAAAAAGCATTTGTTCGAGAAGTGAAAGTAGATTATTTTACCGATGCAAATTTAGCGGTTCAATTAAAAGTGTTAGAAGAAGATAACAAAGAAATCTTTGAAAAAATCGAATATGGTTTTGGTGATGTGACTGTTCAAGCAATGGCAACGATATTTAAAAAAATTAAATTTGATACACATGAAAATATTGGCTCAGGTCCTATTCACCTTCCAGAAGAAGAACTGCATACGAATGCTGCGTGGGTAAGTCTAAATGATAGTATTACAGTTGATTTTAAAGAAAAGCGACTTGAAGAATCTCTAATCGGTGTTGCTAATGTCATACAGCATGTTGCACCATTAAAGGTAATGTGTGATCCATCAGATTTACATGTCATTGCACAAATAAAGGCTATCCATAATCAAAAGCCAACGATTTTTTTATATGACCGATATCCTGGTGGTGTTGGACTCGCTAAGAGATTATTCGAATCTTTTGATATCGTAATAGATGAGGCGCTCCGTTTATTAACCGCGTGTCCATGCCAAGAAGGGTGTCCGTCTTGTATAGGAACCGATAGTAGTTCAAAATCAATCAAACTAGATACGCTTACTCTTCTGGAATTTTTAAAGGATGAAATGTATGTCACTAAAAAATAAACTCAATCGTATGAAAAAACATATGGTAAAAGAAGAAGAGCAATCTTCTTCACAAAATAATTTTCCGTCCGACAAAAAAGTAGACTGGGAGAAATATCAAACAACAATCTTTTCATATGAAAAGCAGTATTGTTTCATTAGGGAAGTAACATACCCATTAGAATATCAACACGGTCTATATAAATTAAGTGATATTCATCGTGTTGTAGCAATGTGGAATAATAGCAATTCAACACATCCTCTGTCTTGTAAAGGTCACGTGGCGAGTGATTTATTCTTTTTTGATACTGAAACGACAGGTCTCGGTGGTGGGGTAGGGAATACAATCTTCCTATTAGGCCAAGCACAAGTCTTTCATGACCGAGTTGTCGTAAAACAATATTTATTACCTGGACCAGGTAATGAAGTCGCACTATATCAGAGCTTTTTGCAAGATATTAATAGCAAGACACTTGTTACTTACAATGGTAAGGCTTTTGATTGGCCACAAGTGAAAACAAGGCATACTCTTTTAAGAGAGTCTGTTCCGAAATTACCAGCCTTTGGTCATTTTGATTTATTCCATGCATCTAGAAGACTTTGGAAACAAGAACTAGATTCAGTAAAGTTGGCTAATGTTGAAAAGGAAATATTAGGTATTAAACGGAAGGATGATATACCTGGATACTTAGCACCTATGATATACTTCCAGTTTGTAAAAGATAATCAACCAGATATAATCGAAGGTGTCTTAAAACACAATGAAATTGACGTATTATCCTTAATAACATTATATATACATTTGTCGTTAAAACTATTAAATGTTGATAATGAAGCGAGTGAAGATGAGCATTATCAGATTGCTAGATGGTTAGATTATATTGGTGATAATAATTCAGCTATTTCTGCCTATCACTCTCTAATGGACAAAGGGAACCATCATGAAGTGAATTCAAAATTCCAATTGGCCTATCATTATAAAAAGCGTAAAGAGTGGAAAATGGCAACAATGTACTGGATAGAAGTGATTAACGCCGCAAACGATGACATATTAATGATTAATGCTGCGATAGAGCTTGCCAAATATTACGAACATCAAGAAAAAAATTATGTTCAAGCAATATACTATACAAAAATTGCATGTGATCAATTAATGTGTAACAATACAGAGGATACTAAACATAAATATTTGTCAGACATTGAAAAAAGACTTGAGAGGCTAAAACGTAAAAGTAGCTAATATTCCCCGGGGAAGCGCAAAAAACGAGTAATTTCGTCAATGTTTAATGTTGTGTTAACTATCTTTAGACGAATTAATCAATCTGACTATTATTAGTCAATTAAAGAGAAAATAGGTAGTTGCATTAGTACATGTATATCCCTTTCATCATAGGCTAGAAGTGTAAGATAAGATAAATGACTGAAAGGAGAATGTATTATGCATTGTAGACCAAAAGTTATGGCTCCAATCGTACACCCTACTAAATGTTGTGTTGATAATAATTATTCTGAGACAGTTGTACCACACATCCATCCGCAACACACAACTGTTGTAAATCATGAATTTTTCAAGCATCAACATTATTTTCCACAATCACAATCGGTTGTTAATACGGCATCACATCAACATTTTAACGTGTACGGTCCTACACCAGGATTTGGTGGTCCAAGACCTCGTCCGGGGTTCGGTCCAGGTCCATTCGGTAGATAATGATATAAATGGAGCTGAGTTCTTTCAGCTCCTCTTTTGTTACTAAGAAATATTAGCATGCATGGACCAAATTAGATATCTATAGAATTTATCATCAACATTAGAATCATAAGCTAGGTGAAAAAATGAATATTATAACAATTTCAGGATATAAAGCTTTTGAATTAGGGATTTTCAAAAATGATGATAAAGCAGTTCATTATATTAAAAAGGCAATAGAAAAATCATTACACCCAATGATAGAAAACGGTTTGGAATGGGTACTAATTAGTGGACAATTAGGTGTTGAGTTGTGGGCTGCGGAAGTTGTTTATGAATTGCAAGGACAATACCCAAATCTAAAGCTCGCCATTTTAACTCCCTTTCTCAATCAGGAAAATAAATGGAATGAAACAAATAAAGAATATTATGAATTTGTGCAATCTCAAGCGGATTTCATAGATAGTATCTCAAAGAGGGAATATGAAAATCCGTTACAATTCAAGCAAAAAAATGAATTTCTAGTTAGAAAAAGTGAAGGTATTCTCTTAATTTACGATGAAGAAAAACAGGGATCACCTAAGTACATATTAGATGTTGCTAAAAAAAAGAGAGAAAGAAATAATTATTTCATTGAAATAGTTGATTTTTCGGATTTACAAGTAGTCGTTGAAGAAGAGAATATGAAAAACCAAGATTTTTGGTAAAATTAGTCGAAAGGTCGCATTAAAGGACGATGAAATGAAATTGACAATTTAACATATTTCTGAAAAAATAAAAGTTGATGATTTCGCTATAATGAGGTGAAAGAAATGCTTTCAGATAAAATAAAATTAACAGCAAAAGAAATTTTAGAACGAGAATTTAAAACAGGTGTACGAGGCTATAAACAAGAGGAAGTTGATAAGTTTTTAGACTTAATTATTAAAGACTATGAAACTTTTCATCAAGAGATTGAAGACCTTCAACAAGAGAACCTGAGATTAAAAAAACAACTAGATGATACTTATAAAAAACAACCGACTACTCAGACAAACACAACAAACTTTGATATTTTGAAAAGACTTTCGAACTTGGAGAAACATGTTTTTGGAAGTAAATTATACGATTAAATAATACTTCCAAATGTCACCACTTGTGT
This sequence comes from Metabacillus malikii, assembly GCF_030813355.1. Taxonomy (GTDB): domain Bacteria; phylum Bacillota; class Bacilli; order Bacillales; family Bacillaceae; genus Metabacillus; species Metabacillus malikii. The sequence goes on from NZ_JAUSUD010000001.1 coordinate 53,486, forward strand.
TATTCCATACAATTAGGTATACTTATTTTTGTTCAGTAACGTTCAGGTAATCGCTGCAATTCTTTATGAGTTGTAGAGGAAAGTCCATGCTCGCACGGTGCTGTGATGCCCGTAGTGTTCGTGCCTAGCGAAGTCATAAGCTAGGGCAATTCATGTTTATGGATTGACGGCAGGGAAAAAGCCTAAGTCCTTCGGATATGGCTTGAATACCTTGAAAGTGCCACAGTGACGGAGTCTTACAAGAAATTGTAAGAGTGGAACGAGGTAAACCCCACGAGCGAGAAACCCAAATAATGGTAGGGGCACCTTCTTGGAGGAAATGAACAAAGAGAAGGACAGATATTTTATCTGTAGATAGATGATTACCACCTGAGTACGAGGTATTGCCGTTTGTAGTACGATGGAACAAAACATGGCTTATCGAACGTTATTAAACAGTATTAAATAACACATACTACTTAAGGGGGCTGAACTTTCAGCCCCTTTTTATGTATACATATTACCAAGTATAATAAGTCAGTTTTTGCAGACATTGATATTATTTACTGAAATCACATAGGTAGTAAAGTGTGTTTATTTTTGTTGTAACAGCTGTATGAGGTACCGTTGGATTTCTTTACTACTATTCATAATTTCAAATCAGCATTTGTTAGTGCAGTATTTAACTGTATGCCAATAATAAAGAAACTAAAATAAGGTATGGTGAAGGATGAAAAAACTATCAATAATAGCAACATCTGCAATGGGTTTAGAATCAATTGTAGCTAAAGAAGTAAGAGACTTAGGGTATGAATGTGTTGTTGAAAATGGGAAAGTAACGTTTGAAGCAGATGAAATGGCAATCTGCCGCGCAAACTTATGGTTACGGACAGCAGACCGAATTAAAATTAAGGTTGGAGAGTTTAAGGCAAGAACATTTGATGAACTATTTGAGGGTACGAAAGCATTAAATTGGGGGGATTATCTACCCGTTGATGCGGAGTTTCCTGTTATAGGGAAATCGGTAAAATCAACATTGGCTAGTGTTCCTGATTGTCAAGGGATTGTGAAAAAGGCAGTTGTAGAAAAGTTAAAACAACATTATAAAACGACAGGATGGTTCAATGAGAATGGTCCATTGTATCGTATTGAAGTTGCCTTATTAAAGGATATAGCAACGATAACTCTCGATGCTAGTGGTGTTGGCTTACATAAACGTGGATTTAGAATTGACCAAGGAGGTGCCCCGATTAAAGAAACATTAGCAGCAGCATTAGTGCTTTTGACTAAGTGGACACCTAATCGTCCTTTCGTTGACCCTTTTTGTGGCTCAGGTACTATTCCAATCGAAGCGGCTTTAATTGGACAAAATATTGCCCCTGGATTTAATCGTGAATTTGCCTCAGAAAAGTGGCATTGGATTGGAAAAGAAAAATGGGATTTAGCAAGAGAAGAAGTAGAAGACAAAGCAAATTATGATCAACCTCTTGATATTCAGGGCTCTGATATCGATCACCGAATGATAAAAATTGCAGAAGCTAATGCAGATGAAGCAGGATTACAAGGGTTAATTCAATTTAAGCAAATGCAAGTGAAGGACTTTACAACAACAAAACAGTATGGAACAATTGTTGGAAACCCTCCATATGGTGAAAGACTTGGAGAAAAAAGAGCTGTAGAGAATATGTACAAAGAAATGGGACATGCATTTGCACCACTTGATTCTTGGAGTATATATATTCTTACTTCTAATGAAAACTTTGAACAAGTTTATGGGAAACCAGCAACAAAAAAAAGAAAACTATTTAACGGCTTTATAAAGACAGATTACTATCAATATTGGTCGTCAATACGTCCCCCTAAAAATAATCTAGAGTAATTTATAATTGTACTATATGATAGAGATGATAGGCTTAAAATATGACAGGGAGGTGCGGAAATGAGTTCAACACAATTAGGACAAAAATATTTTTCGTTGGATGCTGCTCGCGTAGATGCGAGTCCGACTGAAATCATCGTTTCTAATGATGGGAATACATATTATATTATTACACCTGAGGAAATGACTGAAGAAATAAAACAACAAGGCTATAAAGAAATCGAAGGCGGAGAGTAATTTACTCTTCGTTTTTTTATTTGATTTTTTTCTATATATGTTGACATAAAGGGTAGCCGCAAGGAGCTATGAGGCTCACCACCCACCCCGCTATTGCTGAGTACTGTAGCGGAGACAAACCCTAAACGACAACTCAGTTAAAAGCAACAATGTTTACGAAAACAGCCTTCTATTAAAAACTCTCTTCTATTACGAAATGGTGTTGAGGCTACGATGATGGCCTACCTGTTATAGCGACAACATGTATATAATAGGCATAAAAACACTATATGATGTACATAATAAGAATATGTTTTTTTGTGAATTTTTTTGAATTTTTACGAATATACATTTACCAGTAAAAGGATTTTACGGGAGCTAAGTATCAAATTAAGAAAGGTGGAATATTGTTTGATTGAGGATCAACAATTCAGATTGATTTCAAAAGCGTTAAGTTCAACACAAAAATCACTCGAAGAACAAGAAGGCCATACGTCACCTGCTGTTCTTCAAATTTCCCAAGCAAGGGAAGAAATGATAAAGGCATTAACACATGCAACAGAAATTGAACATCAAAGTATAATTGAAACGCTGCTAGAACAGTAAAAGGATTGAGTCGCCATTGGCAACTCTTTTTTTGTGATTTATAGATATATTAATCAAAATAAATAACAAACAAGACAAAAATTTTATCAGATTACAGAATGATGAATGGGTAGTTCTGACTAACTATTTGATTAGTTTTTTATAGGGTTAACATTTATAAGTATCAGAATTGACAAATAGACTTCATCATTAGATAATTGCTTTTTATCCATTTTATATTCACATTTAGATTCAGTACAGTACTATAGTCTATTACTTTAGACAACTGAAAGTTATGGAGGTTCATTATATGGTTACGGCCCGTTTACCCTTTGCAATTAATAAAGAAGAGAATTTTTATCAGGCATTAAGTAATTGGATTGGTGATGTCTTCTACGATATCCTTCCTGAAAATGGTTTTGAATTAAGAGATGAACAAATTTTCATGGCTTTTCAATTAGAAAGAGCTTATCAAGACAAACAAGTCATGTTTGCTGAAGCAGGGGTCGGTACGGGAAAAACAATTGTTTACTTGCTTTATGCATTAGCCTATGCAAGATATACAGGTAAGCCTGCTATTATTGCTTGTGCAGACGAGACGTTAATTGAACAACTTGTTAAGCAAGAGGGAGATATAGCAAAGCTTTCGGAAATATTAAATATAGAAATGGATGTACGGCTTAGTAAAACACATAGTCAGTATTTATGTCTAAATAAACTTGATGACGTCCTTCAAAGAACGGGTGATGACAAATACTTGGATGTATATCAATCATTACCTAGCTTTGTTCATGAAAAAGCAGGAATGCAACATTTTACCCCATATGGAGATCGGAAAGAATTCAATCATTTATCTGATGAAGAATGGGACAAGATCGGTTGGGATACATTCCAAGATTGTTTTACATGTTCTAATCGCCATCGTTGCGGTTTAACGTTATCTCGTGACTATTATCGAAAAGCGACAGATATTATCGTTTGTTCACATGATTACTTTATGGAACACGTATGGACATCCGAATCAAGAAAAAGAGAAGGACAACTTCCATTATTACCAGATTATAGTAGTGTTGTTTTTGATGAAGGACATCTATTGGAATTTGCTGCACAAAAGGCACTAACTTATCGGGTCAAGCAAAGTTCTTTGCAATTATTTCTCGAGCGTTTGTTACAAAATGAAATACGTGAAGAATTGGCCTATTTGGTTGAGGATGGGTTAGCTATTAATGATGAATTCTTTTACCAACTTAGTCTCTCTTCTGCTGCTGTTGATGGGTCGGAACGTTTAAAGATAAATAAAGAGGATAATATACAAAAATTAGCAGTGAAGCTACAAAGTAAATTATCCGAAATTAGTGAAGCGTTAGTCTTTGAAGGAGAGCTTTACACGATCGATGACTATGAGTTGAAGATTGTAGAAGAATATATTGACCAAATGGAATACTCGTTATCATTATTTACGAAGCGAAACAATGCTGTTAGCTGGGTTGAAGAAAAGAATAATGATTATAGCTTAGTCATCATGCCTCGAAAAGTTGAAGAGGTATTAAAAGAAAAAGTATTTTCTATGAAAAAGCCATATATATTTTCTTCTGCAACTCTTTCAGAAGGGAAATCTTTTGACTTTATCGCAAATAGTTTAGGGATTAATGATTATTTGTCACTATCTGTTGACTCTCCGTTTGATTATGAGGAGCAAATGAGTATTCAACTACTTACTGAAAAACATCAATCAAACAAATTTCTTAAAACCGTAGAAGAAATAAACAAAACAGGTGGACGTGCATTACTGTTATTTGCTAGTAATAAAGAATTAAAATGGTTTAAGAGAAAGTCAGAGGAGATTTCATGGGATTTCCCAATACTTTTTGAAGGTGATAAAGAAATTAGTTCACTAGTTAAAGATTTTCAAAGAAATGAACAGACAGTTCTTTGTGCAGTTCATTTGTGGGAAGGATTAGATATTCCAGGCCCGTCATTGTCCAATGTCATTATTTGGTCACTTCCTTACCCTCCAGATGACCCAGTTTTTGAAGCGAAAAAATCAGACAAACAAAATCCATTTAAAGAAGTGGATATACCTTATATGTTACTGAGGTTAAGGCAAGGGATTGGCAGATTAATACGTACAAACGGAGATAAGGGAATCATAACGATATTTCTTAATGATACCGATAACGATATAATCGAGCAAATTATAACTGTATTGCCTGTAACACCATTAAAAGGATAGCATATTAGCTATCCTTTTCTGATATACTTAAAAGCATTTATATGGTTAAAAAGCGATAAAGTAAGGAGGAGTAAAAATGAAGCAAACAGAACAAGAGTTTATCAATTACATAAAGAAAATGCAAAGTTATGAAGAAGCAATCAATGTTATGTATTGGGATATGCGTACAGGAGCACCAAGAAAGGGAATTGAACAACGTTCTGAAGTAATTGGGATGTTATCTACAGAAGCTTTTCAAATGCTAGTCTCAGACCAAATGAAAGATTACTTAGAAACGTTATCAGAGAAACATACATACGATTCTCTACAGGACATAACAAAAAAGGCTATCGACTTACTCAAGGAAGAATATCACAAGAAAAAAGTTATTCCACCTCAAGAATACAAAGATTATGTTATCCTCTGTTCAAAGGCTGAGTCTGTTTGGGAAGAGGCGAAAAATAAATCAGATTTCCAATTATTCGCTCCATACTTAAAGAAAATCATTGATTATAATAAACGGCTTATTTCATATTGGGGCTATTCAGGAAATAAATATGATGCATTATTAAATGAATATGAACCAGGTATGACTGTTAAGGAGCTAGACAAGGTTTTTGCTCAAGTAAGGGAAAGAATTGTCCCGCTTGTACAAGAGGTTTCGAATTCTACTTATCGGCCAAAAAATGAATTTTTATACGATTACTTTCCAAAAGCAGAGCAAAGAAAAATTAGTGAATACTTTCTGAATGAACTTGGATATGATTTTGAAGCAGGTAGATTAGATGAGACAGTTCACCCTTTCGAAATTACATTAAATCGTGGAGATGTTAGGGTAACGACAAAATATGATGAATATGACTTTCGCTCAGCAATATTTGGTACGATCCATGAAGGCGGTCATGCAATATATGAACAAAATATTTCAGCATTACTTGAAGGAACTTTTTTATGTAGTGGCACATCTATGGGGATTCATGAGTCACAATCGCTTTTTTATGAAAACTTTATAGGCAGAAGTAAACAATTTTGGAATCGTTATTACAAAACTTTACAGGATTCGTCTGTTACACAATTTGAACATGTTGAAACTGAACAATTTTATGAGGCTATAAATGAAGCAAAACCATCCTTAGTCCGGATCGAAGCTGATGAATTAACGTATATTCTGCATATCATTATTCGTTATGAAATCGAAAAAGCGTTGTTTAATGATGAGCTAACAGTTGAAGAATTACCAAAAGTTTGGAATGAGAAATACGAACAATATTTAGGGATTACACCCCCAAATGACGCAAAAGGTGTTTTACAAGATGTTCATTGGGCTGGAGGTAGTTTTGGTTATTTTCCTTCTTATGCATTAGGTTATATGTATGCAGCACAATTTAAACATGCGATGGAAAAGGATATAAATAAATTTACTCAACATATAGAAGAGGGTCGATTCGAAGTTATAAAAAATTGGCTTACAAAAAATATACACCAGTACGGGAAAACGAAAAAGCCATTAGAAATTTTACGAGATGTAACAGGTGAAGGTTTAAATGCTCAATATTTAATTGATTATTTAGAAGAAAAATATCGCCGTATATACAATCTATAATCCATATTAAATCGACTCTTTTAAATGATTATAGGCTAGCTGAGTTGATGCCAGACAACTGGAAGGTGTGACATGAGCAGCAGGATATTACATCGAGAATTATAAATAGCTGACGCACTGCCAATTGTCGTACACTTAGGACTGCACTTTATGGGATATAGAAAACAAGTAAAGCACATCGAATAAATCAATGATGACTTATCGTAGTAAAGGTAGATGACCCTAAGCGTATGAATTTGTCTTATGATTTGTTAGCAATCCAAAATAAATAACTGTCTCATAATATTACATTTCATCTTATTTGATAATATGTTTGCTTTCTTCTTCTTTATCTGTTATGATAAAGAAGAATTATTTTTGTTCGGTCTGTAAGGAAAGAATAAGTATTTAAACTTTTCGCCTTTGATATCTAATTGAGCAAGGATAGTAATACATTGTGGTTTAACCACACAGGAGGATACAAACATGCAACAAGGTACAGTAAAATGGTTTAACGCAGAAAAAGGTTTCGGATTTATCGAAGTAGAAGGTGGAGATGATGTATTCGTACATTTCTCAGCTATCCAAGGCGAAGGTTTTAAATCTTTAGACGAAGGTCAAAAAGTAACATTTGATGTTGAACAAGGTCAACGTGGACCACAAGCAACAAATGTAAACAAAGCATAATTTTTGAAAAAGAACCCTTTTATTGGGTTCTTTTTTTTTGCCTTTTTCTAGAATTTTGTAAATTTAGGCAAATATAAGAGTTATATACTTATTGTAATTTACATCCCATCATCAACTACGTATAATCATAATAGAATTACACATTCTTAAATATGGGAGCAAAGTGGGATGAGAGTAAAAGACGTAACGATAACAGGGGAAATAAATTTAAAAAAACTAATGGAGTTAGCTGAAATAGCTAATCAGTATGAATCAGATATCCACCTTGTTGGTGAGACGTTTAAAATTGATGCTAAAAGTTTAATGGGGTTATTAGCTTCAATTAGAACTGGTTTAAATGTTACGATTATGGTAAAAGGTGAGGATGAAGAATTGGCATTAAAAACAATAAAAACTTTATTAATGGCTTAATATGAAGGTGTTTTCTTATTTGAATCAATTTAACTGATTGGTTGAGCTGATTTCTAGACTCCTGTAACGTTGTAAACTGAGGGGTTAAAATAGCGGGGAGACTTACCCATTGACGTACAAACTATGGTGTAACATTGCAAAGTATAAGAAATCTCAATGAGCACCTGTATAGTCTATAATATGAGGAAGGTAATCTATATATTTGTTAGTCGCAGCGCCGAAGCTATGACTTTTAGCACTCCGACTCCTGCGATGATTAACATATAACTACAACTAAATATAAAGATACATTGTATACGTAAATAAACTGTCTTATGCTTTTAAAGTGAAAAACAGGGTCTAAAAAAAATAGGCCCTGTTAAATCATATATCAACCTTCTAAAATCCGTTCCTTTTGTTCAATATACTCTTCTTCTGAGAGAATCCCTAAATCAGCGAGTTCTTTTAGCTTCTTTAGTTTTTCGAAATTATCAACGGCTGAATTTACACGTTGACCTTTGATAAAATGTATTTGTTCGTCGATAGTCGTTTTTAATTCTAGAGCAATTTCTCTTTCACTTTTAGAGAATTCAATTGTATTGTTTATTTTTTCACGTTTATCTTCATTTTTCCCACAATCAATAATGAGTGAGCCTGTTGTAGCTAAACCAGGTTGTTTTAAAATAATGTCCTCAATGTTTTTATAATGGATTAGTTTTACCTTGTTAAACTTTCCAAACAACCCATGATGAATAACTTCAATACTGCTTTGATATAAATAGATGGTTGTTTTACTTCCTTTTTTAAAAATAAATTCTTTAAATGCTAACTCGGCCATGCTAATCCCCTCTTCTATCAAAAATACTCACGATAATTTGTTTTCCATTTCCTCTTATTTTACATAAAATCCTTAAAAATGTTAAGAAGAGAATAAAAAAATAATCGTTTTTGTCGTATTTTGATTTTTTATTAAAATAATTGTCATGAAAACAATAAACTTATTACACACATATATAGTAGTGATTACGAGTTTATAAAGGATAGTATTTATTTAGAAAGCCATACTAAGATTATAAATTAGGCTGTCCATAAATAAAAAATCGAATAATGAGGTGCATATATGAATATTATTCGCTCAATTAGTAGTTGGAATGCAGGTAGGATTGAAAAAAAAATAAACGAAATGAAAGATATAGGGAACTGTCCTGATTGCAAAGGTAATGGGTTTATCACTACTATCGCCAGTTATTATACTCCGAGTTTTGATTTACTTTATGATTGTCCTGGATGCAATGGTACTGGTCAATATTCAGAGTGGGAAATGCAGCAAAATCCTATGTGAATTTTTCACATCATATTGTTCAATTTTTGGAAAGTTTAGTTGACGGATAATTTAAAACTGCATGTACAGAATAATATTGCTTTATCAAATGTAAGGGGGAGATAAAAATGAAGTGGCAAAAATTTTTACTTTCAAAATTACAGGAACGACAAGATAAAAACATTGCCCTTGCAGTAGATACCTCAACTAATCCAAAGAATATAGAGTTGATTCAAAATATTGTAAAGCTGTTTAATGAGGTATGTCCCGAAGCAATGTTAGTACAAGCGGATTTTAAAATTAGAAGTATTACTTCCATAAAGGAAAACAAAATAAAATACTTTAGCCATGGGAAATCTTCATATACAGATGTATTAGAATGGGCCGAGAATGAGAATATAGATTCTTTATTTTATATTACAGATGTGACGGGCTACTTTTACGATGAGTTAACATTTGATAGAGAAGTTTTTTGGTTGGTCCCTGACGAATTTTTGCCAAAGGTACCATTTGGCAAAGCTATACGTGTAGCATAAAGATTAATGTAAAAGCTGATATTAAATATCAGCTTTTACAAGGGGTCTACTAATGTAATAAAAAGATTGCCTTTATTTTCAATCTTAATAGGAATTGTTAATGGGCATTCGTACTGTTCCACATCCATTGTAACGATCATTGGAGTTGATATATCTGTATTAAGACCATGATTCGATAGCAGAGTGGCAATGTTCCCTGTCAACATATTTGCAAATTCACCAATAAAAGAATCAAGTAATTCGCCTGTTACAGGCATACCAAATAATCCTTCACCAATAAAACTATAGACAGGAAGTTCACCTTGAATTGTTATTGAACCTTTACATGCTCCACTTAAATTAATTTTAACTGCACGTAATGATGCATAATCAGGAACTTTCGCTGTAATTTCCCCGATTGAATAAGGAACATTAAGTATCATTTTTATTGATGTCATTGTTCCGTCTAATAAATACTTTTTCACATCATCTCTCATCGTCTTAACTAGTTCCTCCAGCCTATTGTTGTTACTTAATAATAGCATAAAACGAGTCATATGAAATATTCTTTTTTATAGAAAAGAGTTGGAAATAGGTTAATAAATAAAATAGAACTTTACAAGAATTAGCTATTATGAAGGAGATTCTTCGGTTGGATTAGGATATATATAACTGATGGTAATAGGTTTATAAACCAACTTGTTAATTGTTCCTGTAATATGAGGGCGAGTATTTCCATTATTTATCAATGAATCTATTATTTAAGTAAGGTATAATAAAGGTGCACAACAACAACTCCATAAAAACGTCGGTCTTTCCCCATTTTTAGGGAAAGGCTTTTTCTTTTTGGGGATTATTCATATGAAATGCGGCGATTATTGCTGACTATTTGTATTGATATGACCTGAGGTTTGTCGTTTCGTGCCACTTTAACTTCCATTCACTTCGTTAATAATAAGTCATATAATTGCAAATAAAACAGAAACGACAGTAGAGTTAAGGCTTTGAAATCTCTTTTTGTAAAATAATTGGATAACATTTCTTGATATAGGTCAAATTATCTATAGAGGTGACGATATGGCATTTATTGTTTCAGTTGGTAGAGCTTTGCCGAAGTATGAATATCTTCAAGAAAATGTAAAACAATTTATAAAGGAGAATTTTAGAAGTGGCTTTAAAGATATCGATCGGCTATTACCGGTATTTGATAATGGCGGGATTTTGGAAAGACAATTTGTAAAACCAATTGAATGGTATAAAACAGAACATACATTTGAAGAAAAAAACAATACATATATCGAGGTAGCAACTGAATTAGGAGTTAAAGCAATTGATAATTGTTTAAATAATAGTAACATCTTGAATCAACCTATAGAAATATCTGAAATTGATGCCATTTTTTTTGTTAGTAGTACAGGTGTTTCAACACCTAGTATTGACGCGAAAATTATGAACCGTCTACCGTTTAAGGAAACGACAAAGCGAATCCCAATTTGGGGATTAGGGTGTGCAGGTGGTGCGTCTGGGATATCAAGAGCCTTTGAATATTGTAGAGCATATCCTGAGTCATACGTTCTTATTGTAACTGTTGAACTATGTAGCTTAACTTTTCAATTAAGTGATACTAGTAAAAGCAACCTAATCGGGACATCGTTGTTTTCAGATGGTGTTGCATGTACTTGTATAGCTGGAAAGGATGCGCAATTACATAATAAGTTAAGATTCTCAACTTTGCCACTTGTAAAAAGTACGGGATCATCGTTTATGAAAGATTCGGAAGATATAATGGGATGGAATATAAAAAATGAAGGGTTTCATGTTGTTTTTTCAAGAGATATCCCTTCACTAATTACAAAATGGCTTCGTCCACAAGTGATAAAAATGTTAAAAGAGCAAGGCCTAGAGCTAAATGATATTGGCTATTTTTTAGCACATCCAGGTGGTAAGAAAATTTTAGAAGCATATAAAAATGGATTGGACTTTAAAGATAAACATCTTCAAATTTCTGAAGAGGTGTTAAGAAATCATGGCAATATGTCATCAGTCACTGTTATGTATGTGATACAAGAGTATTTAGAACGAGAGGTAGGTTTAGCTGGAGAATTAGGTATAATCGCGGCCCTTGGTCCCGGATTTTCTTCCGAAATGATTCTGATTGAATGGAGGGCTGTTACTTGATTTTTACAATTGTTTTTATCATTTTATTATTAGAAAGAATATCTGAATTAATGATAGCTAAACGAAATGAGAAGTGGATGTTAAGACATGGAGCTGTAGAATTTGGCACTGAACACTATGGTGTGATTGTCGCTCATCATTGCATGTTTTTAATGTGCTTTGCACTTGAAGTCTTATATTTTGATAAATCAATTTCACAATTTTGGATGATTATTGTACCGATTTTATTAATAGCACAGTTTATCCGTTATTGGGCAATCTTATCACTCGGCAATTACTGGAATACAAAAGTAATAATTATTCCTGGTACATATATTGAGGTGAAAGGTCCGTACAAATTTTTAAAACATCCCAATTATTTAATCGTAATAATTGAGATTTTGTTTATACCATTATTATTTAAAGCATATGCCACGGCAATTGTGTTTTCGATACTAAACTTCATTGTAATCGAGACAAGGATACGGGTAGAGGAAGAGGCGTTAGAGCTGTATCCAAATTATCATGAACTATTTTTTAATAAGTCGAGATTTGTTCCGAAACTTGCCAATCGACTAACAAATCACAGAGATACCGACTGACGTATATGAAACAGACTAAGTACATTGGTGTACCTGATGCTGACTCTCATTTTTGGAAAGTTTACATCAACTCATATGAAATACATAGTGGAGCAATTGATGGAAAGAAGATTTTTGAAAAATCTATTTTCTTTTGTTGAAAATGATTATCATTGATGGTAAACTAAAATCAATGAAAAACATTCTCAACTAATACCATGGAGGGCTACTTCATATGACAATGTTATTTGTAGGGTGTACCGTTGTCACATATAGTATAATAATTGGTTATATTTTAAAGAATATAAATGCTAATAAAGCATAAATGATGTCCACATTGTGGGCTTTTTTTGTGCTGTTTTTTTCCACATTGTCAATCTAGTTATATACCTATAGTATAATACGAATAATTTGTTTGATTTTTCCTGTATTTAACACATACAAATCTGAGAATAAATACAATAAATATGTTTAGGATAGTAAAATTTTAAAAGATTCTGTAAAATGAAACTGTAATAGCAATGAAAAGGGGAGTATTAATGACTGCTACTGTGAAAACAGACATTTTAATACAAAGGTTAATCACACTTCATCAACAGATAAATAACGAAGAAGATAAAGCAAAATTAGTAGAGTTAGTGTTAAAGTATCATCAAGAAAAACTATATATCGCATTTGCTGGCCATTTTTCTGCCGGGAAATCTTCTATGATTAATGCTTTGTTAGATGAACAGGTTTTACCTACAAGTCCAATACCAACTAGTGCAAACCTAGTATTATTAGAAAACGGAAAACCTAAAGTTCAGCTATATTCTACAAATAAGGAAATCATTGAACTTAATGATCACTATTCGATGGAACATATAAAAGAATTTTGTAAACAGGGTGATATTGAAAGAATATCAATCCAAAAGCCGTATGACCATTTAAGTAAAAATGTTGTCGTAATGGATACACCCGGTATAGATTCAACGGATGCAGCTCATAAGCTGTCTACTGAATCAATGCTACATATCGCAGACTTAATTTTTTATGTAACAGATTATAATCATGTCCAATCAGAAGAGAACTTTTCGTTTATTTCTGAAATGAAAGAAAAAAATAAACTTATTTTTCTTATCGTTAATCAAATAGATAAACATAATGAAAGCGAACTTCCATTTCAATCCTTTAAAACAGAAATTATTGAATCTTTTGCGAAAATTGGATTAGATGACGAGGATATATTTTTTACAACTCTTAAAAAGATATCAAATGACGAAAATCAATTGCAAGAGATAAAGGAAATAATAAACCGCTTTATCGATGAAAAAGAACAACACTTAGATAAGAATGTAACATTATCTATGAAGCATGTCGTATTGGATCATTTAGAGCAATACAAAAGTGAATTACAACTTACGGATATTAACAAGTCAGATGTGCAGCTAAATATGAATGACTTGTTAGAGCAGAAAAGAAACGTCATAAGAGAAATTGACGATGAAAAGAAAAGGGCAATAGAATTAGAACAAGGTATAGTAAATAAAGTCTCAGCAATTCTAAAAAGCTCAAATATTATTCCATTTGAAACTAGGGAAAAAGCAAGTTTATTCATCGAAGCTTGTGATCCAACTTATAAAGTGGGCTTTCTTTTTTCAAAAGCAAAAACTGAACAAGAGCGTGAAAGACGAAAACAAGATTTATTTCAATCTTTGCAAAGCAATGTTGAAACACAGATAGTTTGGCATTTAACTCCACTTTTAAAAGAGTATATCGATAATTATGAAATTACAAATGTAACGATTATTCAGAAAGCACAAGAATTTTCATTTCAATTATCTGAAGATATTTTAAATGAGACATTAAAACCTGGAGCATCATTTAATAATCAGTACGTCTTAACGTATTCTTCAGATATTAGTGAGCTAATTAAACGGAAAGTGAAACAGAAAGTAATGGAAATTTTTGAAGAGATTATAGAAGCGATAGTAAGCAAAAAATCGTCTATTCTTCCATTATTAGAGGAGAAACAACAAAAAATCGAACAGGAACTATTAGCAGTGGAATATCTGTCTAACAATATAAGAGAATACGAAGTTTATGAGAAATCTATGTTAAGCGTATTAGAGAGTCAAAAAGAGTTATTTACAATTACAAACGTTAGTGAATGGTTAGAACAAAATCCGTTACATAAGCGACATGTTAATGGTGACGAAATAATAAAGAAATCTAAGAAATTGCCAGAAAAATTAACGGAAACACAGCATGAGAAGCAAGCACAACCATTGTTGAATAATAATCAATTATTTATCAATCAAACAGAGTCTATCATCTCAAGACTTCAGTACTTAAATGGTTTTAAAGATGTGACAAATTCACTAAAAAAGAAAGTCGGGAATTATAATTCTAGAACATATACAGTTGCTTTATTTGGTGCTTTTAGTGCTGGGAAATCATCATTTGCTAACGCGCTAATTGGTCATAAATTGCTTCCATCCTCACCAAATCCAACTACAGCTACAATTAATAAAATCGCTCCACCAAGTCCTGGAAAGAAACATGGGCATGTAGAGGTGAAAATAAAGTCTAAGGAGTTATTAGTAGATGAAGTATGTAACACAATTCCTTTGCTGAAAAATTCAGAAAAAGACTTTACAGTAATCCACAATCAACTTTTACAGTTAGCAGCTGACAGTACTAGTGAGGATGAAACGATTAAGAAATACCAAACTATCTTCTCAGAATACGAAGAAATTACAAGTGATGGTATGGTCATTTATACAGATGTAGAACATTTTCAAGATTATGTTGCTAATGAAAATAAAGCGTGCATCGTAGAAGAAGTGACTGTTTATTATGATTGTGATATTACAAGAGCTGGGATTACATTAGTTGATACACCTGGTGCTGATTCGATGCACACGCGCCATACTGATGTAGCATTTCAATACATTAAAAATGCTGATGCGATTTTATATGTTACCTACTATAATCATCCATTCTCTAAAGGTGACAGGGAGTTTTTACGACAATTAGGACGTGTAAAAGATGCATTTACTTTGGATAAAATGTTTTTTATCATCAATGCAATTGATTTAGCAAAAGATAAACAAGAGGTTCATCTAGTAAAAGGCTACATTGAAGAGCAACTATTACAGCAAGAGATAAGAAATATTAGATTGTACGGAGTTTCTAGTCAACACATATTGAATAATCAACGGGAAATGAATCAAGACTTTGACAAATTCCATAAACAATTTGAATATTTTATTGAGCATGAACTAGCTGAAACAACCATTGCATCCATTTATGAAGATTTACAGCAGTCAAATCAAAGATTATTATCAATGATTGAGATAGCAGAAAAAGACGCTACAGATAAGGAAAAGTTGAAATTACACTATTTAAAAGTTAAGGAAAAAATACAACAGGAATTATCATCGATTACAACGAACCATGTCGTGAAAACTGTTGCTCAAGAAATTGAAGAATTAATTTTTTATGTAAAACAAAGATTATTTTTACGTTTCTCTGATTTCTTTAAGGAAGCATTCCATCCTGGTGCCTTTACTAAGGATAAAAATACACAAGAAATACTTCATAATGCATTACAAAATTTTATAAGAGCAATCGAATTTGAAGTAATACAAGAAATACAGGCTACTTCATTAAGAATTGAAAACTTTTTACAGAAAACAATCGAACAGGAATATTTGCGGATTGTTCAACTTGTAAAAGAGTATACAGAAGATGTTTCATTATCAAAACCTGCTGTTATGAAAATTACTTCTCCGAAAATAAGGGTCGAATCTGCGAAAGAGTGGGAATTGCAATTAAAATCAGCATTAAAATTATTTAGAAATCCAAAATCTTTCTTCGAAAAAAATGAGAAGCAGAAAATGATCGATGATATGCAAGAGAAATTTGATTCACCGCTAACTGGCACACTGTCTGAGATAAAAGATGATTTTTCTTCGTATTATTTTAACGTTCTAGAGGAGTCGATTTTGGACTTAATTAGTAATTTAAAAGATCAGGTTGATGAAGGCTTTAACGCTCTAATGGAAGTTGATTTGATTGATATAAATGAAATCAAAAATATCAATCGAGAGCTGGAAGATGTAATTGATATCCATCATTAAGAATATTAAAATATATGATACAATCATATAGCGATAATTAATGAAAATATACTTGATTTTTTTGTAAGCTTTATATCACTAATTCTACACTCTGTTGATATTGGTGAGGTGTACATTGGGAAATTCTCGGTGTTTTGTTTTAAAGGTGATTGTCTAGATAGGGATTTATAAAGCTTGTATTAAAAGTATTGGTATTTGTGAGGGGTATGTAAATGGATAAAGGGAAATATCAAGTTTGTGCAACTTGTATTCATTTTAAAGTAAACAAGAATAAACATAAGACAAATTATATTTGTAGCAGACTTAATTATGAAACTAAGTCCACTTATTCGTTTTCTTGTTGGAACCCTAAGCAAAAAGTGTTAAAGTTAATGGAAAAAAGAGGTGTTCATATTGGGTAATGTACATGAGGCTATTTCTCAACACAGTAATAAACAGCATCAACATGTTCAATCATTTTTAAAATTAGAGGCTAGACGTGAAGCGTTAATCGAAGAAGCTGTACAACTTTGTCTTAATTCGTTACCGTTTGATGTAGACCAGATTAATCAAGTGACAAAGGATATGAATAAATTAGCTTCTAAGGGGATTGTACCAACAAGAAAGCTTGTAACAACTGATATGGTAAAAGATTATGTAAGTAGAAAGTATAGCAAATAAGCAAAAAACAGTTCCAGTCATTTACATACCGTACTTACACATGATTTTCGTTTGGAAAAGGGATGATAAGAAAGTAAATCAATAGCGACATTGATTTATGAAATCATTACGTTTGTGAAGAGGTGTGCTAAATGGGTAGAGTGAAACTGGGTAATGCGAATGCACAGCGCAATAACAACAAGA
Organism: Metabacillus malikii; assembly: GCF_030813355.1. Taxonomy (GTDB): domain Bacteria; phylum Bacillota; class Bacilli; order Bacillales; family Bacillaceae; genus Metabacillus; species Metabacillus malikii. The sequence goes on from NZ_JAUSUD010000001.1 coordinate 70,557, forward strand.
AAAAAAAGAATGGCTTTAATACAGAGTTTGAATCATATGCTCAACATGAAGCAATGAAATTAAGTAGTCAAAAGAAGGAAGACTAAGCCCAATGGCTTAGTCTTTTGCTTTGACTGTTTGGGTAAGTCTTTTTTCAGATAGATAGTGTTTTTTGCACTAATTTGTAAAGGGTTTGTTGAAGTGAAAGTGCGAGACTCCTGTGACACAGCTTTACGCCAAGGAGGCTTACCACCTAGCCTGCGGAAAGAGAGAACATACGGAGACAAACCATTAAGAAAACCAGTAAAAAGCAACGATGTTAACGAAAACAGTCTTTCGTATAGAGACATCAACCTTCTTTTATGTAGTGGTTAAAATTAATTTATGAAATGGTGCGATGTACCAAATATAATTTGGACTAGGTATGTTATGATTACATATAGATTGTAATGTGAGAGGAGCCTAAAATGGGTAAAGAGAATCATTTATTAATTGTTGATGGGATGGCATTACTTTTCCGTTCATTTTTTGCGACATCAGTTTACGGACATTATATGGTTAATAGTAAGGGTATTCCAACAAATGCAGTAAATGGGTTGTTAAAACATCTATTTGCTGCAATTGAATATGTGAAACCAAGTCATGTAGTTGTTTGCTGGGATATGGGGAGTAAGACTTATCGTAATGAACTTTTTCAAGAATATAAGTCAAATCGACCAGAAGCACCATTGGAAATGCAACCACAATTTCAGTTAGCAAAAGAGGCAATTACAGCTTTGGATATCCCGAATATTGGACTTGAAGGGTATGAAGCTGACGACTGCATTGGAACATTAACAAAAAAATTTGCGGATGAGACTAAAATGACGATTATAACTGGTGATAGGGATATATTACAACTGCTAAATGACCAAGTAGATGTCCTTATCTTTCAAAAAGGAATCGGGAATTATAAGCACTATAAACAAAACGTATTTGTTGAAGAATTTGGCATAGACCCTCAAATGCTCATTGATGTAAAAGCGTTAATGGGAGATAGTAGTGACAACTATCCTGGTGTTAAAGGAATAGGGGAAAAGACAGCATATAAACTAATTGGACAATATAAGTCTATACAATCACTTTTAGAAAATTTAACAGAATTAACTAAAGGACAGAAAGCGAAAATAGAAAATGATTTAGAGATGCTGCATTTATCTAGACAGTTAGCAGAGATAAATTGTAAAGTACCTGTTGAATGCTCTTTACATGAGATGAAACTTTCTATCGATGAAGAAAAGGCATTTTCTATGATACAAGACTATGAATTAAAAGGCATACGGAATTTACTTAGTAATATAACGAATGTAAAAGAGGCAATGTAAAGCCTCTTTTTTTATTTTGTGTTTTTTTTCTTTGCAGCATTTTCTAATTTACTTTTAGGTTCTGTAGAGAATTCAACATCCTCACCGTGACCTTGAGGATTTACACTAGGTGCTATCTTTCCACGATTGTTTCCTTTCTTTTTACTACTCATTTCTCATCACCACCTCACATATATTATGTCCAGTAAATGAAGATTACATGAATTGTGACCCTACACCAAAAACTGTTTGATTGAATGAAAAAATGATGGAATTTGTCGAAGAACTTCGATATGATAGTAATTGAATCCTATCAAGTTAGGTGGAAAAAATATTGAATTCAATCAACAAAATTACCGATTATATCGATTACTTAACAAATAAAGGTTTCACGTTAGGTGAAGAAGCAGTTGGATTTATTAATTTTGGCAAACAGTATACTAGTACTGAGGATAAGTTAGTTATCATTGCCATTGAATTAACGTTGAAAATCCAAAAAGAGTTTGATGGGGCTTTTTTTATTTCACTTCTCGAAATGTTTCATAATGAAAGGGTTAGAAATAAAAAGCAAGCATTAATTTTATTGCATAGCTTAAATCTTATATAGCGCTATATTTCCTTTCTTCTTATTGGTAATTCTGTGATTATCATCGCAATAAATATGAACAGACACCCAATTACGCCACTAAAGACTAGCCTTTCTTCATTAAAGAGATAGGCTGTAATCGCAGCAAATACAGGTTCCATAGTGAAAATAAGCGCAACTTTTGTAGCAGAAGTATATCGTTGGTACGTAGTCTGAATGTAAAAAGCTGCGGCAGTTGCAAAAATTGATGTTATCATAAAGGCAAATAAAATATTTGGATTTAATATAATTAGATAATTAATTGCTTCAATTTCTTCAAATAACCATGAACTTGCAAAGCTAAGTATAGAGACAGTAAATAGCTGTATAATCGTCAATGGAAGAGCTTGAAAGTGTTTCGAAAATAAATCCGTAAAGATAATTTGTAAAGCAAAAGCAACTGCACAAAGTAAAACGAATAAATCACCAATGTTCATATTAGACATGTCCCCAAGTGTAAGTAGATATAGTCCAGTTGTACCTAATAAACAGCTTAGAAAGATGATTGGTCGGGGTCTTTCCTTCAAAATGACCATGGCTAATAGAGGGACAGCCATAACACTAAGACCCGTAATAAAACCAGCTTTTGAAGAGGTAGTGTAGAGTAATCCTACTGTTTGAAAAGCGTAACCTAAAAAAAGAAAAAAACCTAAAAATACTCCTGAAACAATTAACCGCTTTGTGAATATACGATTATCTCTTCTTAAAAAGGTTATTAAACATAACGTTGCAATTAAAAATCTAATGCCGTTAAATAAATGGGGCGGAATAAATTGTATTGCATTTTGCACGATAACAAAAGTTACTCCCCATACAAATGCTACAAATAATAAACTAATATCTGCAATTACTGTTTTTTTCATATGTAAACACTTCTTTTCTACATGTTAACTATGTTTTATTGATTCTATCCTGAGGGATAATATAACGACAATAGATAAGAGCTATTGTTTTAGGATTGCACTCCTCGCAAGCTTATCTGCGACTTTATTTTCACTACTTGGTATCCATTTGATAAAGAACAAATCAAATAATTCAACTAACTCAAGAACTTTTTTTAACATGGGAGCATATAGAGTATTTTTTACGAATTGTTTATCAACAGCATGTTCTACCAACTGTGAATCCGTTCGAATGGAAATAATTTTAAAATCTTTATGTAGACATACTTCTAGTGCTTTTATTAATGCATGAAATTCTGCCTCATGATTTGTCATCACCCCAAGTGGAAATGATAATTGTTCATTTTGGCCATTCCCTTTAATAAAAACACCTGCACCAGATTTGCCAGGGTCACCTGCGCTTGCACCGTCAATATATACTTCAATCATACATATACCTCCCGATATAAAATATTTAATAAAAGTAAAATAGGTGTTAAAATAAAAAATGTCGTCTAATTTTTAAGTAAACAGATAAAATAAAATGAAATCGAATATGATTATAGCATAATGAAAACATTACGTAATAGAAAGTAATCATATAGTTCATGATTATTTGTGTAAGTTGTGTATGAAAATTACGATAAAGGTCTTACATTGATACGTAATCGTCAACATAATTAATTCTATTCAGGAGTGACGTCATTGAAATATAGAATGGAATGGACCTACCAAACAAAAAAGAAAAAACAGACAGTTCTTTCAACAGAGTATTTACCTATAGAAGATGTAATAACATTTGCAGATGATTTTATTCAAACAGGAAGAGTGAAAAATTTAGAAATACTGTCAGAAGACGATGTAACATGGACATTAAAGGAAATTAAGAAATTAAACGAAATCGTAAAAGACGAACCTCATGAAATTTATGCTTATTTTGATGGTGGATATCATAAAGCAACAAAGTTAGCAGGTTTTGGAGCTGTTATTTATTATACTCAGAGTAATAAAAAGTATCGAATTAGAGTGAATGCAAGTGTTGATGGAATTACTTCGAATAATGAAGCTGAATACGCGGCATGTTTATTTCTTGTAAATTTATTTGAGGAATATGGAATCTCTAAACAAAGTGTCACAATTAAAGGTGATTCCCAAGTTGTTCTTAATCAGTTAGCAGGTGAATGGCCATGTTACGAGGAAGAATTCACGGTTTGGTTAGACCGCATAGAAGCTACCTTAAAAAGCTGTCAGCTCAAACCAGTATATGAACATATTACAAGAAAAGAGAACCACGAGGCAGATAAACTAGCAACACAAGCGTTAAATGGTATAGAAATTAAAAGCAAACTGTTGGTGAGTGAGGAATTGAATGAAAATGAGTAAAAGACAAATGTTACAGGAATTAAGTGAAATTATGGATACGTATTGTGTTGATTGTTTACTAAAAAAACATTTCCGGGAAGAAGTTGGAAAAAGTTATGCCCATTCATTTTGTATTAATAAATGTACTGTGGGTCAAAAAATAAAAGAAATAGGTGGGAAATTAACTTAATTATAAATTATGATAATGGAACATTAGATTTATATATAATATAGGCAATAACCAAAAGCTATAAATAGGGGTCAGCAGCACTTGACATTGTGTAAAGTGCTGCTGACCCTTTTCTTGTAGTGCAAATATTTTATATGGTTTTGAAAATGGATGTTTTTAACTAGTCTAGTTTTTTCATTTTAGGCATATCGCAGTTTTAAAAACTTAGTCCATCGTTTTGTTTAGTTCTATAGTACCTAATGGATTCTAAATAATTCTATTATGCTTCTGTGTACATATTGACTTATTTATTTACTGTTGTGCTTCTGATAACTGGTGTTCACATTGCTGAAGTAATGAAGACTGCTCTTGGATAAAGTCTTCATCATAACCTGTATGTTGCGAGCGATTCATGATATTACGTGCATCTTGGATTGCTTCCTCAGCGCGTTGAATTGCTTCAGGATCTAACTGCATTGTTGCAGATCCAACCATTTTTTGTGCAGCTTTTACAGACATTTTAATCTGTTGAATATCATTTAAACCGCTTATTAATCCTGTGTGGTTAATATGGTCCATAATAACACCTCCAATATTACTATTTGAAGTTTTAAAATTAATATTCGTTAAAAAAAACAGCAAAAAAATTATATCGGAAAGACTAATGGCATGGTAAAATGGAGAAAGACATAATTTATGTAAAATAATAACACTAATGTGAAACTTTTTAACTAGATTAATCGTCAAATAATAGAAGGAAGGAGTGAAATTGATGCTAAAAAATGAACCGTTGGATTCTACAATAAAAGAAGCATTCTTAGAAATATACAATGATCTAGATAAGTTAGTCTTTATAGCGAACAATGCTAATATATTTAATCAGCATGAAGTGTCAAGAATTGAAAAAAGCATCAAACAAAATGTAAAAGCGATAGAGTATTTACTTGTCAGTAATAAATAATGTTCCTACTATTTACATATTATGAAACTATTAATATAGCAAAAAAGAGGCGGAAAATGTTCCTGCCTCTTTTGTACAAGTTGTATGTTAAATTACAATGATTCTTTAATTATAACTTCGTTACATTAGCAGCTTGTGGTCCGCGGTTTCCTTCAACAATTTCAAAAGAAACTTCTTGACCTTCTTCTAATGATTTATAACCTTCACCTTGAATAGCTGTGAAATGTACGAATACGTCATCTCCACCTTCAACTTCGATAAATCCAAACCCTTTTTCGTTGTTAAACCATTTTACTTTACCGTTTTGCATAGTACTTAATCCTCCTAATACTGTAGCACAGGTGGTGCTAAAAAAGTTTTTATCAAAAGCAGAATATATGTATGAGAAATATTTTATAAAAACGCTATCATATATATTCAGCTTAATGATGCTTTTACTATACAACAGTTTAACAATAACCGTCAAGAAGCTAGAGCATATTTTACCAAACCTTCTGATATTTACAAATTTTTAATAATACCTCTACTTACAGCTGCATATATTTGTTAAAAAAATGGAGTGATAAAATGTATAGGCTTCAACTTAGTGGACAAGTTATTATTATGGTTAAGAGCAGAAGTTTAAGCGACCATGAATTTCATGATGCTTACGAATATGTCAAGAAGCTTGGTAATGAGTTGTTACACTTGAAACGTGAGGACTGTCTGATTATACAAGATAGTAATCAACATTCCATCGTACTTAAAAGGTTAAATACTGATACATTTACGATTAAAGTCTTGCATAAAATTAATGGTCATAAAGTCTACCAAATTTAAAACTAGTAGTTCCCTTTTTTTAAAAAAAGGTTATAATAATGATAATAACTAAAGTAGCTTTTCACTACAAAAGATGGATGAAGGTATGATACATAATCATCGTATACAATCATGATGAAAGCTACATTGGCTAATATGGAAGGAGAATGTCAATATGGTTGAAAAAACGTTTACGATTACAAATGATGCTGGGTTGCATGCTCGACCTGCAACTGCACTAGTTAACGCTGTTAATTCTTTTACATCTGAAGTGAATTTAGAAGCAAATGGAAGAACAGTGAACTTAAAATCTATTATGGGCGTAATGTCTTTAGGTATTTCAAAAGGTGCACAAGTAAAGATTACTGCGAATGGTTCCGATGAGAACGAAGCATTAGATGCAGTAGAACGTGCAATTAAAACAGAAGGATTGGGTAGCTAATTATCTAAAGAAAAAGTGCAGATGCCTTTATGGTCATCTAGCACTTTTTGTTTTTAAAGCGGTTACATAACAATTTTTCGAATAAATCGATAATACTTCATTAATTGTCTCCGGTTTTATCCTGCTGTTGTTTATTTCGTTTATTACCCTTGCTATTGTCACCTGCAACATGCTCCTTAGCGAGTTCCATTTGATGTAATCCATTTTGTGGTGAGTTTTGGTTCATACTTCCTTTATTTGCTTTTTTCGTCATGATACTCATCCTTTCGTCATTCGTTTTAATGGCTCCAATATAAATATTGAAGAAGTGAGCCAATAGGTTAGTTACGTGTAAGTACTATACCCTAAATATTGCCCAAGCATACAGTTCAGTTTTAGATTATGTACATATTCGATATGTATATACGTAAATAAGGCTGCAAAGTTGTAGCCTTATTACGCTAAAAAGGAGAATTTATAAATAAACACTTTGATTTTTTGACAATTTACTCTCGATTTGTCTAGTATGGTGAATCCATCCTGTATATGATGAACTAATTTTTCCCTCTTTGTTAAACTTAACAATAGCCATGTATGGAAAATGATTATTTGTGTGGAATCGAAGGTCAATCCATCGAACCTCTGTCCCTGTTATTGTCGGATATGAAATCGCGTATGTATGCTTTGAGTTTTTTAAAAAATGCAGCACGTTTTTATCATTTCTTGAAGCGGATATAAACTCACATTTCATGTCTTGCTTCTTATAATTATATAACCAATTCACTTGCAGACCTGAAATGATACCAACTCGATAATCTGCTTCTGACTCAACGACAACATTCCAACTGTTAAGATTCATTTTTGGCACTAATGTTACTGTACAGTTTAGTAGTGATATTTTTTTCAAAATGAATTGTCTTTTTAAGTAATGAACAATTAATCTAATAATGATATAAATAGAAATTATTAGGTATGCGAAGGTAAAGACTGTGCCAGGTGGATAATTAAAAGACCATAGTATGAAACAAACAAGATGTATAACGAAGATAATTGGATCAAATAAGGGAAGGGTATTTAATGAAAGCCAACGTTTAGTTAAAGGTCTACCAGCCTGTGTTCCATAAACATTTAATAAATCAAACCCAACATGTAGAACTACAGCAATGAAAGTCCAATAGAAAATAGGGGAAAATGAAGAACCTCCTCCAAATAGAAAACATAGGCAACTAATGAATGCTGTCCAGATAAAAAGTGCAGGTATAGAATGTGATAAACCGCGATGATGTTCAATATACATACCGTTCCCCTTAACTAACTTAACAGCATAATCAAAATCAGGGGCATTTGAACCAAGAATAGTCGCAAACATAATAGTTTGGGCTAATTCGGGATTTGAAGCAACAGCAGGGTCTATATAAGCTAGACCTGCTAATCCAAATCCCATAATGATATGCGTACTTGTATCCATGTTAACCTCCAGGTAAAAGAATTACCCGCTTCATCCTAGGAGAGATTAATAGTTTACAGAATCTATCATCGTATGTTTTTCTCTAATATAAGATGCTTCCTTCATTATATCTTCAACAATCAAATCTGCTGAATGATACACATGGAGTTTCTTTATATTATTCTTCATATTTTCTAATTTTTTTGGATTAGATAGCAACTTATCGACTTCAGATGTCATATCTTCTAATTGGTTAACGACGATGGCAGCTTGTTTCTCTGCGAAAAAAAGTGCATTTTCTTTCTCTTGACCAGGTACCGGTTTGAATAGGATAACAGGAACTCCGATAGCTGTTGCTTCGGTCAATGTAATACCGCCTGGTTTTGTAATCATGCACGATGCGATTCTATATAGTTCATCGACTCTTTCAACATAACTCAACACTTTAAAATGCTCTGGATACACTTGAGCAAGTGGGTCAAGACTCTCTTTTAATAGATGATTATTACCACAAACGACAACGGTTTGGATGTCCTCTCGATTTGTTAAAAATGTCAGACACAATTCCTTTACATTTTTTAATACCCCGTGTGCGCCTGCCATTATTAACAATGTTTTCTTGTTAGGATCTAATTCATACTTTTCGTACAGGTCTAAAGTGTTGTATTCGACTTCGAATTGTGGCCTAATCGGAATACCGGTTACTTTTATTGATGAAGAAGGGACTCCTATTTCGTTTAGCTTACCTTTTACATGGTCTGTAGCAACATAATATTTATCGATATTTTCGTGAACCCATATCCTATGGAGACAAAAATCTGTTAATACATTAAATGTTGGAATCACAGTGCCTGTTTTACGTCTGTATTCCGGAACAACGATCATTGGAAAGGTATTAATGATTATATCAGGTTGTTCAGCTGTAACTATTTGGTGTAAACGCTTATGACCCATTTTAAAATAAAGGTTCATCATCCGTTTATTATAAATTTTATCAACACCATAATAAAATAACCGATAAAATTGCTTGCCAATTGAAAAACTTTTTAAATATAAGTATTGGGTAATTTCAGAAAACACAGGAAACGATTCAGAGTATAGATTGCAGATTGTAACTTTTTTTACACCTAATTCTTTATATTTGTTTTCTAATGTTTTGGCTACTTGAACGTGCCCGTTACCATATTTAGCTGTTAAAATCAGTATTTTTAAATCGCTATTCAACATTTTCACCTCTATCTATTCAGAACGGTTAGAATTAATAAATTATTAATTAAAGTATAATATTTAAAGTATATAAACCTATTATTTCTTTGTGTAAAGGCCAAATAAAGTTTCCTACCAATTGGAATGAACTATTGTATCCAATTACAGGTGGTAACACGATAGTCTAGTAATTAAAGTATCCTCTATTACCTGAAGAGAATAGATGACTTGTTTATAAACAGAAGCTTGTTAACTTTAATTATTATCACAGACTATCCGTTTAAAGAGTACCATATAAATATTACTTTTTTATAAAGCAATTATTAATAATTTCTTAAGATGTAAAATATTGAGAAATGTTTAGTCGGAAATAAAGGTAGAGTGGGGATCTCTACCTGGAATGCAATTTAAGCTTTTTATTAGAAATAATCTTACCCTTTCAATCCCAAATGTAAGGAGTTTCTTGATATACATAATAATTTAGCCAGTTTACAAACAATAGGTTTGCGTGAGAACGCCAACAATGGATTGGAGTTTTTGTAGGGTCATTATCTTTAAAATAGTTTTTTGGAACATCAATAGCTAACCCCTTTGCTATATCCCGATCATATTCGTCTTTTAATGATGTCCGTTCATACTCTGGATGACCCGTTAAAAAGATTTGTTTTCCATCTTCAGACATTACTAAACAAACTCCAGCTTCTTCTGAGTAGGATAGGATTTGAAGTCCTGGTACACGCTCAATCTCCTCTTTTAAGACATCTGTATGCCTAGAATGTGGGACATAATAATAGTCATCAAATCCTCTTAATAATTTTATAGTAGGATGTAAGATTTCATGCTTAAAAATTCCAAAGCATTTTTTTTCAAGAGGATATTTTTTAACTCCGTAATGATGAAAAAGACCCGCTTGTGCACCCCAACAAATATGTAATGTCGATGTAACATTTGTTTTAGTCCACTCCATAATTGTTTGTAATTCTGGCCAATAAGAGACTTCTTCAAACTCTAAGTGTTCGATGGGAGCACCTGTTATAATCATGCCATCATATTTTTTATGACGAATATGCTTGAAAGTTGTATAGAACTCCTCTAGATGTTCAATTGCGGTAGTTTTTGATGTATGTGTTTCCGGCCGCAAAAATGTAATATTTAGTTGTAGTGGAGAGTTTCCTAATAATCTTAATAATTGAGTTTCTGTTTTTTCTTTTTTAGGCATAATATTTAAGATAATGATATTAAGAGGGCGTATATCTTGAGAATAAGCTCTCTGTTCATCCATAATAAATATATTTTCTTGTTCTAATATTTCTTTCGCTGGTAAATGACTCGGTATATTAATAGGCAAAACAAGCACCTCCATATTTATCTTTCATCATCTGATGATTATTAGTTTTTATCATAATATAATTCACATATTTGCTATAAACGTTGTGAGTGTTTTTATACTCATCTTGAGAAGGGTAGATTTCTCCAATATGAATTATCTTTTCAACTATTACGTTTAAATTAAGGCACTTTTCTATACGATATGGCTTTTTGCTTTAATTTAAATGGGGTGGCTTGAGCTAAATGGGACCCCACAGTGTTTACGTTTATAACCGCCGAAGCTAAGACAGACTCACCGCCTACCCCTGAGAAACAAGTATTGCAAGAGGAGGACTACCCATAATGATAAATTAGTTGGAAGAAACATGTTACGAAAACAGTCAAAAATTTTAATGAAACGGTAAAAAACATTAGATTAATTAAATGAAGAGTTCTAATTCTTTATTATAAAAACTTTAGAAAAATAATTCAATTCATAATTGTTTGCATTTAACAATATAAGATGGATGAAGAAAAATCAATTACTATATTTCTTTTTCCAAAATTGTTTTGTATAAATACAGTGATTTACGATTTAATAATAACAGAGCAAAGTCATATTGGGAGGTAGTAAGTTAAAATGTTTGACCCAACAGTATTTGATAATTTAAAAGTTATTATAGAAGGATACATATATGATTTAGAGGCAGAGGGGTCTGTTGTATTAAATGGCAGAAGTGATGTAATCGATATTGCAACGATGTCAAGACATTATTCAATAACGTATGCTAAAGGTACAAACAATAAACAACTGGCGACGCTTGAGTTGTCAATGAACCAACGGCAACTAGCAGGTGAACTATTGAGACAACTCAAAAGTCCTGGTTGTCATATTAAACTAGTATTTTATGAACAGCTACAATATGAAGGTCAGGATGAAATTCTTATGAAGAAAATAAATAAATTGTGGGGACTTCATGAGATAAAACATTCTACAACGAAAGAAATCTCTTCTAACATTGAATCGTACCATTTCCGATATGAAGTGAACTTTTCAACATTGTTTCGAGAAGGTGAAGAGGAGATAGAGGGATTACTCAACTTAATTGATACTTCAGTTTCGTTATTAAAATGAGGTAGTGAATATTGGGCTGGGACATAACAAAAACACCTAGTTAAACACGAACATTGTTTATTAGAGGTTTTATGTGCAGCTTTTATAAAGGTTGATTGGATCTGATTGCGAGACTTCCTGCTGGATGCGTGGGAGAGGCGAGCCTCATGCAGCCGCCCATCGACGTACAAACTAGAGACGGCATCGACTAAAATCAATGGAATATCACGATGAGCCTTACTGCGAATCGATGATGAATTACGTATTGAGTTAACCTGAAGTTTGCTTGTTCGTGCCGCCGAAGCTATGAGGCTCACCATCCACCCGCGGTAAGCGAGTCCAGAACGTCTATCTCTTAAAAAGCAATAATGCTTACCCGATTTTTAAGAGTATAGAGGAAATTAAATCAAAAACCTATATTTTGATCGGATTTGTCTATTGATAACAACATCTTGTTTTAATATCCATATTTTTACACAATGTAGAAATTCTTTTGAAATTGTCATTAAGTATTTTATACTTTTTTAGCTCCTAAATAACGTTCTTTCCAATATGGACCTGACAGGTTGCTTATCGTAACGCCTTTAGAGGAACTTGCATGTATAAATTGGTTGTTACCAATATAAACTCCCACATGTGATGGTCCAGGCTTATACGTTTCAAAGAAGACTAAATCACCAACACCTACTTTTTGTACTTCTTTTGCATAATTCCACAGTTCATTAACTGTCCTTGGTAAAAGGATATTTTCCTTTTCAAAAATATATTTAATAAATCCACTGCAATCGAAACCAGAAGGAGTATTTCCGCCCCAAACGTATCTGGATCCTAATAAATTTTTGGCATTCACGACAATATTATTATTATTAATTTCTTGAACGTTTTGAACTTTGATTTTTGTTAATGTTTTACCTTTTTTATTTCGATTTGAAAGGAGATGAATTTGTGTAGCGGTATTTAAAGTACCTGATAGTTCTAATTTATTTTTCTCTTGGTATTCTTGTACTGCTTTTAATGTGAGAGGACCGAAAATACCATCAATATGTCCTGTGTAATAGTGTAAAGCTTTCAATTTAGTTTGAAAGGATTTTACTTCTTCGTTTTTATCACCTAGCTGGTATGTCTTTTGTTCATTTTGTATTGCGGAGAGAGTTGTTAATGTTCTCTTCCCGACAATTCCATCTACCTTTAAATGATGTAGTTGCTGGAATTGCTTTACTGAATGTTCAGTTGCTTTACCGAAGATGCCGTCAATAGCACCATTGTACAATGTGAGTGAGGTTAACTTCTTTTGGATATTTGATACATAACTACCAGTATGTCCATACCTGACTACTTGCGAGTAATCGTATGAATTCAACTTATTCGAAGTGGCAGGACTTTCATGTGCAAGTACAAGTGTAGGGCCTCCAAACAGCACGCCAGCAGCAACCGAAGAAATGACAATAGCTTCTTTACGTAATGTTACACCTTTCATATTTAAATCACTCCTAACATTAGAAATATGAGTTTTGTTAAACAAAATGTTGAATTAGAAGGGGAATTGTTTATCTGTCAGAATAAAGTTGTCTAAGTGCTTATTGTGAATCTTTTAAAAAGTGACAACAGAGTTAACAACCAAAAAATAAAATAAATATAATATCAATGAAGGATACGATAGAAAGCGGTAATATATGACAGGAAAGGTGTTGTTTTTATAAATATAGACAAGTTCAAACCCTATAAATAGCCCTTGTTGAAGAGGCTATGTTACAATATTATTACGAATGAAAGGAGTGCTCAGAATGAAAATTAAAGCGATTGAACCTACTCCTAGTCCTAATACGATGAAGGTGCTTCTAACGAGCGAATTACCTTCTGGTAAAAGTAATAACTATAAAAAGGAACAGGTAGAAGAAGCGCCTAGTATTATCCGCGATATTTTGTTAATCGACGGTGTAAAAGGTGTTTATCATGTAGCGGATTTTCTAGCAGTAGAAAGAAACGCAAAGTATGATTGGAAAGAGATATTAGCGCAGGTTCGTCAAGCATTTGGTGAAAGTGTGCAGGATGATATGAACGCTAAAAATGACACAGATGAAGCATTTGGTGAAGTTAAAGTGTTTGTGCAAATGTTTCATTCTATTCCGATGCAACTTAAATTAACGGATGGGATAACGGAAGAGCGTGTAGGATTACCAGAACGATTCAAAGAGGCTGTTCTTAAAGCACAGCAAGCTAATGAGAATATTGTTTTTGATAGAAAATGGGTAGAACATGGAGTCCGCTACGGTGATTTATCAGATATTGGACGTGATGTTGTTGCTGAATTAAATGCCTCTTACTCCAATGAGAGGCTGGAGAGATTAATAAACGCTTCCTCCTCAGAAGTAAGTCAAACAACAAAAAATCAAACTAGAAATTCTTATAAAGTTACATTGGAAATGCTAGAAGATGATGACTGGTCTGTCAGGTTTTCACACCTTGACCAAATGGACCCGACTGAAGAAGATATTCCTGTATTAGAAAAAGCATTAAAGGATGAAAAGGCATCGATTAGAAGGCTGGCTACCGTTTATTTAGGGATGATTGAAAAACCAATCGTGCTGCCATTATTGTATAAAGCACTAAAGGATAAATCTGTGACAGTTAGAAGAACAGCAGGTGATTGTCTTTCAGATATTGGAGATCCTCAAGCAATGGAGCCAATGATGGAAGCTTTGCAGGATAAAAATAAACTGGTCAGATGGAGAGCAGCGATGTTTTTATACGAGGTTGGAGATGAACAAGCACTGCCAGCGTTAAAGGCGGCAGAAAATGATCCGGAATTTGAAGTAAGTATGCAAATTAAAATGGCTATTGAAAGAATTGAAGGTGGAGAAGAAGCGAAAGGTTCTGTATGGAAGCAAATGACGGAAAGTAGAAAAGGTTAGAACAGACACTTGTATTTGCAAACAAAAAACCCATATAGTATGCTAAGGTTGATTTCAATGAATGGAGTGATGTTTAATGTCAATGGCATATGAAGAATATATGAAACAAATCGTAAAACCAATGAGAGCAGAGTTAACAAATGCAGGTTTTCAAGAATTGACAACTGCTGAAGATGTAGAAACGTTTCTTTCAAATGTAGAAGGTACGACCCTTGTAGTCGTTAACTCTGTATGTGGATGTGCAGCAGGGTTAGCGAGACCGGCTGCAACACAAGCTGTTTTACAATCAGATAAAAAACCAAATCACTTAGTAACGGTGTTTGCTGGCCAAGATAAAGAAGCAACAAGTAAAATGCGTGAGTACTTTAAAGGCTATGAGCCTTCATCTCCATCAATGGCACTTCTAAAAGGTGATGAAGTTGTTCATTTTATTCCGCGTCACGAAATTGAAGGAAATGCAATAGAAGAAATAATTGCAAATTTAGATAAATCATTTCAAGAACATTGCGAATGAAGGATGCTTATGAAGCATCCTTTTGTTATGCAACGTGAAAGGTAGAATCTGTATGATTGTTACAACTTCAGGAAGAGCAGATCAATATATTATTCATATGGCTCAAGAAATTGCACATGACCTTAATATGAAATATGTCAAAAGAAATAAACAATCTGTTCAAGAATTAAAGCACAACTATCAAGATGATTTATTTGTTGTTGGGAAAAATCGAATTGAGTATCACTTGCTTTTTCAAGAAAGTCCGCTTTTTTTTCATCCGAATTCAGCGATGTTTCGTGTCAAAAGATTAATGAAAGGTGATGAAGACCCTTTCTGTTCAGCATGTAATCTCAAAAAAGGTACTACCTTATTAGATTGTACATTAGGGTTAGGCTCAGATAGTATCGTTGCGAGCTTTTTCACCGGTAGTCAAGGCGTTATAAAAGGAATCGAGGCAAATGAGGTTTTAGCTTACATTGTTAGAAAAGGGTTAAAGCAATGGGAGACAGGCGTACTTGAGCTTGATTATGCAATGAAACGTATAGAGGTGGTACATAATGACCATTTTACCTTTTTACAAATGTGTTCAGACAATACATATGATGTCGTATATTTTGACCCAATGTTTGAAGAAGCTATTGAAAGTTCAGAAGGACTAAATCCTTTAAGAGGGGTAGCAAGTTATAACCCACTAAGTATAGAAATAATAAGTGAAGCAAAACGCGTAGCGAAAAAAAGAGTTGTATTAAAGGACCATTGGAAAAGTGAACGTTTCGAACAATTAGGCTTTGAAGTGTTCAAAAGAAAATCAGCAAAATTCCATTATGGCGTTATAGAAATATCAAATTAGTGGAAAATCTTTAATGGAGGTGTTTCAATATGGCAAAAAGAAAAGCTGACCCATCAAAAACGGGATTAAGTTCTCCTGATTTCGAAGGGCAAGGGTTAATAAAGGAAAAACAAAGTATCGGTAAACAAGAAGAAAAAAGGAAAAAAGACTAAATAACGTAAAAAGGGTATTCCATTTGGATGTGAATACCCTTTTTCTATCAGTAAACTAAAACATACGTTATTTTGTATCTTGTTTCATCTGTTATCTCGAGCACATTTTTTTCATGTGCTTTTTAAAAATACAAATACTCAAGTTAACCACAAAATAAATACTTAGAATACATGAATAATTACGATTAAAAGTATGTATTAATCAGTAATTTCTACATAAATAAAGTACGCTAACGTAATAAAGGACAAAATAATGAAAATTGTTGAATAGCTCATGTATATACCTCCCTCTGATAAAGTGTAGTTTACAGTACTATCTATTGTAAACGTTTTTGTATAGTATTAAAAGTGTTACTGAATTTATTTGAATGTAATATAATTGATATATTCATAGACTAAAGTTTATGATAAAATTAACGTAACAATTGTAATTGGAAGGAAGACAGGATATGAACAAATGGCTTAGGAAATCACTTGTCATTTTATTCTCCATTGCAACCTTTGGACTTGTGACACCACCTGCTTCTTTAGCAATTGCTGACAAACCATCTGAGGACTCTACTGAAAAAGCAGATTTAACGAATAAACCATTTGAAGAGGTTACTACCACATTCTCTGCTGAACCAGAAGAATCTTACCAGATTAAAGACCAAATATTGTCTAATATTATTACTGAAGCAGAACAAAAAGCATACCTTAAGTTTGGCGAAAAAATTGGTGGGAGAATTGAAGATGAATTTAAAGATGTCATCTTTCCGAAAATCGAAGAGATCATTACATATTATCTAAATGAAGAGTCTGATGAACTGTTTGAACAGCTAGAGGTTTCAAAACCTACTGGTGGAACAGGAGAAAAGATTTTTCATATATATAATACGAAAACAGGTCAAGATGTACTTCGATTTCATGTTCGTAGAGAAAACAAACCATTAGAAGGATACTGGTTTAATTTCCACTATCACAGTTACCATGATTCTTTTCAATCTCACAAAGATCTTGGTAGTATTTATTGGGACAAGAATACACCACCAAATTGGATGAACTAAATTGACTAATTCTAAAAAAGCACATTTATGTGCTTTTTTATTTATGCTCTTATCTAAAAGATTGTGGCTTTTTGTACTAACCTTTTTAAGGGTTTGTTGGAGCTGACCTGAGATACTCCTGCGGGATGCGTGGGAGAGGTGAGACGTGAGCAGGCGTTTACGCTGAGGAGTACGAAAAGATTAGGCGGCTTGCCCATCGACGTACAAACTAGAGACGGGCATCGACTAAGACCAAAGGAATCACGATGAGTCGAATGGCGAATCGATGATGACTTATCGTAGGGAGGTGACCTGAAGTTTGATAACGGATAGCCGCAAGGAGCTATGAGGCTCACCACCCACCCCGCTATTGCGGAGTACTGTAGCGGAAATAAACCGTAAACGACAACTCGGTTAAAAGCAACAATGTTTACGAAAACAGCCTTTATTTATTGATATAGTTATTCAAGATTATAGTGATTTCATCATAGGGTTTATTTTTAGGGACTTGCTGAAATCTCTCGTTACAACTTCATATAACTCCATTCCGTCACCCTCCCTGTCTCCTAGCAAAAATCTTTGCAAACTTTATTAATTGAAACAGAATGTTTCTGTTGTAATAAAATGTAAAGGTGTTTTTAATGAATGAGACCACTCTAATCTATTAATATATGTTAATATAATGATAGTTATATATACTCACATTATGATTACACAATCCTTAATCTTACATCATTGAAAGGAAGTTCACCATGAGGAAAGGATTCTTCATTTTCTTTTGTTTTTTCATAACTATTCCGATTTTCTTTCTTATAGGTGCATCACAATTACAAGGGATAAAGCTTTCGACTTATACATTTCAAAAAGTAGCATTTTCTTTATCAAAGCCTGTATTAGGTGAAATTGTATTCTTGCCTGAAAGCGCTTTTAACGAAGAAGAAGTTATAACGATGTTAAATAATTTAGAAAAAATTGATAATAATATTTTAAATCTAGCTGAAAAAAAAGATATAAAAATAAAATTATTCAAAGGCTCATTAACCGAACAAGATGGTCTACAACGACTAAAAAGCGATAAGCCAAGAGGCTATACAAACAATGACCCTAATTGGGAATCAGTACCCGGAATGAGTGAAGAGAGCACTGTTTATGTGAAAATTGGTCATAGTGAATACGGAAAAGGACATAGTTCTGTAGCTCTAGAACTACATGAGTTTGCACATGCAATTGATAGACAAGTGTTTTTCTATGTTCGCAAGGACCCTATGTTTATTTCGATTTGGAAACAAGAAGCAGACCGGTTATTTCCTTCCCAGCATTATTTTGTCAACTTTGCTGAGGAGTATTTTGCCGAGGCCTTTGCAATGTACTATTACAATTCTAAAACAAACGAGGCACTATTCAAAACAGCTCCACTCACATATTCGTTTCTTCAATCATTGGAGATGAAAGCAGCAGAGTTAGTGAAATAATCTTGTAAATATGATTAAATATAATGATAGAATAGAACTTGTATTAAATAGTAAGGGGAACTGATAACATGAAGCAATATTTAGATTTATGTAAACATGTACTTGAGAATGGTGTTAAAAAAGAAGATCGGACAGGAACAGGGACAATTAGTACGTTTGGTTACCAAATGAGATATAATTTGCAAGATGGTTTTCCGTTGATGACGACAAAAAAACTCCACACGAAATCGATATTTCATGAACTGCTTTGGTTTCTATCAGGAGATACAAATATAAAATATCTTCAAGAAAATGGTGTGAAAATTTGGAATGAATGGGCAGATGAAAATGGTGAATTAGGACCAGTATATGGTCACCAATGGCGGTCTTGGCCAGCAAAAGATGGAGCAACGATCGATCAAATTTCAAATGTCATTAACCAGATTAAAAACAATCCAGATTCTAGAAGATTAATTGTATCAGCGTGGAATGTTGCGGATGTTGACCATATGGCATTGCCCCCGTTGTGTTAGATATAAAATTGGGAAAAACTATTAAACTATTGAAAAATATATGATGTTTTCGTTTCTCCCAAAAAATAATGGGGGAAAATAAGCGATAATTTATAATTATGAGCAACAGTGAATATATATACTGCGCTTATATAAATACATATTTGGCAATAGTGAAAGACTGTTAACTGACAGCAGGTTCAATTAAAAATACTTCCTTTTAGCCTTAATTGCAAGTGAATTTTTTTGGTTTATAATAAAGTGAAACAAATAGACAAAGGTGAGAACATCAGACATTTAGAACATCGAATAAGCTGACAATCTTTGTTATAACAACTTAGGGAAAGTGAAAAAGGTTGATTAACCAAACGTAGTGTATTTGATTCACTCTAAGGAAGGTGAATCCATAATAGAATTTAATGAACGTTTTTTGTTTTTCTTAAACAAAATGTCTTTAATTTGAAAATATAGAAGCAAGTTAGATTTATACTTTAAAGGACCAAAACACAAATTCAAAGGTTAATATTGTAGGAGGCTATCAAATTGAATAATGCAGATAAACAATATTTAGATTTAGGAAGAAAAATTTTAGACAAGGGTGTACAAAAAGGAGACCGAACAGGAACAGGAACAATTTCGATTACAGGTGCAGAAATGCGTTTTGATTTAAGTGAAGGTTTTCCACTTCTAACTACAAAACGAGTTCCGTTTCGACTTATAGCAAGTGAAATGCTGTGGTTTATTAAAGGAATGACAAATATACGCTACTTACTCCAAAATAACAATAATATCTGGAACGAATGGGCTTTCAAAAAATGGGTGGAAAGCGATGAATACACAGGACCTGATATGACTGATTTTGGAATTCGTTCTCAACAAGATGAAGAATTCAATAAATTGTATGAAGACCAAATGGACAAATTTAAAAAGCTTGTATTAGAAAATGATGATTTTGCTGAAAAGTTTGGGGAACTTGGAAGAGTATATGGTTCACAATGGAGGAATGCTTTTTATGTGAATCCAGATACAATGGAAGTAAAAACAATAGATCCGTTAAAAGAAGCGATTCAACAAATAAAAGAAAATCCTACTTCAAGACGGATTTTAGTTAGTAGTTGGAATCCTGACAACTACAAAGGACACGCTGGATTGCCTTGCTGCCATCATCAATTTCAATTTATTGTAAGAGAAGATAAATTAGATTTAGTATTTGATATGAGGTCAAATGATTACTTGTTAGGTTTGCCATTTAACATTGCAGGTTATGCTCTTTTAAACCATTTGGTTGCACACGAAACGGGTTATCAACCTGGTGAGGTGATTTATCACGGTAAAGATGTTCACATATATCAAAATCACCTCGACCAAGTAAAAGAACAGTTATCGAGAAAGCCTAAAATTCTTCCAACCTTAAAATTAAATTTAGAAAAACAATCTGTATTTGACTTTGAAATGGAAGATTTAACAATTGAGGGATATTACCCACACCCATCCATTAAAGCACCCGTTGCTGTTTAGGAGAAAATTTATGAAGATATCAATAATAGTTGCAATGGATAACAATAGGGTTATTGGAATAGATAATAAACTTCCTTGGAGATTGCCAGCGGATTTGAAAAATGTAAAAAGAATAACAATGGGACATCCCATCATAATGGGAAGAAAAAACTATGAATCCATTGGAAAACCGTTGCCTGGAAGAAGAAATATCATTCTGACAAGGGATAAAGACTATTCGGCAGCTGGGTGTGAAATCGTTCATTCCGTATCAGAAATATACAAGGTTTGCGGAGGAGAAGAAGAAATCTTTATTTTTGGTGGAGAGCAAATTTACAAGTTGTTTTTACCATTTACCCAAAAGATTTACCTTACAAGAATACACTCCCAATTTGAAGGGGATACCTTCTTTCCAGAAGTAGATTTTAATGATTGGGAAGAGATAATATTTGAAAAAGGGATAACAGATGAACATAATCCTTATTCTTATTCCTTTCACGTATACAAAAAAATATAATGTTAATTAATAATATTCACTACAATTTGGGGTTATCTCAAAAGTCGTATTTTTGGCTTTGAGATACCCCTTTTGTATTTTTTATAGAACTTATCTCAAAACAAAGGTAAAATATTACTAAATGTAGAATTATGTCAAATAAAGCTAATCGAATTGAGTTGAGTATATGGATTTAAAACAAAGAATATCTGAACAACGCCCCCGTGAAAATAGTGGTTCTAGGTCTGCAAATCGATTTGATTATCAAAAAGATTGGGCTATATTAAAACTGATTGAATTGCATAAGACGGGAGAAGATTATCTATTGGTGATGGATTATTACGATGATATCGTGATATTTGATTCCGAATCTGACCCGAAAAATATGGAATTCTTTCAGATAAAGACAAGTGGAGGCAATTGGACACTAAATAAATTGTTAAAAAGAAAAAAAGGGGAGAGTGGTCTTCTTCCTTCAATTATTGGTAAAATGTATGGTTGTAAATTACAATTCCCAAACCATACATTATCATTGAATTTTGTGTCAAATTCTTTCCTGAGTATTGACCTAAAAGATAAAAAAACAAAGAGTCTTACAAAAAGGGATATTCCTTTTTCTGAAATTTGTGATAAAAAATTAGCTATTATCATAAATCAGATAAAGGAAGAACATTCTCTCACAGAAGTACCAGACTTTTTGGAACTAACATTTTTTAAGGTTTCAGACTTAATACTTAACGATAGAGAAATATATGTAAGAGGAAAACTTAGTGATTTCCTTGAGGAGCTAAATCCAAAAGGAACATTCAAGATAAGCTTGGTGTATAACACATTATTTGACGAAGTTAAGCGAAAGAACAACTTTGAAGGTAATATTGCCAACTTTGATGAATTATCACAACGAAAAGGGATTGGTCGCAGCCACTTTTCATCAATTATTAAGAATTTCACTAATGATGATAGTAAATTAGAAAAAATGTGGTCATTAACCGAGAACAGATTAAATGCTGAAGGAGTTCCGTTAGTGGAAATTATGGAACTTCAAGAAGCTTGGGATACCTATAAAGTGGAAAAAATGGATTTAACCAATCAATACTTGCAGGATATACGCAAAACAATTAACAAAATCGTTTTGAACTACCGAGCTAATAAATCGTTGTATAAAGATATTATTCAACCTGCCTTTAAAGATTTTGTTGCTAAGAAACAAGTCGATATATACCCTGAACATTATATAAAGGCAATTATTCTAATGGAGTTATATGGAATATGAATGAAAACTTTAGAAAGTTAATCAGAAATTTGAGGTTAAAAAATGATGAAAAAATTAATATTAAACGAGATCAAGCTAGTTTCGTTATTGGAGAAAAAGGCAAGGAAGTTTCACTTCCATCCAAAGATAACGATAATAAAGGGTGAAAACCATACAGGGAAATCATCCTTAATCAAAAGTATTTATTGGACCTTTGGGGCAACGCCCAAAAACCTACACCCAAACTGGCAAAAGGCAGATGTTATATCATTAATTGATTTTTCAATAGATGATATTCCATACTCTATTCTCCGAAAAGGAGACTTTTTTGCCATATTTGACGAGCAGAAAAATGTATTAGGAACGTTTGATAAAATAACAAGTGGGCTGGGTCCGTTTCTATCCAAATTGTTAGATTATAAAATTAAGCTAAATAATAGAGAAAAGGAGCTTATTACGCCACCGCCAGCGTATTTCTTTTTACCATTTTACATAGACCAAGATGTAAGTTGGAAAGAAAATTGGACAGCATTTACTAATCTTAGTCAACTAAGTAATTGGAAGCCCAACATTATTAATTATCATACAGGCATTAAGCCGAATGAGTATTATGAAATAAAAGCGAATATAGAGTCTATCCAAAATAAAATTGACGAGTTGGAAAGCAAAAAGTCAGTCTCGCAAAATGTTTTAAAGAAACTGTTAGACCAATTTCAAAATGCTGTTGTCGATATTGATATTAAGGTTTTTAAACAAGAAATTGACGAATTAATGGAAAGGTATAAGACCTTAAAGACAAAAGGTGAAATAGCTAGGGATAAAATTGTAAAACTTAAAAGCCAAAAACTTCAGGTGGAAAAACAGGCGACAATTGTTCATAAAACAATGCAGGAATTGCGGAAGGATTATGAATACGCATTGGAAATTGCTGATTCGGTTGATTGTCCAACTTGTGGGCATACTTACGAAAATTCATTCGCCGAGAGATTTTCCATTGCAAAAGACGAAGATAAATGCCAGGATTTACTTATCAAACTAAAAGAAGAATCAAAAGCAATTGATGAAAAGATTGCAAAGGAATACGAGGAATACAATAAAAATAATAAAGATACATCTCAAATCAAGGTATTATTGGAGAAAAGACAAGGCGAGATAAAACTAAAAGATGTTATTCAACACGAAGGCAAAAAGGAGCTAAGGCAACTTTTGGATACGGAAATAACTGACCTTCGTAATGACATAGCTGGATTTGAAGATGAAATAAAGGATTATAAAGAAGATTTAAAAACGATTGAAGATAAAAAAAGGCAAAAAGATATTAAGGACAAATATTACAGTTTAATGAAAAGCTTTTTATTAAAATTGGATGTTCATACAATGTCGGAAAAGAGTTATAAATCAATATTATCTTCAATAAGTGAAAGTGGTAGTGGATTGCCTCGAGCATTGTTGGCTTACTATTATAGCATTTTACATACTATGAAAAAATATAGCACTTCTACTTTTTGCCCCATCATAATTGATTCACCTAATCAGCAGGATCAAGATGAGGAGAATTTAAAGAAAATGATGGAATTCATTTTTAATGAACAACCAGAAGGCTCTCAGTTAATATTAGGTTTAGTTGAGCTAGGGGAATTTGATTTTGAAGGTGAAGTAATTGAATTAACTGAAAAATATCATCTTCTTCAAGGCGAGCACTACGAAAAGATTTCGAAAGAAATAAGGAGATTATTGGATAAAAGTCTACTATAATAAAAAAATAGATTCTTCCTTTTTTAGATAGGATAGAATAATAATTTCTTAGTCAACTATTTAGCAGTTTAAGAGGTAGTTTTTTGACAATTTTAATAATATGGTATACAATTTTTAGAAATATTCATATATAAAAAGCGCTGATGAGAAGAGTAGTTAGGATTGGGTATTTACAGAGAGCTCCTTTTTGCTGAAATGGAGTAATGTTCGTCTTAATGAATAAAGCCTCGGAGCTTCTTGCCAATTTAATTGAAATTAGGGATAGCAAGACGGGTTCTGCCGATAAAAGGATAGAGTATGAAAGTACTTGAAGAGGTTGGTATGGTGATATATCAACAAACTGAGGTGGTACCACGAAGTTAAAACTCTCGTCCTCAAGAATTATTATTTCTTGAGGACGAGAGTTTTTTTATTGCACTTATTTATGTGAAAATTTCCGAAATTCAAGGGGGAAAATAGATGAATCCTTTATTATTAGACGTCCCATTAAAATTAGAAACTGAGAGATTAATACTTCGAGCACCATTACAAACTGGAGACGGAAATATTGTAAACCAAGCTATTAGAGATTCTTTAGATGAATTAAAAATGTGGTTGCCATTTGCCCAAGAGCTTCCGACTATTGAAGAGACAGAGATTAACTTGAGAAATGCCTATGTAAATTTTTTGAAAAGGGAAAGCTTTCGTTTTCTTATCTTTCGTAAAGATACCGATGATTTTATAGGAATAACAAGCCTTCAAGGAATTGACTGGGACATTCCTAAATGTGAAATCGGATATTGGATTAATACAAAATTTAGTGGTAATGGATATATGATGGAAGCTGTAAAAGAGTTAACTAAATTAGGATTAAACCAAATCAAATTTAGAAGAATTGAAATAAGGTGTGAATCAACTAACATTAAAAGCCGTTCTATTGCAGAAAAGCTTGGTTTTGTTTTTGAAGGTACTTTAAGGAATGATGATTTATCTGCAGATGGTAGTAGACTAACCGACACCTGCTTATATTCTATAGTTAATTAAAACTGTTAACTCAGATAAACAAAATAAACAAATCAAGAGTAGGGTAAGTCGTTGATGACTTGTCAAATCCTCTATTTTGTTTAGAAAAGTGGGTTAATAAATATAAAACTAAAATACATAGATAATACAAAATAGGGAGAATGCTTATGAGAATTTGTTTTATTGGGGGAGGTAATCCTCTAGGTGGAGAACTTGATGATGTAATGAATTATTTAACAAAATACGTTGGATTAAAAAGTAAAATATTAATAATACCTTTTGCGACGGATGAATCTAGACTTGATAGATGGTTTAATTCTGTAAAAACTTCTTTTGAGGATATTGGTGTAAATCATATTAGACTTCTTGACTATGGACTTACAAATCAAGAGATGCAAAATGAAATTAAGGAACATAATGTTCTTTATTTCACTGGAGGAAGACCAGAAAAGTTGATGGCTAACTTGAAAGAAAAAGAATTAGTCCAAGCCATAAAAGACTTTTCAGGATTATTGGTAGGTGTAAGTGCAGGTGCATTAGCTTTCAGTAATGACTGTATCATTACAAAAGATGAGGATTATCCTGAAACTTTGGTAATAAAAGGTTTAGGTTTAGTAGATTTTAGTGTAGAAGTTCATTATGATGGAACGGTGGATGTAGAGTTAATCCCTTTATCAGACCAAAGAGATATATATGGTATACCAAATGGGTGTGCATTGTTTTGGGAAGCGGAAGTAATTACACCTATTAATAGTGTATTTCATTTTCATAGAAGAAGTAGAGAGATTATTGAATAGAATTATGGGGAGTAATTACTTCTCTTCAGCTAACGTGCAGCACTAGTCTAAGAAGGACTTTCTTGCTAGTCTTTTAATCAAGGAGTGTTCAGATTAGTTTTTTTGTGGAAATAGGCACTTGAAGCTTTCCATTGTTCTTGAGTGAAAATAGGTGAATAATCATTATGGCTTGAAATAGGACCATACGCCACCCTCCAGGAGAAGAAGATTGACAAGCTACACATTAAGAAAAGAAAAAAAAGCTATGGCTTCTCAAACAAATAGTGAATTCTCGCCTTTTATTAAATAGTTAGTTGCTCTAAGTATTCCAACTTATAAAAGATGTAATCTAAATTTATCTTTCTTTTTATCATTATGATTGTATAAGAAATTGGATAAATATATGTGAATGAAATTGGAACAACTTAAAGTGTAAAATAGAAATAAAAGCTAGTTTAATAGTATTGGGGGGATTCATTTGAATAATAGTGATCAGAAGAAACTAATAGAACTCGAAAATAAGCAAGAGAAAGGAATGGGTGGGGATGGCTCCAACCTAGAATTGATTTTTAAACAGTTTTTGGATTGGTATAAGGATAGTAATTTAAGCAACAACGAGAAAACACTTTGGGTAAAAAATCGATTGAACCAAATTAAAAAGGCACGACAGCAAGAGGAACAAATACCCTTACTTGTTGTTCATATCCTTCCAAAAAATGCTTTTGAAACGAATACTACTAATATAAACTTAGAGGATTATACTGTAATACTTCTTCCGATGTTAGACGGACACACTGGAGATTCACGCAGGATAAATTATCACGGAATTCTATATAGTGAAACATACTCCAATTCCTACACACAATTATATAGAAATGGGATTGTTGAATCAGTTTGTGATAACGTATCAGAAAATAAAAGACTATATGTACACCAAATCGAAATTGGCATTATACGAATGGTTGGGGATTATTTAAATGCGATGCAAAATGTTCCAGACACTTCTTTTGATCTGCATATTACTATCCTAAATGTAGAAGGATTTTATTTTTCACTACCTAGAATGTTAACAAAAAACAATGTGATTGACCAAAAGGACTTATATTTGCCTTGTATTACAATTAAAATGTCAAGTGAAACGAACATAGAAGATGCTATTAAACCAGCTATAGATGTATTGTGGAATGCAGGTGGTTTCCCTAAATCTCTGCCTATTAATGCTTTTTACTAAATCAATTTACGAGGGGTTATTTCATTGCAAAAGAAAAGAGTTTTTATTAGCTACAGTTGGGATTCAAAAGAACACCAGGAATGGGTTTTATATTTGGCAAACCAATTAAGAAAAAATGGTTTCGAAGCAGAAACAGACATCTTTGAAACACAGCAAAAGACAGTTAATCTCTACAAAATGATGGTGGAAAAAGTCCGAGATAGCGATTATATTGTTGTAGTCTTAACAGAAAATTATGCTGGAAAGGCAGACAGCTTTGAGGGCGGTGTAGGGTTTGAATCACAACTAACTCTTCCACTGTTGATGGAAAATCCAAATAAGTTGGTTCCCATTATGAGGCATCGAGGAGATTTTAATAAAGTGTTCCCATTCCATTTTAAAGGACAGTATGCTATTGACTTCAGTAAAGATTCTGAATTTGATGATAAGTTGGAGGAACTGATATATAAACTCTATCAAAAGCCACGCTACTTTGTAGAGCCAGTGGGTGAAGCACCAACGCTTCAACCTAAAATACCTTCTAGAATCAGTCAAACTAGCGCAATGGACAGAAAGGAAACAAATGTATGGGACCTGTCCGATATAGAAATCCCAAACTTAAAACGTCTAACTGACAGGGATATTGATAAATTTATGAAGGAAAGTTATCAGCAGATAATTGAGTTGCTTCATTCCTTACTTAATAAGGTGCAGGAATCCAATCCAAATTTTGAATTTGAACAAGAAGACATCCACAACCTTAAAACAGTATTTAATTTATATATTGACGGTAATAGTGTGGATGGGGTCAAAATTTGGTATGGTGGTTCTTTTGGGAGAAACTCTATCAATCTCTTATACGGTAGACATATGAATATAATGTCTGATAACTCAATGAATGAAATGATATCGTATGAAGTGAATGATAAAAATCAAATTCGCTTAAAAATGACTATGAATATGTTTGGAAATAAAGATGCTTCAACTCCAGAAGAAATTGTTAAAGAAATATGGAAAAATCATTTATCTCGATCCTTCTTATAATACAAAAAAGACAAAGACTGTACTTTTAGTCTTTGTCTTTTTATTGACTATTACATTCGATGAAAGATTAAGGATTGGCTATCTTGGAACTCTGGTTATAAATCAAAGTATAGAGTTTATTCTGTGTGTAATAAGATTTCTTTTAGTGTCTTTATATTTTTTGGGAGTTCTTTCTCATCTTGCTTTATGCTTAATTCTTTCCCTGGTGTTTTGATTAGCTTCCAAGCATCTTCTCTTGGATATCCATTTGAATATTTTACAAAAGAGGTGTCTAAAATTTTTTTGCTAAAATTCAAGACCAACATATGATATTGCCCATACAGCCTAGAAGTTTCCTTTTCTGTTAAAGGTTCTTAGTTTACATAAATAGGATTATTTACTGTCTTATCTAGGGTGAGTTGGATTGCAGTATCAAGAAATTTATTATTAATTAAATGCTGAGTGTATAAAATCATATAAAGATATATCAAAACCTATATTTGTCTATCGAAAAATTTAAGTTAAAATGAAAATATACTTTTATGATAAATAGAGGGGAAACAGAATGAGTGAAACATTACAATACATTGGGACACAAGTAAAAAAGTTAAGAATAAAGAAAGGTTTATCTAGGGAGGACTTGGCAGCAAAAAGTAAAATCACCTCTAATTACTTAGCACAGTTAGAAAGAGCAGAAGTAAATGTAAGTATCAATAAATTGGATTCATTATGCCAAGGGTTGGGGTTGGCAGTTGGCGATCTGTTTCCAACTTCAAACGATGTTGAAACAAAAATAAACTCCTCAATATATAAGGAGTCTATTGAAGAAATTGTAAATATCGTTTGCCAGTTAGAAAGTGAACGAGATATTAGCTTAATTCTCGTTCTTCTAAAAGAAATGAATAAAAATAAAAAGTAATTTTTCTTCGTCTTATTTCTTTATATAAGAGGAAAATAAACTCTTGGTCCAAAGACAATTCTTTGGCATTTAAATAGCATTCTAGTAGTTGGGTATTATTGAGCTTGTAAATCATTGATATGCCCCCTTATAATGCGAGAGAATAGGCTTTCATTGTATGAGTTAATGACTCGATTAGTTTGGTTCTATGAGAGTGAAATTCTTGGTCGTTTTGATTGTAAAGAGAGGTGAATGAAATAAAGAAATAATCAAAAACAAGAGAAGCTTTTTTATCTCCATCATATTCAATAAATTTTTTTAAGATGAGGGTAGCAATGGTGATATAATCTTCTATATTTAATGAGGATACATATAAGGTTTCTTTTTCGGAAAAGTAATCAATTTTTGCTTGAACTTCCAAAACACTAATAAGAGTCAAATAGTAGTTTGCATTATGGTATTCAGATGGATGGTTCAAAGAGAAAAAGCTATTGTGAATAAATTTTCGTTTGGTTTCAAGTAAGAAATTAATATTCATAAGACCTAATAACCTTTTTCCATCGAGTAAAAGGGATTGTGGTTGACTTAAACAATCTTGTAGGATGTGCATTTTCAATTTTTCGTCAATAACTGCTTCCAAGGAACCTTTAATCTTTTTTCTTACTATGGGGTCGTGAAATAGATGAATTAAAGTATTTGTTTTATCTTTGTAATAGTTTTGGTAATTCACTACTTTTGAAGGAGCTCCTTTCATAACAACAAATGGAAACACTGACTTTTCTACTCGTAGCTGATTGAGTAAGTGCTGTGTGAGTTTTAGTTCTTCATTTAATTCTTGAGTAATAACAGGAATCATACGCACTCTCCTTATAGATATATTGTTTATTTTTATATTATTTATAAATATATCTATAATTTACCATATAGACTAGGGTGGCGCAATACTGTTTTGGGGATTTGTAGCATATTTTAGGATTGTAAATGAGGGTAATCTTCAAGTGAGTAGACAATTACTTTAGTATGGAAAAGGGTCTAGAATGAAAAGAGCAAGCTCTTAATAAAGAACTTGCTTGAGTGAAAGTTTGAATGTTTACAGATAGCCAAATTGATCAGAGGCAGATTGTTTATTCTTCAACTTTACAACATTTTGATTATTTCTTTCAGCTGCTTTTTCATTTTGATATTGGTCAAATTGGTATCCATCAAGTGGATTATCGGCAAAAATTTGCTCTAAAATCATTTGCACAGGCTGGGTTCTTGTTTTTCCCGTGTTAATTAGATTATCAACAGGAAACCCTTGTGATGCACTATGCTCCATTATTTGAAACAAAATGGTTTGGAGTGCATCTGCTTGTTGTTTATATTTGTTTTTTTGTTCTTTTTCTTCTTCCAATTGTTTCTCTAATTTATGCATTCTCTTAAAATACTTTTTGGCTTTCACTTCGTTTATTCTTAAACTATTAATCAACTTTTGCTTGTCTTTTTTGTTGCCAGTATATAATTTATGCACTGCATCTTCTGTATCAATCAACTCTCCTGAATCTTCTGTTTCATCATTTTTCAAAACAGGCTCTGTGTTAATGGAGTTCACTTTTTCAATAAGTTTTTTACCTTGATAATCCCACTTTCTCCAATAATCGTAGCTTGGTTTCTTCGGAAGAAAAGGGTATTTCCCCAAATCATAATTTTCAGCAACATATTCAAACACTTGACGTGGTTTCACTTTCCCTTTGACTTTCATATCTTTTTTAAATTGATGGATAATCTCCAAGATTTTATCTTCATCAAACTCATTTTCAAACCCTCTAGGCATTGTAATCAACCTTTCTTTGTTCAATAGTGGCAAGTTCAAGGTATTCTTGAACGGCTTGTTTGAATTGTTTCGCTTGAATCGTTAAATCTCGATTTAAATCAATATTTAAATCATCCACATCTTCGGCTTTGTTGTATTGGCTAATAATATATTTGTGAATTTCAATAATGGTAGAAACAACATCTTTAATATGGTTGTAGGCATTTTCAACTTTTTTAATAATCACTTCTCGCTTCTCACGATACTCATTAATCGATATCCCCCAGTCATCACACAAAGGACAATCATTTACTTTACATCGTTGTAAAGGGTCTTTACAAAAGCCAAGGTCTAGTTTTTTATTCTTTGTTTGACCAGAAGAAGAGGTGGCACGAACAAACTTATCTTTGATGAGCTGTTCTAACCCAAAATGTTCCGTAAAAGCATTTCTCATATTATGATTTTTAGTCTCATCCTCGTCTTTAAAGGTAGAAAAGCTTTTTTTATAAGAAAATTTATTCATTAGCTGTAAGATTTCGATATCAATTAAAAACTGTTCGTGGCTATGATAATGGTATTGGCTATTTAATTTTAGGTGTCCACCTAATCGGGCAATTTCAACAGGATTATAGCCCAATTTCATTAGGTTAATGAAAGCAAAATGGCGTGTGTCACCTGGTCTAATTTTATAAGTGAAGTCATAATGATCGTTCAAGATTTGAGTACTCTCATCGAAAGTTTCCCTAGGTCGTACGGTCAAGCCAAACTTTTTTTCTATGACAAGTTCATAAAAACGGTCAATATCTTGATAAAGATTGACCAGGCTATATTTAGAATCATTAAGCTTTACTTTGGCATTTGTCCGATTAAAAACCGCTTCATACGTTTGTTTATTGGCTTTAGAAGATAATAGGGTTTCTGACTCTCCATATTTCTTTGTGTTATCAATATAAGCTTGGATGGCTTTCCCTAAATCATTCGAGATTTTAACAGTATCAATCAACTGTATGCGATTCACATTTCTTTTTTTGCTTCCTTTTTTATTGGAACGTGGTAGTTTGATATGAAATTGGTTATTTTTCTCCTTCAACCCATCTCTTTTGATTCCACATAACTCAAAAGGGCGAAGCGGGATTTTATTGCTTAAGTTCCACCATAAATAAATGGGAAAAAAGTAAAGATATTCTGGAGAATTTGGTGATAACGCTCCAAAATATTCATCTAGTTTTTGATTAAAGAGAAATACATCTTTCGGATTTGGTAAGGTACGAACATTAAACTGCAAACCCATTTCTTCTTTTAGTTCTAATAATAAATTTGAATATACATTATTGGAATCGAGGTCTTGATAGTAGTCCAAGAAATTGAGAGCGCCAATACAAGTAATAAAAGCGTTATGTTTTGTTTTTTCATTGAGTTGATTAATTTTTTCCTTCGCTTCTGTTAACACTTTTTGATCAGGGTTAAAGCATTGGGAATACTCAATAAAGCGGTGTAAACATCGAAAATACCGAACAACACTATACAATTCTACCCGTTGTAATAAATGAGCAATCCAACATTTCACGACTTGAACAAACTCAAATTTCTCCTCTTTGTTCAAATGAGGTACAAATTGTATGCTTGTCTTTATTTTTTCAAATTTAAAAAACGTGCGATTTACTCCATCTAGATAAGCAACTCCCCAAATATCCGAATCAAATTGGCAGTGATTTAGAGGCTGCTTATTGAGTTCTTCAAGGAATATTTTAGCGCTTTCGATACTTTCGTCTAAATCAAAGGATAAGTCAGCATACTCGTTTAATAAGACAATATCTTCGTCTCTTAATGCGATACTCATTGGAAAACATCCCTTTCTTCTATGGTTAAATATTCCTTAAAGCCTGGTATTCGAGAGAATCTTTGGTTGATGCCATCAATGCCTCCAGTAATAAATCGGTCAACTCGTTCACGTCCAAACTTTTGAATGGCAAACTTTAATAATTCCCTCTCAATAAACAATTGATTAGCTAACCTTGTTTTCTCACCTTCAAGAGGGGTTGTCTCAAAAAATCGTTCAAACTCACTTAATTTATAATGAATTCGGTGATTGATAGAAGAAAGGGTATGAATGTTCGGTACATTTAAAGCACACCCCTCACAGGCTCTGGTTCCAAATGGACAATTTTCTTCTCCCACCAAACACTGAAAATCTTCTGATTTGGAAGGGGAAAGCCCCAATTTTAGCAAGGTATGTTTTAATTTTAATTCTTCTATCGGCATTTCATTGATAATATCGGAAACGATATTTCTTTCTTCGTAAATGCAGTTTAAAAATCCAGCCAAACCTTCTAATTTTTCGATAGTATATTGTTCTTTTAGCAATGCCACTTGATGTAGTTGTTTGGACTTATCTTCTTTATCTTTTTGGAATAATAGGGTTGTAGCTGAATCATAAACAAACCCAAAATTGTCAAGACTAAATAAATGCTCTGAAATCTCATCCACTTTATCTGGTGGAACTTCTAAATAAATATTGGTAATTTCAATATCAGAGTGGCTTCGTAAAAATTTCACCAATTCAACAGGATTTCGCTTGGTTAACTGCCCCACAACAGAAACCATATAAGACATTAGAGTACGATTGGTTTTAAGACCCCTAAAAATAAAATTCCCTTCAGAATCAAAAGATTGGAAGAAAGCATTATGATTGTAGGTATAAATACTATGCTTATGCACAAGTGCAAATAAACGATCACTTAATGGATGCATTTCTCTTTGTATCACGGTAGAAATTAAGACAGCATAAGCGAACGGTTGCATTAACTCATCTGAAATCGTAAAATAGCGCTTGGCATTCGTTTTTCCGTGTCGATAGGGAAGACCACGATAATAATCAGCAATGAAAATGGTATCATCTTGGCTTAATTCATTTTCTTTTAGCCATTCTAAACTTATATGAGGGAAGAAACTCTCAGGAAGTTTTGGAAAGGCAAGTACGTCATCACTTCGCCAAGCGTTGTTTAATAAAATCGTGGCATAAGTCCACATATTGGCATAATTAATGATGGGCTTTTCTCCACGCATTTCTTTTTGAGCTGCTTCAATGGCTTTTTCTTTGTGTAAAGGTATATTTTTAACAAAGTCTAATAATTGAAAGAATTCATCAATGGTGTAAATCGTTTTATCTTGAACACCGATTTTGTGTTTAGGATTTGGGATGTCTTTTATGTCATAGCCTAGTTTTGAAATTCCAGCTTGACGACAAACTTCAGTAAGGTTAAATATAAAGCTAAACAATCTTAATTGCCAACCTAAAGGAACAGCTTCTTCAAATAACCCCAAAAGAATGGCTTTTGTCGAAAATTTAAATATATCTTTTTGGTGACAAAATTTCGAAAGTAGGTCGGTTATGTTAACAAAAAGAATTATGGTAGATTTAAATTTCTTTTCTTCTTGATTCGCTTTATTAATAGACCTCCGAACAAAATCCATCCAATGAAAACGGGTGAATTCACTTGTATCAGAAAATTTGATTCCGAAATAATCAATGAGTTCTAAATAAGCTTGGTAGGGATTGCTGTGCAGATACTTATCAAAGGTTTCAGCTTTTTTCATATCATCTTTTATTTTTTGAATCCAATCTTGAACTGGTTGTTTGGAAATAAGGGTTTCATTATAAGTGTAATCATAATCTTCGCCCTTTATTTTACAAATAACAGGGAAGGGGTAAAGTATCTCGTCTTGGTCCTCCATTAATTTTGGTGTTAGTTGTCTTCTTCCCCCTGTTAATTCTTTTATATCAGCATACGTATAATAATGTTGTTTGATTTTATGAAGTAAATCTTGCTGAATCTTTTTTAAATAAAGAAGTTGTTCTTCGTGAAAGTATTTGTCTATCTTCAGCGTGATAAAGGGTACGATATTATATTCTTCAAATAGCTTTTCTTTTTTATCTCGACCTAAACCAAGTTCCTGAACGATTTCATCGCCTGTATATAGTTTATTCGGTTGCTTGTTTACACGTTTAATATATTCTAGTAGTATATCGACATCATTCTTTAATAGAAAGGTATAGTTTAACCTATTTCCAAAAGATACATAATTTATCCCGATAAGATTACATTTTTCCTTAATGGCATTAATCTTTTTATTTCGTTCAGATGCAAAGTCTTTAATCAATTCAACAAATTGTTCAAAAGAAATATGTTCTTCCAAAAAAGTGTCTATCTTTTTCTTGGAATATAGTATTTCCCCATTCACTTCTTCTCCAAAATAATGTTTAAAGTCTATTACTTCTTGTTTATGAGGGTTTTTTCTTGAAGTCAAAGCCCAAGATAAAGTACAATTTTCTACGTTAAACAAATACATAACGGCTCTAGTTAAAGGCATATCATTATGCTCCATAAATATCACCCCTCCATTTACTCAATTGTGTATCAGAAAATTCCGATGTGATTTTTCTGTTTGGTGCTTTGTCAAAAGCAACTCTTACAACGTTTAAAGCATCCGTTAATGTTTCTTGTACAGTTCTTTCTTCAATATAGTCGAGTAAAGAATTTAAGTTTGAATCCCCACGAGCAAGTGCGACTTCTGAAATGCTTAGTCCTGCATCAAAGCAAAAATGTGTAAATACCCCTCTTGTCAAATGAGTGGACCAATCAATATCAGATAATTTTTGGTAGGTGCTAATTCTACCTTCATCCAAAATTTTCTTTAAAAAGGCTTGTTTTACTTTATTGAACTGATACCAATAGCTATTGCCTGAAATAGGTTGTCCTGTTCGGGAAGACAAAAGTAGTGCGTGTTTATTTTTTAGTTTGCCTTTTTGTTCAAGTAATTTTAGTTTGGCTATTTGTTCTTTATACGCATATTCAAGTGTTGAATTCCAAAAAAGTGATTGATATCTTCGTATTTTCACTTGTTCACTTTTGGAGTTTTTCTTGTGTAGAAAGAGCAATTCCTGATTATCATCCACATCTAGATATTTTCCTTGTGGTCTTGTTAGAAGTGAATGTCTGGTTAAGTTTACAACTTCACCTCTTCTTAGTCCTCCAAAAAACTGAAAGCAGATTCCTAAGTAAATATCTTCTGCTACGTCCATTGCTACATCTAAGAATTCTTTGACTAATTTTGCTCTGTCTTTCCCAAAATCTGATAGTTTTTCTGTTATTTTATCTTGGGTAGGGGGATAGATAGTATCAAGTTCCCCATTATCAAACATATCTCCAAGTATTGTAAGTTCTTTTTCGTATCGGTTCCCATCAATATAAGAAGAATATTTATTAACTTGATAAAATACTTTGATATCTTCTTCTAATAAGTTTTCTTCTTTTAGCCAAGCATAGAATTTATTAAGATGTTTTACTTTTGACATAACATAGGACCCTTTCAATTCTCCTTCTCTTGATTGAATGGAAAGGTCTGATATAAAGAGGGAACCGTGTTTCAAAGTTAATCCTTTTATTCCTTTCTCTTTTAATGGAAGAAACTCGTCAATTTCTTCCTCCACCATATCCCTACAATAGTTTAAAAATTGACATATAGTGTAGGCTGGATTTGATTGTGAACTAACACTTCCACTTTTTTTTCTTCTATAATTACTTCGTATAAAATTGGTTAGAGGGGAGGGGAAAACTATATTTCTTTCTATGTCCTCCACCCCAATGCCAACACTATCTATTGTATAAATTTTATTATTTATGACTTGGTAGGTGGGGTATTCTCTAACTACATATCTATAATTATTCATTTGTCATTTCCCCCTAATTCAATAAAAGTGTATAATGTATAAAGATTGTATATTGTATAAATAGTGAAATATCTTGTTTTTCCCATATTAATACGTAATTGGGATTAACGTCAATCATTATTTTTATTAGTGTTGAGAGGTGTTTTTATAGTTGAATTTATATTTATTCCTAAAGTATCGAATACAACCACCTTGTCATTGTTTCTTCCAATTTTATGTAGCTGACGGAAAATTATCATGTCAATTATATCAACGTTCCGCTGATATTTTTCTTGGTGTGCCTTTTAATATTGCTTCATATGCATTACTAGTTCATATGGTTGCACAAGTAACAAACCTTGAAGTAGGGGACTTTGTTCATACACTAGGTGATGCACATATTTATTCGAATCATATCGAACAAGTGAAGGAGCAATTAACTCGAGAGCCGAGAAAATTACCGAAGCTTGTCATGAATAAGGAAATTAAAAATATTTTTGATTTTAAATTTGAAGATTTTACAATTGAGGATTATCAACCACACCCACACATTAAAGGAGCTGTTAGCGTTTGATTTCTTTACTTGTCGCAATGGATAATCATCGGCTAATAGGGCGGGATAACAAACTTCCTTGGCACCTTCCTAAAGATTTAGCTTACTTTAAAAGAGTGACAATGAACCGTAAAATTGTCATGGGAAGAAAAACATTCGAATCAATTGGTAAACCTTTACCTGGCAGAGACAATTATGTTTTAACAAGAGATAAAAGTCTTGTGATAGAAGGGTGTACTATACTCCATTCTATAAGCGAAATATGCGAGCTATCTGCAGGAACAGATGAAGAAATTTTTGTCATTGGAGGCGCAGAAATTTTTGAAGAAATCCTCCCAATAAGTGAGCGGCTATATATAACACATATCTATCATCAATTCGAGGGGGATACGTTCTTCCCAAAGGTAAACGATGATGAATGGGAACTCATATCACGTGAACACGGTCAACGTGATGAAAAAAACCCTTACGATTTCGATTTTGTTGTGTACGAAAGAAGAAATAATATAAACGCTTAAATAGAGTAAATGAAAAATAAACCGGGTGACCAAAAGGTGTATCAGAGCCTTTTGAGTCACCCGGTTTACGTTAGAGATAGCACTATATATTAATTAAGGAAGTAAATAGAAAAATACTGAAAAGAAATGTAAGATACTACCTGCTAATACAAACATATGCCATATTGCATGGTGGTATTTAAATCCCCTCCATACATAAAAGACAGCTCCGATCGTATATAGTAATCCGCCGATGACTAATAAGACAACACCTGGAGTAGGGACATTTTCAATAATGTGATTCCAGGCAAATACTATTAACCATCCCATAATGACATACATAATCGTTGAGAAGAATAGATATTTTTTTACAAAGAAGGCTTTAAAGACTGTACCTCCTATTGCTAGAGTCCATACGATACCAAACAGTGTCCAGCCTACCCATCCATTAACAGCAATAAATAAAAAAGGTGTATATGTGCCTGCAATAAAGAAGTAAATTGCTGAATGGTCGAGTATTTCAAAAAAGTCTTTCGCCTTCCCAGCAGGAAAGCTATGAACGAGTGTTGATGCTGTATATAATAAAAGCATTGTTATCCCGAATACTGTAAAGCTTACTACATGCCATACAGTACCATATAGTGAAGAATAAACTACTAACATCACTAATGCGACTAAACTTAAAATTCCTCCAATTCCATGTGTCACGGAATTAGCTATTTCTTCACCTTTAGAAAATGTATGTGTGTTTGCCATGGTATACTCCTTTCGTTTTTAAAAATAACTTATTTAATTTTATCTTTTAGTGATAATAGAAAATCAAGACCTTCTAGAGTAATTTTAGTGCCTGCTCTACCTCTTCCTTTTGTCACATATTGATGTTTTTCGAGGAAATCAAGACGATGCCTCACTTGTTGTGTTGTTAACGGTGTAGGTAGTGATTTACTGTTTTCAGAGATTGATCGTCTACTAGCAGGTTCTCCTTTTTCATTTTGTTGTTTAATTTCATTTAGGATAAAGGCATATTCTAGTTTATCCATCATTGTTAATTGTATAGGAGCAATATTTACATTTTTCTTCTTTTTATGCTGGTCTACTGGCAGCTTTTCGTTCATCCATTGAGGTAAGTCGTGTATTTGGATTGACCGTCCATCACTTACTGTTACCATATAGTGAACAACATTTTTTATTTCGCGAATGTTACCTGGCCAATCATATTCACATAAGCTTTCTTCAACCGCTGGGTCTAGACGAAGAGTAGGATTTAATTTGTTAAGGAATTGATGTACATATAATGGTATGTCTTCTTTCATATCCTTGATTTCTGGTAATTGGATCGAAAGTACATTTAACCTATAATGTAAATCGCTTCTGAAACGTTCATCTAACTCAAGGGGTTTTGTTGTAGAAGAGATAATTCGAACATTTGAAGAAATAGTAGGGCTATGCTCACTTTTTCTCCAAAACTTATTATCAATCAGATTGACAAGTCTTGATTGTATTCGACTTGGTAATTCTCCAACGTTATTTAAGTAAAGTGTACCGTTATTTGCTTGTTCTAGAAGACAAGGAGCGGTATCATCTGGTTTTCCAAACAGTGATTGCTCTAATAAATTCACATCCTGTTCATGGCAATCAACTGTTACAAATGAACTGTTTCGTCGATTTGATTCATGATGAATTGCAATTGCAAATAAATTTTTTCCTGTACCTGTAGCACCTTGTATTAATATAGGAAATTCTGTATGAGAAATTTTCTTTGCGATCCGTTTATTTTCTATTATTAAATGATGGTTCCCAATGATATCATCAAAATGACTAGAAGTTTCTTTGTTTATTTGCTTTTGTAGTTCATTACTATAGCTCGTCAAAGCCAGACCCCCTCTTATTCCATAATTTATTATAACACCCAATTGGAACTAATAACAACCAATTAAGAAAAATAGTTATAAATCTGCGAATATTAAATTTTTATTAAAGTTTTTGAGTATTCCTTTATATTTTGAATATTCATGATATAATTTTCTATTAACAAGCAATTGAAAGGGTCGTGACCATGAAACAAACTATCGATGAAGTAAAAAATGTACATGTAGAGGATATTCTAAAAGCACATCATTTGTTAAAAGATGTTGTAACACATACACCGCTTCAAAAGAACGAACAGTTGTCAGAGAAGTATAATTGCAATGTTTATTTAAAAAGAGAAGACCTGCAGATTGTACGCTCCTTTAAAATACGCGGAGCTTTTAATAAGGTTAAACAGCTTACAGAAACTCAAACGAAGAATGGTATTGTTTGTGCGAGTGCTGGTAATCATGCTCAAGGTGTTGCATATTCTTGTAGGCAGCTTAAAATCCACGGTAAGATTTTTATGCCATCAACTACACCGCGACAAAAGGTAACACAAGTAGAACTTTTCGGTAAAGAGTTCGTTGATATTATCTTAATTGGAGATACTTTCGATGATGCATACCAAAAAGCTGTTGAATGTTGTGAGGCTGAAGGGCGTACATTTATCCACCCATTTGATGATGTTGATGTCATTGCGGGACAAGGAACTGTTGCTGTAGAAGTCATGAATGATACGGACGTGAAGATTGACTATGTTATAGCAAGTGTAGGTGGTGGCGGTCTTATTTCTGGACTAGGTGTATACTTTAATAGCATATCTCCGGATACAAAAGTAATCGGTGTAGAACCTGAAGGTGCACCATCATTATATAAATCAAAGATTGAAGATAGTGTCGTTGAATTAGATGAAATTGATAAATTTGTAGATGGTGCAGCGGTTAAAAGAGTTGGTGACAAGACATTCTCTATTTGTAAAGATGTCGTTGATGAGGTTCACCTAATACCTGAAGGGAAAGTATGTACAACGATACTGGAGTTGTATAATGAAAACGCCATTGTTGTCGAACCAGCTGGTGCATTGAGCATTGCTTCATTAGATTTTCTTAAAGGTCAAATTAAAGGGAAAAATGTTGTTTGTATAGTAAGCGGAGGAAATAACGATATTGGCAGAATGCAAGAAATTAAAGAACGTTCAATGATTTATGAAGGTTTACAACATTATTTCATCGTTAATTTCCCCCAAAGAGCCGGTGCATTGAGAGAGTTTTTAGATGAGGTGCTTGGACCAAATGATGATATAAATCGTTTTGAGTATACAAAAAAGAATAACAAAGATAACGGTCCTGCACTCGTTGGGATCGAATTAAAGCACAAAAATGATTATGATCCGTTACTCGAAAGAATGAAGAAAAAAGGTTTCTTTTATACAGAAGTGAATAAAGATAGCAACCTTTTCCATTTGTTAATTTAGCTTTTGTTACAACAATGGAAACAATTTATGGGACTATTTCCTTCTAGGAACAACCGTTTAGAATGCTACCTTCTAAACGGTTGTTCCTTTTATGTGTTACTAAAATGTGTACTACTTACTAATTGGAACTGATATGATTTGAACTTTACATGTTCCTTAAAACTAGACATGCTCAGCACTTATTTGGCTACCCGTGAGGCTCGTGCGGCAAAATGCCCTAGAGAAATAATTAAGTTGTAGTGGGTAAAGAGTTTACAAAAGCGGCTAAATTTGATACAAAAAGGTGTATTTTATTGTATTAAAAGACGTTTTGTAATTGAAAATAATAACGTGTTCACAAACAAGTGCGTATTTTCATCTTATTTTTGATTGAAACGTAAAGAATAGACGGTATAATTAAGGGTAATATTTTAGGGATGTGATTAACCTGGGTAATGTAAAAATAGTAACAGATTCAACAATTGATATGAAACAGGATTATATTGATAAATATGGTATTACTGTAGTTCCGTTATCTATCACAATCGATAATCAAACTTTTACGGATGGAATTGATATCAAACCGGATGAGTTTCTACGGTTAATGAAAAACTCAGAAGAACTTCCAAAAAGTTCACAACCTTCCACTGGAAAGTTCCTTGAAGTATATGATGAACTAGGGAAAAATGGTGACTCGGTCATTTCAATACATATGACTAGTGGTATGAGTGGTACAGTTCAATCAGCAGAAGGTGCTTCACAGATGACAAAGACAGATGTATCAGTTGTCGATTCGATGTTTATCTCGAAAGCATTAGGATTTCAAGTACTTGAAGCGGCAAAAATGGCGCAACAGGGATTTGATAAGGAAACAATATTAAACAGAATAGAAGAAATTCGTAAGAACACAAACTTATATATAATGGTGGACACACTTGAGAATTTAGCAAAGGGCGGAAGAATTGGCAAAGGAAAGGCGTTAATTGGTTCTTTACTTAACGTAAAACCAATAGCGAGCCTACAAGGTGGAGTGTATACACCAGTGGGTAAAGTCAGAAGTCATGCACAGGGTGTAAAATATTTAGCGAAGCAATTTGCTGAGGATATAAAAGGAAAGACAGTGAAAGCCGTAGGGATAGCTCATGCTGATGCATTCGAATTAGCATCAAAGCTAAAACATGCGATACAAGATACAACACCTCATTGCCAAATTGATATATCATTTACAACCCCTGTTATTTCGACACATACAGGACCAGGTGCAATTGGTTTTATGTTTTTTGCAGAATAAGAAAAATAAGAACAGTTATGAGTTTGTTAAAATGGTTAACTATTTTTACT
The DNA here is from genome assembly GCF_030813355.1 of Metabacillus malikii. Lineage (GTDB taxonomy): Bacteria > Bacillota > Bacilli > Bacillales > Bacillaceae > Metabacillus > Metabacillus malikii. The sequence goes on from NZ_JAUSUD010000001.1 coordinate 112,675, forward strand.
CATGAGATTAAAAATGGGTAAGGCTAGTTAACCTTTTCATGTGTAGATGATGTGATGGCACATAAAAATAGGGAATTTGATGCAATGATTGGATAGTTTTTACATATAATGCATGTAAGGAAATGATATTTTGCTGACATGTTTTTTCTAATCAATTGTTTATTCAACTATCATCTATTTGCATTACCTTTCTTTCTTTTGTTCTATATATTTGATAAAATTTTTACTAATATATTGTAGAGTTATAACAAGCAAAGGGTGAATACTTCTTGATGAGTATAAAGAAAAATAAGTTATTTATATTTATAATGATTATCACAATGGTTGGATTAACTGCATGTAGCACCTCCGCGCCAATTTCTAATCCTCTTAACTACGAAGTACAATCTTTTCAATATAATAATCAAGATGGTGAGACTGTTTCCTTAAGTGAGTTAAAGGGTACCGTTTGGTTAGCAAATTTTGTTTTTACAAATTGTGAAACCGTATGTCCTCCTATGACAGCTCACATGAAGGAGCTGCAAAATAAAATGAAAGCTGAAGGCTTAAATGCTAAAATTATTTCATTTAGTGTCGACCCGGAGGTTGATACACCAGAAAAGATTAAGGAATTTACAAAGACCTATGATATTTCTTTTGATGATTGGGAGTTTCTAACAGGATATACTCAAGAGGAGATTGAAAACTTCGCAAAAAAAAGTTTTAAAGCATTAGTGAAAAAGCCAAATAATCATGACCAAGTCATGCACAAAACAAGTTTTTATTTAGTTGATCAAAATGGAGTAGTAATGAGAGATTATAGTGGAGCAGTTGAAACTCCATACGATGAGATTATCTCGGATATTAAATTATTATTGAAATGATTTTTACCTAAAGAGATTCCAAATTGGAATCTTTTTTACTAACAAATTATGAACTTATAATGATATAATTTGTCCTTACACTATTGATAGGGTGATGTTATGTTCAGAAAGCTTACGTCAATTGTAGTCCTTTGTTTACTTGTTACTGGATGTATGGCGGATCACACATCTAATGTTTCTTCTAAATCGCTCACAAAGCTTGAGAAGGAACAACCAGCAGAGACTTTTATCCCTAAAACATTACATGTTGTGGCGATTGGTGATTCACTTACAAAAGGTGTTGGTGATGAGACAAACCAAGGTGGATATATTGGAAAGTTAATAAACCAAATGGATGAACGTAAAGAAATAAAAGATATTGTATTAAACAATTATGGGATTAAAGGACATAAAACTAGTAATCTACAAAAAAAATTAAAGGAAAATCAAGTTGTAAATCATTTAAAAAAAGCAGATTTAATCTTTGTGACGATTGGTGGTAATGATTTAATGAATGTCGTCAAAAAGAATATATTCTCCTTAGATTATGGACCTTTTCGAGAGGGCCAAAAAACGTATGAGAATAACTTAAAAGATATCATCAATACAATTAGAGAAAATAATACAGAAGCTAACATTGTGTTAATAGGTCTCTATAATCCTTTTAAGTACATGCTGCCAGAATTATCTGAGATAGATACGATAATCTCTGAATGGAATACTGCTTCACAACAAATAATAAATCATGATGGTCATAGCGTATTTGTATCCGTTGAGGATATTTTCACTACAACTGATGAAATATTGTTATCTGATGACCAATTTCATCCAAATAGAAAAGGATATGAATTAATAGCTGATAGAGTATTAGAGGAATTGGAAAACGAACAAGTAATTACTGCTATACCGTAAGAAAGAGGGATGTTTATTGAAAAAATGGAAATACGCATTTTGGATTATTGTCTCACTTAATTTCCTAGTGGTAATATTACTGGGAGGATTTCTGCTTTTACCGTCTGACCGCCAAACAAAAAGTATGGATATTTCTCATCAAAAAAATGAAGAGGAATCTGTACCATTTCTTATTAGTAGTAACAAAGAGTCCTTAACTACCCTTATAAATCATTATTTAACAAAGGAAACTGACCAAGAAAACTTAAAGTATTATGTTGAGTTAGATGAACATGTGAATGTATACGGTACAATTCAAGCATTTAGTAAAGAAATCAATATGCAGTTAATCTTGAATCCTATTGTCAGTAAAGAAGGTAATATAAAATTAAAAGTTATAGAACTTTCAATTGGTCAATTAAAACTACCATTATCATATGTTTTGAAATATATGCAGTCTCATTATGATTTACCTGAATATGTAATCATTAAACCAAATGATAAAGAGATTGATATCCAACTTGATGAATTACAACTTAAAAATGGATTTAGAGCTAAGGCAGAGCGTTTTCAACTAGAAACAGATGATATAATGTTTACCTTATATGTACCTTTACCATAATGTAAAGAGAACGGACGAAAAATTCTGAATAAAGGCGAATATTGTAGTGCTAGTCAATAAATTGAAAAGATAAACAATATATAGAGTTGACGGTTCGGTGAATATAGGTAAAAATATAGTAATAACAACTACTAATTATATTGGATATTGTTTCTCATTTTTGATTTAGGATTGTTATACAGATTAATATTGTTCGAAATGAAGTAGTAATTTCTATTGGTGTCATCTTTTTTGAAGATTTATTTCAATTTCATTATTCAAATTAATATTCATGATTTGAATTAAGTCAATTTGGAATACAGCTATATACATGAAATGTTTTTTTGAAATTTATTACTTGTGAAATATTGCTAACTATAAAGAAAAGGATGTAGATGTAGGAGGACGTAATCGTGAAAAATAAAATTGTTATCTTTGGGTTTGTTGCTATATTAATATCATTATACTTTGGTGGAATAGCATATCAAGAGTTCATATCTGAAAATATGGACCAAGTCTATATAAATATAGGGTACTGTACATTATTTTTAAGTATTGCAGTATATATGTGGCACATTAAGGATGAAAAGCAAAAAAATAATAGTTAAAAATGAGAGGATTATTTCCTCTCATTTTTATGATGGGGAATAAGAACATCAAATACATGATGAATGTTATTGATGTTCTATTCTTCCATTATGTAGATGCATCTGTATAGAACTGTGCATCTAAATTAATTTACTAATTTATTCAGCTTTTTCTTCAGTTGTTTCTTCTTCAGTGTTTTCCTCTTCAGCATTTTCTTCAGTTTCTTCAGTGTTTGTTTCTTCTTGATCAGTTTCTTCAGCGTTGTTACATGCAGCCATTAAGAATACAGCAAGTAATGATGCTCCTACTTTCAATAATAAACTTTTGTTCATTGTTTTTTCCTCCCATGTAACGAATAGTGATCACTTTAGAACCAGCTGGTTCACTCTAATAATAATTGAAAAAAGGCAACTGTATACACTTTTTACAAAAAATGTACATAAGATTTATATTTTTAAAAATATCTAAAAATTTGGTTAATAAAGTTTACAGTAAGTTATTGAAAGATAGGTCATTCGTATGTTTCCTCAAAATAGAGCTAGTCTTTAGTCATTCATTGTGAAAAAACATACAAGCATACAAAAACGAATTTAGTGAAAATGAATATGGATGAATTTTGAAGTTATGTATATACTAAAATACGGAGTGTAATTTCGATAATGCTTGTCTTATTAAAAAGCACTTTTCTAAAAACTTGTTGCTTTTAGCATAGGCTTTATCAAAGGTTGGGTTGGAGCTGACCTGAGAGACTCCTGCGGGATGCGTGGAGAGGTGAGACTCCCACAGGTTACGCCGAGGAGTATGAAGAGCATAGGCGGCTTGCCCACCGACGTACAACTATCTAAAAAGCAGTCTGAAGTTGAAAGATTTTGAAATGGTTTAATGTAACAACCTAAATCCACAGGGTAAAAGAACATAAAAATTGAGAAATAAACACTTTTTTGTTACGCTATCAAATATAGTCGTTATGAATAAGAACTCGGAGGGTGGATAATGGAGCGGTTTACTCAACATGTAGGTGATAATATGATTTCATACTTAGATCAAGGTATTGGTGATTGTGTTGTATTAATTCACGGCTTTTGTGGGGATCATAATTATTGGAAGTATATTGTTCCACACCTTATAAAAAAAAATAGAGTTCTAACAATTGATTTAAGAGGCCATGGTCACTCAAGTACACCTAAGGATACATGTGACATAACGGAAATGGCAGATGATATTGCAAAAGTATTACAGTCATTAAACATACAACGTGCTACTTTAATTGGTCATTCTTTAGGAGGCTATATAAGTTTAGCATTTGCTGAAAAGTATTCTGACATGTTATCTGGTTTAGCATTAGTTCATTCGACCGCATATCCAGATTCGAATGAGGCAAAAGAAAATCGTGACAAAGGAATTGAAAATATAAAAAGAAGTGGAATCGTTCCTTTTGTAAATGAACTAATTCCAAAATTATTTGCTAATGAAAACGTATCAGAGCTTGCTTATCATGTTAATGAAGTGAAAAAAATTGGTTATAAGACGTCCGATTTTGGTGCGATAGGGGCTTTAAATGCCATGAAAAATCGCAGAGATCGTAACGATATATTAAAAAACATGAGGATTCCTATACTATTAGTAGCAGGCAGAGAGGATAATTTACTTCCAATCGAACGTGTCTTTTCTACTGAAAATAAAATGATTACTCAAGTAGTGATTGAAAACTGTGGGCATATGTCTATGCTCGAACAACCAGATATACTAATAAAGGCGATACAAGATTTGATTCATAGAATAGAAATTAAGAGATAAATTGAATATCTAACTAGAAAGAGGGTGGTTCAAACGTTTCTTCCCCTAACATCTAGATGTATAAGAAAGATATACTTATCATCTAGGTATTTATGGTGGGATATAATGATTGAATCATCCTCTTTTTCATTACAATATTGAAGGTGACTTTTATTGGTGCAATTGCGCATGTTTAATGAATGATAGTTCTTCTTCAATAAGTCCACAAATTCCACACTGGATTTTATAGTTTGGCCCTCTATATGGAACATGAAGTGGACCTAATGCTAATTGGTCAAGTTCCTCTAATATTTCACCTGTTTGTGGATTTAGTTTTACCGATTTTGCATGCTGTTCGATAATGTTGAAGCGGGACCTATTTGTTTTGCAATTTGGACATAAGTAAGGTGTAGACAACTGTATATAACCTCCAAGATGTATAAGAATTATTAAATTGTGCTATTTTTAATTATTATTTTGCTAAAAAATAATAATTATACATCTATTGAGATTGAGTAATAATATGAATTTATTACTTGTATAATATTCACCTCGGTTAACCTAACCCATTGGCTGACTTCTAGAGGTGAAGTGAGGTTCGGTTGCCACAAATCCTCACTTCACCCAATTAATTACAGGGTACATCTAACGTCTACCCAATCTGATGGACAACTATATCTGAATTAAAATTCGATTGGATTAGTGTTTATTCCTTTATTAATTTTTTAAACAGATAAATAAAATTCTCTATCTCATCATCGTTAAAATCCTTAAACTTACCTAATAAGAAGTCTGTTTTCTTTTTCTCGAATAATTCTAACTTATTTCTACCTTCTTCTGTAATGTGGAGATTCACAATTCTTCTGTCTTTATCAGAACGTATTCTTTCAATCCACTTTTTATCAATTAAGGAATCCGTTATAGCAGTAATATGTGATGCTGAAACATTTAACATTTTAGATAAATCTACAGATTTCTTTGAACCATTTTCATATAGTGCTCTTAGTATAAAAAATTCGTTTCTCGACATTTCATTTTCATACACAGTATTCATTTCATTTCTCAATACTTTATACACATACCGCATTAATGATTCTAACTCATACATGTTTTCTAATCGGTTTTTCAAGCTTACTCCTCCGAATTTTCAATTTTTTATGTGATATTTTCGATTTATCAATTGTTTTGTAAGTGAACTATTTAGCTTCTATTAAGACTAAGGAATGTTCACTAAAGTGTCAAGTCGTTTTAATAAATTGTCAAAAGCGCTAAGACTGATTACTTTTAATGTTTTCTACGAATGCTATATAATATAGATAGATTCAAGTAGGAGGAATATCAAATGAATAATGAAAAAGTAGAATTGGCGACCTTTGCTGGCGGTTGTTTTTGGTGTATGGTTCAACCGTTTGATGAACTTCCAGGGATTGAAGGAATCGTTTCCGGGTATACCGGTGGTACGAAGGAGAACCCTACATATGAAGAAGTTTGTTCTGAAACAACTGGGCATTATGAGGCGGTACAGATAACATTTCGGCCAGATATTTTTCCGTATGAAAAACTTCTTGAGCTTTATTGGCAGCAAATCGACCCAACTGACGCAGGTGGTCAATTTTTTGACCGTGGTGAATCATATCGAACAGCAATTTTTTATCATAATGAGCAACAGCGAATACTTGCAGAGGAATCTAAACAACAATTAGCTGATAGTGGACGTTTCTCTAAACCAATCGTGACGATGATTTTACCAGCAAAGCCATTTTATAAAGCAGAGGAATACCATCAAGATTTTTATAGAAAGAGCACTGCTAGATATAAACAATACCGTGCTGGCTCTGGAAGAGATAAATTCATTGAAGTTAATTGGAAAAAGCAGCCTTCATTAAAAGCTTCCTTAACTCCTATTCAATATGAGGTAACTCAAAATAACGGTACGGAACCACCTTTTCATAATGAATATTGGGATTATGAAGAGGATGGGATATATGTTGATATCGTATCAGGGAAACCATTATTTAGTTCAAAAGATAAATATGATGCAGGGTGCGGGTGGCCTAGTTTCACTAGACCTATACAAGAACATGAAGTGATTGAAAAGCTCGATACTTCTCATGGAATGGTAAGGACAGAGGTTAGGAGTAAAACAGCTGACTCGCATTTAGGTCATGTATTTAATGATGGTCCAGGACCATCAAGACTCCGTTATTGTATTAATTCTGCTGCACTAAAGTTTATCCCGAAGGAAGACTTAGAAAAAGAAGGGTATGGCAAGTATAAAGTGCTTTTTGATTAATGATGGTATGCATGTTGTACTTTAAATTGTTCATTTATTGACATTTCGTTTAATGGTAGATATAAGTATGGACACTTTGGTAATCATACTTGGTACAACACAAGTTGCTTTAACAGTGAAACATTGAAAAACCAAAAATACCTTATGATAAAACCTAAGAATAATTAGACAAAAATCATGATGAATAGGCATTTTGCCCAAACCATTCACCTAGCAGTTACATAATGTAAAGAGAAATCTAAATTAGAATTCAAGGAGTGAATGAAATGCATCATTGCTACTATGATCATCATTGTGGATATTCTTACGGTAACGTAGGGAATGGAGCTGGAAATAGCTTTGTATTGATAGTTGTTCTATTCATCTTATTAATCATTGTTGGTGCAGCATACGTACGCTAACCTTAAATGAGCCCCATTACAGGGCTCATTTCAGATTGTCGACAAAAGGGGTTCGGAATGGTTTCATTCCGAACCCCTTTTGAGTATTTTTCTTATATTTTTATCTATTCAAAGATAGAACACTCCTATCCTCACCTTATATTTATGCCATTTTAGGACCTCGCCAAGTCCAGTTGGCCATCTTCTTTAAATTCATACAAGCAAAAGTAAGCATCGCCTGCATCGACAATTTTTTAAGTCCCCTTAACGTTGTCCAACGCATACCATGCTTTTCTTTTGCATCAGCGAATACACGCTCAATCGTTTCCTTTCGCTTTGCATATATAGGTTTTACATCTTTGTGATGACGAAGATGATCTACTTCCTCCACATACTCCTGCCAAACATGACGTGTCACCACTTTTTGATGTTCCTTACTTTGTGTACACTTGGCCAAAAATGGACAAGCGGCACATACATGCTTTGGTGATTTGTACTCACGATAGCCCTCTTTCGTAGTCGTTGAGTAATTCAAAATCTCACCTGCGGGACATATGTAACAATCAAAGTGTTCATCATAAACATATTCATGCTTCCGAAAGAATCCCTCTTTCGTACGTGGTCTAGTATATGGCAAGGCAGGTGTAATTTCGTGTTCAAGTAAGTATTTAGTGATGGCAGGTGTTTTATAGGCTGCATCTGCCGCAACAGCTCTAGGCTTGCCAACCTTCTCAATAACTCGGTCAACTAACGGTTCAAGGATTACACTGTCATGTATATTTCCTGGTGTAACAATGGTTCCTAAAACAAATCCGTTTCGATCAGAGGCCGCATGAAAGGAATACGCAAACTGCTTTGTACGTTCGTCCTTAACATAGTAGCCACTCTCAGGATCTGTGGTGCTTTCTTTTATTTCTTTTGATTCTTCTTTCTCAAATTTGTCCGGCGGGAATGGTTTCTTCCCATGGTCTTCACGGTCTTTATTGATTTCTTCTTGTAGTTGTTCTTGATAAGCTCGGGTTTCCTTGCGTACTACTTTCTTTTCGAACTTATGCTTGTTAGCACTAGCCTTCACATGTGTAGAGTCTATAAATACATGCTCAGCACTTATTAGATTCTTTTCAGATGCCGTTTTTAAGATTCGATAGAATATCTGTTCAAATAGGTCCGTATCTTTAAAGCGTCGCTCATAGTTCTTTCCAAATGTAGAGAAATGTGGGACCTTATCATGGAACCCATACCCTAAAAACCAACGGTAGGCCACATTAGTTTTTAATTCCTCAATTGTTTGACGCATCGACCGAATGCCAAATGTATATTGAATAAATGTAAGTTTAATTAAAATCACTGGGTCAATACTTGGGCGACCTATATCTGAGTATGTATCTTTCACCAAATCATATATGAATGAGAAATCAATAGTCTTCTCAATTTTTCGGACTAAGTGATCTTCAGGTACCAACTCGTCTAAAGCGACCATTTCTAACTGTTCACGTTGATTAGGATTATGTTTTGAAAGCATCTTCATCACCTCAAGTATTTTTCTATTTCTATTTTAAAACAAAAAAGACTGTAGGCAAACTCGATTTTCTTCGAGTTTGTCTACAGTCTGAAATGAGCCCCATTACAGGGCTCATTTTTTGTTTATGAGGCTGGGACATAACAAAAAAACCTTTAAATCCGAACATTTTTTGGGAGTTCTATGCTGCAAATTCTGTAAAGTTCGACTGAGATAAAGGAATCACGTTGAGCCGTGGCGAATCGATGACGACTTATCGGAGGAAGAGGACCTGAAGTTTGTTAACAGGTAGCCGCCGGAAGTTAGACAAGCTCACTACCACCCCGTGGAAAGCGAGTACTGCAAGAGGAGACCAACCCATAACACCAACTAAGTATAAAGCATAATGTTTACGTAAACAGGCTCAATTAAGATAACAAGTGTTGCAAACGGCAATTAAGTTTAGAATGTATGTTTATTGTGAAAATATTTGTCAACTTATAAATTAAATTAGTTGACATAAAAATAACTATTCATTACCATATACATATTAAAGTGTGTATTGGGGGAATTGAAATGGACTGGAGTCTTTTAGCAAATGAAGTATTGAATGGTAAGGTACTGACCCAAAGTGAAGCATTATCTATACTACAATCAAGTGATGATGAGTTGCTTCTATTATTAAATGGAGCATTTCAAATTAGAAAGCATTACTATGGTAAAAAGGTAAAATTGAATATGATTATGAATACAAAGTCTGGATTATGTCCAGAAAACTGTAGTTACTGTTCACAGTCAATTGTATCAACTGCACCAGTCGAAAAATATCAAATGTTGGATAAAGAAACCATCCTCAATGGTGCAAAACGGGCACATCAACTTCGTGCAGGGACATTTTGTATTGTAGCTAGTGGTAGAGGACCATCAAATCGAGAAGTTGAACATGTTGCATCAATTGTCCAGGATATAAAGTCTACATATGATTTGAAAGTATGTGCCTGTCTAGGAATTTTAAAGCCTGACCAAGCAAAAAAACTTAAGGAGGCAGGTGTTGATAGATATAATCATAATCTTAATACATCAAAGAGCCATCATGAAAAGATAACGACTACCCATACATATGAAAATCGCATTGAAACAGTTGAGACAGCCAAAAGTAGTGGGATATCACCATGTTCTGGTGTTATTATTGGTATGAAGGAGAGTTTTCTAGATGTTGTACATATGGCTTTTAGTTTACGAGAATTAGATGCTGATTCTATTCCGATAAACTTCCTTCATGCGATTGAAGGAACACCGCTTGAAGGAACAGATGAATTAAATCCACGTTATTGTTTAAAAGTACTAGCTTTATTTCGATATATAAATCCATCAAAAGAGATTAGAATTTCTGGAGGACGTGAAGTCAATTTACGTTCATTACAACCATTAGGGTTATATGCTGCAAATTCAATTTTTGTTGGTGATTATTTAACAACTAAGGGTCAAGAGACAACTGTCGACCATAAAATGTTAGACGATTTAGGATTTGAAATTGAATTTCTACAGGAGCAGCTGAATCAACGTTGAATAAAACATTACGGTTTCATTCTTTAGCCGAACAAGATATAATATAAAAATCTTGTGGTTGGAGGAGAAAACATGAAATCCTTTTATCATTATTTATTGAAATATCGTCAACCTAAGCCTTTGGATGAAATAGCAGTTTTTGCAAATGATGCCTATCTCGACCATGGTTTTCCTAAGAATTCGACAAACTATGATGAGTTAAGCACTTATTTAGAAATGCATGGACATTATTTACCGAGTATGGCAATATTTGACGAGGCTTGGCAAAGATATGAATCGGATATATTAAAGCGTTGAGTTAAGAAAATGAGAGAGGGTGACTCAAAACAAAAGTGTCAGACCCCTAAAAACACAATATATAGTGACCTATATACTCGTGTGTTTAGAGGTGTTACATTTATAATGAGTACCCTTATTTTTGTCTATAGAATATTATTTGACCGATGGTATACGATGTTATTTCGAAAACATTTAAATCTATATCATTCATGAACGAAATTATTAGCCTAAAAAAACAAGTAAAGCGTTAAATTGACTTTTTTCCTTATATCGAATGGACATTTCTTTGCATATATTACTATATTCAAATGAAAATCACGATAAAGGGAGAGAGCGACTATGGGTGATGGCAGAAGGAGAAAATTTAAACTAGAGGATATAGTCGTGATTACCATGTACGGTACAGTAGGAAAGATTACGAATATACATGAAATAAATGGACAATTCGTATATGAAGTCAATCATAGTGATTCACTTTACTATGAAAATGCTTTAAGCCTATATTCAGATTATGAGGGACCGTTAAAAAAAATTGAAGAAATAAATATTGAGGTATTTTATCGAATTGGTGATATCGTGTTTCATGAAGCTTATGGAACTACAGAGTTTCAAATAATCGGAATTTGTACAGAAGTTTGGAGATATAAAGATGAGGGATGGGAAGAGGTAATTTATGAGTTAATAAGGATAAAGGATGGTGAATGGTTAGAAGCTAAGGAAAGTGAGATTATATCCGTGTCAAATAAACATAAAGAATCCTCCCATTATAAGCTACTTTTCAATACGCATAAACATAAGGATAGTCAGAAACATATTAATAAACCTCAACAAGTACTGAAAGAAAGATACCAAACACGGAAAAAAATAGACCAATTGCTAGATTCCTATAATGATTATAAAATATTATATGAGATGTTTCATGACGAAATTTATAAAGAAAAATTAGAACTAATTGTTTATAAATTACAAAATTATAGTAAACTCGATTTGTATTAATTAGAGTAGTAATGAAAATAACACATAACAAAAATAAGGTAAACAAAAACAAATCATGATAAAAAATAACCCCCGTAGTATGCTCTGTAATAGCTTGTCATAACCATTGCCATCCAAAAAATGTAGTAGTGATTGTTTAGCATTTTCTATGAAAGTCATTTAAAAATCGCTCCTTTGGCTTGTCCTATAATTCATCTATATGACTAACTTTTTTTAATATGATTAAAGTTTTTCAAAAAAATATAACTTCATATTGATCGATCGATAGAAATGTTCATGCAAACAAAATATTTTATAAAATGTCTTTAATGATGACATATGTCCATGTGTATGGACATAAACAATTAAAGGGGGGCGATATTGTGAGGGAAATTGAAGTAATTATTGATACGGAGGAAATTGCGGAGTTCTTTTACAATGAGCTCACAAAAAGAGGGTATGTGCCAGGGGAAAGCGAAATTGAGGAATTAGCTGACATAACCTTCGAATATTTATTAAATAAATGCATAATTGATGAAGCAGAGGATATTGACGAAGAAGATTAATCTGCAACAAATAAATAGACTGACTATTAGTAATGGTAAAAGAATGCTAATAGAGCAGTCTTATTTTTATTGTCTGTTTTTTAACATTAATTTGGTGGTTTAAGGGAATTATTCACTGTAAACTAGATTATTATTTGATATTTCTTCCTTCAAGATGTATAAGAATCGTAAGCTGCTTCCTAAGATGAAAACCTTAACAAGGTTATTAGTCTAGTCTATGAGTGAATGTAATGAGGAAATCATTTTAATGTCTCTCTTAACATTTTTGGTAATGTCAGCAGAATTTACGGTGATTCCTTTTTCGAACCCATCAATGATCTTTGTATTAGTAAACCAATCGGTTGTAGAATCAAATGTATGCTGTAAGTCTGGCCAAGCCTCTTGTAATGTTGGGCTGTATATTTCCTTAGCATCAGAATTGTTTGAGAATTGATGCGGCCAATAATCCTTTCTTGATGCTGTGTGAGTTTGTTCAAATGCATATTGTAGGCAAGACCGATAGTACAATTTAGAGAATAAAATAGAATATAGCTTTTTACCAGTTATTATCCTTTCATGTACTGAAGGAAAACGGTGTATTTCTAAACCAGCTAATGAAAACTTTCGTAAGAATTGGTACCGTTTGTATGGGAAAATAACATGAGTAAGCCCGAGTTTTTCCTGAAGTATAAATGGTAAGGATGAAAAAAGATTGCTTTCCTTTTTAAATGAATTCATTAAATGGGACTCTACATATTGCTGTTCATTTGTAATTAATGCTAATGTTAATAATGGTGAATTATTTGAAATTAAGAAGTACTCCCATACAGGGGGCATAAAGCGTGATATTTGAAAACGGGGCGCTAAATAAAAATAGGATGTATTGTCACTTTTACTTAACTCATATAAAAGAAGTTGTGGGTAAGCATCATGGAAAATAAGTGCATTTGCTCTTTCTAATAAATGAAAAAGTTTATGCTTTAAACGTGAACTTATAAACTGTCGAATCATATCTCCTTTTAAATCAGTCATATTGTAGCCACCGTTTCGTGATACCATATGAGCTAAAAAGGACCAATGGACTTCCGGATGTTTTTGAAAAAAATCCAGATAGGCATTAGTTCTGCTGATATTATTTTTATTATGGAAGTTCGTTTCATATCTAATCCAATTAATCATCTCTCTTTCTTTATTTGTGATAAGAAGAGGCGATGAGCTTGAAGAACCTTGTGATTGATGAATCCTCTTTAATAGTTCATTTAACTCAGTTTCATGTATAATTGTTATATGATTCGTTGTTTTAGACCAAGTCTTGAAGCATGGTAACATTTTATGAATCATTCCAATCGTACTTTATTCAAATTAACGGCTAATGTCTTTACCTTAGCCTATGAAAAAATGAAACTTTTGTTCATATTTAACGTATTAATACTATAAAATCGAAATGAGGGATTTATATGTTAAAGAAAATATTAAAATCAATGCTATCGAGTTCTCACTCGCATTCACGATCAAGACATTATAGTTCAAGTGACTTTAAAAAGAGAAGGCATCATTCACATCATCCATCTTCATATGGGCATCATCATTATAAAAGAAAACGCAAATCTTCTAGCTTTTTTAGTTCTTTTGGCTCTTATAGCAGTTAATGAAATATTTGTATTCAAAGTATCTTCAAGTAAGTGAGAGACCATTTAGAAGGTCTAAACTGATTCTAGATGAGTATGAAATAGTCGATATGCTTGGCAAGGGAAGCTATGGGTTAACTTATTTAGTTAAGGATCGTCGTGGACATCCATATGTTTTAAAGCAGCTACGGAAATATAAGCAATATGATGAGAGTGGTAGATTATCATTCCAACGAGAAGCTGAAATAATGAAGAGACTAAACAATGATGCTTTCCCTTCATGTTATCGTCAGTTTGAATATCTTAATAAATGTTTTATATTAATGGAATTCAAAAAGGGTTTAACTTTTGAGCAATTAATATTTGATAAGAAATGTAAGTTTTCAGAGAAAGAGACTTTTACTCATTTAATTCATATTCTCAAAATCGTAAACGAAATCCATCAACAAGACATTGTCCATCGTGATTTAAGAATCCCAAATATCCTTTTTAACGATGGACATTATTATATTATAGACTTTGGTTTGGCAAAATTTTTAAAAGACAACCGAGAAGACGAACATAATGATGGGAATATTGCGAAAAGGCTGTTTAGAGAAGTTGCATTTAAAAGTGATTTTTATGCTTTAGGTCATTTTGTATTGTTTTTATTATATTCATCCTATACCCCGGTTTCTAGAAAGAATAAAACTTGGGAGGAAGAATTAAGTATCTCTACAGAAGGTAAGAGTATACTACGCAAGATGTTACAATTATCTAAGCCTTATGAAACTATTGAACCGTTAATAAGTGATGTACAGGATTGTTTACAGAACTTAGTTGACTAACATATATTTCGCTTTTATTTTTTGGCTCTTTTAAAGGCTGTTTTCGTAAACATAGGCTTTAACTCAGTTGTCGTTTAGGATTGGTCTCCGCTATAATACTCGCTTTCCGAGGGGGGGGAGCCTCATAGCTCCTTGCGGCACGAACAAGCAAACTTCAGGTCACCTCCCTACGATAAGTCATCATCGATTCGCCATTCGGCTCATCGTGATTCCTTTATCTCAGTCGATGCCCCTCCAGTTTGTACGTCGATGGGCAAGCCGCCACGCCTTTCGTATTCCTCAGCGTAAACTCCTGCGGGATCTCACCTTTCCCACGCATCACGCAGGAGTCTCGCAATCAGCTCCTACCAATCCCTTAAAAAAGGTTAGTTGTAACTGTTCCTCTTGAGAGATAGGTAGTGAGGTATGATATGAGCGGCATTTATCCGGTTCACGATGAGATAGTGGCGAATCGATATGACTAAATGTAGGGATTTGAGGATTCCCCTCACCTTACAGTGAGTATTGCACAAGGTAACCAACCTAAAAAGTCAATTAAGTAAAATACAACATTGTTTACGAATTAAATGACAAAGGGGATAGAAGGATGTTTAAAAAGATTGCTGCAGATGCTTTAGGTTTGTCAGATATTGGTACAATTATTAAACCAACAGACTATGATAAAACAGATGCTGATGATTATGTCATGCATGAGGATAATGAAAAAATTTATTTTTTAATAAAAACAAAAGCAGATGAATATTGCTTTACAAATTTAGCAATTATCCATGTAGATGGTGAAAGTGCTACATCCTCGAAAAGAACGCTGAAGAGATATCCATATTCTCAACATCGAATTTCTTCTGTATTATTAGAAACAGCTGGAAAAATTGATATGGACGTTGAAATAAAATTCCATGTAGGGAATGTAGCATTTGATATTGATGTGAGGAAAGACCAAATAGAAGAATTAAAAGATTTGTATAAAGCACTATTACGCATTTCTGAATTAACTTTTGAAAATGAAACTAAGCATAATTTCGCAATGGAAAGCTTAAACAAAGCTGTTTCAGTGCTGCAAAATTCACGAACAGATGACAACAATCTAACAGACACATTAAAAGGTTTAACAGAAGTCGGCTTTACATGGTTAATGTCTGCACACGACCAATATCATGTGAAGGACTTCGGGGACGTTTATGAAAAATATATAAACAATTAACAGTTCGACAACTTAGTAAAAAGCAATAATGTTTACAAAAATATCCTGATGAATTGAAGACTTTGACAATACATTTGAGAATGATTCAAGAAACTCTGTTCCTCCAATATAATCTATAGAATGCAAATTCGTTCTGTATATTATGTAGGATGAACAGGCTTTTTGGAGCATTCTCATTTTTTATTAGTGCGCACAAATAGAATAAAAATTTACCAATTGTAACAAAATGGAAATATCGGAAATATAATTTGTTGTTACAGGAGGTGTTTGTTTGTTTAAGCTGTTACTTATCACAGGTATTACATTCTTCTTATGTGTAATTTTATATCCAAGTGAACCTATCTACTTGATTGATGTCCAAATATCATTATTTTTTGAATCAATACGTTCAATACCTTTAAACAAGTTCTTTTCAGCGATGTCAGATATAGGTTCGATCAAATTTTTATTACCGCTATCTTTAATATGTGGCATCTTTTTATTTATAAGAAGAAGATACTTGGAGATCGTACTCCTCTTCTTTATCTTATTTAGTGTTAGATTTCTTAATGAGTTGATTAAAAACATGTTTAAACGTGAAAGACCAAATATGAATCCTGTCTATGAGTTAACAGATTATAGCTTTCCAAGTGGACATGCTATGAATTCCATTGCATTATATAGTTTATTATGTTACTTTGTCTTGAAATATGTAAAAAATAGTAATAGTAGGAGAGGGATATTATTTATAAGTAGTCTTGTCATCTTATTAATTGGTGTAAGTAGAATTTATTTAGGTGTTCATTTTTTTACAGATGTAATTGCTGGCTTTTCAATCGGATTTGCTTGGTTTATCTTGAACATTGTATTTTTCGCTAAAATTAGCCGTATATTCGACAAAAATAGAACTGTTTAGGCAAAGGGTTTCCCATAGGTTTTCTCTAATAAGTATTATAGTATATTCATATAGGGTAGGTGGGAGAAATATGGTTAAAACTTTACTGAAAAAAAGGTTGCTTAATTTTGATATTACAATATTCCAGACTCCAAAATTTGGCGAAAAAAAAGGTTATCAAGCAGTGTATCGGCTTATCGCAAAAGGGGAATCACATCGAGATGTAATGGAAAAAGTTTTTCAAACCTTTAATGTCTCAGACCTTATACCAAACGATTATGATGCACGTTATCTTGGCACTGGAGATATTGTCTTTATTGATGAAGGAAAAAAAGGACAATATTATTACCAACTGAAACCTGAAGGATGGAAGAGAATTAATCGAATTATCGTTAGGTGAACAGCCAAGTCATTCCTCTAAAAGTGAGTTTTAGAATATTAAGAATTTTACTAGCCATATGAACAAATGCTATGATGAGTGAAGTAAAAGATAATAGAGAGGATGATTTGATGAGTGTTCATATTGGTGCTAAAACGAATGATATTGCAGATACTGTGTTGCTCCCTGGAGATCCTTTACGTGCGAAATATATAGCAGAAACCTTCTTGGAGGATGTTCATTGTTATAACGAGGTAAGAGGGATGCTTGGGTTCACTGGTAACTATAATGGCCGAAAAGTTTCGGTACAAGGTACTGGAATGGGAGTACCATCTATTTCAATATACATAAATGAACTGATAAACAGCTATAATGTACAAAATTTAATTCGTGTTGGAACATGTGGCGCAATACAAAGAGATGTGAAAGTTAGAGATGTCATACTAGCAATGAGTGCTTCAACAGATTCGCAAATGAATCGATTGACATTTGGTGGTGTTGATTACGCACCGACTGCAAATTTTGAATTACTAAAAAAAGCATATGATACAGGTATAGATAAAGGACTCTCTTTAAAAGTAGGAAATGTATTTACTGCAGATATGTTTTATAATGATAATGCTGAGCACGAAAAATGGGCTAAATATGGTATATTAGCTATTGAAATGGAAACGGCAGCATTATATACTATTGCAGCAAAATTTAATCGAAAAGCATTATCGGTATTAACTGTAAGTGACCATATTCTAACTGGTGAAGAAACATCAGCAGAGGAAAGACAGACGACATTTAATGAGATGATTGAAGTGGCATTAGATATTAGCTAGCTTACAATAGGAAAAAGAATATTCAGGATTTAAGGGAAGAAATCAATAGTGATTTCTTCCCTTTTCTTATATAATACTTGTCCGTCTGCAGATTTTGTCGATATAATAAGATGGAAAGAAAATGAAATAACGTTTAAATGAACTGCAAAAAGGAAAAATAAGGGTAGGTGATTTAATCGCGTTAACCTGACCTGTGAAAACATACCGGGTTAAATAAATGGATTAACTGTGAATAGATAGGGTGATAAAATGAACTTTTTAGGTAAAGTGGGGATTGTATTTCTGCTGATATTCTCTTTAACTGCATGTACGAACTACTCGTTACCGAAAACTGTACCACAAAATAACGGGTCAGAGGAAATTAAGCAGTCTGGAATTAAAGAGCAGGTTAACAATATTGAAACAAAAAATCGTGAGGATGAGCAGCTTGACCGAGAATTTTTATTGGAAAACCAATATTTTAATATAATTAAACAAGTCGATGGTAAACAGGTTATCGAAAATCCAACAAATATTTTAGCAATGGTGAACAAGGATTATATGTTGCCAGAGAATTATGAACCGAATGATTTAGTCACACCGAATGTCGCATTTTCCTTTGGTGACGCAGATATACCACAGCGTTATATGCGGAAAGAAGCAGCACAAGCTTTAGAAGAGCTGTTTCAATTAGCTGAAAATGAAGGAATAGAGCTATTTGCTGTTTCTGGATATCGTTCTTACACAAGGCAGCATGGTATCTTTGAAGCAGAGAAAAAAGCTAAAGGTGAAGAAGAGGCGCTGCATGCTGTTGCATTGCCAGGGCAAAGTGAGCATCAATCTGGTTTAGCGATGGATGTGACAAGTCGAAGTGCTAACTTAGAAATTACTGAAACCTTTGCAGAAACGAAAGAAGGAAAATGGGTTGCCGCAAATGCTCATCGTGCAGGTTTTATTATAAGGTATCCTAAAGGGAAAGAAGACATTACAGGATATCAGTTTGAACCGTGGCACTTACGTTATATTGGTAAAGAAAGAGCAGAAGTTCTTTATAAAAATCAAATTACGTTGGAAGAGTATTTTAATAAAGTAAAAAAAATCTAAACATTAAAATGTATACAGGTGGAAAGATGGATAGATTAAAGAAAAATTTAAAAATCCTCTTTATTGGCTATAATCCTAGTATCATCTCAGCTGAAACGGGGCACCATTATGCTAATCGCACAAATCGCTTTTGGAAAATCATTTTTGAGGCAGGTATTACAGAACGTATCTTTTCACCTGATGAAGACGATTTATTATTGGAAAAAGGTATAGGATTTACGAATATTGTATCAAGACCTACTAAATCAGCTGCGGAAATTACTACTGAGGAATATGAGAGAGGTCGCGAGGAACTTTATTGGAAAATTAAGAATTATCAACCTGAAATTGCATTTTTTGTCGGTAAAGGTGTCTATTTGAAGTATGCGAGAACGAAAAAAGCAAATTGGGGTTTCCAAAGTGACCAAGTCATTAAAGGTGTTATCGATTTTGTTGCACCATCTTCAAGTGGGCTTGTTAGAATGAAGATGAATGACATTGTTGCGATATATAAAGGAGTAACTACTTTATTATAGGCGATAGTTATTAAATGTGATGAAAATGTGAGGCGATTTTTTCACGCCGTTGCATTTTGATATTTGGGTTACATATTACAGTATGTATTGTATTTCTAACTATCTACATTTTGAGCTTGCTACAATGGACTAATAGTCAGTGAGGAGAAATGAGCTTCCTGAGGGTATAACACCTGCAAAGCTTGAGTTTCTCACTTCTCCCTTTAGTCAAATTTCACTCTAGTAATAATCTCACGAGTTGGCGTCAACTTGAACTTCTTAAAGTAAGTGATACAAAGTTTAGAACAAAATACTCAACATGCAGCTAGTATCAGGATAACCCAAAAAAAATCTTCAAAAAATATAATGTTTGGACCCCTCATACACTAACGAATAGATTTTAAGTGGAGTTAATAAATTGTAATGATTATTTGAGGGGTCAGACAAGAAATGTCAATTCATGACTACCAAAAAAATAATCCAGCTAACGCGATTCCAGTTATAAGACCGAGGCCAATTCCGTATGGATAACCATATCCATATCCATAATAGCCAAAGCCATAGCCAGGTCGTTGATTTAAAGGTTGAATAAACACCTTATGAGGTGTAACGCGACAAATTTTACCAACATGAACACGCCCGTAACTATCATTAATTCGCACAACTTTTCCGTTATAACGGCAACATAAATGATAATAATGTTGTGACATTTTCATACCCTCCCTTACCATTTATCACCATATGATATGGTAAATTCGGTCTGAGGGATTGTACGCAAAACTATATTTAATAAATTATTTAGTAAAAGAGGTGAAACTTTTGAGAAGTTAGCTGTGAGTTACGTAATTTCTATGAATTAGGGCTTTTATATAGTTGTTATATATGTTCCTATCTTTTAATTTGACAAACATCATAAGTACCCTACAAAACATATAAATTATTTTGCTCGTTTTATAGCATAGAAGACACAGTATGATACTTTATTTGCATATTTTACAGTTAACTCTTCGTGGTGTGTTAATAGCTCGAAAGTTTCTTGAGGAATAACACTGATTGGTGAGAATTCTGTTGTCGGGTCCCCATTGTCTATTAACTCAATGGTAGTAGAAGTTGAAATCTTTTTAACTGGTAAATGATAGTGGGAAAACAGTTCTTTCCATCGTTCAATTGTTGGAATATTCTTCATGCCATAAAATGTTGTTAATTCGTGTTGCTCCTCATCAGTTAAAGGTGATTGTTGCACCATTTCTATCGCAATAAGCATTCCGTTATTTTTCAGGATTCGAAAAATTTCTGGCAAAGTATGAGATATCGTAGTAAATTGTAGGACGGATTCAGATAAAACAATGTCAAAACTGTTTTCAGAAAAAGAGGTACTTGCCAAATCTTCAATATAGTAACTTATTTTCATATTACTCTCAAGATTTCTTTTTTTTGCATGCTCAATCATTTTAGGATTATTCACAACCCGCATCCAATATTGTATAGTTTAACGGAAATTGTTCTTGTTCAAATATTTTTTTTGTTAATAACAGTCCGCCGGGATGTGCACCTCCGATACCTAATGTTGCTAATAGTTGTAAATAATTCATTTTTCACCTCCAATATTATTATATGCTATATAAATAGTGAATTGTCTAAATACAATAGTAAAGTTTGTGCTTTTGATAAATTTTATTTAACCTAGGTTTGATTAATTTATAAATTTCAGTCTTGTAGACTTTTACTAATGAACATCTCACTTGTAATGATGAAAGAAATCGCTCTACTTGGTCATTTATATAAGTTAGGATTTGATTTTTATAAAAAAAGGTCTTATTTTTTAACTTCTGTTCAATTTCACTTATTAACATGAAAGAAAAACGAATCATTTTATAATCAATTTTATCCATGTATTCCGCTAGTTGCATTGTGGTAACCTCCTGAATTTACATTCGCTTAATAAACTTTACATTATATTTACAAAAAAGTATCGTAGTTCTTGTCGAATAATTAAATTATTTAAAAATTAGGCCTTTTATAGAATATCCATTTAAATAATGTTATAATCTACAACTATTTTTTAATGAATTTTTATTGGATTATTATCATACTTACATCATCAGTTCATAAATGGGGTATTTATTTAGAATAGTCGGTGGGCGTATAATACAAGTACTAGCAGTGTCCTGTAGATGTGAAATAACATGTGTGAATAAAAGTATGATTAGATAATTCACCTTGTGCTATTCGAATAACTCATTAGGAATTATCAAAATATATCATTTTAGATAAAAGGAACTATGTTAATGAAACTGGCCTAAATTTATTGACGAATGTATTGTGGTTTAGACATAATAGGAACATACATAAAGGTGGTGGAGTAGTTAGTGAAGAAAAGTAGTTTTATTATGTGGATGGTATTTACTGTTATTATTTCATCGGGTCTTACTTTTGGCCTCTTAAAATTAAGTGAAGGAAGATTTGATGGAGACGGTCAAGACCCATTTATTAAGCTAAAATCAACTTATCAGATACTAGAAAGTGGTTACTATAAAAATATCGACCAAGATAAACTTGTTGAAGGTGCAATAAAAGGAATGGTTGAATCATTAGAGGATCCATATTCTGTTTATATGGATGTCGAAGAGGCTAAGAGCTTTAATGAAAATATCTCGTCCTCATTCGAAGGAATCGGAGCGGAAGTTCAAGAAAGTGATGGCAGTATTATGATTGTTTCACCAATAAAAGGTTCACCTGCTGAAGAGGTTGGCTTAAAACCTAGGGATATTATAATGAAGGTTGATGGTGAATCTGTTGAAGGCCTTTCAGTAAATGAAGCAGTTTTGAAAATCAGAGGTGAAAAAGGATCTAAAGTTAAACTAATTGTTAATCGTAAAGGTGTGGGCGAGTTAACATTTACGATTACGAGAGATACAATACCTTTAGAAACTGTATACTTTGAAGTAATCGAGAATAATGTAGGTAAGATACAAATTACTAAATTCTCTGAATCGACCACAAAAGAATTAGAAAAGGCAATTACTGAATTACAAGCTAAAAAAGTTAGTGGATTCATTATCGATTTACGTCAAAATCCAGGTGGTTTAATGAATCGAGCTATCGAAATGGTCGAATTATTTGTTCCTAAAGGAGAAAACATTCTACTTGTTGAGAATAATAACGGAGCAAGGGAAGTATATAAATCTGAAAAAGAGCCAATCGTAAAAGAACCGGTAACAGTTCTAATCGATGGAGGAACTGCTAGTGCAGGGGAAATCATGGCTGCTGCTTTACAACAATCTGCTGGAGCAACCTTAGTAGGTGAGAAGACTTTTGGGAAAGGTACAATTCAAACTGCACAACAATTCAATGATCATTCATCTGTA
The DNA here is from genome assembly GCF_030813355.1 of Metabacillus malikii. Taxonomy (GTDB): domain Bacteria; phylum Bacillota; class Bacilli; order Bacillales; family Bacillaceae; genus Metabacillus; species Metabacillus malikii. The sequence continues at coordinate 135,593 of NZ_JAUSUD010000001.1, forward strand.
AAGTTTACCACTGCAAAATGGTTAACTCCAGATGGTTCATGGATACATGAGAAAGGGATTGAGCCTCAGGTAAAAGCTGAATTACCGGATTATGCACATTTAACTTACATGAACCCTGAGAGTATCTTGAAGTTAGGTGATGCTTCTGAAGAGGTTAATAATGCAAAGAAAATGTTAAAAGCACTAGGATATGAGAATATTCCGGATGAAGCATATTTTGACGAGCAGACAGAAAAGGCTGTTAAGGATTTTCAAACAACACACAAATTGACGGTTAATGGTCAGATTACTGGTGAAACAACGATAAAACTAATGCAACAATTACAACAAAAGGTTCAAGAGAATGATACACAACTCGAAAAGGCCATTTCAGTGCTTAAAGAGAAAAATAAAAAATAATACTACACATTACGACTAATGCAGAAGACCGGATATTTTAAATTCGGTCTTCTCTTTTTTATGATTTATTGTAAAGTTGTCTTGAATTAAAAATTCATACAAATAGGAGGTAGGGAATTTACATCTTATTTTCTAAACAAGATGGTATAGTTGAACATCCATTATTCATAAAGTATACTAAAAGTAATAAACTTACTTTTAGTTAGTGTTAAGTTCTAAAACTGATAAGAGGGGAGATTATCATGTATGAATAATTTCTTATGTCCTAAAATGGAATCTGCATTTCGACTATTAGGGAAACGGTGGAATGGCATTATTATACATGTGTTGTTGGATGGCCCAAAACGATTTAAGGACCTAACGGAAATTATTCCTAATATAAGCCAAAAAATGTTGTCGGAACGATTAAAGGAATTAGAAAGTGAAGGTCTTCTTGAGAGACTTGTCATTGCTGAAACACCTGTTAAAGTCATTTATCGATTAACTGAAAAAGGAGCGAGGTTACAAACTGTTATGAATGAATTGAAAGATTGGGCAAACTTATTTTGTGAATCGTGAATTAATAAAATTGATTGAAGTTAATCTTCTAAAATGAAGATAGATAAAAACCCCATTACAATGGATATCCGCCCACTCAAATTTACCTATAGATGAATACATTTAAGTGTAGGTATTATTAGAGGAGGTTAAAGAATGTCACATTATTTGATGAGAAATACAGAACCCCAGCCTTATGCTGATGAGCGTTTCTTTTTAGGAGGTCCTTTTGTTGGTGGATTATTAGGTGGCTTAGTAGGAACTACGATTTTTAGACCTAGACCACCATATTCACCATATGGCTATGGCCCATATGGTGGTTATGGAGTTCCGTACGGTGGAGGATACGGCTATCCTTATGGCGGAGGATATGGTTACCCATACGGTGGATATTATCGTTAAGGGTACCTTGTCATTAATTGTTAGTATATAAAGTGTATTTTAGGACGCGTTTCACATGAATGATGCAGTTGTGAATTGAAGACGAGGGAATTATTCATGATATCCCATGCTGTTTAATATTATATTAATTGAATTTATATAATGTTATGCGGAAATATGTCACAGATTAAGAAGACCTTAATAGAAAAGGTCTTCTTTGTATTATTATTTACAATAATCCTTATTCCTTAAGAATACTTATTTCAGAGATTGTATGTTCGTGTAATTTTGTTAGTTGTATTTCTAGTATACCATTCTCATAATGTGCTTTTGTTCCTTTTTTGGCAACAGGTGAGGGCAACATATATGTCGTTTTTTCGTTTTCATCAGTATCACTGTGGATAAATAATTGATGTGAACTGTGCTGTACTTTGATGGATTCGATTTTTTCTTTAGGAATACCTATTTTTACATAAAGATAATCGGTAGTCTCATATATGTCAAATTCAGAAAGTTCTTGTGTTTTTGTTCTTTCATTATCAACCTCATTATGAAATGGAAATTTATTTGAAGGTTCTGAGCCAAAGATATTCTTCATGATATCTTCTATATATTGTTCAACTTCCTTAGGGTTCATCTTTTGGAATTGTTTTGTGAAATTGGATTGATTAAATGGAAACTGGTTATTCCAAGGAAACATTCTATTCACCTTCCTAAGTTCAATAATGTTTACTATACTTTATGCAGTCCACTCATATATGTTAGCAGTTCGTATTATTTGGAGGTTTCCCACAAAGAAGTTTATAATGGTCATTAGAAGTGAGGGGAAACAGAATGGACACAACAGGTGATAATACATACAAATTGGGAATTGTATATACAACAGGTTCCTATTTACTTTGGGGAATATTACCTCTGTATTGGAAAATGATAGACAATGTTTCAGCTGGAGAAATTTTAGCTCATCGAATTGTTTGGAGCTTATCAGTATTTTTTTCTTTTTATTATGAAACAAATTTATTGCTGATAGGTGCTGGCATTGCGACGGCATTACCGTTATTGCTTTTTGCGAGTGGTGCAAAACGGATTCCATTAATTTTAGTTGGGATTATTCAGTATATCTCGCCAACGATTACTTTATTTATAGGTGTACTTTTGTATAATGAACCATTTACTCGTATAGAGGTAATGACATTTTCATTCATTTGGTGTGCGATTTTACTTTTCACCTTCTCGCATTCAAAGTACTTAAAGAAGGTTGAATTGATGATTCATAGAAGAAACTCTGTAGAGTTATAAAGGTTATTGTGTTTTATAATAACAATGGACTCTTTCTAAAAGGCTCTTCTCTAAAAGAATGTGTCTTTTTGCACTAACCTATTTTAAGGGTTTGTTGGAGTGGAAGTGCGAGACACATGCTAGATGTGCGGGGAGGAGGAAATTGAACGGGGGATTTATGCTGTCGATGCTATTTGGTATATGCTTAATAATCAGAATGTCCTTACCTCAGTCGACACACAAGTAGTAATTAACAATTATTTGCGATAACAGGCAAACAATAAACTAAAAACTTTGGTATATAGATAGGAGAATGAATGATGAAACCAATTACTAAACAGGAAATACAAACATATCTTGACCAATTCTTAAATAAAAGCGTATATATTCATTTGGAAACAACAACTGGTGCGTATAACGCCCATAAAAATGAAGCAAACATGACAGTTGTTGCCTTTATTCGTAATACTAAAGTTGTATACAATCAAGCAAAAATAACTGGAAATGGACCTTATCGAGTGGGTTTAAAGCTTGATGAAGGTTGGGTATATGCAGAAGGATTGACAGATTGGCTATACAATGAAAATGAACAGTTATTAATGGCTGGACATAACTCAGAAGGACAGTTAGCTATTGCACTACAGATAAGCTTGACACCTTTTCAATACTAAGCAAGTTAAATTAATGAAAGTAAGGAGATACGAATATGAAAGAGCATGTATTAGTTATTTTACCGCATCCTGATGATGAATCGTTCGGAGTAGCGGGTTTAATTGCACAAAAAAGAAAAGCAGGTATTCCTGTTACATATGCATGTGGTACTTTAGGGGAAATGGGGAGGAATATGGGAAACCCGTTATTCGCCAATCGTGAATCACTGCCACAAATTCGAAAGAAAGAGCTTGAAGAAGCTTGTAAGGCTATGGATATTCAAGATTTAAGACTTCTTGGTTTAAGAGATAAAACGCTTGAATTTGAGGATGATGAGAGATTAGCTGATATAATGGAGCAGCTAATTGATGAAATTGAACCTTCACTAGTTGTTACGTTCTATCCAGGTCATGGTGTACACCCAGACCACGATGCTTGTGGTGAAGCTGTAATACGAGCACTAAAACGCCGACCTAAACAAAAACGACCTGTAACTTACTGTATGGCGATAACAAATAATCGATATGAAGTTGTGGGTTATCCAGATGTTGAAATCAATATTACGGATGTAGCGGATATTAAGTTAAATGCATTAAAAGCACATCGTTCACAAACAGAAGGCATGTTAAAACAAATGGAAGAGAAATTATTAACGAAAGACAAAGAAGCATTGCAATGGTTTGAAAAGGAAGTATATTGGACATTCAAGTGGAATGATTAAATTCAATAAAGATGAAAAAACACCTTAAAAATTTCAAGGTGTTTTTTCATCTTTGTTTTATTGTTTGGATAACAGTCGCCAAATAAGAGTGAAAATTAATCAGATGTTAAAGGTGTATTGTTTTGAATCATTCGAAGTCTTACAGCTAGGCCAATAGCCCCTGCAGCTAAACCAGCAATTAATCCGACCCAATATCCAAATGCTGAAAGTTCGGTGTATTGAGCTAGAATATAGCCTAAAGGTAATCCAATCACCCAATAGGAAACTAATGCCATGAAAAACGTTACATTAACGTCTTTATACCCTCTAAGTGTCCCTTGTATCGGAGCTGCAATCGCATCAGATAGTTGGAAGAAAATAGCATAGATAAGAAAATCCTTTGTTAAGCTTAAAACTCGTGAGTCTGTCGTATATATCGAAGCAACTTCATGACGGAATAAATAAATGAATGTCGCAGAAATGATTGATAATAATAGTGCCATGGTAATTCCGATCCTACTATATTGTCTTGCAGCATTATACTGTCTAGCTCCAACTTCTTGTCCAACGACTATCGTTAATGCCATTGAAATACTTAACGGTAACATATATAGAAATGATGCAAAATTCATTGCTGCCTGATGTGAAGCGATCGTAATCGTGTTGTATTGACTCATGAATAAAGTTACCGCTGCAAAAATACTAGTTTCAAAAAAGATGGCCAAACCAATAGGAACACCTATTTTTAATAGGTCAAACCATATTTGAAATGATATTTTATAAAAGGTAGAAAATAAATTGAAATTTTTAAATGGTACTTGTTTGATAACAATAATAATTGCTATTAATGCAATACACCAATAAGTTAACGCTGAAGCTACACCTGCGCCTACCCCTCCGAGCTGAGGGACACCCCACTTACCGAAAATAAAAAGATAATTCAATAAAAAGTTAATTGGTAAAGAGGTTAAGGTGATAAACATTGTCACTTTTGTAAAGCTTAAAGCATCAACAAAACAACGGATGACTGCATAAAAAAATAAAGGGAAAATCCCAAAGGATAGTGCAATTAAATAGCCTTTTGCTATTTTCTGTACAGGATAATCGAGGCCCATATTATTTAATATTGGGTCAAGTGTAAAATAACCTATGATAATGACCAAAATCGAAATGACGATACCAATATATATACCTTGTATAACGATGTTTGGAACTTCATTTTTTTTATTTGCGCCGATTAATTGGGCAACAATTGGTGTTACTGCTAGGAGGATTCCACTTAATCCTGTGTAAACGGGAACCCATAGACTAGAACCAATAGCTACTCCTGCTAAATCATTTGGATTAACATGACCTGACATTGTAGTATCGAGGAAATTCATTGAATATAGGCCTAACTGCGTAATCAGAATTGGAAATAAAATCGATAAAAAGACATATAGTTTTTTTCTAATCGTTGTTGCTTTTTTCATATTTAATCCTCGCTTCTCTATTTCTAACTAGTGAATTATAACATGAAAAAAACAAAACCTCTGTATTTATGGTTTGTACCTATTTTAATATCACTTTACTTTCTTTTTTCAATATTAAAAAGACGGTAATAAATAAAGCTTAACGAAAAAAGAATAAATATACTAAATATATAATGTAAAACGACGTTTATCATAACTATTACCTCCATGATTAGTATGTGGGTTTTTTGAGAATTTATACATAATCGTTGAGAACCATTACTAGAAGTTTCTTGCATATTTACATAGAGACTCATTATGACTTTCAGTGTAGACGAAGAAGTCAATATTTTCACGAGGAGAGTAATTATGATTTAAATAGCCATGTTTAGAAAATAAGCTGTTACTACAAATACAATTTATAAAACATGCTCATACTATGCCTATTAGAGTGAAAGGGTGATCGACCAAGTGGAAGAGAATCAAAACATTGATATAAAAGAGAAAATTGCCTACCACTTAGAACAAATTATAGATGAAGCTGAAACAATGAAGTCTTCAATTGGAGAGAAAGATTATTGCCTATTATGTGAAATTGCACAAATAAAAGACCATTTTAATACTATCCAATCTTCAGCGTCATTTTATTATCTTAAATCATATATCGAACACTTTACGAACAAGACGATAGAAATAGCACGAGCCTTACAAAATTTGTCTGATAAACGCCATGGATGTCTAATGATAATAGAAAGATCTGATTCAGTTGAACAATATATTCAAGCAGGAGTTCAAATAAACGCTGACTGCTCAAGTAGGTTAATAGAAAGTATTTTTTTCCCTGGGAACCCTCTCCATGATGGTGCACTTCTAATAAAAACAGATCATATTATTTCGGCAGCAAATGTACTACCATTAACCTCTCAGAATTTCGGTGGTGAAAAGATAGGGACAAGGCATCGAGCTGCTATCGGACTTTCAGAGTGTACTGATGCATTAATCCTTATTGTTTCAGAGGAAACAGGCCGAATGTCTTTTGCACTAGATGGCACATTATATCCAATAAGTTCAGCGGAAACAAGAATTCAATAGGTATTTTCTATCCTATAAAGTAAAGTTGGTATAATTAATCAGACTTTTGTATCGTCATTAATCCTGTTTGTAAATTTATGCTGAAAAATCCAGTTGAAAAAACGAGATTTTTACAAAGTAAGGAAACTTTATACCTAATAATTTTGATCCTATGCAGGATATATGTTGTATAGAAAAAAAGAATATTTTGTTTGTCTTTCTAGAGTGCTACTAAAATCGAGCACTCTTTTTTTGTCTATTTAGAGAAAGAATTGCATTTTAAGAAATAATTTTGTATCAATATTAATAGAAAAGTAGTGAAACTTTATTACTATTTTCGGCAAAATAAATCTTTTTACTTATTTTTAGGTAGTTTTTTTGTGTTTTATCTATTAAACTATGGTAGTAAGAGGGAAAATAGACTGATATATTGCTTAATACAACAAATCTCACGTACATAATCTAGCAATAATCGACTTTACTAGTTTAGGGATGGATTTTGGTAAGTTTGCACGGATGAATAGATTACAAAGTAATTATTTCAAACGGTGCTATATCATAGGGAGGTACAAACATGAAGTATAAGTTATTAGGGCTAACAGCTACAGCTGTAGTAGGCTCATCTCTTTTTGCGACAATGGTTGAAGCAGAAAGTATTAAGGTTAAAAGTGGTGATACACTGTGGGAACTTTCAAAAGAATATAATACAACAGTCGACCTTTTGAAGAGGACGAATGGCTTATCCTCTGATATGATTAGAATTGGTCAAATATTGGAATTGCCAGGGACAACAACTTCAAAGACTACTACTAAGACAACAACTTCAGAAACTGTTACAGCTGCGCCAACTAAAACGCAATCAGCAACTGTAAAATCAACTACATATAAAGTAAAAGCTGGTGATTCCTTATGGGTTATCGCTAGGTCATATAATACTTCTGTTAATGAATTGAAAAGATTAAATAGCTTATCAAGTGATTTAATCCGTGTGGGACAGACTTTAATAATTAATAAGTCTAACGCTACGACTAGTCAAGAAACTGAGCAAACACCAAAACAATCTACTACTCCGAAACCTACTAGTAAACCTGAAAGCTCAAAGGAAAATAGTGCACCTAGTACTACTACAAGTACATACACAGTAAAACCAGGTGATTCCTTATGGAAGATTGCGAATCAGCATAATTTATCAATTGCTGAAATAAAGGTGGCAAATAATCTATCATCAGATACAATTTATATCGGTCAAGCTCTAAAATTATCTGGTAATGCCATTATTAAAAATGAAACGAACAATAATACTGTTAAAGATAATTCCAGTTCTTCAGCAAAAGTAAATACAATGATTGGCGAAGCGAAAAATTTAATGGGTACTCCATATCGTTGGGCAGGGAATACACCTGCAGGCTTTGATTGTAGTGGATTTATTTATTATGTTCTAAATAAAGTGACATCTGTATCGAGATTAAGTACTGCAGGATACTGGGATATTATGTCACCAGTAAATTCGCCTGCTGTTGGTGATTTTGTATTCTTTACTACATATAAAGCAGGCCCGTCACATATGGGAATCTATTTAGGGAATAATGAATTTATTCATGCAAGTAATTCAGGGGTGGCAATCGGTAATTTAACGAATTCATATTGGAAGCAGAGATATTTAGGAGCAAAACGTTATTTAAACTAACGTATTGTATGAAGAAGCCAAAAGGCTTCTTTTTTATTTTGTGTAAAAAACAATGTAGAATGGTAGACATTGAGTTGAGAATGAAACAGGTTTGATTTTTGTATATCATCTTCATTTCTAGTATACTCGTGGATGTACAAAAGTTATTATAAGTTAAATGAAAGAAGGACATAGTAATTGGAAAATTTACAATCATACAATTTACCGGAAGAAATTATACAACTTATTAACGAGCGGAAAAGTACGTATCATGAGTCAGATTTATTTCTAATTGGGAATAGTGGATATACACCGTCTGAGGAATCAATATTATATGATGCATTGGTTGCGTTAGCGCTTGGGAAAAATATACTTTTAAAAGGGCCAACAGGTTCTGGAAAGACAAAGTTAGCGGAAACATTATCAGCTATTTTTCAACAACCTATGCATAGTATTAACTGTTCGATAGATATGGATGCTGAAGCATTATTAGGCTTTAAAACGATCGAGAATGACAATGGGAATCCCACAATTGAGTTTGTGCCGGGACCTGTAGTGAAAGCAATGACGAAAGGACATTTACTTTATATTGATGAAATCAATATGGCAAAACCTGAAACATTACCGATTTTAAACGGTGTACTTGACTATCGTAGAATGATTACAAATCCATTTACGGGCGAAATTGTAAAGGGGATTCATACTTTTGGAGTAATTGCTGCGATTAACGAAGGGTATGTAGGGACAGTCCCTTTAAATGAAGCGTTAAAAAATCGTTTCGTTGTCATCGATGTGCCATATATTCAAGGTGAAGAATTAAAAAATGTATTGAAACAACAAACTAACCTGAAAGATGAGAAATTAATTGACTTGTTTATAAGACTGTCTGCTGATTTACTTGCGCTAGTTCAAAATGGACAAGTTTCAGAGGAGGCAGCTTCAATACGAGCTCTAATTGATACTTGTGACCTTGCAAATTTCCTTCCGCCGATTCGAGCTATTGAAAGAGGGATCGTTGACAAAATGGAAGATGCTAGGGAAAAAGCAGCAATTCGTAATATTGCTGAAACATTATTTGAGTGAGGTTTTCTAATTGAGGTTTATTAAATTTAATGACCAGCAGGTAGATTCCTTTTTATTCATGGAATTATCGGACTTAGCGAAAGCTTTAACAAAACAACCTGAAATAGAGGTGGACTATAGTGTGCAGTCATACCTCGATCCTGTTGAGAATAAGGTGTTCATTAGTCACTTTTGGGACCACCGTAAAAATGGGGAGACAATAGATGGTCTTAAGAGTGATATATATTTAAGATGTATAGGAAATTATTATTATACAAATTATCAACAAGTTTCTAAATTCCTAATCGAAACGAAGCAGTTACATTTATCAAGTCTAGCTAAACAGCTCTTTATCTTATTAGAAGATATTCGGCTAGAAGAACGATGTGTGAAAGAACGACCAGGTACAAAATATGTTTTTGCGTCGAGAAAAGACATGTATCGCAAGTATTTTAGGAGTCAACTAACTGTCCATCATGAACGGAATATTGTAACAGATGCATTTTTTAATACATGTTATCTAATTTTAACAGCACAATCTCCACTCGAGAATGTTTTTAAATTATCTGAAACACTGGATCGTATGATGCCTTATTTAGAGTCAAAGCTATTCCAAGTGTATGAAACAAATTCAACTGAACAAATAGTAAAACTTGTTCTAGATATTATCGAGCCTCTAGAAGAAATTCTTGAAAAGGATATGTTGAACACGTACTTCTTCTTGGCGGAGCTGCCTTATGAAACGATTGTAAGCCCGAGTCTCTTCGAAGAATTAAAAAGAAACCCTAAATTAAAGAACAAAGATTCATTAAAGGATGCTAGACAAGGTGATGAAGATGTTCATGAAAATAAAATGCCTACATGGCATAGTGAAACGAGTAAACCTACAAAAAGTTTTTTGCAATTTGAGATAGAGCAAGGTACAAATACAACAATTAATGGCGATGGTATTATCCGAGAAGGGGAAGACACGGACCAAGCACTTGGGATGGTCCAAGGGACTTCTAAATTAGCCAAAAAAAATGATTATTCAAAGCTTGAAGCGCTTGGAAATGTTAAAGAGGAAAGAGAATCATCTGGAGAGATGGCATATGGAAAGGAAAACAAATATGCATACCCAGTTTTTAAGCGGTCTTCTAAACCTCTTTTAGAAGAAATCGACAGCTATCAGGCTAAAAAGAAGGAAATCGTAATTTATCAAAAAAAATTACACATGATGTTTCAAAAAACATTAGAACATAAAAGAACGATGCCAAGGAATGATTTAGACTTTGGTCGGTTGAATAAAAAGTTATTAAGGATTCTGACTGATAGGAATCCAAAGCTATTCTATAAGAAGCAGGAGAAGTCACCGCAAATTGATGCGGTTTTTACATTGCTAGTCGATTGTTCTGCTTCAATGTTTGATAAGATGGAACAGACAAAGTTAGGGATTATCTTATTTCACGAAACATTAAAGTCTGTTCAAGTTCCCCATCAAGTTGTAGGGTTCTGGGAAGATACAAATGAAGCTACAAAGACAAAACAACCTAATTACTTCCATACAGTCATTTCTTTCGAAGATTCATTGAAACAGCAAATAGGACCTGAAATTATGCAATTGAACCCTGAGGAAGATAATCGTGATGGGTATGCAATTAGACATCTAACAAAACATATGACAAAGAAAACGGAAACTCAGAAGTTTCTTCTAGTGTTTTCAGACGGTGAACCTGCAGCAATGGGATATGAAAGAAATGGGATAATTGATACACACGAAGCAGTTTTAGAAGCTAGAAAAATGGGTATAGAAGTAATGAACGTATTCTTATCAAATGGTGAAATTGATGAAGCAACTAAAAAAACAATTCAAAATATTTATGGGAAATATAGTATCTTCGTAAATGAAATAGAACAACTGCCTAATCAGCTATTTCCTTTGCTGAAAAGATTGTTATTAAAAATGATATAAGTGAGAGTGGTTGATTTTCCATGTCAACCACTCTATTTTTATAATTTCATGGAAAATACTCTAAAATAATAAATATTGTACTTTATTTTGCGTTGATTAAATATTAATCAGATATATTCATATTGTTCTTTCTTAGTAGAATAATGAATGATAAGTAATCGAATGTACACTTGTATTGGGTAATAGGAAAACTAATCTGAATCAAGCTATAAGAAGGTATATTTACATTTTAAAGATACTTCTTAAATAGCCGGTTCAGTTGTTAGATAATTCTGTCAATTGTACAATTTACAACTACATGTAACAGTAGTGAAAAAACTATTCACTTTTTTGAAAATTTTAATTAATGTGGCTTGGAATAAAGGGCTATCAGTGTTAAAATATGTTTGGAAGCGTTTTAATACAAACCTACTATACTGTTTTCATCGAATGATATTGTAGGATAGTATTAAAAACTTTCAGAAGCTTAATTAATATGATTACTAAAGCATTTAAGAATAGTTGGGGGTAATGTTTGATGTCAGAAGGCACACTGAAGAAGAAATACCCTTGGGAAGACTTTCATGGTCCAAACCTCGGCTATGTCATGGAACAATATGATCGCTACAAGACAGATCCAAATTCTATTGACATAGAATTAAAAGAAATTTTTGATAATTGGGGTTCTCCTTCTATACAAAAGGATGAAGAAACATTTTCGACTAGTGAAAAGATTAGTAATAACAAAATGAAAAAAGTTGCTGAAGCAGTCAATCTTGCGACAAATATTCGAAGATATGGACATTTAAATGCTTCAATCTATCCTTTAGAAGATAATAATACACTTAATCAATTTCTGTCATTAGATTCTTATGACTTGACTAAAGAAGATTTAAAGGAAATTCCAGCTAGCCTTATATGTGAAGATGCTCCTCCACATGTTACAAACGGTTTGGAAGCCTTCCAGTACTTAAAGGAAGTATATAAAAAATCCATCGCCTTTGAATTTAGTCATGTTCATAATTATGAAGAGAAGACTTGGCTTGTAAAACAAGTAGAATCAGGGTCGATTTTTAAGGATTTATCGACTGAAAAACGTAAGTCAATATTAAAACGTCTTACAGAAGTAGAAGGTTTTGAGCAATTTTTGCATAAAACATTTGTTGGACAAAAGCGTTTTTCTATTGAAGGTTTAGATATGTTAGTTCCAATTCTTGATGAATTAATTTCTAGTGCTGTAGAAGTCGGTACTAATACTATAAATATAGGTATGGCCCACCGTGGTCGATTAAATGTGTTGGCACATGTATTAGGGAAGCCATATGAAATCATATTTTCAGAGTTTCAACATGCACCAAATAAAGAATTAGTACCTTCTGAAGGGTCAATAGGCATCAATTATGGCTGGAGTGGGGATGTTAAATACCATTTAGGGGCTAATAAACAAATTAAAGATGACAATACAGTTAGAGCCAAAGTGACATTAGCAAACAATCCGAGTCATTTGGAGTTCATTGACCCAATTGTTGAAGGGTATACTCGTGCAGCTCAGGAGGTTCGAACTGTTAAAGGATATCCAGATCAAGATGTCAATAAAGCGATGTCCATCTTAATTCACGGTGATGCTGCTTTTCCTGGTGAAGGTATCGTTGCAGAAACGCTTAATTTAAATAAATTAAGAGGTTACCAAACAGGGGGAACTGTACATATTATCGCGAATAATATGATTGGATTTACGACAGAGAGTCGTGATTCACGTTCTACTAAGTATGCAAGTGATTTGGCAAAAGGTTATGAAATTCCTATCGTTCATGTAAACGCAGATGACCCAGAAGCATGCTTAGCCGCTGTTCATATAGCGATGGAATACCGAAATAAATTTAAGAGTGACTTTTTAATTGATTTAATCGGATATAGACGTTTCGGACATAACGAAATGGATGAACCAGCAATGACTCAACCAAAACTTTATGAAAAAGTACGCAAACATCCTACAGTTCGAAAGTTATATGGCGAAAAACTATTAAACGAAGGTGTTCTTAAAACTGAGGATATTGAAAGTATTAATGAATCTGTTCAAAATACTCTAGAAAAAGCATACCAAAAGGTACCAGATAAAAAAGTATCTCAGGTTCATGAAATAAAGCTTCCTAAATTCGTTAACAGCGGTTTGCCAGATTTAAAAACTGCAGTCAATAAAGAGCAGCTATTAAAACTGAATCAGGAGTTAATAACTTGGCCTGATAAGTTTAACGTTTTTCCTAAGTTACAAAGAATACTAGAAAAACGTGCGAAGGCACTTGCAGAGGATGGTAAAGTCGAATGGGCATTAGGTGAGGCATTAGCATTTGCATCGATTATTGAGGATGGAACACCTATTCGGATAACTGGCCAAGATTCGCAACGTGGAACATTTGCACAAAGACATATCGTTTTACATGATGTCGTAACGGGTGAATCATATTCACCATTACACAAACTGACTTCTGCTAAAGCTTCATTTGCAGTTCATAATAGTCCATTATCAGAAGGCTCAGTTTTAGGCTTTGAGTATGGCTATAATGTATTTGCACCTGAAACGCTAGTATTATGGGAAGCGCAGTATGGAGATTTCGCCAATGCAGCTCAAGTGTTTTTTGACCAATTCATTGCTGCTGGACGTGCTAAGTGGGGACAAAAGTCCGGATTAATTATGTTATTACCACATGGATTTGAAGGTCAAGGTCCTGAACATTCTAGTGGACGTTTAGAACGCTTCCTCCAATTAGCAGCGGAAGATAGTTGGCAGGTTGCAAACCTAACTAGTGCAGCTCAGTACTTTCACATTTTAAGACGCCAAGCCGACTTACTAAAACGTGAAGAGGTACGACCGTTAGTTATTATGACGCCAAAGAGCTTATTACGTAATCCGCAAACGGTGTCTGACATATCTGAGCTAGGTGAAGGAGAGTTTAAACCAGTTATTGAACAGCCTGGACTTGGTGCAGCTCCAGAGAAGGTGAAAAGACTTATTTTATGTAGTGGGAAAATTTCTATTGATTTAGCAGATAAATTGGCAACAATAGATGGTGATAAGGATTTGTTCCACATTTTACGTGTAGAAGAGCTTTATCCATTCCCTAAAAAGATTATTACTTCAATAATCGATAAGTTAACTTCTCTTGAAGAAATCGTCTGGGTTCAAGAAGAACCGCAAAATATGGGAGCATGGTTGTTTATAGACCCTAAATTACGTGAAATTGCTCCAAATGGGGTTCCAGTTAAATATATTGGTAGACGGAGAAGACAAAGTCCTGCTGAAGGGGATCCGAATATTCATCGAAAAGACCAAAATCGTATCGTAACAGAAGCATTAACGATTTAATAAATATTTATAATTAGTTCATATCATGATAATAAGAATCGGGACTTGCAATGAACAAGGTGCTGTTCTTACCTTCGAATATAAGAACAGCACAAATTTTTAAGCATTGGCAAGCGCTCAAGGGGGAGACTAAAATGGTTGAGATTAAAGTACCAGAACTTGCAGAATCTATTACTGAAGGAACGATTGCGCAATGGTTAAAACAACCGGGTGAATTAGTTGAAAAAGGGGAATACTTATTAGAAGTAGAGACTGATAAGGTAAATGTTGAACTTACTGCTGAATATACAGGTGTATTAAAAGAAGTACATAAGGAGTCTGGTGATACTGTACAAGTTGGAGAAACAATTGGGGTCATTGATATAAACAGTCATTCAGCAGAACCAGCTACAAAATCAGAAGAGAAAATTGAAGAAGCTGTTCAAGCAGATTCAAAAAATGTTGAAGTAGAAGATAATAATAAACAAAGACCGATTGCTTCACCAGCAGCAAGAAAACTAGCACGAGAACGAGGAATTGACTTGCAACAAGTTAAAACGGTTGACCCATTAGGTAGAGTACGAAAGCAAGATGTTGAGGCCCATTCTGAAGGTTCAGTACAACCAAACGAACAACAGAAATCAGTTGCAAAAAATACTGAGAAACAAGAGGCCTTCAAAGAACAACCAGGTAAACCAATTGAACGTATTAAAATGTCAAGACGTAGACAGACTATTGCGAACCGACTAGTTGAAGTACAGCAAACAGCTGCAATGTTAACGACATTTAATGAAGTAGATATGACAGCTGTAATGGAAGTAAGAAAGCGTCGTAAAGATAAATTCTTTGAAACTCATGATGTGCGCTTAGGTTTCATGTCCTTCTTCACAAAAGCTGTTGTAGCGGCTTTAAAACAATATCCTTTACTTAACGCTGAAATTCATGGAAATGAAATCGTCATGAAAAAATATTATGACATTGGAATAGCTGTATCAGCTCCAGAAGGTCTAGTCGTTCCAGTTGTACGCGATGCTGACCGTCTAAACTTTGCAGGTATCGAAAGTGAAATACTAAATTTAGCAGTAAAAGCGAGAGATAATAAACTAGGCTTATCGGATTTACAAGGTGGAACGTTTACGATTACAAATGGTGGTGTATTCGGTTCCTTAATGTCTACTCCAATTTTAAATGGACCACAAGTTGGTATTCTAGGAATGCACAAAATCCAACTTAGACCTGTGGCAATTGATGAGGAAAAAATCGAAAATCGCCCAATGATGTACATTGCTCTATCATATGATCATCGAATTGTTGATGGTAAAGAAGCAGTTAGCTTCTTAGCAACTGTTAAAGAGCTATTAGAAGACCCAGAATCATTGTTATTAGAGGGCTAAAATTTATTTTAAAAAAGGAATGGTGTTCATCACCATTCCTTTTTTGATTGAACATGATATTAAAAGTTCGATAAGATAATTGGTAAAAGAAACACGTGTGTTTATTACAATAATACATTGGTATAATTACTCATCTTGATGTCAAAAAATGGTTTACTGTAACTTACTTAAGGGCTCTTTTCTAAAAAGATTGTTGTTTATTAATTGACTCTATCAAGGGTTGGTTGGAGCTGATTGCGAGATTCCTGCGGGATCGTGGGAGAGGTGAGACTCATGCAGGCGTTAACGCTGAGGAGATCGAAAAGCGTAGCATGCTTGCCCATCGACGTACAAACTGGAGGGTCATCGATTGAGATAATGAAATCACGATGAGTGTCGAATGGCGCGAATCGAAGATGACTTATCGTAGGGAGGTGAACTGAAGTTAGATAGCGGGTAGCCGCCGGAGACAGGCTCAATACCACCCCACGGAAAACGAGTACTATAGCGGAAACCAACCCAAAACGACAACCCAGTAATAGTAATAAGCAACAATATTTGCGAAAACAACCTACTTAAAATCTAACAATGAAAGTATTTGTTTTTTTAGAAAATTTGTAATATGAATTATATTAGTAAAATGTTAAAATGGGAAGTAATATAATGTTAATATAGTATTGGTTAATGAATGAATTGCTATTAAATCATTTCTAATCAATCTACAAACGCATGTTAATTTAGAGGTGATTTAGTGGGTAACAATGTTGAACAATGGTCTTCAAAACTAGCTTTTATTCTTGCTGCGGCAGGATCTGCGATAGGTTTAGGAGCTATATGGAAATTCCCTTATGTGGCAGGTACAAGTGGTGGTGGAGCATTTCTGCTCATCTTCATTTTATTTACATTATTAGTAGGTTTACCTCTTCTTTTAGGGGAATTAGTGATAGGTCGAAATACGCAAAAAGATGCAATTCGCTCGTATAAGCAAATTGCACCCAATTCGTTATGGCATAATATTGGTCGATTGGGCATTATTACTTGTTTTATCTTATTATCATTTTATAGTGTAGTTGGTGGCTGGATATTAATCTATATTATTAAAGCTTTATTAGGTGAGTTATCCGGGTTAACAGAAGTTCAATATAGTGAACTATTTGGACAAAGTATATCCAATACTGGTTTGACGATTACAGCACAATTCATATTTATGATTATGACCATTTTTGTTGTATCAAAAGGTGTTTCAAATGGAATTGAAAAGGCTAGTCGTTTAATGATGCCTGCCCTTTTTATATTGTTCATCATTTTAATCATTAGGTCTGTTACACTTGAAGGTTCTATTGAAGGGATTATTTTCTTTTTACAACCTGATTTAACTAAAATCTCATCTGAAACAATTCTTTACGCAATGGGACAATCCTTCTTTGCATTAAGTGTCGGTGTTTCTGTCATGGTTACGTATAGTTCATACTTATCTAAAAATGAAAATTTGCCGCAATCTGCAATTTCAATTGTCGTTTTAAACCTATTAGTTGCGATTTTAGCAGGTTTAGCAATTTTTCCAGCGGTTTTCTCATTTGGACTATCTCCTGATGCTGGACCCGTTTTGTTATTTAATGTATTGCCAACTGTATTTAATCAGATGCCATTTGGTATTGTGTTTTTAGTAGCTTTTTTACTTTTATTCCTTTTTGCAACATTGACCTCTGCATTTTCAATGTTAGAGATAATCGTTGCTTCAATAGCAAAAGGTAATCAAACGAAAAGAAATCATTATTCCTGGATAATAGGAATAGCAATATTTATAGTTGGTGTCCCATCTACTTTATCGTATGGGGTACTAAGTCATGTAACAATTTTTGATAAATCCATTTTTGATGCTGCGGATTTTCTCGTTAGTAATATTTTAATGCCTTTAGGGGCCTTGTTAATATCAATCTTTGTACCAGCTAAACTGTCAAAAAAGACACTCTACAATGAATTGAAACAGGGCTCATCGATTAGTAAAAAGCTATTTACAATTTGGTATTTCGTTTTAAAATATTTCGCTCCTATTGCGATAATCGTTGTGTTTTTAGACGCTTTAGGCATTATTTAAAAAATAGAGGGTGATTAAAAGGGGATAGCCCTTAAAATCACCCTCTGATTTGTGTGTATACACTCTAATAGCAATACTAGGCCTATTTAGTCAATATACGTTCGTTTTAATTTTAGCTTAGGTTGACATTGGCAATTGATACAACTTCATTATTAAAATGGTTTCCATTTTAATTGTTGACCTTCATGATATCTACGCTCAACTTCACGCCAATTTACAACATTCCACCAATTCTTCACATATGATTTTCTGTCATTTTTATATTTTAAATAATATGCATGTTCCCATACATCTAATACTAATAGAGGAACAATATCCCATTGGCTTAAATTTTGATGTTTTTCAGCTTGGAGTATTTCTAGTCTTCTTGACCTTGGTGACCAAACTAGGATGGCCCATCCAACTGCTTCAACATTTACTGCAGCTTCGGTAAAATGTTGTTTAAATTTCTCAAAACTGCCGAATGTGCTGATGATTTCTTTCATTAACATACCAGTTGGCTCGCCTCCACCATCCGGAGTCATGATATTCCAAAAAATTGTGTGCAGGTAATGACCCGCACCATGAAATGCTGCCTCTCTTTGCCAATGTTTAATCATTGAATAATCATTTGAATTACGAGCTTTTCGCATTTCTTTTTCAGCCTTATTTAAGCCATCTACATATGTTTTATGATGTTTATCATGATGTAGTCTCATTGTTTCTCGATCTATATATGGTTCAAGTGCTTCATAATTATATGGTAGTGGTGGTAAGCTATGTTCTCCGATCGGCACAGTATTCGTGTGTTGAGGTAGACGTGTGTCTGTTACAGGAAGCTCATTTAATGTATAGTAGGATTCAAATTGTAGATATAATTGATTTGCACGCTCATAGATTTTGATGGGTTCAACCAAAATTTCAGTCGATAGTTCCTCTTGGAAATCTAAAAGATGTTTCTTCCATTCTTCCAATTGAGTGATATTATGTGAATCTCTCAAACTAGTTAACGAGTCATTATATGTGGTCAACATTTCTTGGCACCAATGAATCATAATATTTTTGTATTCTGTCATGCTATTTTTCCTCCTCCCGTTACGTAGTTCTCATAATATGCTGGTAAAATGAAACGTTGACAGCATAAGTCCATAGTAATGTAAAATGAGTTACTTATTTCTTCTGTAAGTAATGAGCGAATGCCAATAGGGGAAAGACTTTATTATAACTATGATAGTTAATGTAAAATTGACCCGGTAGACCAATTCCGGTAGGATATGAAAAGCTAGCTTTATCTTGATTTTCTCTAAGGAGATATAATAATCCTCGTCTAACCTCCTGACTGTTTTTGTGACCTGCTTGTATTAAAGCATCAACGGCCCATGCTGTTTGGCTAGGCGTGCTGAAAGAAAGCGGTGTATAAGCTCTAACTTGACTACTACTACAAGACTCACCCCAACCACCATCGGAATGCTGAATGTGCTTTAACCAATTTGTTGCTTTTTTAATCGGTAGTGCGTTTTTTGATATTCCGACTGCAGTAAGACCTGTTACTGCTGCCCAAGTTCCATATATGTAACAAACTCCCCAACGGCCATACCATGATCCATTTGTCTGTTGCTGTTGCAATAACCAATAGACACTAGCTTTTATAAGTGGATGTTGAATTGTTAACCCACAATAATTACCGAGGAATTCTAAAACTCTACCTGTTAAATCGGGAGTGGAAGGGTCAATTGCAGCATCTTTTGCATTGTCAATTGGTAAGAATGTTAGTATAGGGTTTGCTTTATTTTTTTCAAATGCAGCCCAACCACCGTCAACGTTTTGCATAGATAGTAAATAACTAACTCCCGTAAACCAACTTTGATAGACTGCTTTATCCGTTTGTGCTGTCCTAGTCAAGGCCCTCAATACTGCTGAGGTATCATCATTGTCAGGATTTAATGTATTATTGTGTGAAAAGCCCCAGCCACCATACTTTCTTTCAAATAGATGAACCGTATCACTTATCTGTTGTTTATTTACTAAGTATTTTGTTGCTTTCTGAATACTAGGATGATTGGCTGGTATCTGTGCTTCTTGAAACGCATAACTTAATAATGATGTGTCCCAGATAGTTGATGTAGAATTTTCGAGGTGTACCCCATTACAGTTTTTATTAAGAAGGTTTTTTAAACTGACTATTGCTTTTTTTATAATCGGGGATTCCTTTTTATAACCGAGAGCTAGAAGTGCGTAAATCATATAAAAAGTCGCACTTGCATAGCTAAAAAGGGTGCCGTCGTTTTCAATTCGATTTATCATATATTGTTCTGCTCGTTCATAGCCTAAACGGTGGAAATATTTAGGGAGATTCAGTAATTTTATCATCTCTGCTTTAAAAGGATTATCTAAACGAGTTGTCGAGAATAACTCCCATTCATCGATACCACGATGTAAGTTGAGAGAATTGAGGCTAGGAGCACTTCTGTTATTTATTGTAAATTTTTTGTTTGCAGCAATAATCATTGGAAGTAAGTGTACTCTGGCATATGAACTAAAATGATTAAAATGTATCGGAGAAGACGAGGGGAGTAACATGAAAGTCATAGGAATGTAAAAATATGCTGGCCATTTGTATTGACCTATAACTGCAAGCATCCACTTTGTCATAAAGTGTGTGTTTGATAGTCCACCTTGTTGTTTAATAAATCGTTTAGCTTTCCGTAAATTTGGATGATTAGGAGAATATAGTCCTGAGTATAAAATAGCGGTATAAGCTAGAACAGTACAAGACAAATCACCTGACATTTCATCGGGGGCTACTGACCATGTTCCGTTCTTATTTTGGATTACCATTAGTCTATTGACTAATTCTTGAATGAGTTTCTCTTCGTTATCAATTTCTAAGACACGTAATAATATAATCATATAAGCATCAGTTAAAAGACCACCCTCAAAACAAAAATCCCAATTTCCTTCTATCTGTTGCATGCTTATTAATTCCTTAATACGTTTGTCAACTTCTTTTTTGATTTTCATTTCAAATAAATCCATTCTTTACCACCTCAGCATAAACATATGCCTAGAATGAATAGTTATGTATGGTATGTATCGAAGAGTTAATTGATATAAGTTTTAATGAATTCGAAGTGCCATTGTAGAGAAAAAATAATTTAAATTTCATAATTGTCATTTCTGTTCATTTCAGGTTAAACTAAGGGAAGAAAGGAATGAACAATTATGATCCATAAAACTTGGCAAACATCAAAACCAAAAAAGAAAGTAACGTGTGTACATACGAATGCAAAAAAATATGTTGTACAAAATGTGTTAACTGTTGGTAAGCAGTATGATGTACAAAATGAAACAGATGAATTTTTCTTTGTTATAGATAATACCGGAAAAGTTGGCGGTTTTTACAAAGAATATTTTGAGACACAAGCATAGTAGCTTGATGGAAGAATGGCTTTAAAGTCATTCTTTTTTGTATATATAAACAACTTAAACCGTTTATTTGAAAGGTAGAGAACAATGAAAGAAATCATTAATATTCGAGATGCAAAACTAGATGATTTACGTAGAATTGTGGAAATATATAATTTGTCGATACCAGGACGTATTGCTACTGCTGATTTGGAAGAGATAACTGTTGAGAGTAGACTCCATTGGTTCCATGAGCACAATACTCATAGTCGGCCTTTATGGGTACTTGAGGAAGATGACAAGACGGTTGGCTGGCTCAGTTTCCAATCTTTTTATGGCAGACCCGCTTACTTAGCAACAGCAGAAGTTAGTATATATTTAGATCCGTCAGTACACGGTAAGAAATATGCACAAAGACTACTAAGGCAAGCGATACAAGCTTGTCCAACTTTACAAATTAATACTTTGCTTGCATTTGTATTTGCTCATAATGTAGCTAGTATAAATTTATTTAATAAATTTCATTTTGAAAAATGGGCTCATTTACCACGTATAGCTAACATGGGAGGAGTAGAGAGGGATTTATTGATTCTTGGTAAGCGTGTTAATGAATAAAGAAGTCTTTACAAAACACATACTGATAAAAGCAGAAAAAAATTGTAATGAAGGTGAAAAAATGTCTGTCCACTTATACTCACATAATGATTTAGATGGAGTAAGCTGCGGAATATTGGCTAAGTATGCATTTAAAGAAAAGGTTCAAGTTCAATATTTGTCTGTAAACCGAGTTGATTATCAAGTAGCAGATTTCTTAACTGCAGTAGCAGGATATGAAAGAGATTATACTTTATACATCACAGATGTCTCCGTCAATCGTGATAATGAAGCAAAAATAGAAGCATTTGTTCAAAAGGGTGGACGTATTCAATTGATTGACCATCATAAGACTGCATTAACTCTTAATCAATATAAATGGGGTTTAGTAACTGTTGAAGATGATATCGGAAAAAAAACATGTGCTACATCTTTATTTTATCATTATTTAGTTGAACACGGACTTATAGAAGAAAAGCCGGTTTTAGATGAATATGTTGAGTTAGTTCGTTTATACGATACTTGGGACTGGGAGAAGCAGCAAAAAGTTGAAGCGAAGAGATTAAATGATTTACTTTATATGCAATCGATCGAAGATTTTGAGGAAAGTATGCTCGAAAGGTTAACAAACCATGTACATTTTACATTCGATGGATTTGAAGAAAGATTACTTGACCTGGAAGAGAAAAAAACGGAACGATATATTAAAAGAAAAAGAAGAGAATTGGTGCAAACGAATATCGGCAATTTGTGTCTCGGTATTGTTCATGCTGAATCGTACCACTCGGAACTAGGTAATGCATTAGGGAAGGATAATCCTCATTTAGATTGTATTGCAATCATGAATATGGGGAGTAAAAAAATTGGATTTAGGACGATCCATGACCATATTGATGTGTCAGATATCGCAGGCAAATATGGTGGCGGTGGACATGCAAAAGCAGCTGGATGTACGTTAACAAAAGAAGCATTCAAAGTATTCATTGATAAGCCATTTCAGATAAAGCCATTGAAAGAAGATGCTAAACATAATCAAATCAATATAAAAGGGTATTGTGCATTGTTTGAAAACAGAGACGAAGACTTTTTCCTCGTTTACCAAAGAAAGCAAGGAGAGTGGCTGCTTGAAAAAAATCACAAATTACTATCTCACACGTCTACAAGTTTTACAAATATGGAACATTACATAAAACGGACATACCAAGTTGGACTCGCTCATGATGATAAATTAATTGAATACTTACTTGAAGGGTATCAACGTGAGCAAAAAAATAGACAAAGTTGAATATGCCCAGATTGGTATGAGGTGGTTTAAAACGGTTGGTCAGCTATTGTTAAGATTAAGGTTTACATGAAATTAATTTGATTATGAGTGAAGAACTGGAATGGTGAGGGAATTCAAGCTGTGTAATGAATGAAACTCACCATTCAGCCTTCTATAGAGGAAACTTTGCAGATTTATAATCAACAAAAGGGAATCAAATATCACATTAATCAACAACAATATATGCAATCATTTTCGTACCATTTTGAGAGTGTGCATCACAAATTAGCTTATATGTCCCTTCTTCTTTAAAATATAAGGGAACTGTGGTTTCTTCCCCTTTTTTAACAATTCCTCTAATGTCAGCCCCTTCGATATAAAATGGGTGTTCTTCACCATTTACACCAAAAATATGCAAAGTGACCTTTTCTCCTTTAGGTACGATAATAGTGCCAGGATCAAATCTGTATGCTTCTATTTTTTCTCCGTCCTTCGTTGTTGTAGAGAATTCCCCGGTTACCATGTGGTATTCTAAAGTACTCACCTCATCAGTTTCGCTGAAAGTAGTGGTGCTTCTTTCCATATAGTAGTATAAGAAACTACTACTAAGAATGAGTACTATAACGATGAAAACAAGCCATTTTTTATCTATGATGTATAGTTTCACTTCCAAGCCTCCTTAATCTAATATTTGTTGGTTCCTACTCTAGTCTTTTTCTAAAAGACAGAAGAAATTTTATCTATTTGTTTAAATAAGCAAAAGTTGACGAAAACTTCGGGGCTTATCTCATCATATGTATGATAAGTAAATAACTTGTCTACATTATTCGTTTAGTTGTATTTTGAAAAAAAGTTCTATCTATTAGAATGAAAATATGTTATAGTTATTGAGCGATGAGCTGAATTGTATAAGTCGAATGACAAGCCCTAGGGCAATGCACGATGTGGCGTGCAGTCTTCGCCTCAATCACGTAAAAAAGACGTCTACTTAGACGTCTTTTTGTTTTTATAGATAGACCTTACATCGTTTAATCAATTAGTTTCCGCCAATTTGTTAACCAAATCGATTGCAATTCTTCGTTTGGGAGAGGTCTGCTAAAGTAGTAGCCTTGAGCGATAACATTTAAACTCTTTAATAATTGAACTTGTTCTTTAGTTTCAACACCTTCAATAATGACTTTAGCATTAATATCCTTACCAACATTAATAATGGTTAATAGTATTGACATTGACCGTTTATTCTCCATCATATGGTCAATTAACAATTTATCAATTTTTAAAGTATCGATATCGATACTATTAATAACGTTTAAGGAAGAATAACCTGCACCAAAGTCGTCAATGGCAATTTTTACTCCTAATTTCCGAATATCCTCAATCTTTTTAGTAGCTGCTTCAATATTTAACATAACTGTTTCAGTGATTTCTATTTCAAAGAGGTGACCATCAACGTGTTCTGACTCCAAAATTTCTTTCACTTTTTGAGGAAATGTTTCATCATGAAATTGTCGGGCTGATACGTTAACAGAAACAACAAGATTAGGTAAACCAAGTTTTTTCCATCTGTTAATTTGGCGACAAGCTTCCTTCATCACCCATTCTCCAATTGGAAGTATTAAGTTCGTTTCTTCTGCAATGGGTATGAATTCGATAGGTGAGACAAATCCATAAGGTGAATTCCATCTTAGTAACGCTTCTACACCAACTAACTCACCGGTCGATAAATCTATCTGTGGCTGGTAATGTAAATGGAACTCATTATTACTAATAGCTTTACTTAATGCATTTTCTAGTAATGATCTTCTCGTTGCTTCTTTACTTAAACTTTCGGTAAAAAATTGATAATTGTTTTTCCCTTTTTTCTTGGCGTTGTATAAAGCCAGGTCTGCTTGTTTTAATAGTGTTTCGACCGTTTCGGAATTGTTTTTAAAAACAGTGATTCCTATGCTTAAAGTAACGGCTGATTCCATATCTTGAAGTATAATCGTCTGATTCATTTTATTGATTATATCTTCTGCCAATTGCCTAATTTCATTCTCGGTAGTATCTTCAGATATAATGACAAATTCATCTCCACCAATACGAGAGATTTGATCCTTTGTTCGTAATATACTTCTTAATATTGAGGACACTTTCATCAAAAATTGGTCTCCACCACTATGTCCAAATGTATCATTAATGTTTTTAAAGTTATCGAAATCTATTGCCAAAATTGCAAAATGCTTACTACTTAATTTTGCATGCTCCATTACTTCTTGTATTTTTGAGTAGAACCAGTTTCGATTTGGAAGACCTGTTAGTTGATCTCGATACGCCATTTCTTTAATTTTCATTTCGTATTGTGTTTTATCAGTTATATCTCGCACAATTGCAAAAACACCTTCAATGTTCCCATTTTTATTAATTGGGACTGCTGTTGTATCTACTTGCACAAGTTGTCCAGTTTTATTTACTAATGAATGTTCACCACGTTGGGCACGACCGTTTAAAACAGAAAGAAATGCGTTAAACAATTTTTCTGAGTTTTTCGGTATTATCGATGTAATATTCATGTTGATAAGCTCCTCTTTAGAAAAGCCCGTTAATTTTTCAGCCATATGATTCATGTTAATATAGGTCCCGTTTTTATCAACTTCAAATATCGCATCTAAGTTATGTTCAAATAAGGAGCGATATCGTTCCTCGTTTTCTTCAACTAAGCGAAGTGTTACCTTTTCTTTCGAAATGTCCTTTGCAATTCCATAAACTCCAATTATTTTTCCATCTACTATAATAGGAAAGTTCGTTACTTCAAGGTGGACACGGTGACCTTGTTTATGAAAGCATACAGTTTCAAAAGTGGAAGGTTTACCATTTACAGCGATCCGGAAGTGACGCACGGTTACTTCTATGTAGTCATGATCAATAAATTCATGGAATGGTTTTTGCATGATTTCATGTTTTGGATAACCAGATAACGTTTGCAAGAATGATTAATATCAATAAAGATTCCATTCAAATCTAACGAATAGACACCATCTGGATTATGTTTAAATAGTGACTCATAGCGTTGCTGATTCAGGTTTAATTCTCTTTTTATTTGAATTTGTTCGGTCAGGTTTTTCATAATTGTTTGAATAACGAACTTATTTTTATATACAATACCGATACTGTTTGCCTCAATTTCTATTGATTCCTCTTCTTCAGTAATAATTTTATGTTGTAGAGGGGGAACACGTTTCATGGACATTATTTTCTGATAATGTTTTTTGACATCTTCCCTACTAGTTTGATGGATGTAATTTATAATAGGCTTCCCGATTAAATCAGAAGCTGATTTTGCTTTAATAAAATACGATATTCATCATGTACGATAACCGCCTCTGGTGAAGCTTGAACTAACTTATTAAATCTTGATTCGCTTTCTTTAAGTTTCGAACTAAATCGCTTGTGGATAAGTTTATTACGGTAGTCTAAAATAGAAGCCATCAAGCCTGCAAGAATGATTAGAATTGATGTTGCTGTAATAATGATTGCAAAGGAATAACGTAATATACCTGTAGGATATGATTGTGAAAGATGGTGATGGTCCGTCGCTTCCATACTTGTATAATGAGTTAATGAAACAGTCAAACCAAGGATGATAGCACTCCCTATAGTCTGCATAGGCGATCTCGACCATTTTTCTTAATATTTACAAACACGAAAATTGCTAAAAATGAAAATAAGAAACAAATGAATATTGAAATATAAAGGTATTTTGATTGGAAATGAACCTCAAAACCATCTATCGAATATAAACCAATGTAATGCATCATGATAATTCCTGTGGCAACTAAAAAGCCACTGATTATGATGTTCCATATTGTATTTTCTCTACGAAGTAAAGTCAGAAATGCAAATAATCCCGTACATACTGCTGAAATTAAAGAGAGCAATAATAAAAGTGGGTTATAGGAAAACGTGAAAAATTGGTCCATTGACATCATACCAACAAAATGCATGGAAAAGATTCCGGTTCCAAGTATAAAGGAGCCTGTAATAACCCATCTTAATTTCGATTGTCTGTTTTCAATAATTCGCTCTACGATTAATAAGGCTGTGTAGGAGGAAATGATACTAATGAAGATAGATAGGATAATAAAAAATATGCTATTAGAATAAATACTCATCGTTAAATCTCCCTAATAATTATGCTATAAAGGTTTATATTTTTTAGTATGTACCATTAGAAAATATGTATAAGAAATATAAGTCAGTGCATGTAGTATCCTGTGAATTTCTGAACAGGAAGCTGTATATAATGAAAAACAATATCATTTAAATTAAAGTAAAATGATAAGCATATTATTGGTTGATATAGTATTCATAGTATAATCTATCATGTGAGAAAATGAAAACCTTATGAGAGGAAAATCAAAGTAATGACTAAATCAATACTATTTATTGGTGCCGGACGTATGGCTGAAGCAATTATTGCCGGACTTAAAAACAAACAGGATATACATAGCTTTTCGCAATTGTACATTTCCAATCGAAATAATAAGAATAGGTTGAATTATTTAAAAGAGAAATATGATGTAGAAATAATGGATGATTGGGAAAGGGATATCAATAATATTGATATTGTTTTTTTAGCATTACCACCTGATGGTCATGAAGCCATATTAAAAAAGCTAAAGCCCATTTTGAGAAACCAGTTTGTTATCACGATAGCAGCGGGGATTGGTCCGGAATTTTTAGAAGCAGGACTCGAAAAAAATACTGCAGTAGCATGGATGATGCCAAATACTGCTGCAGAGGTAGGGCATTCTATAACTTTGTTTACATTTGGTCATCATGTAAATCGAGAACAAAAAAAGGATATGCAAGTTATCTTAGATTCAATTGGTAAGTCAGTAGAATGTACGGAAAGCCAAATTCATAAACTGACAGCAGTAACTGGGAGTGCTCCTGCATTTCTATATCTTTTTATCGAATTTCTTATCAATAAAACTGAAAATTTAGGAGTACCTACCACTATTTCGAGCCTATTAGTAAACGAAATGGTCATAGGATCAATCGAAATGATTAAAACAGGAATTCGTCCTAGTGAACTTAGAGAACAAGTAACGACACCTGGAGGAGCGACGGCTGAAGGATTAAAAGTTCTAGTGAAAGGTGGACTAGAGGAACTTATCACGGAAGCAATTGATGCGACAAATCGAAAGGCAAATGGAAAATAGTTAGTTTGATGTACTATGAAGATGAGCAAACAAAAGTGTCTGACCCTTCGAACGCACTAAACAGATAAGCTTTTCATCTTATCTCGTAGCTTGCTGGGGGTCAGACACTTATGATTTATCACTTTTTGGTAGGGTTCTTACAATTCCTTTTTTTTCACTGCAGAGAAATTTTCTAATACTGGTAATGTTCGTTCGTCTTCGACCATAGCGTGTCCACATAGAGGACAGTCTGGATTTTCATCAGATTTAAAGTTATCTCTCATCCAGCCATTACACTCATCCGAACCACATGCCCAAACTTTTAAATTCACTTCTGGTGGCTTTTCAACTTGCTGTTGAAATCTCATATAAACACATCCTTAAAAAGGAGATTTAGTACTAAGTACATTATACACTGTTTTCTTAACAATATGTATAGAAGTTACCTATTAGTTGGAATTAACATAAATATCAGGAGATAATCGGATATTTATAGATTACTTTTCAACTAACTGATCAACTTCCACTTGCGTTCTTTCCTCTAAAGGACCTCTTAAATGACAAGTAACCAAACCTTCCTCTTCATGCAACTCATCAATCCATACAGAAGCACCGTTATACATTACTTCAATGTCAGCAGAAGAAGATAAAATTTGTTTAATACGTTTTATATCCATTTTTGATACCTCCTATTTCTTTCAATATTAGTATTCACTAAAATGATTTTTTTATCCATTTCTTTACAAAGTGAATTTTTCAGACTTTATTAAAGCTTAAGTCTCACCCACCCAGAGCCAAGTATAGTAATGGAGAATCAACCAAAATCGACAACCAAGTAAGAAACATAGACGGAAACCTCCTTTTTATCAAAGGCTGTTTTCTATAAGATTGTGGCTTTTTCACTAACCTTTTTAAGGGTTTGTTGGAGCTGACCTGAGAGACTCCTGCGGGATGCGTGGGAGAGGTGAGACGTGAGCAAGCGTTTACGCTGAGGAGTACGAAAAGCGTAGGCGGCTTGCCCATCGACGTACAAACTGGAGGGCATCGACTAAGACCAAAGGAATCACGATGAGCCGAATGGCGAATCGATGATGACTTATCGTAGGGACCTGACCTGAAGTTTGATAAAGGGTAGCCGCAAGGAGCTGTGAGCTCACCACCCACCCCGCGGAAAGCGAGTACTGCTAGAGGAGATAAAGCCTAAACGACAACTCAGTTAAAAGTAACAATGTTTACGAAAACAGCCTTATCAAGTATGTGCTTAGCCATCAACTCGGGGCTGAGTTCAATCTGATTTACAAAACATTCAAAAAAAGAATGCATTCATTTAAAAATTTTAGCCAAACTAGAGAGGGTTACAATATTACATTTTATGGTAGGGGGAAAAAAGATGTTGAAGAAAATCGCACTAGCATCAATGGTCCTAATGTTTTTATTCCCATCTGTTTCACACGGACAGATAAAAACATTTAAAGAACCACCATTTGAGTTTTACAAAGTTTCACGTGGAGATACTTTTTGGTATATCGCACAACGCTACGGTCTTGACTATAAGAAGTTAATGGAGTTAAACCCTTCAGTTGAGCCAAGAAATATGCATGTAGGTGAGGTTATTCGATTAAAAGCTTCTGCTGAATCACCAAGTACTTTCCAAGAACAAGTGGTTCAATTAGTCAATCAACAACGAGCAAAGTCAGGACTAAAACCTTTATCTCATCGTGCTGACATTAAAAACGTCGCTCAAAAAAAGGCACAGGATATGATTAATTCGAATTACTTCTCACATACAAGTCCAAACTACGGATCACCATTTGATATGTTGAAAACATTTGGAATTAGTTATTCATATGCTGGAGAAAACATTGCAAAAGGCCAAAAAACTCCACAAGAAGTCATGAATTCCTGGATGAATTCTTCTGGTCATCGTGCTAACATTTTGAAACCTGAGTTCGATACAATAGGGGTAGGCTTCTACCATGGAGCATGGGTACAAATGTTCATTAAAGCTAGATAAAGAAAATAAGCTGCCTCAATATAAATGAGGACAGCTTTTATATTTTATACTGTATTTTTAAGAAATCTCCATTAACAATTCAATATACCTGTTCATTGCATTCCAAATTTTTTAAGATAATCATCACTTTTTGAATATATCTCTTCCAGCTGCCCCGACAACAGCATCAGTATTTCCACTAGAATTATCGCTATCTGTTTTCATTTTCTTATGTGAATTTGACTGGTCAGAACCTACATACTTTGATTTATGGCGTGCTTCATTTTTAATAAACTCATTAAAATCCAAATTAATCATGTTATCAACTCCAGAATTAAATTAACGTACATGTTTAGTTTTTCCCTTATTTACAATCAAACAACAAGAAAAAGGCACCATTAAAGGTGCCTTTTAAAGCCACTATATGAAATTTAAAATTAACGAGTACCGCCACTCATTTGTTGTTGAGCAAAAGAAACTAAACGCTTAGTAATTTCTCCACCAACAGATCCATTTGCACGAGATGTTGTTTCAGCACCAAGGTTAACGCCAAATTCTGATGCGATTTCTAATTTCATTTGATCTAGAGCTTGTGCTGCACCAGGTACCAATAGTTGGTTTGAATTATTACCGTTACTTGCCATGATAAATCCATCTCCTTTATGAATAGTTGTTGTTTGGTGGGTTAGGTTGGAATTGCACCAAGCTTTACCTACTAAGCTAACCCGTGATGTATTTGAAAAATATTTTGTTACAAAAATCATTTTTTATTCAATTTTTTTGAAAAAAGTTTTTTAGGTGTTGAACTATAAAAAAGTTGTACAAGTTAATCATTAATTTTTCGCATTTCCCTGAAAGTTATACATCATCAAAAAATGTAAAATTTACCACATAAGACATAGATTTTTAAAAAAAGGTTGCTGCGAACGAAATGATTATTATTGTTGAAGTTTTAGTACATTGTCTTAGTGAAATAACTGAAATAGTTTCCAAAGATAATAAATGGTTCTTCGTAACTATCAATTTAAAAATATTATGGCTAACACAATTTTGTTGTGGAATAATACGAAAAAACATTTTTGGAGTGATGGTTTTGCCAAGTGTAACATTAGGAAATGGAAGGCAAATCGTATACGAGGAATACGGTAATCGTAATGGAACAACGGTTATCTTTATCCATCCACCTGGAATGGGAAGGAAGGTATTTGCAAGGCAGCATGTTTTAGGGAGCAAGGTAAGGGTAATTTTCCCTGATTTAACAGGACATGGTGATAGTGATATTCCTTCTGAAAAGGTAACAATTGAGTATTACTGCAAAGAACTGATTTCGTTATTAAACGCTTTACATATAAATAGCTTTGTATTATGTGGATATTCTGCAGGTGGAGCTGTTGCTCAGCATATGTGTTTGCATTACGGGGAACGAGTGTTAGGCCTTATATTAATTGGGGGCTATCCAGCAGTTATTAATCAAACGTTATCATTAGAACATAAACTAGGTATGTATATGGTGAAGAATCACAAACAACAACTAGCAACTGTATTAGCAAGAAGTCATACAAGTGACCCTTCGTATCGGAAAATTTTAATAGAACATATGAGGAAAGCAAATTGTGAGGCATGGTATTTGTATTATAAAGATGTATTGTGTATGAATATAATTCGGGAGTTGCCAAAGCTTACGATGCCGTTATTACTGATTTATGGGACAAAATCTGATGGTATCAATCGTTATTCACGTTACTATAAAAAATATTGTAAATTAGTTCGAATTGTCTTTATTAAAAGGATGAATCATCAAATCCCAACTAAAAGTTGGAAAGTTGCAAATGCCGAAATTTCTGATTTTGTTTCAAAATTATAGACTCATTTCCTGATTTATCGTAGGGAGGTGAGCTGAAGTTTGGTAGCGGGTAGCTGCAAAATTAGGCTGACCACCCACTCCGATGTTGCTGAGTTCTGTAAGAGGAGACTAACCCGTAACACAAATTAAGTACAAATCAACAATGTTTTCGCAAACAGCACAATGATAAAATAATCGAATCCTTAAAAAAGATTATAATAATTTTTAACTTTTTTGCAGGAATTTCGACAATGAATAGATAATATGTAAGAGATGATGTTCCTATACTATATTTACATGACAAACTATGTTTAAACTTAAGGAGAGAGCAAAAAATGAAAATCGTAAGTGGAGAATTTGGACAATACCAAGGAGAAAAAGTTTATTCTTATAAACTTGAAAATAATCAAGGGATGAGCATTACATGTATTACATTAGGTTGTATAATTACAGAAATTAATACAGCTAATCAAAACGGTGAATTTGAAAACGTTGTCCTAGGATTTGATGATGTAGATTCATATATTGAGAAATCTCCATACTTTGGGGCTGTAATTGGTCGTGTTGCCGGTAGAATTGATAAAGGCGAATTTGATTTAAATGGTGAAACTTACACTCTTCCACAAAATGAAAATACGAACCATCTGCATGGCGGACCAGAGGGATTTGACCGTCAATTATGGCAAGCTAGTACTTTTGAAAAAGAGGATGAAGTTGGCATCGAATTTTCATATAGGAGTAAAGCTGGAGAAGCGGGATACCCAGGTAACTTAAATGTGCGTGTCACATACATTTTAAATAATCAAAACGAAATAGTTGTACATTATTTTGCTACAACAGACAAGGATACATTAGTCAATTTAACAAATCATACATATTTTAATTTATCAGGAAATGTGAAGCAGGATATATTATCACATGAATTGACATTAAAAAGTCAAAAAGTCCTTGAATTAAACGAATCATTTATCCCAACAGGAAAATTTTTAGATGTTGCAAATACTCCGTTTGATTTCAGAGACGGAAAAAAGATAAACGATGCTGTTAGTTCAAATGACCCGCAAATAAAATTAGTTGGTCAAGGAGTCGATCATCCATTTTTACTTGATGAGAATCATAATGAGGAAATTTGCCTAAGCGATGAGGAAAGTGGTCGTAAATTAATCATTGAAACAGATGAACAAAGTGTTGTTGTTTATACATCAAATATGTTAGATGATAGCTTTACAATAAGAGATGTTCAATCAAGTAAATATTTAGGTATTTGTTTAGAGACACAAGGGTTGCCTGATTCGATTCATCACCCTGAATTCTCACCTTGTATTTTAAAAGCAGGGGATGAGTATAAAACGACAACAATTTATAAATTTACAACAAAGTAATTTAAACAGTAAAGGATGAAATCTATGATTTCATCCTTTTTGCATATTATTGTCATTAAGTGTAAAAATAACGTATTGAGATTTTTTAAGGAGGATTAAGACGTGATTTTTTATGCTTGTGTTAAATATGATGATAAAAAACCTGATACATATAAAGGGATTGAAGTAACAATGTTAGGTTCAGATGAAGTCGTTGCAAGCTTTGAATCTTATGACCCTCTTCAAGATTATCACAATTTTGTTAGCTGGTCTGAGAGTGTAGGAGATGATAACGTTGGGTTTTGTGACAGCTTAAAACATTTCGCAAAGGATTATCAACAAATATCTATGGATGCTGCAGAAGAAATGTTAAATATAGTTTATGGAGAGCATCAAGAGTGTGAAGAGATTGGATAATTAACAGCTTACTCGGAGTGAGAAGTGTGTTACGAGATTGGACTACTCACTCCTAATGAAAAGCACATTAAGCTACTATTGAATTTTTCGATATTAGTAAGTAATCCCATTCAAGATAATGAGCTGTTATTTTGTTGAGACTGTTTCGTTTTTCTTCTTTTCTCCATCTTGAATGACCATTCGATGTGGCTGTTTGTTGAAAAATTTTGAAATAAACGTGGTAACATGCTTATAGTTTTCCTCGATTTTTTCTACAACATAATTGATTCTCTCAAAAAGTGATGCTTTTAAATGGTCAATATCTCTGGAAATTTTTTGGTTAATCGCATCTTGGCCATCGACTTTTTCCAATATCGTTTCATGGAAGGCTTCTTGTATTTGAAGAGTATTTAGAATAGCTTCATTAATTTTAGTTTGTTCTGACAATTGTTCGCATAATTGGTTGTTGACAGTTTCGATTTCATCTAACTTTTTTGAGAGTTGATGGATAACTGCATCTTGTATCGTTAATTGGTCAATGATTGCCTGATTGATTATTCCTTCCTGTTGGTTGTTTTCCAATAATGTTTCATTGTTACGATTTAGATTTTCATAATACTGGGATAGTTTTTTTACATCTTCTTGTTGTTGTTTGATATGCTCAAATAGCGGATGTGTACGTTTCTCAGTTGATTCAATTTGCTTTAAAACAATAGAAAATTGTTCTTGTTGGTTCTGTTTGGATTCTGTCATAAGCTGATTCATTTTATTAGTTGCGTGTTGTAATGTTTGATTCATTTCTGATTGCTGTTTGATAAATTCTTGTAGATAATTAATTCGAGCCATACGTTGATTAGAAGTATGTTCAATTAATTGATTTTGCTTATATAGTGAAGGACGATTGTGATTTTTTATATAAACCAATGCAAACACCTCTTTCATTTAAAGAAATGATGCTACTATCCTATGTTTGAAATACGTCATTTGATAACAATCTTTTTTTACCTTAATTAATAATTGGTAATGAGGACATACTAATAGTTGTATAAGAATACATACCTGGTTTTATTAATACGCTCTTTTCTAAAAGATTGTGGCTATTTGCACTAACTTTTTTTAGTATTTGTTGGAGCGGAAGTGCGAGACTCCTGTGGGAGGCTCAGCACCTCGGATTTTTGTTGAGCATTCGTGCTAAAACAACAACTAAAGAGTACCTTATTTTCGAATGCAGTAATTTGAACTTTGTTATTAATTACACTAAATCTATCAAAAGGATAGGCACTTGATAAATAATGAGAGGATGAGCAATATGAGCATGGAATGGTTTGATCGGGTTAGCGGAGAATTGCAGGAACATCTAGAATCGATTTGTGAAAAATATGACCAAGTAGGGCATATGTCAATTGACAGGGGGGCAAAGCATCCGCGAATTGAATTTTTTGTAGAAGATGAAGCGAATGAGGAGCGCGAGTATTTTTGTACATTATGTTTTGACCCTTATAATGTTGAATTTTATATTGAGGCTTTTGATTATGAGTATGAACAAATCTCAAGAACAATTTTGTCTGATATTGAGGAAATAATTGATGCTGTTCATGAAAGCTTCCATCTTTATATGAATGATGAGGGCGATGAGATAGATGACGATGATGACTTGATTGACGAGGATTACAATATAATGGAGGAAATCGATGTAGAGTGGGAAACGCCTGAAGTAACCGCATTTATTCATGAAGACGAAGTAGAAGTAACATATCAATTCGGGGTCGTACAAGAAACAGGTGATGGCGTGCTAAGACGAATAAATCGAATACGGACCGAGAATGAACAAATGATAAAAGATGAAACAAATTTTATTTTTAGCAAGGAAGAAGCTAGTACGATTATTGCGATGATTGCAAGCCATATGGATTCCTTATCTGAATTTAATTTTCAATAGTATTAGGAGAGGAAAATGGGTAGCAATTAAGCTCAATTATTCTTAGTTTATAAGAAGTCTAGAAGTGTTTAGATGTTTTTATTAACAGTGACCAAGTAAACCGAAAAACGATACAATTGACAAGAAGTTAACAATATTGTTAGCTTTTTTGTCGTACTTATGGAGGTGGATTTTATATATAGGGCATATTTATGTGCTTTATTTCATCATACTGAATGATTAATTCAAATCTGTCACTTTGATTTTAAAGAACACTTATTTTTGATATGATATATAGTATCAATAATGATAAGCTATTAAAACTGTATATGATAAAAAGAATGAACCTAATATGTTTAATGCTAAGGATGGGGTTTTATGGGTCAATTTGAGGAAGATTTTCATAAAGAGCAAAGCAGGATAAATGATGTAGTAAAGAAAATGAAAATCGACCTTAGCCTGTTAGAAAATCAGTCTTCAACAGTCAAGTCTGATATTATTGAGATCCGCAAAAATTTTTGGGAAGACGTTACTGTCAATATGGATGATGCAGTTGAAGCAGGGGAAACAGCAACTAGCATTAAACAACAGGCAGAATTTTTAGCTGAACATGAGCATCGCCATAAACATCTTGATCGGGATAAAAAAAATCTCAAACGTTTAATACATACACCTTATTTCGCTCGGATAGATTTTAAAGAAGATGGAGAACAAGAGGTAGAAAGTTTTTATTTAGGAATAGCATCATACTTAGACCGAGAAACGGATGAATTTCTTGTCTATGATTGGCGTGCCCCGATATCTAGTCTATATTATGACTATTCATTAGGGTTAGCAAAATTTTCTGCTCCAGCCGGTGAAGTTTGTGGAGAATTATTTTTAAAGAGACAGTTTATCATTAAAGATTCTGTTATAGAAGGTATGTTTGATACAGGTCTAACGATAGGTGACGAGCTACTTAAAGAAGTATTAGGAAGACAGTCAAATACACAAATGAAAAGCATCGTGGCTACAATCCAAAAGGAACAAAACAAAATCATTAGGAATGAAAAAGGTAAATTATTAATCGTTCAGGGGGCAGCTGGAAGCGGGAAAACGTCAGCAGCACTCCAAAGGGTTGCTTTTTTACTTTATAAATATCGTGAAAGTCTTAATTCTGAAGAGATATTGTTATTTTCGCCTAATCCAATGTTCAATGGATATATCCGTAACGTATTGCCGGAATTAGGTGAGGAAAATATGCAACAAACAACTTTTCAACAATACATTGAACATGTATTAGCCGATAAATTTGCCGTAGAAGATGCATTTTCGCAAATGGAATATATGTTAACAGCACGAGAAGATCACTCTGAAAGAAGAAGGATCTCGGCAAACTTTAAATCTTCTTCAAATTTTAAAGTAATAGTAGACAAATACCTGCATTATCTTTCAAAACAAGGACTAATATTTAACGATATTCTATTTGCTTCTGAAATAATTATTCGTTCTACCGATATATACAACTATTTTTATTCTTTACCATCGGAATTATCAATTACAAACCGTTTACTACTAGTATCTGAATGGCTATTGTCTGAAGTGAAAAAGAGAGAGAAAGATGAAATAAAAAAGCCATGGGTAGAAGAGGAAATTCAGTACCTAAGTAAGGAAGAGTATCAATTTTATTTTCAAAAATTAAGCAAACAAAAGCGGTTCTCGCAAGATACGTTTGATGATTATGAAAGAGAACAACAGTTGTTAAGTAAGTATGTTGTAAAACGTAAGATGAGCCCAGTGAGAAAATCAATTAAGACATATCAATTTTTAAACTTTAAGGAAATCTATATGCAAATGTTTACACTAGATATGTCTACATTATTTAAAGAGATATCTATCTCTGAATCCGATTGGCAGGAAATTTGTACATTTACGTTGAGTGAACTAAACAGTCATCGAATTCCTTATGAAGATGCAACCCCTTATTTATATTTGCAAGAAAAAATTGAAGGTTTTCGAACGAATACGCGTGTTAAATATGTGTTTATTGATGAGGCACAAGATTATTCGAAATTTCAATTTGAGTATATTAAAAACTTATTTCCAAATGCCAGATTTACTGTCTTAGGAGATATCAATCAGGCAATTTATACTCATCAAGCGTATACTGGATTTGAGGGATTGGAAGAATTATTTGTTGGTGAACATATTGAAAAGATTATCCTGAACAGAAGTTACCGTTCAACAAAGCAAATTATTGAGTTTACTTCTGCTATGTTAGAGAATAAGAATGAAATTGAGCCGTTTAATCGTCAAGGGAATAAACCGCAGATTATACAAAAACGTACTGCAAATGAAATTATTAGCGGTATTACTGAAAAATTAAAAATCAGTGACTCAAACAAAACAATTGCAATTATTTGCAAGACCCAAAAGGAATGTAATATAGTATATGAAAAATTAAAAGAATCCGAATTGAATATAAACCTTATAACAAAGCGAAGTAATCAGTTCGAAGAAGGCATTGTCATTATTCCGGCTTATTTAGCTAAGGGAATCGAGTTTGATATGGTGATAATATGTAATGGATCTATTTCTGAATATGGGAATGATGAGCTTAGGAAATTATTTTATACTGCATGTACGAGAGCGATGCATGAATTAATCATCTATTTTACTGGTGAAGTAAGTCCATTTATAAAAGAAATTCCGAAAGAATTATATGAAGAAGTTTTGTTATCGTAAATCGTGGTGGTATAAATGAATAGAATCGCTCAAATATCGTATCATGTTGTGACAAGAACTATTAAGCATAATGAACTTTTACATGAGGAAACAGAGCACTTTTTAGTTCTATTTGAAAATCAAATCGTATCAAATGAGTGTGCTTTTTATATCGAAGAAGTATTAGATATGTCTTACCGTAACTTCTCAAATCAAATGGGGCTACTATATTTACACACGACGAAAGGTTTGTTTTCATATACAATAAAAGACAACCCAGCGACTTTTATACATCGTTATAAAAGTTTGAAATAAAAAGCAGAGAGCCATCTAAACCGTCTGATTCTTGTTACAGTATAAAGTGAATATGGAGAAGTAAGCCCGCGATAAAAAAGGTAAAATGCGGATTACTTCTCCATATAATCGTATGAAAATATGCTAGTTATACTAATTATTATGTTTACCAACCTTATTTGTCTGTAAGAGTAAATAGTTTTTAAATTCCTCTTTCGTTTTATCAGAATTAATTGCTAATTTAACTAAATCTGACACAACCTTATCTTGTTCAAATTGACTAGATTTCTTTGTAAATTGATTCATAAATCCCATCCCCATCATTCATCGTGGCAGCTAATTTCTTATTTACTTATCCTATGTAGAATTTATAGTCCGTTTATATTCTAATATGCTGTTACATACTAGCGGTCTTTCCGTTTTAATCATTTCGTGAAGTGTTTAAATTTGTGAACGATTAATGTAACTACATGTTTTTTGTAGGATAATCATCACTTATATTGTATCAAACAATGACTATGATTATCTATTAAAACAATTAGGTTCAAGTCTGAGTAAAGTCAAATAAGAATTGCTGTTTCTTTTTATTTACCCAATGGAAAATAAGTGAAACCAGTTATTTTATAAAAAGCTTGTAATTTTGCACATTATGGTTGATTTTATTATTTCATATCATTACATGTAAAACCTTGTTTCTTTAACATAGTTGGAACATCTGGATATTGATTATTATAATGTGTTTCCTTGTAGAATGAAGTCACTCTACTTGTCCATGTAGTGGAAGGTTTACTAGAAGTCTTACTTAAATGCTTTTGATACTCTTCGTTATAGGAGAGGATAAGGGTCTCTTGATTTTTATTATAAACTTCACGATGTATAAAAGTTTCCTTCGGCAAGCGTGGATTAAGTCCAGGGTCATTTTCTCCATATCCAATACATAATCCAACAATCGGTATAACATAATTCGGTATTTCTAATGTCTCAATTACTTCTAACGGATTTCGTCGAATTCCACCGATCGGTACTATATTTAATCCTAAAGATTCTGCTGCTGCAATAGCATTTCCTAGTGCAATCCCAACATCTGTTGCTCCGATTAATAAAGCATCAACATCATTCGTAACCTCTATAGGTATCTCTTCAATTTGACTTGCAAGATGTGCTCGATAAAAATCTGCACAAAATACTAGAAATGTAGGGCAATCTTTAATATATTGTTGATTACCACTAAGTTCAGCAAGTCGTTGTTTTTTACGTTCGTCTTGAACAACGATTACAGAAACTTGCTGACCATGAATCCAACTAGGGGCTGCCTGAGCAGATGCTAATATTGCATCAAGTTGTTCATTTGAGAGTTGGTCCTTTTTGTAATGTCTATAAGACCGATGTTCAGTTAATGTTTGAATTACATGATTCATGTCTATCCCTCCGATAATATTATATATAATTACCATACCATTAAATTTAACAACTAGAAAAGGGTAATGTCTTTTCTTTTATTGGGATATTATGAAGAGATATTTTGTGTGGAAGAGGGGGAAAGAAATGCGTTTAAGCACTCTGTTTACTAAAATGAAAACAATCGGTAATTCTCATTTAGGACATAATAGTAAAACCGGAAAATTATTTGTGATTGCACATCGCGGTGCTTCGGGTCATGCACCTGAAAATACGATGGCTTCCTTTCAAAAAGCCTTAGATATGGGAGCTGACTATATTGAATTAGATGTCCAAATGACGAGAGATGGAAAGCTTGTCGTTATCCACGACCCTACAGTAGACCGGACAACAAACGGTACGGGAGAAGTGGGGAGTTTTTTCTTAAACGACTTGCAGCAATTGGATGCAGGAGAATGGTTCAGTAGAAAATATCGTGGTCAGAAAATACCGACCTTAGAGGAAGTATTATCTTACTTTGGTGAGAAAATTGCCTTTTTAATCGAAATAAAAAATCCTAATTTATATCCAACTATCGTAGATGAACTGGCAAATGTTCTTGGAGATAGGAAACATTTGAATTTGATTATTCAATCCTTTGATTTTGAGCTATTACAAAAGTTTTCACAGCTATGTCCACATTTTCCTTTAGGGTTACTCGTCAAATATCGTGTACATGGTATATCAAATGTACAGTTACGAGATTGGGCTACAGTTGTTACATATATTAATCCCAATAAAGCACTTATTACAAAAAAACTAGTGAAAAGAATACATCATCATCGGATGTATGTGTTTCCATACACAGTGAGAAACAAGAAATCGATTAAAGGTCTAATCGAAGCTAACGTTGATGGAATTATTACCGATTTCCCTGACTTCTTCAAAAATGATAAAGAAAAAAGATAAGCGAGCTATGTAGCTTATCTTCTTTTGCTTTATAAGTTTTCTCTTTGTTGACCTATTTCCTTATCTGCAATTAGAGAGTTAGCTATTTCCTGGTCCTTATGATCAAGCACGGAATTTCCATCTATATTTTTGCTGTTAGGAAAACTCCCATCATTTTGGATTGTCAATTGTTCCTTTTTTGGAGCATTTGTTAAATAATGTTCTTTTTTCATTTAAAGTCTCCTTTAATATCAGGAAATAATGGTTCTATATATTATAGTTTACGACTTTTACATTTTCATTCGTTGAATTATCGATTTTTACATGTTGATTAATCCCGAATTGAGATAATTCCTCTTTTACCTTCAATGTAACTTTTCATTCTTTAAAAACATATAAATGTACATTTTTATTTTTGACGTGACAAAGGTGAGACTCCATGAAGTGTTTTACCCTGAATTTATAGTAGGCGTATTCGTAAAAATGTGTAAAAGGATAAAAGAAATGTAAAAGCTCCAATTTCATAAATTGACCGATTAATAAATATTGGAGCGTTTTATTGAAGAACTTTTTTTCATCATTGGTATTGTTCTAGCATAGAAAAGAATTCTTTAACAAACTGGTAAAATACTTTTTCAGATGGAGCAAGTTCACGTTTTTTAGATACAATAATGCCTACAGTTCTTCGAACGATAGGTAGTTCTATCGGTATTTTCACGGTGAAACGGGGGATTGCTTCCTGGAATGTACTATCTGGAAGCAGGGTTACACCAATCCCGGCAGAGACAAGTCCCTTTATAGCATCCAAGTCTTCTCCTTCTGTAGAAATTGTTGGGACAAAGCCGGCTTGTTTACATGCATCAACAGCCATTTCGTGGAGGATATACCCTCTTGGAAATAAGACAAAATCATCACTTCTTAATTCGTTTAATAAAATTTGATTTCTTGTTGCAAGCGGATGACTAATAGGTACTAATGCGGAAATATTTTCAGAAAAAAGAATTGTACCTTCAACTTCAGGAACATTAAGCGGAACAGGCCCTAGAAAAGCTAAATCAATTTCACGGTTAATGACAGCTTCTATTAAAAAATTATACGAGCCTTGGCGAAGATGGAAAGCAACGTTTGGATATTTCTCTTTAAATGCTGAGATGATAGTTGGAAGGAGATGACTTGCAAGACTAGTCGGAAAACCAATCTTAATTGATCCTCTCTCTGGGTCTAAATATTCATCAATTTGTCTTTTTGCATAGTCGATTGCTTTAATTGCAGTTTTTGTATGGGTTAAAAATACCTTACCAATCGGCGTTAGTCGGACATTTCTTCCTTCTCGTTCAAATAACGTAACCCCTAGCTCTGCCTCAAGATTTGCTATCTGTCTACTGATGGCAGATTGTGCAACATGTAAATATTGTGCAGCTTCAGAAACATGTTCTCTTTCAGCTACTTCCATAAAATAATGTAATTGACGTAATTCCATTTTCTTGTCTTCCTCCGATCATATATCTCATTATTAGATAGATCTTATCTAAATTATATATTGTTACTATCAATTTGTGAACATATAATATAATTATCTTGGTAATAAACGGGTGTAAGAAAATCTTACAGGGGGAGATAAAATGACTTACAATCAAATACCTAAAGCGCAGGGTCTCTACCGTCCTGAATTCGAACATGATGCATGCGGTATCGGTTTATATGCACATATAAAAGGTAACGCTACACATGATATAGTGAAAAAAGGACTGGATATGCTTTGCAAGTTAGACCATCGAGGAGGGCAAGGTAGTGACCCACTTACAGGTGATGGAGCAGGACTAATGATTCAAATCCCAGACCAATTTTTTAAGAAAACATGTAACAATATGAACTTACCAGAGAATGGACGTTACGGCGTTGGAATGATTTTTTTCTCAGATAATGATTCAGAGCGTGAAAAAATTGAAGAGCAACTCAATCAAATTATTCAACTAGAAGGTCAGCAACTATTAGGCTGGAGAGATGTACCTGTAAATACAGATACAATTGGCCCAGTTGCAAAACTGAGTTGTCCTGTTGTTCGTCAAGTGTTTATTGGAGCAGCAGATGATTTAATAGATTCGTTAGATTTTGAACGTAAATTATATGTTATTCGTAAACTAGCAGAAAATTGGGCTAGAGAACGTGAGATGAGATTTTATTTTACTAGTTTATCTAGTAATACGATTGTTTATAAAGGCTTGCTTACTCCAGACCAAGTAGATTCATTTTATATAGATTTACAAGATGAAGATTTTGTATCAGCTTTTTCTTTAGTGCATTCTAGGTTTAGTACAAATACATTCCCTTCATGGGAACGAGCACATCCAAATCGATATATTATTCATAATGGAGAAATAAATACACTCCGTGGGAACATGAATTGGATGAAAGCAAGAGAAAATCAGTTTGCCTCAGAAATATTTGGTGAGGACCTCAACAAGGTACTCCCA
The DNA here is from genome assembly GCF_030813355.1 of Metabacillus malikii. Classification (GTDB taxonomy): domain Bacteria; phylum Bacillota; class Bacilli; order Bacillales; family Bacillaceae; genus Metabacillus; species Metabacillus malikii. The sequence goes on from NZ_JAUSUD010000001.1 coordinate 179,265, forward strand.
ATATTGGATAGAGATGGAAGTGACTCGTCCATACTTGACAATGCTTTTGAGTTTTTCGTATTAGCTGGGAGAAGTCCAGCACATGCAGCGATGATGATGATTCCTGAACCATGGACTGAGAATCCACATATGAGTAAAGAAAAACGAGCGTTTTATGAATATCACAGCTGTTTAATGGAGCCATGGGATGGACCGACTGCCATTTCCTTTACAAATGGAAAACAAATTGGCGCTATTCTCGATCGAAACGGGTTACGACCTGCACGTTATTATGTAACGAAAGACGATTATATCATTTTTTCATCTGAAGTTGGTGTTATTGAAGTTGATGAAGCAAATGTTTTGGTGAAGGACCGGTTAAGTCCTGGAAAAATGCTGTTAATAGATCTTGAAGAAGGACGTATTATATCAGATGAGGAAATTAAATCGGAAATTGCTAATTCAAATCCTTATCAACAATGGCTAGATGATAGCTTAATTAAACTAGATAAATTTGAAATTCTAGTAGAAGAACCGGTTTTAAACTTACAGGAAAAACAACGAGCTTTCGGATATACGTATGAGGATATAACAAAATATTTAATTCCGATGATTACAGAAGGCAAAGACCCACTAGGTTCAATGGGGAACGATGCACCACTTGCTGTATTATCAGAAAAACCACAATCGTTGTTTAATTACTTTAAGCAATTGTTCGCTCAAGTAACGAACCCGCCAATCGATGCGATTAGGGAACATATTGTCACATCGACAATGACTTTGCTAGGTAGTGAAGGAAACATTCTTCATCCGACGAAAGATAATGCTAAGCGGATTCAACTAGCTACACCAGTCATTTCGAATCATGAACTATCTCAACTACGTCTCAACCTTTACGAAGGTTTTAAAAGTAGAACAGTACGGTCGTTATTCACTGAAAATTTGGAATTTTCTTTAAATAATCTCTGTAACGAAATTGATGAAGCGATAGATGAGGATGTAAATTTAATTATTATTTCAGATAGAGAAATGGATGAAAATCATACACCAATACCAATTTTGCTTGCAGTTAGTGCGATACATCAGCATTTACTATACCAAGGTACACGTACAAAAGTTAGCTTAATCATTGAATCTGGTGAAGTGAGAGAAGTACATCATTTCGCTGCATTAATCGGCTATGGTGCTGATGCTATAAACCCATATTTAACTTTTGCAACATATAAAGAAGCAATAGAGAATGGTAATTTGAATAATACCTATGAAAAAACCATTGAACAATATATCCAGGCAATTACTGAAGGTGTCGTAAAAGTAATGTCAAAAATGGGGATTTCAACTGTGCAAAGTTACCGAGGAGCACAAATATTTGAAGCTGTTGGAATAAGTATGCAAGTAATTGAACGATACTTTACTGGAACTGCTTCGCAAATAGGTGGGATTGGCTTAGAAACGATCGCTAAAGAAGCGAAAATACGTCACCAAGAAGCCTATAAAGTACGTGTCGATAACTCATTAGAGTCCGGAAGTGATTTCCAGTGGAGAAAAGGTGGAGAGCATCATGCTTTCAACCCTACAACTATCCATACTTTACAGTGGGCTTGTCGGAAAAATGATTATAGCTTGTTTAAAAAATATACAAAATCTGCAAATGAAGAACAAATTGGCTTCCTACGAAATCTATTTTCAATAGACCCATCTAGAAAATCTATACCAATTGATGAAGTTGAATCTATTGATTCGATTGTGAAACGTTTCAAAACAGGGGCAATGTCGTTTGGTTCATTAAGTAAAGAAGCACATGAAACGTTAGCAATAGCGATGAACCGAATTGGTGGTAGAAGTAATAGCGGTGAAGGTGGCGAGGACGCAAAACGTTATGTTGCGGATGAAAATGGCGATTTACGTAGAAGTGCTATCAAACAAATAGCATCTGGTCGTTTTGGAGTGAAAAGCCATTATTTAGTGAATGCTGAAGAGCTACAAATCAAGATGGCACAAGGGGCGAAACCTGGTGAAGGTGGACAATTACCTGGTAATAAGGTATATCCATGGGTTGCTGAAGTGCGTGGTTCTACACCAGGAGTCGGATTAATTTCACCACCGCCACACCATGATATTTATTCAATTGAAGACTTAGCACAGCTTATTCATGATTTAAAAAATGCTAATCGTGATGCGAGAATTAGTGTAAAGCTTGTATCGAAGGCTGGTGTTGGAACAATAGCTGCCGGGGTAGCAAAAGGTGCAGCTGATGTTATAGTCATTAGTGGTTATGATGGTGGAACAGGTGCATCACCAAAAACGAGTATTAAACATACTGGTTTACCGTGGGAGCTTGGGTTAGCAGAAGCTCATCAAACCTTAATGTTAAATGGGTTACGCGACAGAGTCGTGTTAGAAACAGATGGAAAATTAATGACAGGCCGTGATGTTGTCATGGCAGCAATTTTAGGAGCAGAAGAATATGGCTTTGCGACTGCACCACTAGTTGTTTTAGGTTGTATTATGATGCGTGTATGTCATAAAGATACTTGTCCAGTCGGAATTGCAACACAAAATCCTGAGTTAAGAGATAAGTTTACTGGGGATCCAGACCATATTGTAAACTTTATGACTTTTATCGCACAAGAGGTTCGTGAAATTATGGCTGAGCTAGGTTTCAAAACGATGGAAGAAATGATTGGACGTACAGATATTCTTCAAGTGAGTGAACGAGCTAAAGCACATTGGAAAGCGAAAGACTTGGATTTAACAACATTATTACATCAACCAAGTGGAGCACGTACAGCGAGTATCAAACAAAATCATAAAATAGACCAATCGCTTGATATGGTAGAAATTCTACCAATTGTCAAAGAAGCAATTAAAAAAGGTAACCCTATCGATGCATCTTTCTCAATAAAAAATGTGAATCGGGTTGCAGGAACAATTATTGGCAGTGAAATATCGAAACGTTACGGTGAGGAAGGTTTACCTGAAGATACGATAGTTCTTCGCTTTAATGGGTCTGCTGGTCAAAGTTTTGGAGCATTTATCCCGAACGGTGTAACGATGCTGCTTTCAGGTGATTCAAATGACTATTTAGGTAAAGGACTTTCAGGTGGAAAGATAATAGTAGCTCCGCCAAATGAATCGACTTTTAAGCCTTCTGAGAATGTTATTATCGGAAATGTTTCGTTCTATGGCGCCACTAGTGGTGAAGCTTATATAAATGGGTGCGCAGGTGAACGATTTGCAGTGCGAAACAGTGGTGCAAATGTTGTTGTAGAAGGTGTTGGTGACCATGGTTGTGAATATATGACAGGTGGACGCGTTGTGATATTAGGAGAAGTGGGCAAAAATTTCGGTGCTGGTATGTCGGGAGGTATTGCGTATGTTCTTCCAGAAAACCAAGATACTTTTAAAAGTCTTTGTAATGACGAAATGATTGAATTTGACCATGTTTTTGAAGAAAAAGAAGCTCGATTATTGGAAGATATGATCCAAAATCATTTTGACTATACAGGTAGCAGAAAAGCTGAGTATATACTTGATAACTGGGATGAAATGTTATCGAAATTTGTTAAGGTTATTCCGAAAGATTACAAACGTATGATGAAGCGTATTGATGAACAAATCTTAGCGGGATTGTCAAAGGAAGAAGCAATTATGAGTGCATTTGAAGCAAATGCCAATACGGAAAAAACAATAAATGATTTTTCAATTGAACGCACGAGAGCAGTTGTTCAGTAGAAAGGGGAGAAGAACATGGGGAAAGCAACGGGATTTATCGAAATTAGACGTGAGAAGGCGGCTGAACGTGAGCCGCTCGAGCGTTTAAAAGACTGGCATGAATATTCAGCTCCTTTCACTGAGGAAACGCTAATGAGACAAGGAGCACGTTGCATGGATTGTGCAACACCATTTTGCCATATTGGAACTGAAATTAACGGATATACGTCTGGTTGTCCAATTCATAATTTAATACCAGAATGGAACGACCTCGTTTATCAGGGTAGATGGAAGGAAGCACTCGAAAGACTCGTAAAAACAAACAATTTTCCTGAATTTACCGGGCGAGTGTGTCCTGCACCTTGTGAAGGGTCCTGTAACGTAGCAATTTCCGACCCGGCTGTTGCAATTAAAAATATCGAAAAAGCAATTATTGATAAAGGCTTCGAGAATGGATGGATTACTCCACGAATTCCAGTAAGAAGAACAGGAAAGAAAATCGCAATTATCGGTTCGGGCCCTGCTGGATTAGCAAGTGCCGACCAATTAAATCAAGCAGGTCATTCGGTGACAGTTTTTGAACGTTCAGACCGATTGGGCGGACTGTTGACATATGGAATTCCGAATATGAAGCTAGATAAAGGCATTGTGGAACGCAGAATATCACTGTTAAGTGAAGAAGGAATTACATTTGTAACGAATACAGAAGTTGGTAAAGATGTGACTGCAGACGAGCTAAGACAACAATTTGATGCCGTTATCCTCTGTGTAGGTGCACAAAAACAAAGGGATTTAAAAATTGATGGACGGAAAGCAAACGGTGTCCATTTTGCAATGGACTATCTAACGACATCAACAAAGAGTTATTTAGATAGTAACTTTAAAGATAATCAATTTATTAATGCTGAAGGCAAAGATGTCATTGTTATTGGTGGAGGAGATACAGGTGCTGACTGTGTTGCAACTGCACTAAGACAAAATTGCAAAAGTGTTGTACAATTCGGTAAACATCCAAAGCTTCCAATGGCTCGTACTTCACAAAATATGTGGCCAGAGGCACCACACGTATTCACGATGGAATATGCCTATGAAGAAGCAAATGCAAAGTTCGGCCACGACCCACGTGAATATTCTATTCAAACAAAAAAACTTGTCTCTGATGAAAAAGGTAATCTAAAAGAGCTTCATACGATCCAAATGGAAAAAATGAAGGATGAGAATGGAAATTATTACTTTAAAGAGATTCCAGGTACAGAAAAAGTTTGGCCTGCACAACTAGTGTTTATTGCAATCGGTTTTGAAGGTGCTGAGCAGTCAGTATTGAAGCACTTTAATGTTGATACAACTGCTAGAAATGTTGTTGCGGCAAAATATGGAGATTTTAAAACGAATGTTGAGGGTGTTTTCGCAGCAGGTGATGCTAGGCGTGGACAAAGTTTAATTGTTTGGGCTATCAATGAAGGTAGAGAAGTTGCCAGGGAAGTAGATAAATATTTGATGGGAAGTACTGTATTAGCTTAACCTTGACCATTATACAGAGGGTGACTCATGAAGTGTCTAACATTTTATGAGTCACCCTTATTTGTTAAGATTGTGGCAAGTTCATTGCAGTTTGTGCTGCATTTAAATCAACATTTAATTGTTCAGCGATATCTTTCGGGTGGTAATATCCTTTATTCACCATATAGTTAAAAATTTGTTCATGAGTATCAATTGCATCATTCAAGTATTGCTTTAATGTCTCCCGAACTTCAGGTGTTGACGTTTCTGTTATAGCCATTGCTAAATTTTTAACACCAGACTTAGCTGAAATTAAAAAATCAGTCGCAACTACTTGTTCAGTCATTGCACTCATCCCTGACATATTTTGCATCATATCATTCATTGATTTTCACCTCGATTTGTAATAAATTGTTGCAGGCGTTGAATTTGGTCTCTAGATTTAGTGACATCATTTTCAAGAATACTTTTTAGCTCAGAGTCTTGGATTAATTTGCTCATTGTTGCAGACTTTGTTAAACACGTATTTTTAAACGTTAGAAGCTCGTGTAATTCGTATGTTTCATGTGGTGCTAAATATTGTGTATCCATTTTTTATGCCTCCCTTAAATAATGTAATTAAACACAAAGATTATTGTTTTCACGTTCATAGCGTTCTATGTCACCCAAGTTTTAACAAGAAGAAAGTATGGGTTTATCTTTAAGCGTTTTTAGAGAGGTACTAGTTACCAATATAGATTAGTGCCCTAATCAGTTTTTATTAGAGAGTAGTTTGCTAAATCGTGACCTTTTGCGATAAAACTCACGATTCATCAAGCGCGAAGCAGTAATATTGAAGATTAAACCAATGAAATATTAGTGTGAATAAACGATATGTATAAAATCATTCAAGAATAATTCCAGTTTTATAATTATCCATAAAGCTGTTAATTGTGTCTTCTAGGTTATCTGCTGTCTCTGGAACTTGAACAATTACTTCATTCCGTGTGTCAACTGGTCTTATTAAAATATTTTGAAATCGATTTACTTCGAGTTGGAGACGTAAATCATTTGCGATTGAATTGGCATTATAATTATCATCTATGAGAAAACGGTAATTTTTCAGAACGTTTCATCCTTTCAACGAAAAGTATTAGTTTAGATTATTTGTCACTATATTTTTAGAATAGAAATTAATCTTATTCACGACAATATTTTCCACTAATTGTTAAATGTTCACACATATGACTAAGCGATTGTATATTGTATTGTGTAAGTGATATGGAGGTGGAAGAAATGAATTATGTGCATTTGTACCCAAGAGGTGATTATCCAGCTTATTGTATCCCGGCTTGTGTGACACCTTATTATCAATATGTTTATCACCAAACACCGTACAGACAATATAATTCTGTTGATGCAACATTTTTTAATGAATCTGCAAAATCAATGCAAATTTTAATGAATGACGCAAGTATCGTTCTAAAAAAACTTGCAACCTCAAAAACATTTGCAAATAAAGTAATGTCAGCAGCACAACAGTCAAATATGTCAGAGGTTGAAAATCTTTTTAAATCGACTGGAATAAAATCGGAAGTGGAGACTACCTTCAATCCTGATGGTATTAACTTAAAGATGTCATCGAAAGTTGGTAATACTGACTGTTGTCATTTAACCATTGCATTAAGGTGGAAATGACAACATCGATTATGCTCTGTGGAGCTGTTAAGAAATAGTCAAATGAATTCAGAATTCACAAAAAATGTTTATGTAAGGCTCCACAACTTATCATTTTTGTAGGGTTTGTGTATTAGAGAATTCTTCTGATAGATTGATGTTTTTACATTTATTAAATGTTTGATTGTAGATGATGATTTCATTATTTTTATACTTAAGGGAGTATCGAGAGAGTGTAGCTATAGATAATAATAGGTGACAATTTATGAAAGTTGTGGGAATAATTCATAATCACTATACCATCTTGTATAAATATAAATTTTACAAAAAAATTTAAAAATCGACAAATTTTGTATAATTTAGTTAATATTCTTTGATAGAATATAAGAAAACTTATATAATGTGATAAGTATTACAATAGTATGAAATAAAGGGATATTACTGGATTAATGGGTGTATATAGAAATTTTGTAGGTAATAGGGACTGATTCTTATTTGAGTATATAGTAACACCTGGTACAAGAGGAGGGGTAAAATGGTAAAAGAATCAATTTTACTTATCGATGATGATAGTGATATTCTTTCGATTCTAACGTTATACTTTACAAAAGAAAAATATACTGTCATTAGTGCTAGTAAAGGACAATTAGCCTTGCAGAAGGCTAAAGAATATCATCCTAGCATAATCATTTTAGATGTTATGCTTCCTGATATGGATGGCTATGAAGTATGTCGGCTATTGAGACAACATACAAGCGTTCCAATTCTTTTTCTAAGTGCAAAAGAGGATGATTTTGATAAAATATTAGCTCACCGTATTGGTGGGGATGACTATATTACAAAACCGTTTAGTCCAGCTGTTCTCGTTGCAAAAGTACAAGCTCATTTACGGAGACAAAGGCCAAATTCACATTCTTTTTATGATACTAAACATTCGGAATCAGACCGTTTACTGACGTATCCTTCTATTACGATTGATAGAATGAAAGGTTTGGTTATCGTTCATAATAGACAAGTAACGTTATCGACTAAAGAATTCCAATTGCTATGTTTATTAGCGGAAAATCCAAACATAGTTTTTTCTGTAGAGCAATTGTATGAATATATATGGAGAGAAGAGGGGTTTGGTGACTATCGCACCGTTATGGTACATATTAGTAATCTAAGAAAGAAGATTGATCTCGACCCATCAAAGCCTCAATTAATTATAACAAAAAGGGGGAAGGGTTATATGTTCAACGAGCATCAATCAGGTTAATATACGTCCTGTAACCTAAGTACTCTTACACTTTTTAAGTTTAGGAGGCAATTATAATCTAAATTTAGAGTTGAGTTTTTAACGGTATAACTTATTCGAGTGTTAGAGGAAAATAAGGTGAGAACATTGTGCTTGATGTGTACGGAATACGGCATGTATAATCAAAAACTATGCATGACAGTGCCTATTTTATAAGGAGAATAGAATGAGATGAAGAACATTGCTGGTTATGTATCACTTGAATTAATCGCAAATTATCAACATTCGACATTATATAGTGGATTTTCTACAAAGCTTAGGAAAAATGTACTTCTAAAAGTTGTAAATACTAACTTTGCTAATAAAAATGTTATTGAGAATATCGAGAAAGAAATTCACACTTTACAAGGTTTAAACATTGACCAAATATTACAGCCACTTTTTATAGATGAACAAGGAGAGTTAATGATTCTCGTCTACGAATATGAACCATTAATGTCTCTCGAACAATATTTGGAGTCGAAACAAGGCATATTATCCATTGCGGAATTTTTTCCAATCGCAATATCAATTTCTAAAGCATATGTTCATCTGCATTTTCAACATATAATCCATAAAAATTGTAATCCCTCCACTATCCTCTTGAACCCATTGACAAATGAAATAAGGTTAACAGAGATAAGGTTAGACAATATTTCAAGTGACTATAACGCTCAACATGAAATGGAACTACCATATCTTTCACCGGAACATACAGGAAGAATGAACCAGAATATAACTGACCAATCTGATTTATATTCAATTGGCGTGGTATTTTATCAAATGATAACAGGTACGTTACCATTCAATGAAAATTCTCCAATTGATTGGTTTTATGCACATATTTCTAAAAAACCTCTGTCCCCGAGTAACCATAATGCCAATATACCGTCTGTCTTATCTGAAATCATTATGAAGTTGATAAATAAAGCGGCAAAACAACGATATAATAGTGCTTTTGGTTTGCATGAAGATTTACAAATGTGTCGGAAGCAATTCCAAGATGGCGATGGGATAGCAGTTAATATTGGTGAGAAGGACCCATTAATTTTAATTGAAGCTTCAACACATTTATTTGGTCGAACTTACGAGCTAGAGTGTATTAATGAAGCAGTTGAAAAGTTAATAGACGGTGAAACTCAATTTATTCTTATCTCTGGAGAGTCGGGGACCGGAAAAACTACTTTAGCAGAAGAAGTAAAATATCAAACTGCTTTAAAAGAATCGATGTTTATTCAAGGGAAATATAATCTACATAATAAACGTCCATATAGTGGAATTATTGATGCATTTAGAATGCTCTTAAAGAAAGTTCTTACTTTACATGAAGTAGAGTTAACAAAATGGAAAGTGAAAATAATGGAAGAGGTCGGGACAAATTTAACTGTCATGTATAAAATTCTTCCTGAATTACAGTTAATAATAAAGGCTGAATTCAATGAACCAGATGTAAAATCTAGTGATGTACAAGTACATTTTTTCTATGCATTTCAAAAGTTAATCAAGGTGTTTTCTAAGGTAGATTATCCACTTATTCTCTTTCTTGACGATTTGCAGTGGGCTGACCAAGCATCGTTAGAATTAATTGAGTACATTCTATCTATTCAAGACAAGAATTTTTTATTAATTGGTACATATCGGACGGAAGATATCGAAGAAGGACATCAATTACTTGAGAGTATTTCTGACATAAACAAGAAGCGACCGATTAACACGATCCATTTACAGCCATTGCCAATGACAACGATTGAAGGTTGGCTATCAAATTACATCGTTGATAAAAGACAGTTAGGAGAATTTACTACAGTCGTCTATCAAATATCACAAGGAAATCCCTTCTTTATTAAACAATTATTATTAGCTCTTAATGAAAACAAAGTATTATATTTTGAACCAAACAAAGGAACATGGGTTTTTAACAAAAATAGATTATCAATTGAAACGATCCAGAACAATGTTATCCCTTTTTTAGTATATAGAATAAAAGAACTTCCAATGACAACACAGAAAATATTAAAAGTAGCTTCTTGCATCGGGATTCAATTTGATTTCGATACACTACAAGCAATTACTAATGAAAAGGAAGAAAAAATAGTCACCTCTTTAGCACTTGCTATTGAATTAGGATTAGTATTATCTATCGAAGATGTATTAAGAAATGAGGATACTGATGCAAGTCAACAAATGAATTTCCGCTTTATTCATGACCGGATACAGCAAGTCGTATATAGTACATTAACAGAGGAACAAAAGTCAGAAATTCACATGAAGCTAGGTTTTTATTTATTGAATCAATATGAAGATGAGAAGGACGCGAGGCTATATAATCTTGTACACCATTTAAATATAGCAGAGAAGTTGTTAAATAATGATCAAAAACATCAATTGGCAAATCTGAATATTGATGCTGGTGAATACGCCCAAAGTACTGCAGCTTTTCAAGCGGCATTAAAATACTATCAAACAGCTTATGGAATATTAAAAGGGTTTAATGAGAAACAGTCAATTCCTTTCAAATTGTTACTTGCATTAGGAGAGTCTTACTATTTAAATAGTAAATTTGACGACGCAGAATCCATTTTTAACCATCTATTAATAGCAACAACTACTAAATCTGAGAAACTAGCAATCTATCAGATGAAAGTAACCATGTATACGCAATTACATCGTGTAGAAGAAGCAGTCGAAGCAGGGCTTGCAGCACTAAAATTATTAAAACAAACATTCCCTCTAAAACCAACGAAAATTCATGTGGCATATGAATTTCTGTTGTTAAAAATGAGCTTAATCGGAAGGAAACCAAATGACTTAATTAGGTTACCTCCAATGAATAGTAAGGACCATCAACATATTTTAAAGTTAATGATTTCATTAAATGCTCCTACATTTCATGCGAATCAAAATTTATCTACTCTCTTTATGTTAAAGGCTATGCGGATGACATTGAAATATGGTTTGACAGAAATGAGTCCTCTAGCCTTTAACAACTATGCGTTAATTTTGAGTGCAGGTTTTAATGACTTTTCACAAAGCTATCAATTCGGTAAGCTAGCTTTATCTTATGCAGAAGAACAGGGAGATCGTGGAATTATCGGACGGACTCATTTTGTTTTCGGCAGTTTTGTTAATCATTGGAATACACATATAAGGTATAGTGTTGAGCATTTAGAAAGAGCACAACAGTTAAGTGTTTCAGCAGGTAATGTTCATCTTGCTGGTGCAACGAGTGCATTTATTATGATTGCACATTTTATCCGTGGTACAACGATTCCTAAAATGAAAATAACCTTAAAAGAACAATCTAGCTTTATAAAAGAAATCCAGTATCCTTTAATGGACCAGTTTATGGAAGAAATGGCACAATGGTTCGATTATTTAGCAAGTGAAAACTCATTTCAATGGGATTTTCATTTAGTTACCGATGACGATTCAGGGAAGATTATTCATTATACAATTCGATTATTTATCGCTTATCTATTTAACAAAAAGGATTATGCGATGAAAGTATTAAAGGAACTAGAGTCTTTAGTGAATAATCGGTTAACATTAGTGATAGCGCCTGAATATTATTTTATTCGGGCACTATGGATGATAAAACTTTTACGAGAAAAAGATTATCATTACTATCCGAAATATTTGATGAAGCAAAAAATTCATCATGACTTAAAAAAGTTAACAAAATTCGCAAAATTATCATCTAGTAACTATTACGCAAAGCGGTGTATTGTACAGGCAGAATTAGCTGCGTTAACAGGAGACATAACTTCAGCTGAACATTTATATGAAAGTGCGATAAAATCCTGTGAAGAAAATCAATTTATACATATTTTAGCTATATGTTATGAATTAACTGGAAAGTTTTATGAGGGCCAAGGGAAACAAAAAATCGCTAGTTTTTATTATTCAGAAGCCTATAAAACATACAAGCAATGGGGGGCGAACAGGAAAGTAGCATCATTACTAGATGCATATGGAACTCTCTTGAAAAGTTATGACAGAATAGACTTTATTCCAAGTGTAGATAAATCACAAAGTTTTGATTTACATGCAATTTATCAATCTACACAATTAATTTCAAGTGAAATGAATATTGAGAAATTAGTACAAAAGATCCTAGATTTAGCGATGAAAAATGCTGGTGCAACACGAGGTTTGTTACTTACTCAATCGGGGGAGCAGTTTCAAATAGTAGCTAGCAAACATATATATGGAACAGAACAAATATATGATTTTAGTTCTACTATTGTACATTATGTCCATCGAACCGGTGAATCAATTATATTAGATAATTTAGATACGTTAGATATGTTCCAAGATGATATTTATTTTAAGCATTCAGATGTGAAATCGATATGTTGTTTGCCGATTTATTATACGAATAAGGTAAAAGCTATACTTTATTTAGAAAATAATCAAGCAACAAAGGTGTTTACAAAAGAGCGTATGGACTTCTTATCGCTTATTTCAACACAGGCAGCGATTTCTTTGGAAAATGCAAATTTATATAAAAATTTAGAAGAAAAAGTAATCGAGAGAACATTTGAATTAGAACAGGCTAATCATCATTTAGAGCTTGCAAACAAAGAATTGGCAGCATCTAAGGATACAAGAAGTAAAATGTTGTCAAATATTTCTCACGATCTAAGAGCACCACTTGCAAGCGTTCGTGGTTACATGGAGGCAATATTAGAAGGATTTGCAACTACGGAAGATATACGTGATGAATTTATTCGTAAAAGCATTGATCGTATAGACAGCTTACAATTATTAATCAATGATATATTTTCATTAGGTCAACTTGAATCAGGTAATCTTTCGTTTACTTATGATTACATCCCGATAGATAGATTTATTGAAACAACGTATCGACACTTCCAATATGAAGTGGCGAATAGAAATCTGCAATTTGAAGTGTCAATCGTAAACATTGATGATGAACCATATCCACTAGTTGAAATGGATATAGAGCGAATGAATCAAGTGATGACAAACATTCTCACAAATGCACTTAAATTTACAGAATCAGGCGGGATTTATTTAAACCTGGAGATTCTAAGTGAACATGTATTACTGTCTATTCGTGATACAGGGAGCGGTATTGATAAGGAAAGTCTCCCATTTATCTTTGAAAGAGACTATACAAAATCAATACGTCCCAATGTAAAAGGGAATGGCTTAGGACTGACAATTTGTAGAGAAATTGTGAAACGACATCAAGGGGAAATTTGGGCCGAAAGTGTTTTCGGTGAAGGAACAACGATATTTATTCAGCTCCCTATAACCTTTGTAGAGGAAGATTTCTTCTAATCGAATAAGTTTCCGTTTCTTAGTGGCTAATTCATGTGCTTTCACATCCTTGTACAGGCCTTACAAGATACATTGTCGCACGTATAGCATGAGATTAGTATAGTCTCTAGTCTCTAACCAGCCGGTAAATCGAAAAATTCTTTGTATAGGTGGCGGAGGCGTCGAAATGCGGTATGTAGAAAAATAGGCATTTTACCTAGGGAATTCCGTCAGTGTATAACATATTTTGGTAACGAATAGTGAGATACCTAGATATGGAGGAGAGTAAACATGAATCAAGACATGCAAATTCCTTATGTAGAAAATGAAGAGAGGTTTATCGGCAGACCAAGACCTTATTATGGCAGACCATTTTACGGAAGACCGTTTTACGGTAGGCCAAGACCATATTATTATGGAGCACCGTTTGTAGGTGGAGTATTAGGCGGGTTATTGGGTAGTACTTTTGTAAATCCGTATTTTTATGGCGGTTATCCTTATTACCCGTATGTTCCGTATGGCGGATGGTATTAAATTAGATTAATGAAAACTTAAGTAACGCAGGTTGTCATAAATGTTTCGAATAACTTTCATATCCATTGAATAAGTTCAGAATGAACTGAAAAATGTAGAAAAGATGAAAGTGGGGATATTGAATGGCAAGTGAGTGTTACAAGGTACAGGTTGATTTACCAATCGAAACAATCTGGAGTTTTATTGAGAATATGAATAATTGGGCCCCGCTCGTACCGGGCTATATCAATCATCAGATGTTAAATGAGAAAGAATCCACATGGGTGTTTAAGACGGATTTAGGAATGATAAAAAAGAAGGTTGAATTAAAAGTAGAAATTACAAGTTGGAATGAACCGGAAAAAGTCACATTTAAGCTAACAGGGCTGAATGAAAAAATGTCTGGTAATGGATATTTCGAAGCGATCGCAGTCGATGAAAGACATACAGCAATGACTGGTTACTTAGAAATAGTACCTGAAGGCGCAATGGCAAAGTTAATTGAGTCGCGTCTCAAAAAAAATTTAGAAGAAATGACAAAAGAAATGACGGATCAAATAATTTCACATATAAAGAGCCTAGAGAATATTACGAAATAAATTATTGGTAGAGAACAAACATTAGAATTGACAATGATAATTAGTATCATTTAAACTTAGAGATAAAAGTAGTGGGATAGGAGACGAGATGATGTTTGTTCAAATGAAGACCTTTAAAGTATCAGAAGGTAATGCCGATAAAATTGTTGAACGTTTTTCAGGAAAAGGAATTATTGAAGAGCAAGAAGGTTTTATTGAAGCTACCGTCTTAGTGAAAAAGGTGAGACGTGGTGAAGAAGAGGTCATCGTATCGATTAAATGGGAATCTGAAGAAAAATGGAAACAGTGGGAAAAAAGTGAGGCACATATTGCCGGTCATAAGGCAAATCTAGGTAAACCGAAGCCAGAATATATAATAGAAGTAACTGGTGGATTATATGATGTGAAAAGTGTTAAAAAACCTGCACATATTAACTAAAAAAATAGATTTTTTCACTAGAGAGTTGATATTCATGTTAAGAGTATTGACTCTCTTTTTTTATGCAATAATTTATCCTTACTCTACATAATAAATCAATGTTTTGCTTAGTAACAGTAGCACATTCACTTTCATTGTTTTCGAATATAGTAATCTTAGAAGAGCGAAAGGAGGGAAAGCAATGGGATATTGGAAGAATAGAAAATTCGATGAAAACGGTAATCAAGTAGAAAGTCGCTCACATGCAAACTCTCATTCTAAGTCTGATTCATATTCTGATGTAGATGTAGATAATGATTTACGCAATGATAATGAGTTAGATAATGAAAATGATTTAAAGAATAAAAATCGTAACACAAACATTGCAAAAGTTATTAATAGTGGAAATGCACATGTTGATGTGAACGTTGATTCAACATCTGACTCCGCGTCTGATTCTGCTTCTGATTCTGGTTCAGATTCTGAATCTGACTCTGATGCAGACGCTGATGCTAGATCACGCGCAAGAGCAAATAACGAATTCTAATAAATGATTAAAGGTGAGTGAAGTAAGTGATACTTCACTCCACCTTTTTCTATAAAATAATAATGCAATGAGGTGAGAGAATGCGGAAGCAACCTAACTATGAATTGGACGAACATATTGAGAATGCATTGGCACAAAATTTTCTAGCAAATGAATCTACACTAAGTCATAGCGGTAATTCAGATGTGGATATCGATATATTAATAGACACGAAACCAATAGCCTTTGCAATGCTTTATTCATTATTAGCTTCAAAACAACTGACGCAGAATGAATTTGAGGAAGCTGTTAAAAGACTAGATTCTTTAGGCAAGAGGAAACTTTCTAACCAAGTAATTAATACAGATAACGATCTAGCGAAAGTGAAGTTGTATGAGAAAAATAAACGGAGGAGATGAATCTATTTCTCCTTCATTTTTATGAATGAAATAATACATAACTAGATAAGGTATATAACTTTGTTACATCATTTTTACCGTACTATACATACTAGAGGTAAGGTGGTGTTTTTTGTGTTTCCTTTAAATTTTACTAAATACGAAATAAGTGAAGAGAATGGTCATACAAAGATTATCTTACATGTTAACGTTCAATCTCATCAAAATGATCATACGGCTGAATTTAGTGCTGAATTGGGTACTGTGGAACAAGGGTTAAAAAAGAGAGCAATTAACTATGTGCAAAAACAGTTACCAAAAATAAAAAAAGCAAGCATCCTAATAGTTGCAGGTGCAACAATTATAACAAGTTTCCCCATGAAAAAGGCAGAAGCTCATGAAGTAGAATTTAATATGTCATATCTTTATTTCGGTAATACACAATCATATGTAAAGCAGGTTGATAGTACAGAAGGTAATTTGAATTTAGTATCACCTAGTTATTTTGACTTAAATCTTGATGGAACATTAAAAATTACTTCTCAATTTGACCCGGTTTTTGTAACAGAGATGCATAAGCGTGGTATTAAAGTAGTCCCTTTCTTAAGTAATCACTGGGATCGAAATCTAGGTCGTGCGGCGCTAACCAATAGAGAAAAACTTACAACACAAATAGCAGAATTTATTATGAAAAATAATTTAGATGGCGTACAGGTTGATATTGAAAATGTAACCGATATTGACAGGGACCAATATACAGACCTAGTCAAGCTTCTAAATGAAAAACTACCTAAAGAAAAAGAAGTTTCCGTTGCCGTTGCAGCAAATCCAAACGGTTGGACAAAAGGTTGGCATGGCTCTTATGATTACACAGAAATAGCGAAGCATTCAGATTACCTAATGATTATGGCTTATGATGAAAGTTACACTGGTAGTCCAGAGGGTCCTGTTGCTAGTTACGACTGGGTAGAACGATCCATCCAATATGCCATTAAGCAAGATGTACCTTCAAATAAGATTGTATTAGGCATTCCATTTTATGGTAGGTACTGGAAAGTTGGAGAAACATCAGGTGGTGTAGGAATTTCCAATAATCGTGTAGATGAAATGATAGCAAGATATGGTGGCAAGGTAGAGTTTGACGAGAAAACTAAATCGCCAAAAGCAATTATTACCATTAAAGAAGGTGACCCTTCTACAACGATTGCAGGAAAGAAGTTAACACCTGGAACGTATCATATTTGGTTTGAAAATCATGAATCAATCCAAGCAAAGTTAACTCTGCTCCATAAATATGAATTGAAAGGTACAGGAAGCTGGAGTTTAGGTCAAGAAAGTACATCAATATGGAAACATTACCGGACATGGTTATCACACGATGGAAAAGCAACGTCACCCCCATCAGAGCTTCAAACGGAACAAGTCGACAAAACGAAAACAAGTATAGCTACATATGTTGTAAAAGCAGGAGATTCTTTATGGAAAATTGCTCAAGAACATCACATGTCGATTAACCAACTTAAAGAATTGAACGAACTATCATCAGATATTGTTTATGTTGGACAAACTTTACAAGTTACTCAAAATGTTACGAATGTACAGAAGCCTATTGTTAATGAACCAGCAGCACATACACCAGGTGCGATTTCTGCGCCGGCACAAGAAGCGGTTACTCCTAAGTCTGAGGTTAAAACAACTCCGCCCCCACCTAAACATGCAACAACAGTTAAACCGACACCTGCTCCTAAAGTAACTATACTTAAATATGGATCAAAGGGAACTGCAGTAATTGATTTACAAAATAAGTTGCGAACTACAGGAATTTATAAGGGGAAGTCACATGGTACATTTGATACAGCAACTAGAAATGCAGTCATAGCCTTTCAAAAAAAATATAAGCTTAAAGCTGATGGAATCGCAGGTACTGCAACCATCAGTAAATTATCTGCAGTTACAAAACCGAAAGTTCAAACAAGTACAGTGAAAAAGTATCCAACTTTAAAAATTGGCTCAAAGGGATCAGCCGTTGTGGATATGCAGAATAAACTAAAAACTGTTGGGATATATAAAGGCAAGTCACATGGAACATATGACACTGCAACGAAAAATGCAGTCATAGCTTTTCAAAAAAAGTACAAACTGAAGGCCGATGGTATCGCTAACCCAACAATGTTGAGTAAACTAGATACAACTGTTAAAAGTACACCAAAAAAGGCTGTTACAGTTGTAAAAAAAACATATCCGACATTAAGAGTTGGTTCAAAGGGTACAGCAGTTACTGATTTGCAAAACAAATTAAGAAAAAGTGGCCAATACAAAGGTAAGTCGCACGGAAGATATGACAATGCAACAAAGAATGCGGTAATAGCTTTTCAAAAAAAATACAAATTAAAATCAGATGGCATAGCTGGTCCTGCAACGCACAGTAAGATAAATGCCATCATTAAATAAAATTGGAGGAGTTTAATCGTGAAGAAATTGCTGTTTACAATTGGGATACTAGCTATGTATATACTTTCTTTACATTCACCTTTATCAGCAATTGAAGCTGGAAAAAAGCAATTTTTTGAAGTCGGCTCAATTATTAATGAACTGGAGAATGGTATATACTCAGTTCAAACAAAAGGAGAAAAACCAGGGGAAGGTATCGTTTATACGCCGGAAAACGGAACGTTTAATACCAAGCCTCAATTCCAAGTTGAATTAAAAGGGAGTGGAGAAGTCCTTTTAAAAATCGAAGAGACAAATGCTCGAGGACAATTTATTAAGGAAGTTAGAGTAGAAAATATCACCCTCACTGATGATTGGAAAACATATCATATTAACATAGACTTAGAAACGGAAACATCACAGATTGATTTCTTTGTTATTACTGAAACAAAAGAAAATACACATTTTTCATTTAAAAATGTAGAACTGAATTAATAAAGCGGGGGCTTTTGCTTAAAGTCACCCGCTTTTCTTATTGTAGCTTACGAATGATTTTTGGTAGGCAAAATTCACTTAGAGAGGAAAGGTATAGGAAAACACTGTACCAGGTATTAGTACTACTTGAATGCTTATTAAAATCAACGAATAGAAAAAAGCTTCTAGATTTTTAAATATTTCTATTAATTTAGTAATGAAAAATAATTTAATAGATTTAATGAAACTATTTCGAGAATAGAATCGTATGTAAAATATAGCTAATTACAATTAGATTCGTTATCGAAGGAAGGGTAGCATGGAAACAATGATTAGTTCACCAAAACGAAAATTATCTAAAGATGCAGTCAAAGTTTGGATAATGAAAGATTTCATTACCGATATTATTGGGCTTATCGTATTAGCAGTATTATTCTTTTTAGATTACTTGTTTACTTGGCCGTACTGGATAGAATGGATTATCATCGGTTTTATTATATTAAGTTTATTGTCCCCAGTTTGGTCAATCATTCGTTCTAATTTGTTATATAAAAACTGGCGCTATGATATCGATGAGGAGTTTCTGAAGTTAAGATTTGGGTCTCTAATTGAAGAACATCAGCTTGTCCCGATGACAAAAGTTCAGTCTGTCACAACTAGCCAAGGACCTTTATATCGTAGGTATGGGCTATACATATTAAAGATTGAAACAATGGGATCAATCCATACAATTCCTGGATTGTCTAAACAAGTTGCCTTTGATTTAAGGAATACAATCGCACATTATGCAAAAATAAAGGAAGTAGAATAATATGAAAGCTAAAACCTATCATCCGATGGTCATTCTCCTAGAGTTATCGAAATTAGCACGAAATGCAGTCTTTTTTGGATTTCTCTTATTTGTCATTCAACGAGAAGCAACTTCATTATGGGTTAAATACGGAAGAATTGCATTTTTTGTCGTATTGATTATTTCAATCTGTTCAATTTTTTTACGATGGCTTACTAGTAAATATGAAATAAATGATCATTCGTTTCATCTTTATAAAGGAATTTTTACTAAATCAAAGCAAACCGTTCCGTTTAGTAAAATCCACAATGTTAGCCGACATACAACATTTTTCCATAAAATGTTTCGATTAACCTCAATTCGTTTTGAAACGAGTACAACTGAAGAAGATACAGATGTCATTTTTAAAGTCATAACATATGATGAAGCTGATGTCCTAGAAAAAATTGCGTCTACTCAATCTATTGAAGATACAGAAGTTACAGATAATGATGATAGTGAAGGAATTTTAAATAGGAGTGAGCAACGTAAGGTTCATTTTTCTCCTACAAAAAAGGAGTTAATGAGAGCAGCATTTACTTCATTTAGTTTTATATTTTTTATACCAGTGATTGCGTCAATTTATACTAAGGTAGATGACATGTTTCATATCGAAAGAGAAGCAGAAGGGCTAGTTTCTACTATTTTAGACTCGTGGTTGTTAATGTTAATTGTCTTTGTCATTTTTATTGCTTGTTCAATTATCTTTGGCATCATAAGAACCTATCTGAAATACGGGAAATATGAAATTTCATCGGATCAGGAACGAATATACATAAAAAGAGGGGTACTAGAAGAAGCAACATTTTCAATTTTAAAGGAAAAAGTTCAAGCAATTGAAGTGAAACAAACATTGTTAAAGCGAATTCTCGGTTTAGCAGAGGTGAAACTGACAAGTGTCGGAAGCTTTAGTATCGGAGAAGAAAAATTAAATAGTAATTCTCTATATCCATTTTTACCTGTTAAACGGGCTTATAGTTTAATAACAGAGTTATTGCCTACTTATACAGTAGCTGAACAGATGAAGCACCTACCTAAAAAATCACTTTGGGTGAAACTATTTAAACCAAGTTGGATATGGCTTCTAGCAACGGCAGCTTTATTTTACTTTAAACCGATTTTATTAGATATAAAGTTTACATGGGCATTTAGTTCAGCGCTTTTACTGTTGTTTATTGTAACGATTCGAATTCTTGATTATTATCATACTGCGTATATACTAAATGATGAATTTGTACAATTTAAAAGTGGTAGTTTAACAACAACATTGTTTATATCTAAACGTAGTAAAATTATTGAAGTTGAGGTGATTCGGAATCCTATTCAAAAGTACTTGGGACTTGCGACAATTGGAACTGCTAATCGTGCAAATCCAATCCATTATACGAATATTAACGATGTTCCGATTGAAGTCGGAAAGACATTTTATCAATGGTATTTGAACCGCCGTGTTGAGGTGGAGATTGACAAAAACCATACATGATTATCACGAGAATGTTGAAATAGATTCTTCAAGCAAAGTAATACACATAGATCCGACAGCATGGAATGAATTCAACTGCAAATATAATTTTAATGAGAAATAATAAAAAAATATTGATAAACGATATGCAATTTCATATCATGAAATAAACAAATATTATGTTGTTAAAAACGGTGCTAATCTTGGTTTTGGTGGCTATATGAGGTCTTTATCTCTTCGGGTTACCGTAAATAGCTAACATAGTCGCGGAACAAAACCCAGAGTACAGCTACTTAAAACTGCCTGTTTCACTTGGTTTGGATTTATCAGTCATACCATTGTTAATTGTAATATATCAAGCTTTTAGTTATTGATTATTTGACACCATATTTACATTGAAATGAGGGGAGAGAAGTCTTATTGTTACAAATTTATATTTTGTCAGGCATGCACATTCAATCTATACAGCCGATGAATACAATAGACCATTATCCGAACAAGGATTAATAGATACAGAACAGGTAACGAACATTCTAAAAGGCTGCATGATAAATCACGTTATCTCAAGTCCCTATAAACGAGCAAAACAAACGGTCGAGGGAATTGCTGATTATATAGGACAAGAGATAGTCACTGTAGAAGACTTAAAAGAACGTGTGTTATCAAATAAACCGATTAGAAATTTTCAAGAGGCTATTTCGAAGCTTTGGGAAAATGACAGCTATTCGTGGGATGGTGGTGAATCAAATCTTGATGCCCAAAAACGGGCTGTATCTGCAGTACAAGACATTCTACAAACATATGAAGACAATAATATCGTAATTGGAAGCCATGGCAATATAATGGTGCTTATTATGAATTTTTTTGATGCAAAATATGATTTTGAGTTTTGGAGGCAGCTTAGCATGCCTGATATTTATCAATTAAGTTTTAGTGAGCATCAATTATTCTCTGTTAAACGATTATGGAACTAAAAAAGAGTTGCTTGAAGGATGAAGAGAGTTTTTAAGAAGAGGGCAGCTTATATAATAAAGATTAAGCATCATTAACTAGTTGATGCCTATTCATAATAGTTTATTTTCATAAACCTTTTAATAACTGGTTTAGAAAACATAAATATAGATATAGGAATCGATTAGCAAAATCCACAAAGAAATAAGTGGTATATATCTATACAAAGGTTTGCCCCCTCAACAAATGAATGATTTAAAACCGAGAATATGTGTTTGTTGAAGGGACTAGATAGCTTAAAGAGGTACGAAAGATTATTTATTACACGAAAGATTATTTATTACACGAAAGATTATTTACTACTTTGTAGTAGTTTATTAATACTAGCGATTTGTATGCAAACACATAGGACATCCATAGCCGTTTCCAACTCTGATAAAGTAGGATAAGTTGGGGCAATACGAATATTTCGATCGTTAGGATCCTTTCCATATGGAAATGTAGCACCTGCGTTTGTTAGTGTGACCCCTGCTTCTTTTGCAAGTTGAACGACGTTTTTTGCACAACCGTCCATAGTATTTAAGCTAATAAAATAACCGCCTTTAGGTTTACTCCATGTTGCAATGTCTAAGGTTGCTAAATTTGTTTGTAATATTTGTAATACTAAATCAAATTTCGGTTTGATAAGTTCGGCATGTCTTTTCATGTGATGGTGGATACCATCAATCGTTTGAAAGTATCGCACATGCCGTAATTGGTTGAGTTTGTCAGGACCGATCGATTGAAAGGCTAGCTGCTGTTTCACAAATTGAATGTTGTCCTCGCTAGCCGCCATTACAGCAACACCAGATCCTGGAAAAGTGATTTTTGATGTGGATGCAAAGATAAACACTCTGTTTGGATTTCCTGCTTTTTGACAAGTCTCAAGGATATCTTTTAATTGAGCATGTTCATCTGTTAAATGATGAATCGTATAAGCATCATCCCAGAAGATTTTAAAGTCCGGTGCTTTTGTTTTCATATTTGCAAGCCTGTCAACAACTTCGTCACTATACGTTGTTCCTTCGGGATTACTATATTTCGGAACACACCAAATTCCTTTTATAGACGGATCCTTGCTTACTAATTCTTCGACTTGGTTCATATTTGGACCATCCGATAACATATCGATTGTAATCATTTCTATATTCAATGATTCACAAATGGCAAAGTGTCGATCGTATCCAGGACTAGGACATAGGAATTTTACTTTTTCTAGTTTGTGCCATGGCTCAATACTGTCAACTACACCATGAAGCAGTGCACGGGTTATTGTGTCATGCATCATTGTGAGGCTTGAATTTCCTCCAACAATTACTTGTTTAGGATCGACATGTAATAAATCAGCAAACAGTTTTTTTGCTTCTTGTATACCGTCAATTACTCCGTAGTTACGTACGTCAATGTTTTCCTCGACTTTTAATGTTTCGCTTGAATTCAAGATATCCAATAAACCTAGAGACAAGTCTAATTGTGCTGGAGCAGGTTTTCCACGTGACATATCTAGTGATAATTTTTCAGCTTTGAATTTTTCATATTTTTTCTCTAATTCGTCTTTTAATGCTCTTAGCTGTTCATGTGTAAACTGACTATATTGAACCAAGTTAATGCCTCCTCATATCTGTTTATTAATTGATTCGACAAAATTTGATTTATTCCTTTAAAATAGCAGTCTACTTGTATGAAAAGATGTCATACAAACTGTCAAGAGAAATATGTGTTTGTATAAAGCAATAAGGGATTTGGATAGAAAGGGTGGGGGGAAATGCCAAAAAGTAAACAGAGAAAGAAAAAAGGTCGCCCAGGTTTAACGGAACAACAGAAAAGGGAGCATATTAAAAACAAAATGAAAGTAAGGAGAAAAGAATCTACATATTCGATCGTTTCCTTTTCTCTCATACTATTATATGTTTCATTAGAGACATTTGCTTACGACTTGTTTGAACATTACAACTGGAATGTTGCGATTTTAGATTCTATCTATTTAATATTGGAAATTATACTCATAGTTGTGCTATTCGGGATCGGTTGTATATTTGTTTGGGTTATAAATTTTTTTACGAAAGAATACAAAAAGAACCATCAGCGTAAAAAGACACCTATAAAAAGCTTTGCCGCGTTTCTCTTTATTATTGCGATTGCATTCACGGCAGGTTTCTTCTTTTTTACTACAAGCATCAATTGGGCTAAATCATTATTTTCGTACTATTTTTAACAGTTTATTCTCGCATTCATGGCTATACTTTATTCCTGCATAGGTGTATAAAGTGAATTTTTTACTAAGAAATTCATGGAGATAACAATTGGTATCATGGCTAGAGGCTTCAGAAAATAACACTGCGAAAGTAAGGATATGGTAATATAAAGTTACAGTAGTTCAATATGTAACGTTAGGTGTGAGTAAGTATGGATGCAACATTTCATTTAGAAAAGGCCGTTTTTAATTACCGGGTTGCAGCAGTTATCATAGAGAATGGACATGTGCTTTTACATCGTCAAGTGCATGACAAGCACTGGGCATTACCGGGTGGAAGGGTTAAGGTTTTAGAGGATTCGCAAACTGCTATAAAAAGAGAACTCGTTGAAGAATTAGGGATTGAAAGTAATAGCGAACGTCTTTTATGGATAACTGAAAACTTTTTTACGTACGCAGGCAAGCCGTTTCATGAGATTGGCTTTTATTATCACATCAACTCCAGTAATGAGGAGGTTGAATTTCGTACCGAGATATTTAATGGTTTTGAAGGCGAGCATTTACAATATAAATGGATGCCAATTAGAGAGCTCCATACGATAAAATTATATCCACAATTTTTAACGACAGAGCTAAACGAACTACCTGCGACACCAAAACATATAATCTGCTCGACATACCAAATTTAAAGTACATAATGAATTTGTATAGATATAATTAGATGTATCAATTTGATAAATCAGGAGGTTAGTTTATGTATGAATTAAAAACAAAAGAAACCGATAATAGTGTCATTGAATTTATAGAACAAGTTGAAAGTCCGAAAAAACGTGAAGATGCATTTAGATTATTGGATATTTTTACGGAGACTACTGGGTTTGAAGCGAAAATGTGGGGACCTAGTATTATTGGATTTGGCTCATATCATTATAAATACAAAACCGGACATGAAGGAGATGCTCCACTTGTAGGTTTTTCGCCTCGAAAAGCGAAAATTAGCTTATATTTTGCAACAGGTGATGAAAAAAGAGAGGAATTACTAAAGGAATTTGGTAAACATACGACAGGCAAGGCATGTGTGTATATTAACAAAATGGAAGATATCAATGTCGATGTATTACGTAAGCTAATCAAACAATCAGTATCGTTTTTGAGGGAAGTGTATCCCAATAGTAACTAAAAAGAGAAATATATTAGTTAACTATCAATTTTTCCTATAGAAAGGACATGAGCAGAATGATATTAGAAGCGGTTATGCTACAAGTTAAGCAAGGAATGGAAGAAGAATATGAGAAAGCGTTTCGACAAGCTTCAACAATTATTTCGTCAATGAAAGGGTACATATCCCATGATTTGCATCGTTGTATAGAAAAACAGGGGAAATATTTATTGCAAGTTAAGTGGGAGACACTAGAAGATCATACAGTTGGGTTTCGTCAATCAGAAGAATACAAACAGTGGAAACAATTATTACATCATTTTTATGAACCTTTTCCGACAGTAGAGCATTTTAGTAAGGTGTATAGTAAGTAATTTTATAGTAGATTCGTAAAGGGCGGTACCTCTTTTTTAGTGGGGGTGGGTGAAAATCCAGTTAAGACAAGTATTCTGATGAGAGACTTGTTACAGAAGATTGTATAGTGGTGATTCTGTGCTGCAACACTAAAAGATTAAGAAAGAAAGGCTTGTACCTCTCTTTCTTAACTGTATATGAGCTTAATATTTTCTAACTTTTCTAGTTAGTGTAATGATTATTCCACCAATTATGAGTAACCCTACACCTAATAATAGGATGTTATATTGTGAAGTTGCTGTTGTTGGGAGCTTATTACTTGTTGATTCCGATGATTTAGCTGTTGTTTTTGTTTCGTTCTTAGTATCTGAATTATTATCTTTATCAGAATCAGAATCTGTCAGTACAGGTTTTTCATCATCACGAGCTGTTTCGTCTTGGTTATCTTGCTGTGTATCTTTGTCGTCTTGATCTTTTCCACCGTTTTGATTAGAGTCATCCGGTTTTTCTGTTGGAGGCTCTTCATCATTTGCAGGTGGTTGATTATTACCGTCATCTACAGGTGGTGGTTCTTCATTATTAGGTGTGTCAATTGGAGGCTCTTCTACAACGAGTTTACCTGTTACATTTGTACCAGTCTTTGTAATTGTGTACTCAACCTTTTCTCCACTCCAGAAATAAAATGTTAATAAAACATCACCATCTGTTAATTCGTTAAAAAAGTTTTCTTTTAAGATGATTTCATTGTTGTCATAATCAGGTGAAAATGTCCAATTGTATTCTTTAAAAGTAGTCCAGTTCTGTGGACCTGCTGCAGAGCCGTCTGTATAAACTGCTTCCATTGTTGCTAGTTGATTGCCATTGAATTGTGTTGGGATTTTAAACTCACTAGTTGTGCCAGTTGTATTTGATAAAACAGGGCTGTCATATGTAATTACGTCAATTGTCCAGTTGAAACCATTGTTAAATACAACAGTTATGGTCGAGTTTTTTCCAATTTGATTTGAAGCTGTCAATTGCTTCAAAAGTTGAGCTTTAATTGTTAAGTCTGAACCATTAAAGCGGTAATCTTGTCCTTCTATAAGGTTTGTATTGTTGACTTGAAGGGATGATAATTCTTTACCGTTTAAATCGATTTTTAGCGTTACGTCTTGTATATCGGTATCTTTCTTTAGATAAATAAAGTCAGATTCAATTGTTGCTGACCGTGTTTCCCAACTTTCTTTCATTATTGAATAAAGTTCTGGGTCAGACCACTCGAAAGACTGTCGACCAAAGTGTTGGCCATTATCCCATAGCATATGTGTCATCTTTTTTTGTTGCATATAGTGGAGGGCATATTCAAAAAATTTTAATTTCTCGCCTTGCTGTATACTGCCGATATGTGTATCAAATCCTAGTAATCCAAATTCTCCTACAATAACTGGAATGCCTTTTGCGACAAAAGTATCGTGTACACGGTCAAATGTATCATGGATATGATTTTTTGTTTCTTCATCAAATCGCGTATGACCTGCAATATTTACACTAAAAGGCCAAAGTCCATAATAGTGGACAGTTGCAATGATATAAGGATCATTTAATGCTTCTATTGTTTTTGATAGTCCTTCAAGCTTATGAGGTTCAGAACCTGTGTCTAACGTAGGTAACACGATAGCTCGAGTTGCATTGTTTCCACCAGAATTTCTCACGATGTTATAAAATTCTGTATTTAGCTCATGTAAGAAAGCCGCATCTTCTTCTTCATTTCCATCAAAACGTGGTTCATTGATACTTTCAAACATTAATTCTCTTGGATAATCTTTAAATTGCTCAGATAACTGTGTCCATATCGCTTTGTAGCGCGCTAATGACTCATCATGATTATGTTTCATACCAGGTTCAAGCCAGATCCATGAATCATGATGAATATTTATCATTACATATAAGTCTGCTTCAAGTGCCCAGTTAACAGTATTCTCGATTCGTTCTAGAAAGTCTTGATCTATTGTGTAGTCAGGCCCGCTTGCCATCCTCTGGTCAAAGGTGATTGGAATACGGATGCTTTTAAATCCTTGTGAGGCAATTTGTTCAATAAACTCCTTTGTAACAGGTGGGTTACCCCAAGCAGTTTCATCTGTACCAACTGCATCAAAGGTGTTTCCTAAATTCCAACCAGGCTGCATTTCTTCAACATATGTTTGAATGTTGTATTCGGCAGGAGTCTCGTTTTCATTTGCAAACCCTACAGAAGGGAGTGTTAGTCCTATTAATAAAGTAAGCATGATTACTAGTTGTCTCGTTTTCTTTAAAAAATTTGGTTTACGAGTAGTTGATTTTAAATTTTGGAGATTGTCCATAAAAATCGCTCCTTTTTAAGTTTTTTCAAAGAAAGTGTTGGTTAATGTCTTATCACATCCTATATTTTCCCTTTGAAAGCGCTTCCTAAATTACTATAACATAATCGAAAACAGTGAAATACAGTATAAATTAGAGGTGAAATCATGTCTGAACTATCAATATATTAATTTTAAGAAAATAATGGTAGCTATAGGTTGTCATTGTAAATTAAGAAGAGGTCAAGGATAATATCAATTATAATAAATTCAATATACTTACTTGGGGATGATAGCTTGTTAAGTCAGTTTCAGTTTACAAACAATATCTCTTATGATGATAAAATAAAAAATAGTTTTTTTCAGCTCGCTCATACTACATTTGGAATAAGGTTTAGTAATTGGAGTGAGCGCGGATTTTGGGGAGAGGAGTATATTCCATATTGCTTTCTAAGTAATGAACAAGTAATTGCAAATGTATCAGTTAATCTATTAGATTTAATTATTGATGGTAAACAAAAGCGAGCGGTCCAAATCGGTACGGTCATGACACACCCAGAGTACCGATCCCGTGGACTTTCAAAACAGCTTATGAATAAAGTAATGAATGATTACGAACATACTGTAGATTTTTTTTATTTGTTTGCAAATAAGTCTGTGCTGGATTTTTACCCAAAATTCGGATTCAATCGGATAGAAGAATATCAATATTATTTAGATTATTACCCAACTCTAGGAAAGCGTAGTAACTTAAGAAAGTTGGATATGTCTAACAAAAGGGATTTATTCTTCGTTTATCATTTGGCTAGAAAAAGGATTCCTGTCGCGAATCGGTTTGCTACAGCCCGTTCTCATGGTATCTTGATGTTTTATTGCCTAGAAGTTTTTCGTGATGATATATATTTTCATGAAGGGGAAGAAGCAGTTGTCATTTTCCAAATAGAAGAAGACTGTCTTGATGTTTTTGATGTAGTGAGTACGAAACAAGTAAATCTTCATAAGATTTTAGATGATATTACCGGAAATACACAGACAGAAGTGGTTTTTCATTTCACACCTGATGAAAGGGGACTTTCATTACTTAGAAGACCTAATCGTGAAGGGGATTCATTATTTGTTAAGTCGGTCTCTGGTTGTGACTTTCCAAAGTATATCAGCCATCCAATTACTGCGAAAGCATGAAATAAATAGGACATAATGTAAGATGTTAACACTTAAGAGTCAGACCACTCTAGCAATTATTGAAAGATAGCTTGTAGCTCAAAAATTACTACTATAGTTATTGCTGAGCGGCCTGACACCTTTTTTAGTCTGTTTTTTATGCTATTCTCTATTCCCAAGTCCTTCTAAAAATTTATGTACTTCTTTTTGGTTATTCTTATTTCCAAATGCATGTGTAACGCCCCATATTTTATCAACTTGTTGGTCATTTATCTCCGCATCATAATCATGAAAAATACGGTGTAAATACCTTAGAGCCATACTATCTTCCTGTGATTGTGCTACAGATAAAAGGGCATTTGCATTTTCCATATCAGTTAAAGCGAGAGATTCAGCAAATCCATCTTTCGATAACCATGAGATATCCTCTTTTAATTTTGTCCATCTTTCTTTGTTATCAATATTCATGAGGGAGAAGGATTCAGCACCACCCCAGCCAGCTAAGCTATTCAAATATTTATGAATATCTCCGATTAAAGCTTTTGTTTGTGCCTCATTTATATAAGCGAGTGCCTTATTGTATGTCATTTCATCATCAGAATTTTTTTCAGTGTCAGGAATGTTAGGTTGTTTTTTTTCATTGCTATCTACTTGACCACTGACGTTTTTAGTCACTTCTGTAGGCTCATAATCTTTTAGTAATGAATAAGTCCCGAAAACTGTGCATCCAATGATTAACAAACCAGCAGATAAGATAATCCAACGTTTCTTAGACAAAAGATACTCTCCTCCTATTATGATTGTACGGTTCTATAGTACCATGATTTAATTTTAAAAACCAAGATAGCTAGATACTATTATTTCTTTTATAAGTTTACTAGTTCTAAATGTTTATAGCAAAACTATGGATAATATGGTAATATATTCAATTGGAAAAAGGTGTTTAAATTTGGATTTTGTAAAATTTAGGCTCTTCGCTAAAGATTGCTTTTTTTGCACTTGATTTTTAAAGGGAAAATTGAGCTGGTTTCAAAGACTCCTATGGGATGTGCGCGGAAAGCGGTGTACTCGTGCTGTGACCAACACAACATGACAACTACGAAAAAGCAACAATATTTTCGAAAATAGCAACAAATTTATAACCCAACTACGGGTGGTAACAGTCTATATGAAAAGGTGAGAAACGATGAAAATATTAATGTTTGGTGCAGGTGTAATTAGTACAATATATGGACATGCATTTAGACAATCAGGATATGAAGTGTTTCACTATGTTAAACCGAACAAAATCGATGAATTAAAAAATGGTGTTCAGTTACATTTGTTAGATAGTAGAAAATCAAATCCGCATATTCAAAATTATAAGCCTTTATTAATTGATGAGTTACCATCTTTAGAAGAATTTGATTTAGTTGTCGTTAGTCTCAGACATTATCAATTAGAATCTGTCCTACCATTATTAGCTGAAAAGTTAGGGAAGGCAGATATCTTATTTTTCAATCATTTATGGGAAGACACGAGTTTAATAGAAAAGTATATACAAAAGGGACAATATATATGGGGTTTTCCTAATGCAGGTGGGGGCTTTTATCATCTCCCGCATCTAACATTAAAAGGTTCATTAATGGATAGTATTATATTGGGAGAAATGAACGGGGACCAATCTGATAAATTAATGAGGCTTACGAATATATTTCAGCAAGCTGATATTAAAGTGAAAGTACAGAAAAATATGCAGCATTGGCTTTGGAAACAATTTGCATTGAATGCAGGGATTAGTTCAATGGCGGTTAAATCAGGTGGAATGGATGAACTTTTGTCTAGCCTGCCAAAAATTCGTCAAGCGGTACTATGCATTCGAGAAGCACTCGATGTTTGTAAAGCACGCGGTGTGAATGTAAAAGAATTCCCGGAGGCAAAAGCGTTTTATCTGCCGTCATGGCTCGCAGCGATAGCATTTTGGGGTGTAACGATGACAAATAAGCAGCAACGAGAAATTTTTAAAGCATATAATCACATGGATGAAATTCAAATGATTTATAATGATATTATTAAGACTGCAAAAGAATTAAATGTTCCAGTGCCTAAGCTGGAGGGAATTTCAGTTGAAATGAAGAAAATAAAGCTAGATATTAATGAAAAGAAAGTTTCACAGACGATAGTATAACCATAAATACTTTGTTTTATAATTAGACATAAATTTTCCTTGAAGCAGGCTAATAATTTTGTTAAACTATAATCAAATCTAAAGGCTATGTGTAACTGGCGAAAACACGGATTACCGTGAGGGAGCACATAGTGTCGTAGCCGTTCGCCTGGGCAGAGGTAAGGAAGTATTCCTTACCTCTTTCTGTTTGTAAGGAGATGATATTCCTGTTGAAAAATCGGGGAATTTGCATTATTGTAGTATAATACAAATATTCTTAAAATTAAAAATTATGAATGGAAAGAGGAGAATTCAAAATGAGTACGACAACGCTAGAAACAGTAAGAACAATTAAGACATTAAATAATATTGCAGAGGTAGGTCTAAATGTATTCAATAAGGATGCATATACAATCGATAATGAAAGTGAAAACCCGGATGCAATCGTCTTACGCAGCTTTAATATGCATAACATGGAATTTGGAAGTAATTTAAAAGCAATTGCACGTGCTGGTGCAGGTGTAAATAATATTCCAGTTGATAAATGTACGGAACAGGGAATTGTTGTTTTTAACACTCCGGGTGCAAATGCTAATGCTGTAAAAGAAATGGTTCTAACTACTCTGATGGCTTCTTCTCGTAATCTTTTTGCAGGCGTGGAATGGACTAAAACACTAGCAGGTGAAGGGGACCAAATTCCTAAGCTTGTAGAGGCAGGAAAAAAACAATTTGTTGGGAAAGAAATAAAAGGTAAAACATTAGGTGTTATCGGTCTAGGTGCAATTGGTGCATTAGTTGCAAACGATGCATTAGGATTAGACATGGATGTAATTGGATTTGATCCATTTATTTCTGTAGATACTGCTTGGAACCTTTCTCGTAAAGTTCAACGTGCAATGTCACTTGAACAATTATTTGCTAATTCTGACTATATTACTGTACACGTACCATTAACTAATGATACAAAAGGTATGTTTAATAAAGAAACATTTGGCATTATGAAGGAAGACGTTCATATTTTCAACTTCTCACGTGGTGAGCTTGTAAATGAAGAAGATATGAGAGTAGCGCTTGAAAGTGGTAAAGTTGGAAAATATATCACTGATTTCCCTAATGAAAATGTTATCAGTATGAAAAATGTTGTGCCAATTCCACATTTAGGAGCTTCTACAAAGGAATCAGAAGAGAACTGTGCGATTATGGCTGCTCGTCAAGTAAAGGAATTTTTAGAAACAGCAAATATTAAAAATTCTGTGAACTTCCCTAATACAGTTCTACCTTATACAGGTAAACGTCGTGTAGCGGTATTTCACAGAAATGTACCAAACATGGTAGGACAATTAACACAAGCAATTTCAACGTTCAACTTAAACATTGCTGATATGGTAAACCGTAGTCGTGGTGAGTTCGCATATACATTAATTGATATCGATAATAAGATAAACGGTGACGTGATTCCTGGATTATATGAAAAAATCAATGACATCGATGGCATCGTTACAACTCGAATTATTTAATATCTTTTCCGGTAAAACCTCAATTCTATTTAGATTGAGGTTTTTTATTTTGAGCTGGTTTTTGTAATGCTGTAGGAGGTTTTGATATATTTCAAATTCGTGTGAAAAAGGTCCTATTATCCAATTATATTCGACTAAAGGAATGGGAGAATAATAATAAACGAAAAGGCATATACATTGACATGTGACACAGTGTCATTTATGATGAATACATAGATGTGACACAGTGTCATGTAAGAACGTTTGCTTGATGAGGAGGGGACATATGAAGGTTTTAAATCAGGATATGCCGTTTTTTGTGAAGAAGGAACTAGAAAATATTTTTGAAATATTAGCGCCAATTATGAGAAAGGTTATGACGTATCGTTTCATTTCATTACCATTAATCGTTATCTCACTTATGAACCTATTTTTTGTTGTTTCGACAATTTCAATCAATAGAGAAACAGCTCCAGTAATTATCATTTATGCATTACTAGGTGCGGTTGGGATGGCGCTAGCAAAAGAAGCAAAACATAAACAAAAGGAATTCCAACATCAAAGTGTTCGATATATAACTGAGAGAATAAAAAATAGCCCACTTGATTCAGAACAACTAAAATTGAATTACATTGAAATGGTTAATAAAAATCCGATCCAAGCAATTAATTACTTTGTTGAATTTTTGCAAAAGGAAAATAAGATTAAATATAATGATTAATTGTGTAAGGAGTAATTAGTTTGCCGAAAGTCACTTACCATAACTTGCCAGATGATAAGAAGCAAAAACTCATCGATGCAGCGAAACAGGAATTTTCGAGAGTACCTCTTTATAAGGCTTCAATTTCAAATATTGTGAAAACAGCAAAAATACCTCGAGGCAGTTTTTATCAATATTTTGAGGATAAAGATGATTTGTATTATTACCTATTAAATGAGTTAGTTCAGCAGTTAAATGGTGTGTTTATTTCGTTGCTAAAAAAGAATAAGGGAAACTTATTTGATGCACTAGTTGATTTTTTCACGTTAATGATTGCAGAGGAAGACCATTTTTATTTATTAAAAAATAGCTTTTTAAACATGACATATAAGGTAGAAAACTACTTTTTAAAGATTTTTAATCAAAATCACCAACAAATGAAAAATGTGACCGAGATTAGTCATTATATAGATGTCACAATGTTAAACAGTAAGAATGATGATGAATTTTTATCATTGATTAAAATTCTATCATCAATAACATTTCACAATTTTGTAGAACGTTTTGCCAATAACGTCACAAATGAAAAAGCATTGGCAAAATACAAAACGGAATTAGATTTAGTGAAACGAGGTTTGGCAAAAAACTAATAAATGAGACGTGATTGAAGGGCACTTTGAGGCTCTTTTTTTTGTTTTCATCCTTTGTAAAGTATTGGAGCGGATGCTTGCGAACTATTAGATAACGTACGATTGGTAATCTTCTATGAAGAAAGCCTATAAACTTCTAGTAGGTGAATTTTTGTATAAAAGTAAGTAAATTCAATATCTTTGATAAGAATGTTAACCGGGTTTTTAGTACATTCTAATAAATGTCATTTATAGAGTTTTGATAAGGATATGAATGTAGTCATATACATAAAATTAATTTACAAAGTGAACTATTTATCAATTGCAATATTTCTTACTTTGATATATGATATTCTTTATGTTAACAAAGGGTCTAATAATTTGAACTCAAAGTATTAAGGGAGGGACTACTATGGGGGAATCGATTCAACAACCAAACAAACCGAATTATGGAATCATTGCGATTCTTATGATAGGTGCGTTTATTTCATTTTTAAATAATACATTATTAAATATTGCTCTTCCTTCGATTATGAAGGATCTTGAGATTGAGACAGCAACAGTTCAGTGGCTTACAACAGGGTTTATGCTCGTGAACGGGATTATGATACCGACGACAGCTTTTCTAATTCAAAAGTATTCCGTACGACGACTTTTTTTAGCAGGTATGGGACTCTTCACAATAGGTACAATTGTTGCAGGTTTTTCTCATATATTTCCAACGCTATTAGCTGGAAGAATGCTACAAGCATCTGGGTCTGCGATTATGATGCCGTTACTCATGAATGTTATGCTCGTTAGCTTTCCCGTTGAAAAAAGGGGAGCAGCTATGGGTGTCTTTGGATTAATCTTAATGTCAGCTCCTGCGATTGGACCTACATTATCAGGGTGGATAATAGAGCACTATGAATGGAGAATGCTATTCCATTTCATTACTCCAATTGCTGTTGGTATTTTATTAATGGGCTTCTTTTTACTAAAAGATAAAAAGGAAAAAGTGGATATTCATCTTGATTTCATATCGTTGCTATTTTCCAGTGTAGGGTTTGGAGGAATTTTATATGGCTTTAGTTCGGCTGGTGAAAAAGGTTGGGGGAGTCCACAAGTTTATTTAACAATTACGATTGGCGTCATTTCATTAATCACTTTTATTGTACGACAATCAAAATTGGAACGACCGATGCTAAACTTTACAATCTTTAAATATCCAATGTTTGCACTATCATCATCTATTTCAATGGTATTAAATATGGCAATGTTCTCAGGAATGCTGTTATTACCGATATATGTTCAAACATTACGTGGCATTTCACCTTTTGATGCAGGGTTAATGCTGCTTCCGGGTGCGTTAGTTATGTCTCTTATGTCACCAATTACAGGAAGGTTATTTGATAAGTTTGGTGGAAGAATTCTTGCCGTAATCGGGTTAACAATTACAACGGTGACGACTTTTCAGTTAAGTACGTTAACATTGGAGACAACATATAACTACTTAATGATTTTACATGCGATTCGAATGCTCGGAATATCGATGGTCATGATGCCGGTATCGACAAATGGCTTAAATCAATTACCACCGCAATTTTATCCGCATGGTACGGCTATGAATAATACGTTAAACCAAGTATCAGGTGCAATTGGAACAGCATTGCTTGTTACAATTATGTCAAATCGGACTGAATCAAGAACGATTGAACTACAAGCTGAAGCAACAAAAGAATTAGCCGGACAACCGACAGCAGAATTGCAACAGCAAATTATGATGAACGCAATGCTAGATGGAATTAATTTCTCATTCTATATTTCATCATTTATTGCTGGAGTAGCATTAATCCTTGCCTTCTTTATTAAAAGAGCACGACCTGCAGAAGAACCAAAAGAAGAACGGCAAGTAGTTAAAAAAGTTGCGACAAATTAATGTGAATGAATGGGAATGGTACAGGTGCTTTTATAGTGCTTGTACCTTTTTTGCTTTTCCAATAACGACTTTGCCAAATCTCTTAGATGAAGGTCCAATCGGGCTTTTATTCATCATCGTTACATATGAGTAGGAAATTTTACATTGTTCTAACATTATGATAAGAATGAAAGGAGAACTTATTTAAATAGGTGATACATAACTAGGAGGAAGAAACGTGGAAATAGGGATTAGCACCTTTGTAGAAACAACCCCTGATGTTGAAACAGGTCGTGTAATAAGCCATGCACAACGTATACGTGAAGTCGTTGAAGAAATAGTGTTAGCGGATAAGGTAGGTTTAGACATTTTTGGTGTTGGTGAACATCACCGCAAAGATTATGCAGCCTCATCACCTGCTGTTATCCTTGCAGCAGCAGCCTCACAAACGAAATCAATCCGGTTAACAAGTGCTGTTTCAGTGCTTTCATCTGCAGACCCTGTACGGGTATTCCAAGATTTCGCTACCGTTGATGCAATATCGAATGGGCGTGCTGAAATAATGGCTGGTAGAGGGTCTTTTATCGAATCATTCCCATTGTTTGGTTATGATTTACATGATTATGATGAATTATTTGAAGAAAAGCTAGATTTGTTATTAAAAATAACGGAATCTGAGAATGTGACGTGGTCAGGAAAGCATCGTCCATCGATAAATGGTTTAGGTGTATATCCGCGACCTGTGCAAAATCCATTGCCAGTATGGATTGGAAGTGGTGGAAATTCAGAGTCTGTTGTTAGAGCTGGACTATTAGGGTTACCATTAGTTCTAGCTATTATCGGGGGTAGTCCACGACAATTTGCACCTCTTGTCCAATTGTATAAAAAAGCGGCAGCGAATGCTGGTCATAATATCATGAAATTACCTGTTACATCACATTCACATGGTTTCATTGCGGAAACTACAAATGTCGCAGTAGAGAAATTCTTCCCACCTACCCAACAAGCGATGAACGTACTTGGAAGAGAACGCGGTTGGGGACCGTATACAAGAGATACCTTTAATCGATCTAGAAGTCTTGAAGGTGCTCTATATGTTGGGGACCCACAAACGGTAGCTGATAAGATTATTCACCTTCGTAAAAATGTCGGCATCACAAGGTTCATGCTACATGTTCCGGTTGGTACAATGCCGCACGATGACGTAATGCGTGCAATCGAACTACTTGGTAAGGAAGTAGCCCCACTCGTTCGAGAAGAGGTTGCACGCTGGGAGGCGGAACAGCAAGATAACTAAAATAGTATGTATGTAGCGAGATAAATGTTTATATAAGGAGAGGAATCAGCAGTGACAGGTAAACCGAAGGCGATATTATTAGATATGGATGGAACGATACTAAATCATTATAATAAAGTCACAATTCAGACGAAGGAAATGATTGATGAACTTCGGAAATTAGGTACATATGTGTTTATCGCAACAGGTCGTTCATACGATGAAATAGCTGAAGTAGTACCTGAAGGATTTATGGTGGATGGATATATCACGTCTAATGGGATGGCTGGATATATCGATGATGAAGTAATATTTGAACATTCGCTTTCTAGAGCATTAGTTGAAGTAGTCATTGAAAAGGCACGAGAAAACAAAATATATTATGAGTTATTCCCGTATCGTAGTTCGCGTTTGACATTGAAACAAGACAAAGAATATGTGATCAATGAAATAGCCGAGCCGAAACCGGATAGTGTAGGTATTAATGAGTGGCTATCTCGTAAAGAAGCCATTGAAGAAAAAATTGAATGGACAAAGCAAATTGTTGGTACAACATTTTCGAAGTTTTACTTTTTTGCAAGGTCAAAAGAACATATAAATGTATGGAAAAATGAATTGGAGCAGTTGAAGAAGATGATGGATTTTTCTACATCAACCTCTTCAGAGCATAATGTAGAATTAATGGTAGCGAATGTAAATAAAGCAACGGGTATTAAGCAATTTTTGGACAAATTCAATTTAGACAAAGATGAAGTTATGGCGATTGGTGATAGTAACAATGATATACCAATGCTGCAATTTGTTGGCCATGCAGTGGCAATGAAAAATGCCCCTGATACGATTAAAGAACTTGCAAATGATGTAACACAATTTACTTGTGATGAAGATGGGGTTTCTCATTTTCTTAAATCCTATTTTCAACTTGAAAAAGTAGAATAATGAAAGAAGGTGACTCAAACTGATGCATTTTTTGAGTCACCTTTTCTCTATTTTAAGAATCTTTGTACATGGTCATGTTGGGGTTCGTTTCTTAAGTAGGCCTGGATTATATCGTCCTCATTAATTGTAACTAAGCCTAGATTATTTTTATTTTCATTTATACTTCCATCCTCAAATTCATAATAAATCACTTCATCTAAAGCATTTTCGATATTAATTCCCTGTTTATTTAATCCTTTAAGCTTAGAATAGAGGGAAATCAAGACTTTTAAAAGAAGACCTGTAAATCCTGTGAATGTTTGATTGTGTAATGGACTACTTGTAAATTGATAGATTTTCTTTCTCATTTTCTTTCGTTTTGAGTAAAAGGTTGTTTGTAAGGAATAGGCCATATGTGCGTCGCCAACTAGAAGAATACAAACACTTGGGTCCCAATCTGAAAGCTGCTCATAAAATTTTTGCATACCGCGATGACTAAATTGCCACCATTCTAAATCAAAAGTCGTACGTACAGAACCATGCAGTTTAGAAAGTGGCATGATATATTGGGTGAGAAACGATTCGACCATCGCGATTCCATAAACAGGTGTGGCAGATACAATGATTAGAGGGGTATTTTTTTCATAACCGTTTGTAATAAGAAGATTATAAACATTTTCCCATGCAGAATCTTTCATTAAGACTGGTCCTTGGTGTCCATTGATGTTGCTACTCTTTTCATGAAAAGAAGGGTATGCCCGTTGTGTGCGGGTGTCTAATACTAGAGAATGTGGTCTTGTTGGCGCGACATAATGCCACTGTTGAAAAGAAAATAATGTATTTTTCCAAGTTTCATATTGAATCGTCCCAATCGAAAATGAAGTTACATAGTTTTGAATTGTGTCTTTAAAGCTATCAGGGAACGAATCAGGGGCATTTCCCCAGCCTTGGAATGCCCAATAGGCTGTTAAACCATTCGCAATAAGGTGACTTCCTAGTAGCGAGTTTTCAACACGGTTTTTCCATTCAAAGCTAATGTTCCAGTCATCTGTTATGTCATGGTCATCAAATATCATGTAAGTAGGTATGTTGGCAAATAAACGTCGTACTTGTGGAAGTGTTTCTTGGAATTGCGTGAGAAAATGTGATTGTTTTTCCTCAGCAGAGACATCGTTTAATACATAGGAGATTGCTAGAGACATGATTTCTGGACTCCAGCTAAGTAAATACATAGTACAATATTCACCTAGTCTCATTAAGTGGTTTTTAGTATGAGCAGAAGTAAACTTACTTTTATCATTAATTAAATCTTCTCTGTAACCAGTACCATTAATTATGTTCTCATATTTATTGAGGGATGAATCGAGTTGAATGATATTTTCATCTTTCCCAATTAAGAAATGTCCTAAATGAGACAAAAAAGGCGCGACTTCATCTGCAACATCATCTGCATAGATTTGGTCTCCCATTAAAAATAAGGCGCTCGGCCGATGATTTGTATCCAGTAATTGTTCATGTAGGACATAGTCGCCACGTGCGAGAGCATCTTTTCCAATACCATGGATTTTCCGGCATGAACCATATAAAAATTGTGTATCTTCCTTTTCATTTATATAAAAACTTGGATATTTTAACTTCCCATAAACAATTGAAGCGGGATTATCTGATGATAATAGCTGGTAATCACTTAAATCAGAGGTTAGATTTTCTTTATCAGTAAAATATAGATTGTATCCAAGCAATGTTTCAGTAGGAAATAATTTCTGTTGGTTCGGTGTGATTTTCACTAAATAGATATATAGATTCTTTCCGAGTTGGATAACTTCTTCATTTGAAATTGCGTACAAATCCTTATAATCATATTTTTCCTCGTTTTTTAGTTTGGTAATTGTAAAAAGTTTTGCATGTACTTTGCATTTTTTACTGAGTGCTATCCATAAATAAATCGCTTTCGGATCAACTCTTCTAACAATTGGTCCTGATAATATCGTAGGAAGGATCATCATTTCACCTCACAACAACGAATAGGATATTGTATTCAAGTTAAGTTTCTTTTGTGCCTAGTGCCTTGCTAAAGAAAAGGTGCTTTATTGTTCTATTTGCATATGATTGAATAAACACAAAATAGGTGGGATGATGATGGATGATTATAATCAAAAATGGATGTATGACGGGTACTATTACAGAGAATTGAATCAATCTGTAAGACCCTCAATTGTTGTAAGTAAACATGGGGATGTAACTGGAGATGGTGTAGTAGACTTAGTCTACCTAACCGCAATTAAAACTCCCGACAGTCCGTTTTGGCGAAATATCACGCTCGTGATTATTAATGGAAGGACTCAAAAACAGACACATATCCAGTTGAAAAATAACCAGGGTTACAATCCAACCTTATTTCTTGGGGATGTGACCGGTAATAAGGTAAATGATATCCTGATTATTTCTGATACAGGTGGTAGTGGTGGGGCGATTAATGCAGCAGTATATTCTTATATAAACGGTCGTTTTCAGGAAATATTTAATGATAGTTCCTTCCAATCAGCCTTTACTTATGATGTAGCTTATGAACAGCACTATAAAGCGTCGGTTATTAGCCATAAAGTAAATGAAAAATTTGTGATTGATTTGACATATAAAGGGCAACAGTATTTATCAGAAATTTACACGAGAGATGGTAAACTAATTGAACCGATAACTGGATGGGTTAACCCGTTATCAGGCTTATATCCAATTGATTTTAATCGTGACGGAACATATGAACTTGAAGCATACCAACGAATTGCAGGTCGATATAATGCAGACTCTTTAGGGTATGTTCAAACTGTTTTGAGATGGAATGGTAGCCAGTTTGTACCTGAACGGCAATATGTTGCGATTTATGGGGGAGAAGGGTAAATTGACAATTACATGGAGGAAGCTCACATATAATCGTAATCGTGAGCTTCTTACTCTTTATTTAAAACCGAGTTATTCTATCGAAATACTAAATGACAGTTCATGCTTTTTACAAAGAAGATATTCAAATGACATGAGAGGATTTATACAACTAATCTAGTTAAGAAGTTGGTTCTATTGAATTTAAATAGCAATCATATTTAAAGCATCCTAGAAGAAATTCATTTATTTTTCTGGATTGGATTTACTTGCCTTGTCTAATCTATGCAAAGAATTTCGAAATCCCATCTTTCTTTCAGCTAATTCTTTTTGAATATTGGCAAGCTCTATATTTGTGTAATACTGGTTTGTAATTTGCTCTTCATTTTCTGGATTATCATTCATATGCTAGTCCTCATTCCATATTAGATTTATTTTAGTACGGTATAACCGTATATAAATGCAAGTGTAAAAGTGAATAAAGCACATCATAATTTGCCAATATCTGTCTGATTTTGCGCTTGCCCAGGAAATGTTTTCCCAAGCTTACTAGCTTGTTATTGAAGATAACAAACTGTTCGTTACGAGCTCCTAATTATAAATGAAGCCTTTTTCTATATGTTTGTTGTAACTTGCGCTAAATGTAGCTAATCAAGTTAATATTGAGTGAGTCCCGTCTAATTTAAAATCGAAAATAATAACTAGATTAGACCTGTAAAAAAGCCAATATCAATATATAATTATTTTTA
The DNA here is from genome assembly GCF_030813355.1 of Metabacillus malikii. Lineage (GTDB taxonomy): Bacteria > Bacillota > Bacilli > Bacillales > Bacillaceae > Metabacillus > Metabacillus malikii. The sequence goes on from NZ_JAUSUD010000001.1 coordinate 221,165, forward strand.
GTATTTGTAATATATCCAATTATATTTTGGTTTGTATTTCGTTTATTAACAATAATGATGACATCGTAGATTAACTCCAGAATCAGTGATGAGTAAGTATTCTAAAGTAATCTATGTAACAATATCGGATAAACATCCATATAAAAAACAACAATCTTAAGACGATTGTCGAAATTTGTTTTACAATTTGCAAGGATTGTACTATAATCACTTCACATACATACAAAAATCAAATATGAACATAAATAGGTTTCTTAAATACTAGAGTGATTTAAGACTAAGAGGGAAGTTGGTGGAAATCCAACACGGTCCCGCCACTGTAAACGAGTAGGTCTGTATCGATAATCCACTGTGTATGATGCATGGGAAGGAGTAACAGGCTGATAGTCCGTAAGTCAGGAGACCTGCCTATTTATTTTTTTAAGCTTCTTCGAGGAAAGGATGTTTAAAGTGCATGCAATCATAGTTATTACATAAACAAATGGAGATTGCAAATTTAATTTACTTAGTATTTTGAATGCTGCCTTTACACAACGCTTTCCACTAGAGAAAAGCGTTTTTTTGTATGTTTAAAAAATATGTAGGGGGAATATCAAGTGAAATACTTTATGAAAAAATGGGGGTTCCTATGTCTTGCTTTGTTGTTAACAATAGGGTTATTAGCTGGCTGTGGAACAACTAATGAAGGTAAAGAAGCTGAGAATGGCAATGATATCAAAAGTAGTGAAGTAAAAGAGGAGACGGATGTTCAATTCCCTGTCACCTTTACAGATGATGCTGGTCGCGAAGTAACGATTGAGAAGGAACCTGAAACGATTGTATCTATCCAAGCGAGTAATACTGAAATAGCATTTGCATTAGGACTTGGAGATAAAATTGTTGGTGTTTCAGATTATGATAATTATCCACCGGAAGCACTTGAGATTCAAAAAGTTGGTGGACAGGATATCAATGGAGAACTTGTCTTATCACTAATGCCAGATATCGCACTAGTTACGGACTATCACTTTAAAACACATCCAGATTTATTGAAGCAGTTTGAAGAAGCTGGTATTAAATGTATCGTTGTCGGTAGTGCAACTTCGTTTGCGGATGTTTATAAAACGATCGAAATGCTTGGAAATGCAACTGGTACAAAAGATAAAGCTACAGAAATTGTCGCAGATATGCAGGACCGTTTAGCAGCAATACAGAAAAAAGCACAGGAATCGATTTCAGAGAAGAAACGTGTATGGGTAGAGGTTTCACCAGAACCAGATATTTTTACAACTGGTAAAAACACATTTATGCACGAAATGCTTGAGTCAATTAACGCAACAAATGTTGCAGAAGACCAAGATGGTTGGGTGAAATTAACTGAAGAGGAAATGGTTAAACTAAATCCAGATGTTGTCATCACCACTTATGGATACTATGTTGAGAATCCAAGTGAGCAAGTGTTAAACCGTGATGGGTGGAAGGAAGTCCCTGCGGTTAAAAATAACCAAGTTTTTGATGTAGACAATGATACGGTTACAAGACCGGGTCCTCGTCTAATTGAAGGAGTCGAGACGCTTGCCGAGCTTATCTATCCGGAAGTTTTTAACAAATAAAGTAACTTTATTTTATATTTTTAGTATTACATTTGTTCTCATTACGATTTTGCTTGGTCTATTTTATAGTAGTGTAAAAGTCCCTATAAATACGATCGTGCAGATCATATTCGATAAAACGTTTCATATCGGTGCGCTCGAACATATTGCGAGAAACGAAGAGATGATTATTTGGAATATTCGCTTGCCTCGAGTTTTGTTAGCATTCTTTGTTGGGGCATCATTGGCATTAGCTGGTGCAGCCTTTCAAGGGTTGTTACGGAACCCTCTTGCAGACCCTTATGTAATCGGAGTATCTTCTGGTGCTTCGCTCGGGGCTGTTGTTGTGTTATTTTTTCAATTTACACTTATCGGATTAGGGAGTTTTACACTCCCTATTTTGGCAATTGTTACTGGATTTGTGACGCTATTAATTGTTTTTGGATTAGTGAGATTAAGTAGTCGTAGTTTAGCGATTGAAACAATTTTATTAGCTGGAATCATTGTGAGCTCATTTTTTAGTGCAATCGTATCTCTGATCATTTCTTTGAGTGACCGTGAATCGATGACACAAATTATTTATTGGTTATATGGAAGTGTCGGAATGCGGGGATGGAGCCACGTTCAACTTATCATTCCGTTTATGCTAGCAGGCTCACTTATCCTTATCTACCATCATCGTGAGCTAAATGCGCTAGCGCTTGGTGAGGATACGGCCGACCATATAGGAGTGAACGTGAAAAGGAAGAAGGCTTTTATTTTGATCGGTGCATCACTATTAACGGGTTCAGCAGTTGCAGTGTCCGGCTCAATCGGATTTGTTGGACTTGTTATTCCGCATTTAGTTCGGCTTATTGTAGGTCCAAGCCATCGTCATGTTTTACCTTTGTCGCTATTAGTTGGGGGAGCGTTTCTCATCTTAGCTGACTTAGTTTCAAGAAGCATTATTGCACCGAAAGAGTTACCGATTGGTGTTGTGACAGCATTGATTGGTGCACCTGTTTTTGCGATTCTACTAATAAGAGAAAAGCGGGGGCGGAGGTGATGAACATCATTGAAGTTACGAATTTAACAGGCGGCTATAATGTCCCGATATTGAAGGGATTACAGTTAGAAATACATAAAGGTGAATTTTTCGCTTTACTAGGGCAAAATGGAAGTGGGAAAACGACTTTATTTAAGCTGATTACTGGGCAGCTACCAGTAACAGAAGGGGAAATATGGATTAGTAATAAAAATCTCTTTGAGATGACGAAGCTTGAAAAGGCGAAAAAAATGGCAGTCTTAACCCAAGAGATTGAAGTTTCCTTCGATTATACAGTGGAAGAAATTATTAGTTTAGGTAGATACCCTCATCAAACTGGTTTTATAAAGCAGCTTTCTAAAAGGGACCGGCAAGTGATTGAATCGGCTATGCAACTGACAGATACATGCCAATTCCGTTCGAAAACATTTAGAGTGTTAAGTGGTGGGGAGAAGCAAAGAGTGCTACTAGCAAAAGCTTTAGCACAAGAGCCTGAAATTTTATTATTAGATGAGCCAACGAACCATCTTGATTTAAAACACACCCTTCAATTACTTGACCTATTAAAAGCTCGACAATATGAAACGGGTTTAACAATCTTTGCAATTCTTCATGATGTTAATGTTGCCTCACTATATGCAGACCGAATTGGCCTGTTGCAAGATGGGAAGTTACTACAAGTCGGGGATGCAACGATATTAAAGGATAGTAATATCCTACAAGAAGTTTTTGACATTGAGCTTAAGCAACAATCACATCCGACAATTGCAAAGCCACAGCTGCTTTTGACTCCTAATCTTACTCAGGAAATGCCTAAGGAGTCATTTGACAATTCTTATCAAATGACGAAAACAGAAGAATATATTCATGTTCATTTTAATAAGCCGTTAAGAACAATTTCAAATAGTGTCATTGGTGAAGGGTTAAATTGGTCAAAACATTTTGTCAATGTACGTGTTGATAAGCAATATAACAGCGCAACACCTGTAGAAGACCTTACAAATCTGCTTTCAAGCAACGCTATACCAACTAAACATACTTGTGGTTTAATGACAGCTGTCAATTTAGAAGATGCTGTGATGTTGTCATATAACGATTTAGGAATACCAATTTTCGTTGTTGTTACGGCTGGAACAGGTAATGCTGTTGATATTACTGCACAAATTGATACTGAAGAGAACCGTACTATCGGGACGATAAATACAATGCTATTTATTGATGCACACTTAACGGATGGGGCGCTCATTAATGCCATGATGTCTGTTACTGAAGCAAAAGTAAAGGTGCTCAATGAGCTGCAAATTATTGACCCTGTCACTAAAACTATTGCAACCGGTACTTCAACAGATGCAATTATCATTGGCGTTACGCAGCGTGGTGAAGCTAAACTTTATGCTGGGTCGGGGACAACGATCGGTAAAAGCATTGGCCAAGCTGTGTATCAGGCAACTTTTAAATCACTTGAAAACTACTTGCTGAGGCTAAACGAAAAGGCATAGGGAGAGTGCTAAACGATGACAGATAGAAGAATTGTCATAGCCGGTACTGGCAGCGGTGTTGGAAAAACAACTGTCACACTAGGCTTAATGGCAGCATTAATAAAAAAGGGGCTCATTGTACAAGGCTTTAAATGTGGTCCAGACTATATTGACCCTTCTTATCATACAGCTGTAACAAAACGTGTGTCACGGAACCTTGATAGTTGGATGCTATCAGATGAGCGGGTATTAGATATCTTAAGCCATGGACAAAAGGGTGCTGATATTTCTATTATAGAAGGTGTGATGGGATTTTTCGATGGCAAGCAACCTTTAAGTAATGAAGGTAGTACGGCAGAGATTAGTATGTTAACAAAAAGTCCCGTTTTACTTGTTGTCAATTGTGAAAGTATGGCCCGAAGTGCAGCAGCGATTGTGAAAGGCTTTCAGTTATTTGCTGAAGATGTGAATCTAGTAGCTGTAATTGCTAATAAGGTCGGTAGTGAGGGTCACTATCAGCTTGTCAAAGCGGCAATAGAACAAGAGTGTAACATACCGGTTATCGGTTATTTAAAGCGGGAGCTAGATATTGAAATACCTGAACGACATTTAGGACTTATCCCATCTATCGAAAGAGGAGAGCTAGATTCATTTTTTACCAACCTTGGAGAAAACGTACTAGAGACGATTGATGTAGAAAGATTATTAGATTTAGCAGAAACTGAGGAAATTTTACTACCTTCTACTTCTCTATTTGGTACTCAAACGGATAGAAAGGTAAAAATTGCTGTTGCTAAAGATGCAGCCTTCAATTTCTATTATCCTGAGAACCTTGAACTTCTCGAGCATTTTGGGGCAGAGCTCTATTACTTTTCACCTTTAGCAAATGAGGAGTTGCCAAATGATGTTGATGGTTTATATTTAGGAGGCGGATTTCCAGAAGAATTCGCTCGAATACTTGAAAAAAATAGCGGTGTGAGGCTTTCGATTAAACGTGCTATCCAATCGGGTCTTCCAACCATTGCTGAGTGTGGCGGCTTTATGTATTTAACGAATTCAATTAAAACATCAAACTCCGAAACATATCAAATGGTTGGGGTCATTCCTGGAGACGTTCACATGCAAACAAGGTTAGCCGCATTAGGTTATCGAGAAGTAAAAGGAAACCATGAACATTTTTTGTTAAAAGGACAAGTTGCAAGAGGTCATGAGTTTCATTATTCAACATTTCACACGATTGAAAAAGAGATACCATATGCTTTTGAAACAACAGGGATGAGGGGAACTCAATTGGAAGGTTATGCGACTGAAAACCTTATCGCTGGTTACACACATCTGCATTTTGGCTCATGTCCTAAGATAGCTGAAAATTGGGTTAAAAGATGTCTAGAATACAAGAATTCTATTAAAGGATAAGTCAAGTTTTCCAGGTAGTTTTATGAGCAATTCTATGCATTTTTTTATAAAAAATGAAAGAGGGAATATGATGAACATAAATCTTGATACGATACCAAAAGTAAATGAAGAAACCGGCACTTTAGTAAGTGATTATATTAATACATTAACAAAACCGATTGGAAGCTTAGGACGTTTAGAGAAACTTGCAATTGAGCTTGCGAAAATAAAAGGTGAACAATTCCCGTCAGTTACCCCGCCTGGAGTATTAGTTTTCGCAGCCGATCACGGGATTACTGATGAAGGCGTTTCAGCATATCCAAAGGATGTGACTGAGCAAATGGTTCGTAACTTTTTACAAGGTGGAGCTGCTATCAATGTATTTAGTAGAGAGATTGGTGCCTTTCTTGAGATTGTAGATATTGGTGTTGCGAAAGATATAGACGATGAACAGCTTATTAATAAAAAGGTACGTTATGGTACTGCGAATTTCTTTCGTGAAGATGCAATGACTCGGGAAGAAGCAGAGAAAGCGATTGAGATAGGCTATGAACAAGGTTTAAACCTTATTGATAAAGGCGCACAATGTCTCATCCTTGGGGAAATGGGAATTGGGAACACTTCAGCTAGCAGTGCCATACTTGCGGTGTTAAGTGGTCAGGATGTAAGCGATTTGGTTGGAATCGGAACAGGACTAACTTCTGAAGGATTAGCTCGTAAAGCTGAAATCATTAAGGAATCAATTAACCGGAGAAATCCTAATCGAGACGATGCACTTGATTGTTTAGCGAAGCTAGGTGGATTAGAAATTGCCGGGATGACTGGAGCGATGCTTGCTGGAGCTAGTAGACAAGTACCAATTCTTGTTGATGGATTTATTTGTACAGTATCAGCATTGCTAGCAAGTAAACTTTCAAGTAATGCGAATGATTACATGTTTGTTATGCATCAATCAGCTGAACCAGGACATAAAGCAGCGATTTCCTTATTAGGTAAAGAACCGATTTTAGATTTGAACCTGAGACTAGGAGAAGGAACCGGGGCAGCACTGGGCTTCCCAATTATGAAAGCAGCGACATTGATGCTTAAAGAAATGGCAACATTTGAATCTGCAGGTGTTTCAACAAAGGGTGAATAATTCAATTAATAGTTACTAATCGTAAGCGAGGATGATAAGATGGATAACGTAAATAAGAAGCGGGGATTAACACTAGTCTATACAGGTGATGGAAAAGGGAAGACAACATCAGCATTAGGATTAACGGTTCGTGCCGTTGGGCGTGGTCTAAATGTGAAGATTTTACAATTTATTAAATCACCACAACGTTCTTATGGTGAACAAATTGCTTTAGAAAAGCTAGGTGTTGAAATTGAGCAGCTTGGAATTGGTTTCACATGGACGAAAACACCTGAAGAGCATCGAGAAGCATTAAGAATTGCGTGGCCAAAGGCAAAAGAAGCAGTCATGAGTGGGAATTACGATGTCGTTGTGTTAGATGAGCTTAACAATGCGTTAGCAATTGAAACATTTCCGATTGATGATGTCCTGCCATTGGCTGAAGTAATTGAGATGATGAAAAATAAGCCTTCACATGTTCACCTTGTGATAACTGGTAGGAGTGCTAAGGATGAAGTAAAGGAAATTGCTGATTTAGTTTCAGTTATTGATGCAGAAAAACACTATTACGATGAAGGCATTCCAGCTGTAAAAGGTATTGAATTTTAATTTTATCATCCAAATAAAGAGGAGAAACGAAATGAACAAGGCTGTGCCATTAATGATTCAAGGTACACATTCAGATGCAGGTAAAAGTGCAATTGTAACAGCTTTTTGTAGAATATTTGTTCAACAAGGCTATAAAACGGCGCCTTTTAAATCACAAAATATGGCGTTGAATTCATACATAACAATAGACGGCAAGGAAATTGGCAGAGCGCAAGGAGTACAAGCAGAGGCTGCTAACATCATTGCGACAACAGATATGAATCCGATTTTGATTAAGCCAAGTGGGATTGATAAGTCACAAATTGTTGTTAACGGGAAGCCATATAAAAACATGGAAGCTGGCGAATATCGACAGGATTACTTTGAAACAGGACTGCAAATTATTCGTGAGGCGTATGAACGATTAGCTTCGTCATATGAACGGATTGTTATTGAAGGAGCAGGCAGTCCTGCTGAAATTAATTTAAATGACCGTGAGCTTGTTAATATGAGGGTTGCCAAAATCGCTGACGCACCTGTCATCTTAGTAGGTGATATTGAAAAAGGAGGCGTCTTCGCTAGTTTAGTAGGTACTCTTCAATTACTCGAACAAAGTGATCGTAAACGGATTATTGGTGTCGTGATTAATAAGTTTAGAGGCGATGTTGAATTGCTTCGACCTGGGCTTGATTGGTTTGAGCAGTATACGGATATCCCCGTGCTAGGTGTGATTCCTTATATTGATGATTTATTTATTGAAGCAGAGGATTCTGTTGTTTTAAATAAATACACAACAAAGCAAAATTGGAGCAAGGAGCTTGATATAGCAGTTATCCGCCATCCATTCATTTCTAATTTTACCGATCTTGACCCGCTTATGGATGAACAAGACTGTCATGTTCGATTTGTTCAACATGCCGAAGAGCTTGGACACCCGGATTTACTTATCCTCCCTGGGAGTAAAAATACACTTGCGGACATGAAAAATCTCCATAAAAAAGGGCTCACACAGGCAATTTTAGACCTTGCTGCAAACAAAACCGTCATCATTGGAATATGTGGCGGCTATCAAATGCTCGGGAAGATGATTACAGACCCGTATCAGGTAGAATCTTCATTGTCTGAAATTGAAGGGTTAAATCTTCTGCCAATGATAACGGAAATTACACAGGAAAAGACAACAATAAACTCCGAAGGAATAGCTACTTACCTTGAACAGCAATACGATGTAAAAGGATATGAAATTCATATGGGAGAAACTAATTTCTATGCGAAATATCGACCGTTTATCAAACTTGTAAATAGTAGTGACGGGGCAATGACAGAAGATGGACAAGTGATTGGCACTTATTTTCATGGACTATTTCATAATGATGACTTTCGGATAGCACTACTAAATCAGCTAAGAATTCGGAAGGGCTTAGAACCGCTGCATGAACGTCAGTCGTTCTCTCAGAAAAAAGAAGCAGGGTTTGAACTTTTAGCGAAGGTCGTCAAAGAGAACGTTCAGTTTGACCGGATTGAAACGCTAATGGAAGAGTTTCAACAACGTGATTGAGAACAAAAGCGCAAGCGCCTTGATCAGCCCGACAAGCATAAGACGCTAAAGAATAGAAGACGTTCTTTGTCTTCAATTCTTTAGTGGCTTATGACCTCGAGGGGCTAGGCGTTGGAGCTGGATGTCGAAGCACTTATCCACGTAGAAGCATTTTATAGTTTCTTAAACAATAAAAAAGACATAAAGAGGATACAACAACGATGATATGGACGAGTGAATTATTACAACTATCAGCAACGACATTTTGTCTCATAATAATTGCCGCTATTTTTCTAGACCTGCTAATCGGAGACCCTATATGGTTGCCACATCCGGTAATCCAAATCGGCAAGCTTATCAAATATTTAGACAGGCGTTGGAATCGAGGAAACTGTCGTGTTTTAAAGGGGATTGGCTTAACAGTAACAGTCGTAGTCAGCGTATTTGTTTTAACATGTATAGTCATTGTCGTTGCATTTATGCTCCATCCTTTATTAGCGGTTTTACTTCAAATCTACCTTATTTCAACGACAATTGCGGTAAAGGGACTAGCTTCAGCAGGTAAAAATGTATTAAAACCGTTAGAAGCAGGCAATCTTATTGAAGCGAGAAAGCAGTTGAGTATGGTAGTTGGCCGCGATACGGACAGTTTACCTGAATCAGAAATTGTTAGAGGTGCAGTTGAAACGGTTGCCGAAAATACAGTTGACGGGATTACTGCTCCTTTGTTTTGGGCCTTTATTGGTGGAGCACCTTTGGCAATGGCATACCGGGCAATTAACACATTAGATTCAATGGTCGGCTATAAAAATGACAAATATGAAAAGTTTGGCTGGGCTTCTGCACGCTTAGATGACATTGCAAACTGGATACCTGCACGATTGACTGCTGCTTGTATGTTTGTTGCATCATTGTTTATAAAAGGGTCAAAGAAGCAAAATGGTTGGAAAATTGTCCATCGTGATGCAAGGAAGCATCCAAGCCCGAATAGTGGCTGGTCAGAAGCACTCGTTGCCGGCTTGCTAGGTGTACAGCTTGGCGGTTTGAATTACTATCAAGGTTTAAAATCAGAAAGAGCGACGATGGGAGACCGAACGAGACCACTAAATCGAAATGATATAAGAAAGACGATTACATATATGCATGGTGGCTGGATTGTTTTTACAGCTGTCGGCATGTTGATTATGTTTACGATGGGCAAGTGAGACAGAGGTGAAAAAAATGAAGTGGCCAAATCATGGCGGACAGCCGGAAACGATAAAAAAGTTACTACAAATTGAAAGTGAAAAAACGATGCTTGATTTTAGTGCAAACTTAAATCCGTTAGGACCACCTTCTTGGTTAAAGGAATCATTATTTGAAGAGTTTGAAACAGTGATACGTTATCCAGACCCTACTTATGAGAAGAGTACTTCTGCTATTGCAACAAATGAAGAGATTAATGAAAATCAGGTGCTCGTAACAAATGGAGGCGCTGAGGCGATATTTTTAGCAGCGAAGAATTTTGAAGGTGGGAAAGCTCTCGTTGTTCAGCCAACCTTTCTCGAATATGAACGGGCATGCAGTCATTACAATATCGAAGTTGAAGATTACTTTTTAGACATGGAAGACGATTTTACACTATCAGGTCATAACTTAATTGAAAAACTACCCGATAAAGATGTCATTTTTATTTGCAGACCGAATAATCCAACGGGGACAGTTATTCCTGAGGAGATACTTAGAGATATTGTTACTGCAGCGGAAAATACTGGGACATATGTTGTTGTCGATGAGGCTTTTGCTGATTTTTTACCAGCTTCAATACCTCCGCTAACAAACTGGCTGGCTAGCTTTGACCATCTTATTTTATTGCGCTCTTTAACAAAGATGTACACGATACCTGGGTTGAGATTCGGTTATTTAATGGCGAGTCCGACAATTATTAGTAAGCTTAAAGGTGTGCAAATACCATGGAGTATTAACGCGCTAGCTGATAGTATTGTGCCAAAACTTCTTAATGACAAAGCGTTTCTCGAAAAAACGAAGGTGTGGCTTGCAGACGAATCAGAATTTGTTTTAAGGCGACTGAACGAAATGGATCTTGAATTAACTGATACGAAGACGAACTTCTATCTATTAAGAGATAAGAAAGCACCGAATCAAACGGAGCAACTATTCCGTTTCCTCTTACAACAAGGTATTGTGACAAGACATACTCATAACTTTAAAGGTTTGAATGGCGATTTTTTACGAATCGCTATTAGGTCAAGAGCTGAAAATGAACGTTTAATTGAAGCTTTTCAGAAATGGAGACAGCTAGAATGATCGTATTTATTTCAGGTGGAGCGCGTTCAGGGAAAAGTCAGTTTGCGGAGGACAAAGCATTGGCACTGTTTGAAAAGCAAAAGCAAACAAATGAAACAGCTTACCTTTATTATGTAGCAACAGCAAAAAGGACAGATACGGAAATGGTGGAGCGGATTGGTATCCACCAGCAAAGCAGGTCAAATAAGTGGTCAACAATCGAAGAGCCGTTTCATGTTCTAAATGTGCTAAAGACTTGTCGGACAGGTGGTGTAATTCTGCTAGATTGTTTAACGATATGGCTAAGCAATGCGATGTTTGACCATCACAAGTCAAAAGAAGAGTTAATAACGATAATAAATAGCTGGATTGATACTGCCAAGTTACGAAATATCCAGTTAATCATTGTCTCAAACGATGTAAATGAAGGTTTTCCTGTAACCGATAAATATGTCAGCAATTATATGTACCTTCTTCAAAAACTGCATCAGCTAATTGTAAATAGAGCGGAGCATGTCATCCAACTGCAAGCAGGGATTCCGACTGTTTGGAAGGGAGGGGGCTTATGAATCAGGTTTTGGCAGGTTTTTTGCTTGCGATTCAATTTTTGACACGCATACCAATCCCGGTCGAGGTACCATGGAATCAGCAATCAAGCCGATGGGCTTTACGGTTCTATCCGGTTGTGGGATTAATTATTGGTGTAGCGCCAGCATTACTTATTAGTTTTATAATCCCGCATATTTCGTTGCCGATTGCAACGTTGCTAATCATTTCGTTATGGGTTTGGATGACGGGTGGGCTGCATTTAGACGGGGTAATGGATGTTGCGGATGCTATCGGGTCAAATGCACCACTAGAGAAAAAGTGGGAAATTATGCGTGACCCACATGTAGGCAGCTTCGGTCATCTCGCGCTTTATTTTTTACTTGCCTGGAAAACAGTTCTCATTTATAGTCTCTTAAAAATTGATGTACCTATATTCAATTTCCTACTCATACCTGCATTTGCGCGTTATGGTGCAGCACTATTTATTACACTGTTACCAACAGCAAAGCAGCAAGGGCTTGCGTTCGAATGGAAAAAAAATATAACAATGCTTGATTGCATCTTTGCCGCAGTACCGCTTGTCATCATTGTACTATTTGTTCCGCAAGCTTTGTATATGCTTATTGGCTATTGCCTCTATTTTGGTGCAGCAGCGGTTTGGATTCAAAAGACTTTCAAAGGGACGAATGGAGACTTATTAGGCTCGACAATTGAAGGAGGAGAATTATGGGGACTAATCATAACTTGGATTTATATCTCGTACGTCATGGTGTAACGGATTGGAATCAACAAAAACGGTATGTTGGCCATACTGACCGACCGGTTATTGAAAGTGAATTATCGTTATTAGCTCCTTTGAAACAAGCGTTAGCAAATATCGAGTTCGACAAAATAGTTGTCAGTGACTTGCGCCGTTGTCAGGAAACCTTCGCCTATTTACAAATAGATGGTGAACCGAATACAGATTCCCGTTTACGAGAAATGAACTTTGGTGATTGGGAAGGGAAAACATATTACGAATTAAAGGATGATAAAGTCTATCAAAACTGGTTAAACAATTGGGAAGAGCATACAATTCCTAATGGCGACTCAGGAGATGATTTTAAGTCACGAGTTGATTCAGTTTTGCAAGAGCTATTAGCTGAAGCAAAAAGTGAGTCAAATGTTCTTCTTGTCACACATGGTGGCGTAATTCGTTATATTGTTCAAAAATATCATCATACTACATCATTTTGGGACTTTCCAATTAAGCATGGTACAGCAATTACGCTTTCATTAAGTTTTAATGAAGAAAAGGGGGAATGGCAATGCATCTCATTATCGGCGGTGCCTTCTCAGGAAAGCGACAACGTGTAAGAGAAACTTATAAAAAAGTTCACTTTGTAAGTGCATATGATGGGTCGCAGTTAACAGATTGGCGAGAAAACTTGCACGAAGGTACTATTATCGTGTTGGAGGGCTTTGAAAAATGGCTCGAAACAGAGCTTTTAGAAAACAACAATAATCAACAGATTCGTGAAAAATTTAGAAGTTTTTATGACGAAATGGTTCGTACGGAGCAGGCACGAAATGGAACCATTGTTTTAATCATGCTCGAAATTGGGAAAGGCATTGTTCCACTTGAGGAATCCGAGCGAAGATTGCGTGATGTGATGGGGTGGATAACTCAAGATGCAGCACGTCTTGCGGACAAGGTTGAACTGGTATGGAATGGGTTAACGAAACGGATGAAATAAGTAGCTTGCTTTTTCATCGATTGAGAGGAGAAGAGAACGATGAGGTTAATTTCGATATGTCCTAGTAATACAGAATTGGTCGCATATTTAGGTCTAACAGACTCATTAATTGCGATTGACGATTACTCAGATTGGCCAGAACATATTAAAGACCTACCGCGGTTAGGCCCAGATTTGTCCATTGATTTACAAAAGGTAGAAGAGTTAAAGCCAGACCTTGTGCTTGCTTCTCTTTCGGTTCCTGGTATGGAGCAAAATATTGCAGGGCTCAAGGAGCGAGGGATCCCTTATGTTGTTGTTCCAAATCCTAAGTCATTATCAGAAATTATTGATAGTCTTTTATTTGTGGGTGAAGCAACGAATTCGAGTGAGAGAGCTAGACAGTTAGCTAAAAAGTTTAGCGAGATTTTGAAGCAGTATGAACAATTAACCGAGCAAATAGTAACGCCAAAGTCGATTTATTGGGAATGGTGGCCAAAGCCCATTTTTACTCCGGGAAAGACAAATTGGATCACGGAAATTAGCCGATTAGCAGGTGGACGCAATATATTTGCGGATGTACCTGAAGCAAGTGTGAAAACAGAATGGACTGAAGTAATAAAGAAAAAACCGGATGTTATATGTTTAATATGGGTCGGTGTTCATAAGGAAAAGGTGAATGTGAAGGTTGTTGAAAAACGGGAAGGTGCGGAAAATCTAAGTGCTTTAAAGGAGAATAAGCTATATGTTCTAGAGGAGCCTCTTTTTTGTAGGCCTTCACCGCGCTTATTAGTAGGGTTAATGAAAATTGCGTATCTTCTTCACCCTGATGTGTATCCACCATATGACGAAGGCTATGACCCGTTAATAGAACTAGTTTGTAATTAAGGTAGGGAAACTGAACATGGTTTCACTGCCTATTTTGTTCTAGAAAATGATGAACATGGAACAAGATGCATCTGTTAATTCAGGTTAGTGAAATCGGAAGTGTTACTTCAACACTTCCGGCTAATGACTTGAAACATGACCGAGACAGAGATAACTATGCATGTGAAGATAAGGTGGAGGTTCCTCTTACTTCCAGGAAGCAAGAGAACCGTCCCCACGCTTCTTTATTCGGTGATGACGACGGGGCCGTCTTTTGTGACGATGACGGTATGTTCAATTTGGGCGACAAAGCTTTTTTCTTCAGTTGTGAATGTCCAGCCGTCATCCTCTTGATAAATTTCTTCGGCTCCAGTTGAGATAAATGGTTCGAATGCTAGGACCATTCCTTCTTTTAAGAGAATCGGGTCTTGTGGATCATAATAGTTTAATATATGGTTTGGTTCTTCATGTAAGGCGCGACCAACACCGTGTCCAGTTAAGTTCATGATAACCGTAAAGCCATTTGAACGTGCTGTTTGAAAGACAGCTTTCCCAATTCGATTTAGTCGTGAACCTGGTTTCATTTTTGTTAAACCAGCATCGAAAGCTTTTTTTGCTACTTCACAAATTTGAGTTAATACTGGGTCACCGTTACCGACAACAAATGATAAACCCGTATCAGCAAAGTAACCATTTTTCGAGCCGGAAACGTCAATGTTTACTAAATCACCTTCATGAATGACGCGATTACCGGGAATTCCGTGTGCAACTTCTTCATTAACGCTGATACATGTATAGCCAGGAAAGTCATATTCACCTTTAGGGCCTGAAATGGCACCATATTTTTCAAAAAGCTCACCTGCAAAATCGTCAAGCTCCTTCGTCGTTACTCCTGGTTTGGTCATCTTTATCATTTCGTCACGGATTGTCCCGCAAATTTTTCCGATTTCTTTTAATGCTTCTAGTTCTTCTGTTGTTTTAACGATCATTGTATATCCTCTTTTCTAATCAAACTATAGTATTCATTCTACCACTTATTTTACTTGAATTTACGATGAATGAAACAGTAAATTTATTATTGGTGTTTTTACTCTTTATTAGTATGTGACAAAAGCTAGATTAAACTAATGGTTTCAATGTAACCGATTGGCTTGGAAAATGGAGTAATACATTTGCTCCGGATGAGAAAGGACTTCGAAAGATAGTGTTGATTCATTAATAGGTAGAAATTCTTGATATAGCCAAATTTGTATTTCTCTATTAAAAATACTTTCTAGATTGTGAGAATTATGGTGTTGATATTGATAGAAAGAGACATCTTTCAAAGCTTAGGCATATCTGTTTATGATTATCGTTTGCCACAGTGAAATGAAGGACCAATTGAATAAGGCTTTTATGGATGATTTCCATCTTTATTAATTGAAAGTCGTGAAAACCCCATGTGGAAAAATGGTATCAAGTAATCGACTTTCTAACGTATGAAATAATTTTTGATACGTTGAGACGTTTTGTTTCCATTTTTTATCAACACGCTCTAGTTGTTCATCACTTATATTGTCCATATTTTGTGCTACATGCAAGTCAAATGTAAAATAATCAAGTCAATTTGCTCCTGTTCAACCTTCAGTTTATCTGATGCACGTGGTAAATAAACGAATGTTTGTTCTGTAATATATTATACAAGGATTTAAGTATTGGAGCAAATCGAATATCTTTCTATTGTTGAACATAGAAAAGTTTCGTTATGATAATAGAAGTTACATAGTGGAGGTGGGGACATGCCGTTGCAAATTGTCCGTGATGATATTACGAAGATGAAGGTTGATACAATCGTAAATGCTGCAAACCCGCAGTTGAAAAAGGGTGGCGGTGTTTGTGGTGCAATTTTTCAAGCTGCTGGAGCAAAAGAATTACAAAAGGCTTGTGATGAAATAGGGGGCTGTTCGATCGGACAAGCTGTTATAACGGATGGATTTCGTTTATATGCTAAGCATATTATTCATACACCTGGTCCGATTTGGCGTGGAGGCAAATATAATGAAGCAGCACAGTTAGCCGCTTGTTATTTCAATTCGCTTCATTTGGCAAAAGACTATCAGCTTCATTCAATCGCAATTCCTCTCATTTCGACCGGGATATTCGGTTATCCTAAGGATGAGGCGTTAAACATAGCTGTTTCAACAATAAGTGAGTTTTTATTGGTTCATGAAATGGACGTCTACCTCGTTGTATTTGATAAACAATCTTTTCATTTAAGTAAAAAGTTGTTTCATTCGATTCATGAATACATTGATGAGCATTTTGTCAAAGATGCAGGGCTTAAAGGAAATAGGCGGGAAGAGGCATTTATCCTAGAAACTTTGCAAGAGGAAAGCATTCGATCGGATTATGCAATTGAAAAGGATAGACCTCTAGAGGGTACGAGCTTAGTAGAGTATTTGAATATGCTAGATGAGACATTTTCAATGAGACTACTACGAATGATTGATGAACGGAGAATGACGGATGTTGAAGCATATACAAGAGCAAATATTAGCCGGAAGCTATTTTCAAAAATTCGAACGAATCACGATTATCAGCCGAAGAAGAAAACGGCTTTAGCATTTGCAATTGCATTAGAATTATCGGTTGCAGAAACGAATGAATTATTGCAAAGTGCAGGATATACACTATCACATAGTAGTAAATTTGATGTCATCATTGAGTATTTTATCATTCAACGAAATTTTAATATACATGAAATCAATGAAGCGCTGTTTGCGTTTGACCAGCCTTTATTAGGAGGATAAAATGTCGCTTCAGAAGCGACCAATTTGAAGCCATCCATTGTTATCCTTAGTTTACCAACTAACAAAGGATGATTTGAAATGACAAAGGAAAGTATTGAATTGGTATTTATTCTTGATAAAAGTGGCTCAATGGCTGGATTGGAACCAGATACAATTGGCGGCTTTAATGCGATGCTTCATAAGCAACAAAAGGCAGAAGGCGAAGCATATGTGACGACGGTGTTATTTAATCATCACTATGAACTTATCCATGACCGTATCAATATAAATGCGATTTCTCCAATGACAGAAGATGAATATCGTGTCGGTGGTTCGACTGCACTATTAGATGCTATTGGGTCAACGATTCAAAAAATTGTTAATGTCCAAAAGTATACAATAGAGGAGCAGCGGGCTCATAAAGTTATGTTTGTCATTACCACAGATGGAATGGAAAATGCTAGCCAAGAATATACGGCTAGAAAAATCAAACAAATGGTGCGTCATCAAAAGGAGAAATATGGGTGGGAATTTATCTTCTTAGGTGCAAACATCGACTCTATTTCAACAGCTGCTCAGTTTGGGATAAATGAAGATTTTGCAGTTAATTACCATGCAGATAATCTTGGTACACAACTAAACTATGAAGCAGTCAATGAAGCGGTTATGAATATGAGGAACGGGAAGAAAATTGACCGCAGCTGGAAAGACCAAATCGAAAAAGACTATAAGCTACGTTCAAGTAAGTAAAAAATATACAAATAAAGATTAGTTAACCCTAAAAATCATTCATGAAAAGTGGAGAGGTTTTAGGGTTTGCTCTTTACTTAATAATAGGTTGGAAGCATTGTATAAAAAATAGTGTTCATAATATTGTTCAACTTACATATCTTTTAGTTAAGAAAGCGCGTTCACGAAAATTTCAAAATATTTCTACATTTCATTGACATGCAAATCATATGAGCTTAGAATAAAACCAATTAATAAACACGTGTTCACGGAGAGGGAAGATAATGTGAAAAGAAATAAAGTCAATAGCACACAAATTGCTCAGCTTGCTGGTGTTTCGAGAAGCACCGTAAGCAGGGTAATTAACAATTATCCCAGTGTTCCCCCAGAAACTCGCGAAAAAGTAATGAAAATAATCAAAGAATACAACTACTTTCCTGATATGTCCGCACAGGTTCTTGCTGGAAAAAATATGAGAAATATCGGGTTATTTATCATCGATAAAGGCAGCGTTTCAAGTGATCCGACTAGTAATACCCTAATTACTAGTGTCATAGAAGAAGCATCTGCACAGGATTATTATGTGATCACGAATATTATTCGAGACTGCAAATCACCGAAAAATATTGAACGTGTGAAAACAGTTTTTTATCAAAATAGAATTGATGCTGGAATTTTTATGGGCGCTGATAACCATGAACCTTTTATCGAAGAACTGATTGCTGAAGGCTTTATCATTGGTATTGTAGACCAAGATTTACCTGGGCGAAATGAACCGAATCGAATTGTTTATAGTTTCGACAATGAAGATGGTGCCAAAAAAGCGGTAGATTATTTAGTTAGCTTGAAACATAGAAAAATAGGAATTATTAACGGTGATTTGAAAAGGCATGCTGGATCTGCAAGATTTGACGGCTTTGTGAAGGCGATGAAGCTTCATGGATTACCTGTAAAAAAAGAGTGGGTCATTCAATCGGATTTTAGCAGCACGAGCGGCTATCATTCCATGAAACATTTTTTGAAAACAGCTACTGATTTACCTACTGCATTTTTCGCTGCAAACGATAGTATTGCATTTGGTGTTATTCGTGCACTAAACGAAAAACAAATCAATGTTCCGTCAGATGTATCGATTATTGGGATTGATGACCACGTACTTAGTAAATTGTATCATCCACCACTAACGACTTTTAAAGCGGATTTCAGTAAAATGATGCAAAGCCTAACAGTTGATGTAATAAATTCAATCGAACAATCAAATAAGAAGGGGATTAAAGTGACGATGGGTTCTAAATTGATAGTCCGGGAGTCTTGCCGTTCACTTTAATCTACTTCTCCTTTTATTAATGAAATGTATGCGTTTACTTTTACTAAAAATCTATATAAGCCACTTCACCAAAAAATAAACGCGTGTTCACAAAGCGTATTCTATTTAAAGGGGGTGAGTACAGCAAAATATCGTGACAATTTCATCAATGTTCGTTGTTAATTACTTGGGGGAATTTTTCATTTAATTTAGGGGGAATTAGTTTGAAGAAAATCATCTCAAAAAGTATGGTCTTATTCCTTATCTTGTCTTTGGCGCTTTTTGGTTGTTCAAGTTCAGAATCTTCTTCATCTACATCAAGCGGAGACTCCGATAGCTTTACATATTGGTACCCGTGGGGTGGGGATTCTGAAAAATGGGATAAAGAACGAATCGCTGCATATGAAAAAGAGGAAGGAACGAAAATTAATGCAGTATACGTTCCAGACGGTATTACAAATGGGAAGTTGCTTTCTTCTATTTCTGGGGGGAACCCGCCGGATTTAGTATTAGGGGATGGAAATGATTATCAACTTGCATATAGCTTAGCGGCTCAAGGTGCATTAGAACCTCTTGATGAATATTTAGAAAAGGCAGGCTTTGATGAAGATAGTGTACTTGATGGTTTTCGAGATTTAATGAAGCAACCAGATGGAAAAACATATATCCTGCCACAAGATTCGAACGTTAATTTGCTGTACTACAATGTAGAAATGTTTGAAGCGGCTGGATTAGACCCGGATAATCCTCCAAAAACAATTGAAGAACTAGATAAAGCTGCAGAAGCGTTAACAAAAATAAAGGATGATGGAAGCTTTGAAACACTAGGTTTTATTCCTTGGATTGATGCTGGTGAAGATCCATATACGTGGCCATGGGCATTTGGTGCAACAATGTATGATACAGACACAAAAAAAGTGAACTTGAATGAAGAACCAATGGTAGAAGCATTTAAATGGATGGACGGATATGCGCAGAAATATAATCCAGAAAAAATAAAGTCATTTACATCCGGATTTGGAGGAGCGTTTTCACCTGATCATCCATTTATGAATGGAAAAGTAGCAATGACGGTAAATGGAAACTGGTTCGCTAATGCGTTAAAGATTTATTCACCGGATACGAAATATAAAGTGGCAGCAATTCCAAGTCCACCAGAGGGAAGAAAAGATGCAACGGTATTTGGAACGAATGTATTTTTTATTCCTAAAGGTGCAAAAAATCCTCAAGCTGCAGTTAACTTTGCACTATATGGAAACCAAGACAAAGTATTAGCGGATAACATAAATATTTGGCGCTCGATTTCAATTTGGAAGGAGAAATCTGATGCGATCAATTGGGATAACGATCACGTTTATGAAACCGTGTTAAAGGTAGCAGAATCAACAGAATCAGGGCATCCGGCCTTAACTGCTGTCGCGAGTGAGATGGGGGATGAAATAACAAGTATTCGTGATGCAGTTATCTATAATCACGAGGACCCTGTTCAATTGCTTCAGAAATCTCAGGATAAACTCCAAGAAACTCTTGATAATAAGTAAGGTAAATGTTAGCCGGATTTTGTGTAGGCAAAGTCCGGATCCTTTAATAAGTTGAGGAGGGAGATTTTATGAAGATGGCACTCCCGGCATCGGAGCCGCACCAACAGCGTAAGTTGGTTCCTAATCAGGGTAAAACTAGGAGATTCGATAAATTAAATCGAAAAATGAGTAAACTATTAGTCTATTTGATTTTACTATTATTCTCTTTAGTCTTTATTGTACCGTTTCTATGGCTTATCTCAGGCTCATTAAAAAGTAGTACGGAATTGTTTGCAGACCCGCCTATTTGGATTCCAGAGGTTTTAAATTGGTCAAATTATAAAGAAGCTTTTTCGTCCTTCCCGTTTCTTTTATATTTAAAAAATACACTGATTGTTGTTGTTTTTTCATGTGTTGGAGCTGTGCTATCTAATGCTTTTATAGCTTATGGGTTTTCAAGAATTGAATGGAAATATCGCGATGCTGTATTTATTGTGGTTCTGGCGACTTTAATGCTACCATTTCAGGTCATTATGATTCCGTTATTTCTATTATTTAAAGATATTGGTTGGATAGGGACGTATTTACCATTAATCGTGCCACATTTTTTTGGCAATGCTTTCTTTATCTTTTTGCTGAGACAGTTTTTTAAAGGCATCCCAAAAGAATTGTCAGAAGCTGCAAAAATGGATGGGGCAAATGAATTTATTGTGTTTTGGAAGGTTATTTTACCGCTGTCTAAACCTATTTTAGCAACAGTTGTTATCTTTCAATTCATCGAAGCTTGGCGTGATTTCCTTGGTCCACTTATTTTCTTGAGTGATAATAGCCATTACACGCTTTCGCTAGGTGTGCAACAAATTATGTCTCAAAATGACCCGAGATGGGGCTTGTTGATGGCAATTGGGGTTGCGATGACATTGCCAATTATTATTATCTTTTTCTTCCTGCAGAGATATTTCATAGAAGGTATTACATTTACGGGTTCGAAAGGGTAAAGATGACAATGAACCAACACCTTTTCCTTATTATTAAAACAGGGGTGCTCATTTTATGAATATACAAAGAAGGAATTTGAGAAATGGTCTCCTTTTCATTTCTCCGTGGATTATCGGGTTTCTTTGTTTTACAGCCTATCCAATGTTTAGTTCACTTTACTATTCAATGACAGAGTACAATTTAATTGCTGATCCAGTTTTTGTGGGTTTGGAAAACTATAACCAGCTTCTGTTTAAAGATGACTTATTTTTCAAAGTTCTCGGCAACACCTTATATATGATTTTTGTAGGTTTAACAATGACAACGATTGTCACAATCTTTATTGCAATTCTATTAAATACGAAGAATATTAAAGCGATTTCTTTCTTTAGGGTTGTCTTCTTTATTCCAACATTAGTGCCTTTTGTTGTCCTTGCAATTTTATGGATATGGGTATTACAACCTGATTCAGGTGTT
The DNA here is from genome assembly GCF_030813355.1 of Metabacillus malikii. GTDB lineage: Bacteria > Bacillota > Bacilli > Bacillales > Bacillaceae > Metabacillus > Metabacillus malikii. The sequence continues at coordinate 243,070 of NZ_JAUSUD010000001.1, forward strand.
GTGAACTCATTGTTAGGAATGATTGGAATTGAAGGGCCTGGATGGTTTTCGAGTCCTAGTTGGGCAAAGCCTGGCTTTATCATGATGTCAATTTGGATGTCAGGAAATATGATTTTAATTTATTTAGCGGCTTTAGGTGATATCCCTAAATCGTTATATGAGGCAGCTTCAATTGATGGTGCAAATGTATTTCAAAAGGTCTTTCATATCACATTACCGGGGTTAAGACCTGCAATTCTCTTTAATTCAATTACCGGTATGATTGGTGTTTTTCAATCATTCGCAGAGGCGTTTATCATTACAGATGGTGGTCCAGATAATTCGACCTTGTTCTATTCATTATATCTCTATCGAAATGCCTTTCAGTATTTCAATATGGGGTATGCTTCTGCACAAGCATGGATTCTTTTAATAATTGCTTTACTGATGACAATGACCTTTTTCAAATTGTCCAAAAAATGGGGATTCGATGACTAATTTTTTTACTACTAATAGTGTGTATGGCAATGGATTATCCATTGTTAATATAAATCATCTTATATACAAAGGAGAGAGTATTCAATGACAAATAAAACTCAAGAAAATAATGGTGTGTTAGGTACAAATGTAATCGCGCAAATTGGTATTTTAGTTCATGATATTGAAACCGTTTCACAAAGCTATGCAGAATTTTTTGGTGTTGAAAAGCCACAGTGGAGTTGGACTGATCCAATCGATGTTGCCCAAACAGAATTTGAAGGTGCACCTTCTGAGGCACGTTCCAAGTTAGCCTTTTTCGATATGGGGTCACTGCAATTGGAGTTAATCGAACCTGATGAACATCCTAGTACATGGAGAAATCACCTCAATGAACATGGGGAAGGGCCACACCATATCGCATTTATCATTAATGGTATGAAAGAGAAAGTAACATTAATGGAAGGGAAAAATATGCCTCTAGTTCAAAAAGGTGAATATACAGGTGGACGCTATGCTTATATGGATACGTTTAAAGATTTGAAAATTATGCTCGAGCTACTTGAAAACGATAAATAGGGGGAGTTGCTTTTGAACAAAATTGATAATCCTCATCTAGTTAAATTAGGCTTAGTTGTTGATGATATTGAAGCAACGGCCAAACACTTTTCACGATTATTTGGAATTGAAATGCCGAAAATTATTATGCCAGCAGAAGAGTATAGCCCTGATCCAACGGGGGCTACTTATACAGTGTTTCGTGGTGAGCATGTTCCGGCACGAGTCAAGCTAGCGAATTTGCAAATGGGGGCAGTTACGGTTGAACTGTTAGAACCAGTTGATGACAAAAGCCCTTACGCAGAATTTAAACAAAAGCATGGTCAAGGGGTACAATTTATTACGTTTACAGTTGGTGGCTTTGAAGAAAACATTTCATTTGTTGAAAATCAAGGTATACCACTCGTACATAAAGGTGAATACGGGTCTGGACGTTATTGTTTTATGGATTCTGTTCAGCAATTAGGTGTCATGCTAGGTTTACAAGAATTAGGTCCGAAAAAATGATAGGAGGTTTATATGAAAGTACTTATCACAGGGGCAAATCGTGGTTTAGGTCTTGAATTAACTAGAGAAGCGGTGAAAAGAGGGCATAGCGTGTATGCAGGTGTTCGAAATCTAGAGTATCGTGTGGAGCAATTACAACAATTACAATCGGACGCACAAAGTCAGGTTTCTATTATACAACTAGATGTTGCTGAGGAAGCAACATGTCAGCAGGCTGCTTCAAAATTAGCTAGAGAAAATATGAAGCTAGATGCAATCATTAATAATGCAGGAATCTTAACTGAACGCTCTAAAACGATTGAAGAATTAGACATTGCACAGGTTGAGCGAACATTTCAGATTAACCTTTTTGGACCGATGCGGGTTATAAAACATTTTTTACCGTTAGTAAATAAAGGACCTGATGCAACAATTATTAACATTTCATCAGAAGCAGGAAGCTTTCAAAATGCGTATGGCGGGGATTACCCTTATGCATTGTCTAAAAGCGGATTAAACATGTTCTCTGAGCAATTAAGAAAATATTTAGCAGATAAAGAGGTTTCTGTCTATGCGGTTCATCCTGGCTGGATTAAAACAGATATGGGTGGTGAGCATGCTCCAGGTACACCAGAGGAGTCTGCACGCGGTATCATGGATATAATTGAGAAAAAACAAACTATTAATCATTCATCTTCTTTTATTAATAGTAGAGGAGAAGCAATGCCATTGTAGTTCACTGTCCGATAATGGAATGTAATAATTAGTAAAGTGTGAGAGATTCTATCCGTTAAGTTTTTTAAGGAGGGGTGAACATGAAAAGAATTATTGCCGTTTTAGGTGATTATTATCATCCGAAAGAAAGGATAGTAGATTCGTTACATCATGCTGTTAAATTTATCAGTGAGCTGGAGGACATTGATCTAGTAGAAATCCAACTAGAACAACTATGCTCCGAATTGGGGAAAAAGCCTGATGCAGTGATTTTGTTTAAAGAAAATCGGATCAATCCTACTGATGAAAAAGTCGATACGTGGATGACAGAGGAGATTGGAACTGCGATTACTGAATATGTTAATCAAGGTGGCGGGTGGCTAGGCTGGCATTCGGGGCTTGCTTCGTATCCACCTGATAGCAACTATATTAAACTGTTAAAGGGTCACTTTGAATACCATCCAGAGCTTCATCAACAAGTGAAATATACGAGTGTAGATGGTAATGATAGCTTTGGAGCAGTTGCTTTTGACATATTAGATGAGCATTATTTTGTAAATGTAAATGAAGCGGAAACGAACATCTTCTTAACATCACAATCTGAAGATGGGCATTCTGTTGCAGGTTGGTCACATTCTTTTGGGAATGGCAGGGTATCCTGTTTAACTCCAGCGCATAATAAAGAGGGGTTAGAGAACGGGGAATTTATTAAACTTCTTGCAAAGACAATAAAGTGGGTTTGTGACTAATAGATTAAAAATAGTAAAAACATCATCCTTACTTATGGAGAATTTTTTCTCCGAAATGAGGATGATGTTTTTTATTATTTACTATCTAGGTTATCTTAACCCCATATTTCTTTTGAAATATCAACAATATACTTTAACTTCGCCCATTGCTCATCTTCAGTTAAAATATTACCGTGATGTGTTGATGCGAAACCACATTGTGGGCTGAGACATAATTGCTCTAATGGGACATATTTTGTTGCTTCTTCAACACGTGCTTTAATCGTTTCTTTGTCCTCTAATTTACCGTGTTTTGAAGTGAATAAACCTAGAACAACTTGTGGTCCACCGTTAGGTATGTGCTGTAACGGTTCGAAATCTCCTGAACGGTCATCATCATATTCTAGGAAAAATCCAGTTACTTTTTCTTTAGCAAATAGTGTTGGCGCAATTTTCGCATAGCTGCCTTCGAAAGCCCATGTAGAACGGTAATTTCCTCGACATAAGTGTGTTGTAATCACTAAATCTTCAGGCTTATCTTCTAATACACCATTGATTACACGTAATGCTAGTTCAATCAATTGTTCGCGGGAATAACCGCTATCGTTGAACGGAATTTCTGGTGCATTCAGACCTGCAATATAAACATCATCTAGTTGTAAATAACGACAGCCAGCATCATAGAAAGCTTTCACTGCATCGCGATATGTTTGGATAACGTCATTTGTGTACTCTTCAATGTCAGGATAGATTTCAAGGTTACGTATCCCTGCATTAAATAATTGATTTGGACTAGGAATCGTTTGTTTCGCAACAGCGCGGTCACCAACGATTTCTTTAAACTCGATAAAGTCTTTTATATGAGGGTGATTTTGATTAAAGGAGATTTTCCCGATGACACGCACATCGTATCTTTCCGTTTCCTCACCATTAAATTTAAAGCCGTGGCCTGGTACATAACCTTCAACACCATTTAAATGTTCTAAGAAATCGGTGTGCCAAAATCTACGACGAAATTCTCCGTCTGTCACAGCTTGTAGACCAACTTCAATTTGTTTGTCGACAATTTTTTTGATTTCTTCTGTTTCGATTGCATGTAATGTTTCTGCAGTAATGTTTCCTTCTTGAAAATCTTTGCGGGCACTATGTATTCTTTCTGGTCGCAATAGGCTTCCTACATGGTCTGCTTTGAAAGGTGCTTGTACGTTTTGTGTCATAATGTTTTCCTCTCCTAGATGTGTATTTTTCTATCTATTAAGCTTGGATCTAAAAACCCTCTTCCTGTTAATAAGAAGAGGGGTAGATAGTAAATGAATCTTCTCCTCTTATCTATTAGCAAGTTTGCTACTGGAATTGGCACAGTACGAAATCGTCCGCTGCCGAGGAGTCATTGGGCCAGTCCCTCTTCCTCTCTTGATAAGAAAATGTCGAAATATGAAATTATACTTTTCACAATATACCTAATCTTTAAAATTGTCAAGGAAGGGGAAAGCACAGGGACGGTTCTTCTGCTTCCTTTTGGAAGCAGAAGAACCGTCCGAGGCCACTGAAAAAGTCTTGTTAATAGAAAAAAGAATCGATTTTACAAAGTTGACGTTCACTTTGATTTCCGCTACAGTACTCGCTTTCCGCGGGGTGGGTGCTGAGCCTCCTCAGCGCAAACGCCTGCGGGGTCTCAGCTCTCCCACGCATCCCGCAGGAGTCTCGCACTTCCGCTCCAATCAAACTATACGTAGGATAAGCCGCATTATATGTACAATAAATTGCTTGAAAGTAGATACTTATCAGAAATCAGTATACTTTTTCAGTGGTTTCGAACCGTCCCCGCGCTTCCATAAAAAAAAGATAGTCAATATTTAAAAGAGGGAGTAAAATATTTTCATGCGATATGCTAGTTTGCTCTATTATCTGTTTTATTGAAGGGGGAAGGGACAACTAAATAGTGTTCAAATAGTGATTTAAAAATAGATTTGCTGATTTAAAAATGTTCTATTTTAAAAGAATTAGAAATATACAGTGAAGGTCGAGGAAATCACGATGGAAACAAGAGAATTAGCTTTAAAAGAACAAACAATTTTTAATCACTTAGGTAATAAAATTAAAACAGATGATAGAGAGATTCACATTATTGCGAAATTCGACGAACCATTAATTGTAATATTAGGAAATGTGTTAAGTAACGAAGAGTGTGATGAACTGATTCAATTGTCAAAAGATAAACTAAAACGGTCTAAAGTAGGAAATAGCCGTGATGTTCATGAACTAAGAACGAGCAGCAGTATGTTTTTTGATGATGGACATCATGAATTAGTTGAAAGAATTGATAAGCGTCTAGCTCAAATCATGAATATACCTGTAGAGCATAGTGAAGGATTACAAGTGCTGCATTATGAGGTGGGACAAGAGTTTAAAGCACACCATGATTATTTTGTAGCAGCAGAAAATACGAGAATCAGCACTATAGTTATGTATTTAAGTGATGTTGAGCACGGTGGAGAAACATATTTCCCTAAATTAAATTTAACAATTTCTCCACAAAAGGGAATGGCTGTTTACTTCGAATATTTCTATAATGATAAAACAATAAATGAGTTAACACTACATGGTGGTGCACCTGTCATCGTTGGCGATAAATGGGCTGCAACACAATGGATGAGAAGGAAAGCGGTACGGTAAGGAGCACAGGGGCGGTTCTTTTGCTTCATTTGGAAGCAGAAGAACCGTCCCCTTGCTTCGTTTTTCACAAATTGATATTTTAATTTTCAAATAATAATGATACACTAGAAGCAAGCTTTAATCGCTCCAGAAATGATGTGAATTAGGTAGCGCATTGGGTTTCTGTGTTTTTTAGCAGGTTTAGCGCCTACATCCTTTCTGAAAATCTTAGGGGTATAAGGAAGGTTATTATGAGCAACAGTGAAACGAAATCAGACGTTATCTTAATTGGGGCCGGCATCATGAGTGCAACATTAGGGACACTTTTGAAAGAGTTAGTGCCGGACATAAACATTAAAGTTTTTGAAAAGCTCCCAAGTGCTGGAGAGGAAAGCTCGAACGAATGGAATAATGCGGGGACGGGACACGCGGCACTTTGTGAACTTAATTATACGGTTGAAAAACCGGATGGCACAATCGATATTAGTAAAGCAATTAACATTAATGAACAGTTTCAAGTTTCAATGCAGTTTTGGTCTTATTTAGTAAGTAGGAAACTAATCAAAAAGCCACAAGATTTTATTATGCCATTGCCACATATGAGCCTAGTTCAAGGTGAAGAAAATGTAGCGTTTTTAAAGAAACGTTTTAAAGCGCTAACAAAAAATCCTCTTTTTAAAGGAATGGAATTTTCTGAAGACCCAGAAAAACTGAAGAAATGGATTCCGCTTATTATGCAAGAACGTGAAACAACTGAACCAATCGCTGCAACGAAAATCGACAGTGGAACAGATGTTAACTTTGGTTCGTTAACACGTATGTTGTTTACACATTTAGAAAATCAAGATGTTCAAATTCATTATAATCATAGTGTAAATGATATGAAGCGAACTGCTGATAATAAGTGGGAGTTAAAAGTTAAGAACCTAGGTAATGGTACGGTAGAAAGGCATACAGCAAAATTCGTCTTCATCGGAGGCGGTGGTGGCAGCCTTCATTTATTACAAAAATCAGGAATTCCTGAAGGGAAACATATTGGTGGATTCCCGGTTAGTGGAATTTTTATGGTGTGTAATAATCCTGAGGTAGTTGAACAGCATCATGCTAAAGTATACGGAAAGGCAAAGGTTGGTGCTCCACCAATGTCTGTTCCTCATCTTGATACTAGATTTATAGACAATAAAAAATCATTATTATTCGGACCATTTGCAGGGTTCTCACCTAAGTTTTTAAAAAATGGCTCGATGTTTGATTTAATTACATCTGTAAAACCAGATAATATATTAACCATGTTAGCAGCTGGTGTGAAGGAAATGGCTTTGACAAAATACCTTATTCAGCAGGTCATGTTAACGAAAGAGCAACGTATGGAAGAGTTACGTGAATTTATTCCGAATGCAAAAGCAGAAGATTGGGATTTAGTTGTCGCTGGACAACGTGTCCAAGTCATTAAAGATACAGAGGCTGGTAAAGGGACACTACAATTCGGTACAGAGGTGATTACGGCTAGTGATGGTTCCATTGCTGCATTGCTCGGTGCTTCACCAGGCGCATCTACAGCAGTTCACGTCATGCTAGAAGTGATTAGAAAATGCTTCCCGGAAAACATTGATAAATGGGAACCGAAGCTGAAGGAAATGATCCCTTCATATGGTTTATCACTGATGGATAACCCAGATTTATTGAACAAAGTTCATTTGTCCTCAGCAGAAATATTAGGTTTAGTTGGAACTAAAAAAGCTAACTTGAAAACAACTACATCCTTTTTACAAGAAGCATAGTCTGCCATTGGTAGATTGTGCTTTTTTTTATTGATATAGTAAACAGTAGTAGACATTTGCAGTCACAATAAGTGCCCATTCCCAAAGATGAGATTGTAATAATATGAGAGTACTACCACTTTTTTAATTGCTCAATGAAGCATTACCTCGTCAATCATTACTGACTTCCTACAAATAGTCTTGTAAAATAGAACTTATTAGATTTACATGTGTTGAGGTGAATCGTATGAAATCCATAATCATTCAAAAACTATTAAACTATCCAAAAAAAACAATAACATTAGAAGAACTTGAAACAATTATAAGTAATGACATGATGTCATATGATTTGTTTGCAAATCACATTCTTGCATTAGAGGACGAGTCTGTTTTAGAAATGATAAAAACAAAGGGGAGAAATACCCGCACTCCATCGTTAGCATATTCCTATCGAATTCATAAGCAACAGCTAAAAAAAGATTATCATGATGAATTGAAACGATATCGACTCAAATTACACCGGGAGATACAGCTAGACAGTTACTTTCGCTTAGACCCTACACAATGGCAAAAGGACCTCCCATATTTACAATCTATTCATACTTATCTTCAAGTGAATGGATTTCCAGATTATAAAGTGCCAGCACCGGAGCGGAGTGTAGAGTTATTTGGTGATGAAAAGTGGATAACCGAGGGAAATGGTAAAGAATTACTAGAACGAATTGGTTTATGGTCAAAATTGAAAATTATGCCAGTTTCAGACCCATTAATGTTTGCGATAAATCCTACTACTCTATCAAATTTGGAACACAAACATTTAATCGTTGAAAACAAAACAACATATCAAGCACTTGTTGAGATATTACCTGAAACGGATTTTACATCACTTATTTATGGGAGCGGAAATAAAATAATTAAAAGCATTGAGCAGTTTGAACGTCAGCTACCGCTACCATGTCGGAATGACTGCTTTTACTATTTTGGTGATCTTGATAGGTCCGGATTGTTTATATGGGAACGACTAAATGAAAAGAAGCCACCGATACAGCCTGCTTTACCTTTCTACAGGGCATGTCTCACAAAGCCCCCAATAGCTGGTAAAACGAATCAACGATTAGATGCAACATCAATCGAGAAATTTGTAATGTACTTTACAGATAAAGAGCAGGCTGTGATTCAATCTCTATTAAACAGTGGACATTATTATCCGCAGGAAGTTCTGAAAACACGTGAACTGCAACATATATGGAGGCATTCTGAATGGAACTAACCGAGTTATCAGATATTACAGGCGGTTTTCGCGAGCGAATGCGGCGTCTTGCTTTATTTGACCCGTTATATGAGCTTGATAGAAAAAAAGTAAAGGATGAACAAGGGGAGCAAGTAGATATGAAAGGTTTAGGCTTGCTTACTCTCTTATTCTTTTTTGAACAAAAAATTGCTAGAAATCACAAGGTTGGGACGAAAGATTTAGCTGTCTTTTTAAAACGTCTTACCGAAAGACAATATTTGTTATCTGTCCAAGAGTGTGAGGAAATTGCAGCAACGCTTATCCAAACGTTTCGGCCGACAACAGGGAAAAAGCGAACTTATCCCTTTTATGATTGGGAAGCAACTGATTATGGTGAATTAGACTATTCGATTTTAAAGGCAAACGCATTTGATTCAAAGACGAATACGCAATATTACACATTAGATGATGATGGGCTTGAGCTTGTGTTTGCAACGAAGGAATTTTATAGTGAATTTCAGCTTTCGATTAACCAATTAATGCTACGAAAACAGCTTGAAAAAGGCGAGTTTCGTGGGGCTTTACGGCAAATAAATGAAATGCGGATTGATGTGGAATCACTTAATGACCGGATGGTGAAATTACGCCATGAAATCCAACGAAGCATTGTTTCAGAGGAAACGTTTGAAAGGTACAAGCAGCTGCTTGAAGATATCCACGCACGACTAGAGCGTGAAAACGATGAATTCTCTGAACTTAGACAGTTTGTGAAGGAAACGAAGGAAAGGTTATATGAAAAGGATTACCATCAAAAGGAAGCGAAAACATATGCATACATTCTTGAAATTACGAACGAGCTCGAAGAAGTTCATTATGAACACTCTAGACTGCTTGAACAAAGCATCGAGCTTAAAAACCATACATTAAAAGCAGCACAAGAATCATTATATTATACTGGAATTGATGCGTTTAATTTCGACCAAGACATTAATGCGAGATTAATTAGTGCACCTCTTCCGTTAGAAGCGATGAAGGGCTTGCTGCATCCGTTTTTACCTCTACACCATGAATTGCAATGGTCACCGTTAACAGTCTTTGCTGAACAAAATATTCGTGAAGACCGTGAAGAGACAGTTGATTTTCGGTTTATTGAGGTTGGAAATGACCATGAGAACTACGATGATAAACGTGTTAGGAAAAACTTTGGCTATGTAATGAAGGTAGCATTACAAGCAATTGACTTAGGCTGCAACGAACTCGCACTTCTTATCGACTATGTAAAAAAGAATGAACCGAAATTATTAGATGAGCGGGTTTTTTATGATTTTTGGATGATTCTTCACCAACGCTCACCAATTGTCTCGGGTAAGCTTGAAACAGAGGAAGATGACCAAACACATCTATTGGATGATGCATTAGCAGCACTAGGAAACCGAACTTTACATGTAAAAGAGCTCCCAGAAACAATACATGTGACAGACCGTTTTTCTATTCAAAATATGGATATAACACTAGTGGAGGTGCCAGTAGATGAACTATAGTGAGCACAAGGTGATGCAAGCATTTGAGCTGTACACAAGTTTAGCTCGTAATGGATCGGCTGATGCTGAAGCACAATCGTTATATATAGCAGATGATTCTATTCGCGGGTTAGTGGATAGCTTTGCCCATCATGTCGATTGTGTCGTGATTCGTGCAGGTGATATGCTTTATATGATACCTAAAACGAAGCTATCCCCATTTCATGTTAATAACGACTTTTTGAAACGGACTTATTTAAAATCTGGTGCAACGAATGCTGATCTGTATTTACTTTATTTTTCAACAATTGTCTTGTTTGGTACGTTTTATGATAGTTATCAAACGTTAGAGCCTACCCGGGATTTTATCGCACTTGATGATTGGGTGCGCCATGTAAATGATCGGATTAGTCTATTGATGGAGCATGATGAAGAACAGCTTCGTGCTAAAGAGCAGGAATTTTCTTATAATTGGAAGCAGATAATTGAAAAATGGGAAGACATGAATGATATTAAAGAAACAGCAAAAAAACAGGCAGGGAACACGATTAGCAGATTAAGCTTCATTGATAGTGCAAAACGTTTTTTAATTGACCAAGCACTCGTTAAGGAAATTGGTAATAACGAAATTACGTTAACAGAAAAGGCAAAAACAATTGTACAACGATTTTTCATGGAGGTTGAATACAACAAAGGGATTTTAGAATTTATTTATGAGTGGGAGGAGGAAGAGCATGCCATCAATTAGTAAAATCCGTTTTACAAATGTCGTATATGAAGACGGAATGAAGCGCTATAATAATGAAATTTTTAAATTTGATGGGTTTAACGGGGCAATTCTCCTTGAAAATGGGGGAGGGAAGACCGTTTTTATCCAAACTGCGCTTCAAGCGATTATCCCACACACAAATCTTTCTGACCGGAAAATTAAGCAAACTCTCCAGCTCGATAATTATCCTGCCCATATTGCGATTGAATGGATAATAACTGAACAGCCACGTCGATATTTAGTTACTGCGGTTAGTTTGTTTTTAACTAAAGATGGGTTAGGGTCATATCGTTATGTGTACCCATACCAAGCAGGTGACCGTCATCGTATTGAAGAAATTCCGTTCGTCCGTAAAGATTCAAATCGACCTGCTGACCGTGGTGAAATTGCTGATTATTATCAGCAAATGGCACAACAGCATATGAATGCACATACATTTTCAACGATTAAAGACTTCCAGCAGCATATTGAAGAACAATATCATATTATCGCAAATGAATGGGATGCAATTGTGAAAATTAACAGTACTGAAGGTGGAGTTGAAGCGTTCTTTGATGAGTGTAAGCAAACAAACCAGCTATTTGACAGGCTGCTTATCCCGACAGTAGAAAGTGCGATCGCCGGTCATCATGAACACACTTTTGCAGATACATTCGAAAAGCATCGTGCCAGCTTCAAATTATATAAAGAACTGAAAGAACAAATCGAAGAAAATAAATCAATCGAAGAACAATTAAATCGTTATGTTGCGACGTTTGAGCATTTACATGACAGACAGCAGGCCTATGAGCACAAGAAACAGCGCGCAAAAGCAGTGTTGAACCTTATCCACCTTCAGGAGAAGGAGCATGAAGCAAAACTTTTGGCGCTCGAGGAAAAACGCAATACTGCAAATCTTGAACTAAGAGAACTCCAAGAAAGTGAGCAATCATTAAACATTCAGATTGAACAATCGAAGTTAACAGACTTAAAAGTAGAATTACAGGAATACACTAGTCTTCTGGAACTAAGCAAGAATGACTTCACTCATGCGAAAAAAAGCTTCTATTCTTTAAAGCTAGCAGAGCAAAAACAGGCTCATAAAGTAGAGCACGATCGTTTGCGCTCTCTGCAAGATCAGTTAGAAGCACTCGAACAAGAGGAGGATTTTCAGGAATTATCCGATAGATTTACTGAAAACAGTGAGCAGTTAAACGGTTATTTTACAAATGAATTAGAAGAAAGCAAGAAGCGTCAAAATGGTTTGAAAATTGAAAAGCAGCCGTTAACCGACGGAATAACCGAGGCAGAGACTCATAGAAAAACGTTACGACAGCAGCTTGAACAGACGAAAGGGATATTCAACAAAAATGTTGGAAAGATCGATTCTTTAGAAATGCAAATGGACCGGATTCGTCATAAAATATTGGCTAAGCCTGACCAGGAAGCAGTAGATGATTTTGTAGGACAATGGGAGAAACGTCTCGTTTACTTGGATGAACAGATTGTTTATTTGAAGACAGAAAATAAACAACTGCAAGGCAAAATAAAAGATTTGAATGGACAGCATGATACGATAAAGAGTTTAATCGCTGAAAACGAATTAAAACGTACTGAGATTGATATGGAAGTAAAGCAAGCAGAACAAGCACATCTAAAGATGATTGAAGAATTAGGGTCATTACGCCCACAATGGACGAGCTTGGATTCCGTATATTTAAAAGAGGATTCACTAACCCAACAAGTTGCCGATTCGCTTGAACGTTTAAAAAAGGAACGAAATGATTGCTTATATAAAGAAAGACTCGCCCACCGCTTTATTGATGACTATGGCAGCCAGGATATATTCTTTGCTGATCCTTTTGTTGAACAACAAATAAAGCAATGGAGCAATCAATTTCACTTGCTAGAGACAGGGAGCCAATTTATCCAAGGGCTAGAAGGGTCTCATCTCGAACAGGCAAAAAATTATCCGCTTTGGCCGATTACATTAATTACAACAGAAGTGGAACAAGCGCAGCTAAAGGAAAAAATCATCCACGTTAACAAGCGACTTCAGTTTCCAATTGACGTATTATCTATCGAGCAGGCACGTGCGATTGTTCAAGGTGAGTATCAATCAACATTAACGATTACACCAGCTCATTGGCTAGAAAATCAACAAGTGACTTCCTTTCAGCAATGGAAACTAACAATGAAGGAAAGAGCAGAAACGGCTTCACAAGCTCGGGTCGAAGTGGAAACAAAGCTGGATAGTTGGAAACGAGTATTGGAGAAACTAGCAAACTTTTTTGTTGATTACCCATATCACAAACAGCAGGAACGAAAGGAACAATTAACAAGCATTGCTAAAGCTGTTCATGATTTAGGAGTAGAGCAACAAGAAATAGCCGCGAGTATTGAGGCTAGTGGTCAGCTTCTTACGACACAACAAGAGCGCATAGATACCTTTGAGAAGGAATACCAGGGCTTGCAAACAAAACTAGACCTAGGCTATGACTATCTTTCATTTTCAAAGGAAACGAAACAGCTAAAGAAAACGCAGGATATGCTTTCAGAGCAATTAACAGAAATTGACCGTATTATAAAAAAACAAGAGCTTCATATTCGAAGATTGTCAGATGAAAAGGACCGAATTGAAGAGCATGAACGGGATGAACGCTATTATTTTAATTCATTGATAGATGACCCCTTATATAATGAAGTGAAAAAAGAACGTACCACATTTACGGACAAAGAGCTTGACATATTAAAAGAAGAACGTGAAGAGCTTAAATTATCATTACGCAAGCTCTCAACGACAAGAAATGAGTTAATCATTAAGCTGGAACATTCACAAAAGGAAATCAATCGGCTTAATAAAGTAATTGAAGAGTTAATCAATGATTATGGTCCGTTAGATGAACAGCTCTCTTTCCCGCCAAATGGGACCGAACAAATTACTTTGTTGCGCGAGCGGATTAGACAATTAGAAAAACAGGTTGATGAGATAACAGAAAACTATCATCGTGCCAATGAGGAAAAGCTCAAACAGGAAAAGGTTGTAGAACTTGCCCTAGACCAGTTTCATCAGCAGTTTGCACATGAAAAGCCGAAAATATTTAATGAGCCGCTCTCAGATGTTCGTGAACAACTTAAACTAGAAAATCAAAAAGTATTAGCGAAGTTTGAGTATTTAGATCGTGAAAAAGCACGAACAGATAAAGGGCTTAATTCAATCAGAACTGCCTTTCATGAGCTTGATCGCTATGAGGAAGCCCACCATTTTAAAGGTCCATCTGTACAAGCAGATATGTTATCAGATGGAGAGATTCAAGACTTTTCATATGAACGAATCAATTTTGTGAAGACGGTCACCACAGCATTAAAGCAAGCGAAAGCGCTAGTTTCTAAAGAGCAGGAGAAGGTTGAGCATGCAAAAGAAATGTTTAAAGCATTTTGTAAAACAAAAATTACAAATGTAAAAATGCAAAAAATGGCCCGCGATGGCATTGAGACAAAGCGGACCTATAAAGAGGTCATTGAATTCCAGGCAAATATGCAAAAACGAATTCAAACAGCGATAAAATACAATGAAACCAGTATCATTGACCATGATAAACAGCTAGAGCAATTTGTGACACATATTAATAGCCATTTATATACAATTGCTGGTGAACTCGAGCTCATTCCGAAAAAGACTAAGGTAAAGGTAGAAGATAAATGGAAGGAAATTTATAAGTTTACTATCCCTGAGTGGACAGAAGAGGATGGCAAAAGTAGAATTCGCAAGCATATTGAATGGATTTTAGAACAGCTAGAGTCAGAACGCTTTAAAAGTGAGGATGGTGTCGAGGATTACGGTAAGGTACGCAAGGAAATTGAAACATGGATACAATCAAAGCAGCTTCTGCGTGTTGTCATGAACAATGAAACGATGAAAATTACCTGTAGGAAGGTTACGAATGATAATGAAGTGACAACACGTTCGTATTCGTGGGAGCAATCAAATGTTTGGTCTGGTGGTGAAAAGTGGAGCAAAAACATGACACTGTTCTTAGGCATACTCAATTATGTTTCAGAAAAGAAGCATGTCGATTCAAGAATGAAACGCAACCGTGTTGTCATCCTCGACAATCCGTTTGGTAAAGCATCTAGTGACCATGTGCTAAATCCTGTATTTTTTATCGCCGAACAACTCGGTTTCCAAATCATTGCCTTAACTGCACATGCGGAAGGGAAATTTTTAAGAGACTACTTTCCAGTTATATATAGCTGCCGATTACGGAAAGCTGCAGATTCGAATAAACAAATTATGACGAAGGTTAAACAGCTGCACCAAGCATATTTCCAAGACCATGAGCCACAAGCGCTTGAACGGCTTGGTGAGATGAAGCAGATGGAGCTATTTTAAATCAAACATACTTTTGGAGGTTTTACTATGGAAATCTTTGCTGAGTTTTTATCGAAAATTGATAACGGCGAGCATCGCACTCGAATAGAAGAAGTATTAACATGGATAGGTGACAAATACTCAAATCTCGAGCCAGTTGTGAAGTGGAATCAGCCGATGTTTACAGACCATGGCACTTACATCATCGGGTTTAGTGTTGCAAAGAAGCACTTTGCTGTAGCTCCTGAACAAGTAGCAATGACTCGCTTTACGAAAGAAATCGAAGAAGCTGGCTATGAGTACACAAAGGAATTGATAAGGTTTAAGTGGGACAAGCCGACAAATTATGAACTGCTAGAGAAACTTATTGACTTTAATATTTCAGATAAGGCAGATTGTACAACGTTTTGGCGGAAATAAAGATAAACAAATTAATAATGTTACAAGCGATACTTTGATTTGTGAAGTATCGCTTTTGTTTTGAAATTTAAGAATAATTATCTAATCTGAATATAGTGAAAATTATAACTTTAGGTTCAGCTATTAAGGTTTTGTTCGTTCATCCGATATTATGATAAGGCTAATTATTGGAAGAACGAGGAGTGTCAAAATGAAAATGTTGAAGTTAAATAGTATCAAGAAAAAAATCATATTCGGTTTTTCAATTGTATTATGCATTGTTGTGTTACTAGGTGTTTTTAACTTTTTATCTATAAAAGCTTTAAACGATAACGCAGATAAAATCATTGAAGAACAACTACCACTATTAATTCTTGATGAAAAAATTGCGTTAAATATGTCAGAGAGAACGTCATTAATTCGTGGTTATATTCTTTATGGAGATATTGAATTTAAAAATGAATTTGAAAGCTTCATCGAAGAAAGTATACAACTTGAGAATGATTTATTAAAGCTTAGTAATACTGACAAAACAAAAGGTCTGATAGAAAAGAAAATCTTGTGGGGTGAAACGATAAACAGAGTGCTCGCTGCATATGATGCAGGAGATAAAGAGGCAGCAATGCACATATTAGATACAGAGGTAATACCATTAGAGCAAGATATCATGGAGGGATTTAAGGAGTTAGCAACGACAAGAGAGTCAATTATATCTGAAATAGGGAAAGAGATTCAAAGTTACGGTGAATCTACATTGATTGTTGGCATCATCGTGTCAGTTATTGTTATTATCGTTGGTTTATTTGTAGCACTTAAAACTGCTAGTCATTTATCAAAACCGATAACCGCTTTGAAAAACCGAATGAAGCTGATAGCGGATGGAGATCTCAGTCAAGAAGCATTAGAAATTAATTCAAATGATGAAATTGGACAACTAGTACTCGCAACGAATGAAATGACAGAGAAAACTAGAAGTGTCCTGTATAAAATAAATAACGTTTCCGATACAGTATCTAGCAAAGGGGAAGAATTAACTAAGGCATCGAGTGAAGTCAAGTCAGGTACTGAACAAGTTGCCACAACAATGGAAGAGTTAGCGATGGGTGCTGAAACTCAAGCTAATCGTGCCGGAAACTTAGCAGAAATAATGGATACGTTTGTCAATGGAATTACCGAGGCAAATGATAACGGGGAACGCATTCACGCTCATTCAGGTAATGTTTTAAAAATGACAAATGAAGGTAGCAGGTTAATGCAAACGTCAACGACGCAAATGATGAAAATTAATGACATTGTGAGAGACGCAGTAGGGAAGATGCAAAATTTAGATAATCAATCACAAGAAATTTCAAAGCTTGTTGCTGTTATCAATGATATTGCCAATCAAACAAACCTTTTAGCATTAAATGCAGCGATTGAGGCGGCACGAGCAGGAGAGAATGGTAAAGGCTTTGCCGTTGTTGCAGATGAAGTGAGGAAGCTTGCTGAACAGGTAGCAAGCTCAGTTAATGATATTACTGGGTTTGTAACGAATATCCAAACTGAATCCGGTAATGTAGCGAACTCCTTAAAATTAGGATATGAAGAAGTCGAGCTTGGCACTGCCCAAATAGAACAAACAAGTTATACATTAAATGACATCCAATCAGCGGTTATAGATATGGTGGAAAATATTCAAGCGGTATCGACAAATCTAACAAGTATTGTCGCAAACAGTCAGGAAATGAACAGCTCAATTGAAGAAATTGCCACGGTTACCGAAGAAGCCGCAGCAGGTGTTGAACAAACTGCTGCATCCGCACAACAAGTAAGCAGCTCAATGGAGGAGGTAGCGAGTAGTTCAGCGCAGCTATCTAAGCTTGCTGATGAAATGAACGAGATGGTTAAACAATTTAAGCTATAAAGTAGAAAAAGAATAAGTAAAAAGACCGTTTCTCGATGGAGGAACGGTTTTTTACTAGAGAATGTTTCAAATCTCACATCGGGTCATTATCAACATTTACATAAGAATTGATTGCTTGCTCTAGTGCATTATGTGCTTGACCGAATGCTGCCGATGGAGAAAAGTCCTTTGCTGTTTCCATGTGAGCGATTGAATGCTGGGCATGGATAAGAGAGTTTATCGCATCTTCAATCATTGTCCCTTTGTCGCCATACTGTTCTTTTGCTTGCTGTAATTGTTTAATCGTATCGTCTAAACTAGCTGTGTTAGGATTTTCATACGCTTTTTCTACATTTTTAATCGCTTGTTCCAGGATTTCCTTCATTATTTTCCTCATCCTTTCATGGTTAGACTCCACGTAATAGGTTGACCTAACGATAAAGTTCTATACTTGGATTTTTTGGTAATAAAAAGCTTTCCCTAAAAAGTTCCAGAATATATGATAGATTAATAGGAAAGGAGTTTGAGGCAATGAATTATTCTATAACAAAACAGATAGATGAGCATGGAAAACAGTATGTCAATAAGGAGCTGTATCAATTTAATTTGGAGCATTTTCCACAAGATTTAGCTGGGAGGTATGAAGAAGTCGGCCTAGTTTTAAAGGATGAGAATGACAATATTCGTGGAGGAATCATCGGTGCTGTCTGTTGGAATTGGTTTGAAGTCGACAAATTTTATTTAGATAAAAGTGTGAGAAAAATGGGTTATGGCACAAAAATGTTAGCAGAAATTGAGAAAATTGCTTTAGAGAAACAATGTGATTTTATTAAACTAGACACGTTGAGCTTCCAAGCATTAGGTTTTTATGAAAAGAATGGCTATCAAGTTTATGGCAGTATTGATAATGTTGGGAGAGAATTTACGCATTACTATTTAAAAAAGGACATACAGAAGTGAGGAATTGTGAATGCTTACTACGCAAACATATATTCAAGATGTGAAGCAAAATTTACAGAAAGCGTCAGAAAAATTAATACAGCAAATACGCCATTCGGTCAATTTTCAATATGATGAGAGGGTCAAAGTGTTGGATTACACTGCATTTACTCAAGTAAACGAACTTTCGATTATGATGTACTCGATGGACAGAAGCGCAAATGAAGTATTTTACCAAGGAGAAGAGAAACATCTATTTGCGGGCAGCTATGAGGTGCTCGAGGATATAAGCTTTTACCCAGTTTCTGACGAAGAACTCGATATTTTCTGGGAGTTTTATGGGCAAAATGACGAAGAACTCTCGAGGATGGAAACAGAAGTGATTGTAGCTTGGTTCATTGATTGCTGGAAACAAGCAGGTGGACAAAATGCAAAGGTACATTCATATTTTAGCTTTCACGATGTTGATAAATGCTATGACTTACATGACGATAAGTGGATTACCGATGGAGACAAATGGGAGTAAAGAGTCAGTTAATCAGTTTTGTATTTTATACAATTCATACTTCGGGAGTAATCATTGCGATTGTTAGTAGTTTCAATAGAGAAGAGTTATAGAAAATAATTAAGTCTTGTATTTGAGGTGTTTGGCTATGAATGTTACTGATTTTATGAGAGAAGCATTTCCAAATGTTAAGCTCGAGCCAGGATTGTTCTATAGTTGGGATATTGGTATGCGCTTTGAACTTGGTGGAAAATGGACAAATGAAGATGATGAAAAATATCCTGATAGTCCGTATCTTAACAGGTGTTATCAACGAACAATTACTTTATTCGAAGCATTGCATAATCCAGAGGACGATTTGTTTATCGTCATCGATGTTTATGATTATAAAAACGGAAAAAACATAAAGCGGCAGTTAGTCAATTTTCCACGTTATGTGGAGAAATCGTTCGTTAATAAAATAAAACATCAAAAGATTAGGTATCCTTATTCGGAAGGTGCGGAGGAAGATACATATGATATCCATCGCTTTTCATTAAAGTGTAAACGGAATGATTTTAAGTACAAAGCTTTGTTAAAAGCAATTTGCAATCATGACATGGGAGTTAGACCTGCTATTTATCATCCAGTCTATTTTATTAATATCCATAAAAGGACCATATTTCATGTTTATGATGACAGAGGGTGTGATTTGTTAGCCACTGCACCTGAAGCGATTCGTAAAATCTATGAAACCTATAATAATTGGATTTTGGATTATGATCGAGCTGAAATTGATCAAGTTTTTGCATAAGTGAAATAAGTAATAAAGGTGATGGAGCGTGGAATCATGGTGAAATGGCAAACGTTAAAATCAGAGTATGTGTATAAAACACCTTTTGGGAACTTGCGAAGTGATGCTTGTAAACTCCCTAATGGTCAAATTATCGAACGTTACTATGTAAATGAATATCCTGATTGGGTTAATGCGATTGTGTTAACGAAAGAGATGAAGGTTGTTCTTGTCAAGCAGTACCGCCACGGGGGTGAAGATTTCTTTCTGGAAAAATTGAAGCTGGTGAATCGATGGATGAAGCGATTTTGCGGGAGGTTAGGGAGGAAACTGGCTATCACTCTTATGAGGCACCCATTAAATTAGGAGAGTTTTTTGTTAACCCTGCAACGCAAACAAATAAGGTAATCACCTATCTTATTAAGGATGCGGTAAAGCTGTATGAGCAAGACTTAGATGAATATGAAGAAATTGACGTGTACTTGTTTGACTACAAAGAACTAGATGTAGATGAGGCAATAAAACAAAATAGAATTAAGACACAGCTTTTCACTGTAAACGCATTTTATATGGCAAAGGATTATTATTAAGGAGAAAACTGTAGTATCTAACAGCGAAAACAAACGACTTCATTAATAGTGGAATACTTATGAAAAAAATATTGTATAACTTTTTGTAAGTCATTAAAAGGAATATGTTGGAATTCGTAGAATGGTAGTTATATCTGAACTTGAAAGAGGTGTTGTTGATGTCTGCTACGGATAAAAAATCATTATTTAGTAGAGTTGGATATCTTTATATTCCGGCTAACAATATTGATGAATCAATTGAATGGTATCAATCAAAGCTTGGTTTAACGCTTAAAATGCCGAAGTTTCAAGACGATATTGGCAATGTTGCTGTCTTATCACCTCCAGAAGGGGATGTGGTCATCTTACTTGCAGAAACAAAGGATGATACAACTGCTAACTTTTTACGTAATGGACTGCCATTTCAAACAGTTACGTTAAATTGTCCTGATCTAAAATATACGCATGAGAAGCTAAAGGACAGTGGTGTTGAAGTGTCTGAAATCCGTAATCGCGGTGAAAATGCTAAATATTTTTTAATAACAGACCCTTCAGGAAATTTGATTGAGGCTGCTTGGTCAATATGGGATTAAACTATTTTCGCAGCTTTAAGGATTTGTGAAAGTGGGGTGAGTTTCCTGAAAAAAAGTTCTTTTCTGATCCAATTAGCAATTACGATTATGGTCATTTTTGGTGGGATATTCCTGATTCGTTATGTTAGAACAGGTGAACTTTTAATCGACCAGCTGATTGGTTTTGCAAGTGGTGGAATTTTGTTAGTTGCAACAGTTGGTTGGAGGAAAATAGTTAAATAGTTTTGTTCACTAATTATTCAGCGTAATCCGGCAAACGATTTGAATTCCAAATGCCTTTTATAAAGTAGGAGTTGAGGATGTTATGACGATGAAACAATGGTCTGTCGGGATTTTGTTATTTGATGAAGTTGAGGTGCTTGATTTTGCAGGTCCCTTTGAAGTTTTTTCTGTTACGACATATAAGGATTTTACGACGAATGCTTTTAAGGTATGTACGTTATCAGAATCTGGAGAAATGATTCGTGCAAGAAATGGACTAAAAGTTCAACCTGATTATTCGTTTGAAAATGCTCCTGCTTTCGATATTGTTGTCATACCAGGTGGGCCTGGGGCAAGAGAGAAAGAGGTACATAATAAACGTGTTATCACTTGGATTTCTCAGCAAATGGCCAAGGTCGATATTATGACTTCAGTTTGTACAGGGGCGTTTTTATTAGCAAAAGCCGGGCTGCTTGATAACAAAACAGCTACAACTCATTGGTTTACATATGACCGCTTTGAAAGAGAGTTCCCATCGGTGGCACTAGAGAGAAATGTGAAATTTGTTGATGAAGCGAATATCGTAACATCAGGGGGAGTTTCGGCTGGTATAAATATGTCGTTTCATATTGTTTCTCGCCTGCTTGGGAAAGAGATTGCCAAGAATACGGCACGGGGAATGGAGTTTGAGTGGGATTGAAGTTACCGGCCCACACAATAAGAGGTGTGTAATCATTTGGTGATAATCAATTTGGTGTTTTATAAACGCCTTACGATGAGCAATGAGTAAAGCGAGAATAATGATTACACCACGTGAAAGGGGGAGGTGTTATTGACTAGTGGTATGTCGGAGGATGATGTGTTGGAGTTGATGCTTAATCAGTTTCGATAATAGATGAGTATTTTTAGCTTTATTTCAGTATACATGTATCTAACTGTTAGTAAAATTTGGATATGCTTGGTCTACTAATTTGCATTTTCTAATAGAGTTTAATAAGAACATGTATATTGGAGGTTAGTTATGGACAGAAGGAAAAGAAGCCAAGGAAAAACATGGACAAACCTAGTATTATTTTTTTTATTTGTATTATTACATTGATTTTGATTGTCCCTTCAATCATCGTTATGCCTTTTAGTAATCAATCAAAAGTCTTTACAAAAAGCTCAAAGGAATCATCTAAAACAACACAACCTGTATTTGAACAACAAGAAAAAAATAATTTTGATGTTGCTGTTTATCGAACAGGTGAAGACCAGATTGAGTCTGTACCGATCGAGGAGTATGTTGTAGGGGTTGTTGCTTCAGAGATGCCAGTTACATTTGAAATTGAGGCTTTAAAGGCACAGTCATTGGCAGCGAGAACTTTTTTAGTCCATCGTATGGTTTCCAATTATGTGTATGAAGGGATACCTGATGATGCCCATATTAGTGATAATCATTTAATTCACCAAGTTTATAAGAGTATAGAGGAATTAGAGCAGCAATGGGGAGAGCGTAATCAATCAAATATTGAAAAGATAAAGGATGCAGTAAACGCTACGAAGGGTGAAATTATAACTTATGAGAATAAACCAATTGATCCGTCATTTTTTTCAACGAGTAATGGTTATACAGAAAACTCAGAGGACTTTTGGAGTAGTAAGCTTCCATATTTAAGAAGTGTGCCAAGTCCTTGGGATAAGGATTCTCCAAAATTTAAAGGGGAGAAAATATTGACCATCCAGCAAGTAGGAAAGGCTCTGGGTGTTCAATTAAACCCAAATGGAAAAGTAATCGGAAATAAAACACTGACAAAATCGAATCGAGTAGCAACTATTCTAATAGGTGGAAAAGAATTCACAGGGCCTGAAATCAAAAAAGCACTAAACCTTCCCTCAAGTGACTTTGACATAAAGCAAGAAGATGGGAAATTAATAATTACAACGCTCGGAAATGGTCATGGTGTCGGCATGAGTCAGTATGGTGCAAATGGCATGGCGAAAGAAGGGAAATCATACGAGGAGATTGTTAAATATTTTTATCAAGGTGTCGAGATATCTTCAATTGAACCATATCTTAATAAGGGGATCATGAAAAAATAGAGAGTGTTGCTGGTAGTCGTGTTTTAGCAATTAGTAATTTGTTTATGATATTTAGTTTTGTAACCGTTATTCTTTATACTTACATAACAAAAGGATATTTGCCGATGTAAATCAAATTATTAAGGAGTTTTTAATATGTCGATTTCGCTAAATCTTGTAGTGATTCGCGTTTCAAATCTTGAGAAGTCTGTTGCTTTCTATCAAACACTTGGACTCCATTTTATAAAGGAGAAACACGGGGATGGTCCTGAACACTATGCGTGCGAACTTGAACAGCTTGTCTTCGAAATATACCCTAGTCAAAAGGATAGCATTGATCATACGTTAAGGTTAGGATTTCAAGTAGATAATATAGAGATGATAATGAAAAAGTTTTCATCTTCTGGAGACATAGTTGTTTCTCCACCAACTGTGAGTCAATGGGGAAAACGTGCTGTATTGAGAGACCCTGATGGATATAAGGTAGAATTGCTCGAGAAAATAACTGAATAATATTGTGAGGATGAAAATGAATTTAGTAACAAAGCTGCAGAAAAAAGGTATCATTGTAACAGAGTATGAATCTAGAGGAGAAGAATTTAGAAATCGTTGGATTGACACGTTTTTTGATTTTAATTATGAACGCCGTCCCTTTTTATGGGAGCTATTCATCGGTATAGAGAAGGGACTACAAGAGGGGAAAGCTGCTAACGAAGCCTTCAATAAAGGAAATAAACAATATTGCTATATCTTTTTTCAACTTTCGAATGATGTCTTCAAGGTGGAAGATGGTTCTGAATTGAAGGCAGTGGATTTGTTTCATGAGATTGGTGACTATAGCGATGTGTATGTTGTTGATAAAGGGTTCAATTGGACATATATCGTTCCTCATGAAAGGGACTATGGTCCGTATTTTTATCGGAAATGAAAGTAGTATAAATTATACGTTATTCTATCTGAACACTAGTCTTTGAATTAATTATTCATCCTATATTTCTTTTCTTGGCTTGTTTATTACGGCTTGATTGGTTTGTCAATATTTATCTATATAACTTTAAATGCGTATAGGAAATTTAGGAGATTTCTAATTTCATAATTAAAATCGAAAATGAGTCTGGTATAATACCAAACTCATTTTTTTGTATGCGTTGTTTGGAAGCATAAGAACCGTCCCTATGCTTCACTACATCTATTTATTTGCCTCAATCGTCTCAATAAATTTTTCAATTGTTGAGGTTAAGTATGTGTCAGCTCTTCTTATAAAAACAGTTTTAATTTTACTATATTTTTCAGGAAGGCTATGGCATATGATGAGACCATTTCGTTCCATTTCGAGTACAGCAGATTTCGGTACAAACGTAATTCCTAGACCCATTGCGACACTGCGAAGGATTGTTTCTAATGTTCCGAATTCCATAATTTTTTGAGGTGCGATGTTTTGGTCTTTATACCATGATTTGAGGCGTGCTCGGTAACCACACCCTTCACTAAAGCATAATATTGGTTGACCGTTTAATTGTTCTAATGTAGTTGAGCGTGTATCTGAAATTAAGACAAGCTCCTCTTGAAATACTTCGTGTGAAACTAAATCTGGGTGAAATGTTGATTCTGTCACGAATGCTCCGTCGAGTTTATGTCGTAATACTTCTTCCTCCAATGTTTCTGTAACACCGGTAAAGAGTGAGAGATCGACATTTTTATATTTTTTGATATAGGAAGATAATATTTTAGGTAAATGAAAAACTGTTTCGACTGTTCCGATTTCTAGTTTTCCGTGTGGTTCTTCATTGCTTTGGACCACTTTTTCCATTTCATCTTTTAATAGTAAGATTTGATTACTATAAGATAATAGTTTTTTCCCCTCTGGTGTTAAAGTCATACCACGGCGATGGCGATTAAATAAGCGGGTATTCAATTCCGTTTCAAGCTTTTGAATTCTTGATGTAATGTTTGACTGCACATATTTAAATTCTTTTGCAACCTCTGTAACCGTTCCTCTTTCCGCTACTTTTTGAAAGATCTCTAAATCTTTAAATTCCATCGCGATTTCACCTCAATGACATATTTCGTTTATCTTTATGATATCAAAAATATTGATAGTAATCATTATAAACATTCATTTTACAAGATGTTAAAAAAGCCTGATGATTATGGTATTGATATTGCAGATGAAGAGAGGTATGTATATTGAAAAATAATGTTTTAGTAGGAGCGATTTTATGTTTTATTGCGGCAGCTTCATGGGGAGCGATGTTTCCTGTCGCACATGCTGCATTTAAACATATTGATCCCTTTTATTTTACAATTATTCGTTATGGTGCAGTTACTGTTATTTTAGTTGCGATGCTGTTGTGGAAAGAGGGTAAGCAAGCATTCCGGTTTGAAGGAAAAGGTGTAAAGTTGTGGTTTTTCGGTACGATGGCGTTTACCGTATATAATTTACTCATCTTTTGGGGAGAGGATTTATTAGGCTCGTCAGGAGTGATGGTCGCTTCAATTATGGAATCGCTCATGCCAATGATATCGATTGTTATTGTATGGATGCTATATAAAAGACGACCGTATCGATTTACATTACTATGTGTTCTTATCTCGTTTATAGGTGCTTTGTTTGTCATTACAAAAGGGAATATAAACACGTTTCTAAGCGCTACAGATTCACTTTTTCCAACGCTTCTCATCTTTATTGCCGTGATTGGCTGGGTTATTTATACGATGGGTGGCAGTGAATTCCGTGGCTGGTCTGTGTTACGGTATTCAACGTTAAGCTGTTTACTTGGAACAGTTACGGCAATTGTTATTGTTGTAGGTGCAACGATGTTAGGGATGATATCTGTACCGACGGTCAATAGTATCAGCGAAGTAGGTTATCATCTATTGTTTATGATTATTTTCCCGGGTGTCATTGCACTGCTTGGTTGGAATGTTGGTGTGAGTATTTTATCACCGTTAAATGGACTGCTGTTTATAAACTTTGTTCCGGTGACAACGCTAGCTATTTCAATTTTTCAAGGGAATCCTGTTACTAGATTTGACCTGATTGGGACAGTTTTTATTATCGTTGCCTTGTTAGCTAATAATCTTTATGTGCGTATGCTACAACGGAAAAAGTCTAATCAGAGTGTTCAAGCAACATTGCAAAGTAGTAGTACGTAAGATTCATTAAATAAACAAGGCTGTTTTCGTAGACATTGTTGCTTTAGACATAGGATTGGTCTTAAAGTTTGTCTTAAAAAAGTAACAATCTTTTAGCTAAGAGCCATAATCAAAGAGAAAACGTTCAAAGGAGTACAAATGAAACCTGTTAAGTCGTCAAATATGAAAAGAGGGGCTTCAATTTTATCACTATTATTTCTAGGATGCTTTTTAATCGTATTGGCGAGATTTATTTATATCATGGCGACTGGACATATTCATGGTGTCAATCTGCTTGAAGGGCAGGAGAAAGTCGTAACAGCGAGCGAGACGATTAAAAGCACGAGAGGTGAAATCCGAACAAGAGAAGGTAAAAAATTGGCCGTACAGTCACAAGTTTATTCGATTGTGGCAATTCTAAGTAAAAAAAATGATAATCATGTCAAAGATATTTCCCATACAGCAGAGAAATTGTCAGGTGTATTAAATGCTGATACAAGCAAAATCGAAGCTCTCCTTACGAAAGATAAAAATGCATATCAGGTTGAGTTAGGTAAAATTGGTAAGAATATTACAATAACTCAAATGCAAAAGATTAGTAAGCTAAAGCTTCCGGGCATCGTGTTAATACCGGAGATGAAGCGGACGTATCCATTAGGTGATTTTGCATCACATATCGTCGGGCTTACGAATTTTGAAGGTGAAGGAATAGCCGGAATTGAAAAGCAATATTCACCGCAATTAACAGGTGAAGATGGGTTTATTAAACAAAAGGTCGATGGTTTTATTAATTCAGGTTTAAGCTTACCTTCTGATGCGACTACTTCAAAACCGCCGAAGAACGGTAACCATATTATCACGACAATTGATCGAAACATTCAAACTGTGTTAGAGGATGCGATGAATCAAGTGATAAACAATTATCAGCCTGAAAAAATCATCGCAATTGTCATGGACCCGAAAACTGGAGAAATCGTAGCCTTAAGCAATCGACCGTCTTTATATCCTAATAAAGAGAATGAAGTAAACTATCTTAACTATGCGATTTCTTATCCATTTGAACCAGGTTCAACAATGAAGATATTCACCTTAGCAGCCGCAATAAATGAAGGAGTTTACAATGGGAATGAGCAGTTCAAATCAGGCTCAATTACGATTTCAGGAGAGACGATTCACGATCATAATGACCATGGCTGGGGTATGATTACGTATGACAAAGGCGTCCAGCTCTCTTCAAATGTTGCGTTTACGATCATTGCAAAAGATAAGTTAGGGTTTGATAAATATTATGATTATCTTCA
Organism: Metabacillus malikii; assembly: GCF_030813355.1. Lineage (GTDB taxonomy): Bacteria > Bacillota > Bacilli > Bacillales > Bacillaceae > Metabacillus > Metabacillus malikii. The sequence continues at coordinate 270,655 of NZ_JAUSUD010000001.1, forward strand.
TGATTTTGGATTTACTAGTACAACTGGGATTGATTTAAGCGGTGAGAAGAAAGGAACTTTGCTAAAGGCGTATGAGATTGAGAAAGCAACAACATCGTTTGGTCAAGGCTCAACGATATCCCCAATCCAATTGGTCACTGCTGCTTCAGCTATCGCAAATGATGGGAAGATGATGAGGCCATATGTGATTAAGCAGGTAATGAATGATGAGGAAGAAGTCCTGAAAGAAAAGGTACCAGAAGTAACAGGTACGCCGATATCGAAAGAAGCTGCATTGGAGACGAGAAATCTTCTTGCTACAGTTGTGAATGATGGCACCGGGAAGAAGTTTCAGTTAGCTGAATACGAAGTAGCAGGGAAAACGGGAACGGCTCAAATTCCCGATGGCAATGGTCGCTATCAGACAGGGAGAAATAACTACATCTTCTCATTTCTAGGAATGGCACCAGTGCAGGACCCAAAATTAATTGTTTATGTAGCAGTCGAAAAGCCCCAATTAGCTGCAGACGAAGTCGGTGCAAATCCAGTTTCGGAAATCGTCAATCCTGTGATGGAATATGGATTGAAAAAATTAGATGCTACGGCAGATAAAGGGACAAAGAAGGTTACAAAAATAGATGTAGCTTCGGTTAGCTTAGAAAATTATGAGAATAAGCCGGTTACAGATGCTGTTGAGGAGTTGAAAAAAACAGGATTGGAACCAATTGTTTTAGGAAATGGCAAAAAGATAATCGAAACATCACCAGCAAAAGGAGAGCAAGTGTTGAATGGAACGAATATCTTGCTGAAAACAGATGGTGCTATGATAATGCCAGACTTAAAGAATTGGAGTTTAAGAGAAATAAATCAATTTAGTAGATTTACTGGTTTGGAAGTTCAACGTGAAGGTAATGGCTTTGTGACGTCACAAAGTATAAAACCAGGAGCAAAAGTAGGTGATGGTGTATTAAAAGTAAAGCTAGAATAATGAGATGAAATTTTCAACCCCTTCTTTCTTGTAAGAAAGGGTTTTTTTTGATGTATCTCGATTATTTTAGACTTTCAGATGTTTTGGGTATATATCTGTTTCAATTTTTAATAGCGAGCGGCTAGTATATGGTATAATTTGGATAAAATATACACCTATTTAAAATTAGTATTGATCAGCTTGTATACAAATCTATAAAACTAAGAAACTATAAGAGAGGATAGCTAAAATGGAGATTAGAGAAGCTACTTCCAACGATGTAAATGATTTAGCACGATTAATGTGCGAACTCGGTTATCCGACAACATTTGAACAAATGAAAGTAAGGTTCAACGATATTGTCAGTACGCCACATCATTATACGCTTCTGGCCTGTATAGACGGGAAGGTTGTCGCAATGATTGGTTTTCATACAGGTCATCTCTATAACATGGATGGGATGTACGCTCGTATTGTCGCGTTTGTCGTTGATTCAAGTTACCGCAATCTAGGAATCGGCACCCTTTTATTACGTAAAGTTGAAGAATTTACAAAAAAACTAGGTGTAGATGGAATTGTGTTAAATAGCGGTAACCGTGCAGAACGCGAAATCGCTCATAAGTTCTATGAAAGTCATGGCTATTTAGTGAAAAGCACCGGCTTTGTCAAAACACTTAATGAACTATGATAATCATAACGTATCAATCTCAAACAATTGAAGGCTTATCAATGAGGTGAAGTATAATGGTATATGACGATAGATATCATCTACATATAGGTTATTATGAAAATGGTCATGATATTGAAGCGATTGCTTTAAAAAGACTTAATGAAGATATTTGGGATATTTTCTTTGATTTTGAGTTCTATGGTTTTCAAGTTCCTACAGAGAAATCTGAACGATTAGAGTATTTTGGTATTAAAATATTTTCTATTGAAAACGAAGAACTGGACTATTTTGACGGAGCGAGGAAATTTGAACAATGGTTATTAACTAATAACCTACTATAAAATTTTTGGGGTGTATGAACATTTTTAGAATAATGAAGAAAGCTCATTTTCTCAGTTTCGTACTAATTATCTGTTACCTAGTTGGTTGTAGTCATAACGACGAAACAAGTAAGCAACAGCAGCTTACATTTACAGGTGAAAGCGAGTCATGGAATGTAACAGGTTATGAAGTAGCAATAACAGCTGATTCTTTCAAAGCAGGTAACGGTACTTTAACGATGAAAACTGGAAACGAGCATCTAGCTGACTTTTTTCAATATAAAATATATGCAAATTTGAATGGTGAAGATACACTCATAAATAGTAGTTCATTTTCTGGTGAAGCAGATATTAATATTGCTGAAAAGACGATAGGGTCGACGAATGGTGGAGCATACTTAGATGAGAATGGTAAGCCGATTACATTCGATGACATGCGTGATTTTTATCTCATCGTTGAATGGCAAGACAAAGGGAAACGTGATGTTGTGAAAGAAAGGATAGACTTGATAAACAACGAATAACGAAGATAACCCCGTTAACTTACATATTAAATGAACGTTCAAGCTAAGGAATCTATAAAGTTTCTTAGCTTTTTTCTATTGACTTAAAAGGTTGTCCGGTGATATGGTTATACACATAAGTATATAACCATACAACAGTTAAGGATTGAGAGTTGATGTTTAAGATGAAGAGTGGTGAAATCATTGAGTAAATTATTAGATCAAGATAAACCGATTTATTTGCAAATTCGTGAGAGGATTGAGGATCAAATTGTGAATGAGCAATTGAAAGAAGGGGAACAGGCTCCATCAACGAATCAGTTAGTTAGCTTTTATAAAATTAATCATGCGACTGTATCAAAGGGAGTTAACCAGCTAGTAGAAGAAGGTATCTTATTTAAAAAGCGGGGGATTGGAATGTTTGTAGCCGATGGTGCAAGAGAGAAGCTGGTTCAAAAAAGGAAAGACGCATTTTTAGATAATTATGTTGTTGGTCTCGTTCAAGAGGCAAAGAAGCTTGGAATTACGATGCAGGAATTAGTCGAGTTAATCAAATCATGCAAAGGAAGTGAATAAAATGACAATGCAAATTGAAATGAATAATCTTTCATTAAAATATAAGAGTAATTATGCACTTAAGGAAATAAATTGCCAGTTAAACGGTCAGGGGATTTATGGTTTGATTGGAAGAAACGGAGCGGGTAAAACGTCTTTGTTATCGATGCTTGCTTCATTTCAAGAGCCGACTAGCGGAACGCTCACAATTGATGGAGAAACTCCTTTTGAAAATGCAAAAATCATGCAGCAAGTCAATTTTATTTTTAATAAAGATTATACAGATGAAACGGATAATGTTAGTCAACTATTAAAATGGGTTAGCCAGTATCGGCCACATTTCGATAGCAAGTATGCAGATTACCTTGTGCAAAAGTTTAGGCTGCCTATGAAAAAGTCAGTGAAAAAATTATCAAAAGGTATGCAAGCTGCTGTCAATGTTACGATCGGTTTAGCAAGCAGGGCACCAATTACGATTTTTGATGAAGCATATAATGGGATGGATGCGCCAACAAGAGAGATTTTTTATGAGGAGCTGTTAGAAGAACAAGCGAGATTTCCACGCATGATGATTCTGTCTACACATCTTGTTTCTGAAATGGAGCATTTATTTGATGAAGTGTTGTTTCTTCATAAGGGGAAGCTGATTCTTCAAGAGGAGTTTGAAGCGGTTACTTCGAAAGGAACCGCAGTTACTGGTCCTGCTGAAGATGTCGATTTGTTTGTTCAAGAAAAGAAACAACTAAATACAAAATCGTTAGGTCATCTAAAATCAGTGATGATTTATGGTGAATTAAGTGACTCGGAGCGAGAAAAAGCGCAGGCGAATGGACTTGAATTAGGACCGATTTCTTTACAGGATTTATTTATCCATTTAACAGAGGAGGAGGAATAAGATGAGGCAGCCGCGAATTTATCCAAAGGTCGCAAAAGATATGTTTTTTATTCAATCGAAATGGGCATTTCAATTTCTTATTGTGATGTTGATTATTCAAGTTGTCAAAACGGTCACAACATTTTTCAAATCATCTAATGAGAATTCGTTTTATGATGCTACATTTATTGCCGCGAATATTTTTATGCTAGTCATTGGAATTATTTCAGCCATCGCATTTTTACCTAGTTTTGTTCGAAATGGTGTGACGAGAAAAGATTACTTTAAGGGGACATTGATTGGCACATTCGGTGTAGCCGTCGCGATTCCAATTATTAGTGCAGTTGTATCGACTATTCTTGACCTTATTTTTAAAATCATGAACGTCCGGGTAGTATACGAATCGTTTGAAAGTTTAAATGTTGTCGACGAAGGGAATGGAATAGCCGATATTATTATTTCTATAATTTTTACACCATATGTAGATTTAAGTTCTAATTGGATTCTTGCATTGGTCGTTTTTGCAATAAATCTTTTCACATATTATATAGCAGGATGGTTAGTTGGCGCTGCGTTTAGTCGTTTAGGAATTTTAGGTATCGTTTCGATTGTATTGGCGTTTATATTGATTTATGTTCAGGATTTACTCGTATCGATTAGCTTTGGGTTGCCTGTTCCTGCCTTTTTGAAGGAATTAGAAGTTCCAATCGTATTTCCGTTGATTGGTATAGTTGTTGCAATAGTTCTCGTTTGTCTGGTTATTCGCGTATTAACAAAACGAATTATTGTGAAATATTAAGAAGGTGAGATTAATTGGAAAGGTGCCAAGTTATGTTGCAAACGGAACAAGATATTATTGAACTCATTAAAGAAGACGAATGGATGATGGACGTACTCGTTATGGCAAAGCAATTACAGCTTCCAGATTGGTGGATTTGTGCGGGGTTTGTCCGCTCGAAAATTTGGGACACCCTACATCATTTTCAAGCACGTACGATTATACCTGATATCGATGTCATCTATTTTGATCCATCAAACATTAGTAAAGCAGAAGAAAAGCGCTTGGAAGGTGAGTTAAGAAGGCAAAACCCGACTGTACCATGGTCTGTTAAAAATCAAGCGCGAATGCACCTTGCCAATGGAATTGCTCGCTATACATCTTCTGTCGATGCGATTTCAAAATTTCCTGAAACCGCCACAGCATTAGGGGTAAAGCTCGATGAAGAAGATAATCTATTATTAACTGCTCCATGTGGGCTAAGCGATGTCTTGAATTTAGAAGTAAGGCCAACCCGATATTTTGCTGAAAATGATGCGTTGAAGAATGTATATCATGAACGGGTTGCGAAGAAGAATTGGCAAGATAAGTGGAATAAGGTGAGAGTGTTTCAAATTGAATGAATGTAGAAAGCCTAAATAAGCGATAGGAAATAGCCAGCTTATTTTAGGCTTTTTCTTATAGAAGGTAGTTTTAAACGTATGCTATGTATGTAACTAGGTCATGTTTTCGAACGAGCTATTCCTGACAGGATATAAGGAATGACGGATTTAATATAGTTTTCAGGAGTAACCTTTTCACGATTTCTTCTCCATTCAACAGAAGCCCCGAATATTCCCCAACTGAGGACGACAGCCGTCATTCTTAATGGTTCATCTTCCTCAAGAGAATGTTGTTGATGCAGCATTTTGTAAAAAATGATTTCGAGTTGTTCCCTAATAATTCTGCTAATGGTCTCTTCGTATCCTCTATGACAGCGAGTAGATAATGATTTTTGAAAATTTGTGATCGCGAAGAAAATTCGAACGAAGACGTCTTCATTGAGAGTGTCATGTTTGTAGTAATCGTAGTTTAAATTTATTAACAACACTTCTGATAATGCTTTTTCCAATAAGTCATAAATGTCTTCAAAATGATAATAGAAGGTTGTACGATTAATCATTGCTGCTGTTGTAATATCCTTCACGGTAATATCTTTAAACTCTTTCTTACTAGATAAATCGATAAAGGAATCCATAATTAATTTACGAGTTCGTATGATGCGCGGGTCTGTTTTTGTTTCCGTCATCGCAAATCTCCTCTCCTACTTTTCCAACAATTTTTATCATGTGTCGGATATCCAACACATTTAAGGAACTATTGGTATGCTTCGATTTTATTATCTACTAAACTACTAGTAAGAAGCAAATAAGTAGTCTGTCTAGGGCTCTAGTACAGTATTTGCCAGATTTATATTGGCTCTTTTCAAAAGATTGTGGCTTTTTGCACTAACCTTTTTAAGGGTTTGTTAGTCGATAGCCGCCGAAGCTAGACAGGCTCACCACCCACCCCGCGGCGAGTACTGTAGAGAAGACAAACCCTAAACGACAACTCAGTTAAAAGCAACAATGTTTACGAAAACAGCCTTTATATTAAAAACTCAGTTGAAAAGGGGAATGATTAATATGACAAGCAATAACCTTGTATGTGATGTGGAAACAGGTGTATGTGGTGTAGCAAATGACGATGCCGTGCAAACGATTGATTTTAATGAGCCGGTGAAAAAGATTGAGATGTATTATGTAACAGACCCTATTTGTTCACATTGCTGGGCATTAGAACCAATTTTGCGTCGATTTATGAAGCAGTACGGACAATATGTGCAGTTCAAAACGGTTATGGGCGGATTATTAGAGAAATGGCATGGAGGTCCGGTTGATCCAGCTAACGGCATTCATGGCCCAAGTGATGTAGCCAAACATTGGAGAGAAGTAGGGGAACATTACCGGATGCCGATCGATGGTTCATTAATGATTGACAATCCCGTTCAATCATCATACCCGCCATCACGCGTTTTTAAAGTAATTCAAAAACATTACGGTGAGGAGAAAGCATTTACGTTCTTGCGACGTGCGAGAGTCGAGCTATTTGCGTTCAATAAAAATATTGGTGAGGTACATGAGCTAGAAGCAATCGTAAACGGCGTGGGGCTAAATGGGAAGGCGATTGTAAAAGAAGCCAATGAACAAACTGGAATTGATTTATTAAATGAAGACTTTGCACTAACTAAAAAGCTAGGTGCGAGAGGATTTCCGACCATTATACTCGTAAATGAAGAAAAGAAAGGCGTAAAAATCGTTGGGAGTCGCCGTTTTGAAGATTATGTGTCAGCATTAACACAAGTGCACGGTGAACAACCAATTCCATCTCAGCAACAACCTTTATCTGCTTTACTTGAAGAAGAGGCACTGCTTTTCTCAAAAGAAATTGAAGTAATGTATCAGCTTGAAAAATCGGATGTGAAAGCCTTTGTTGAAAAAGAGCTATCGTCAGCACAATATGAGGTGAAGGAATTACTTGGGGAATCCTTTTATACGATTGCAGTAAAATGAGAGTTGATTAATAATGACCTACGTATAAGATTAAAATGATGAAAAGGTTTAGGGGTGTTTGACCCATTGTAACCTTTTGGTAGCTATCGGTTTTTGTATCAGTACCCTGAAATTTGCTGCTTGTTCGGCTCAAGAGGTATGACCACTTTCAAAGCCTTCATTTCCTCACTAATATCTTCAGGCTACTTTCACCACTATCGAAGTACGGTACTTATTTAAAGTATCGTTTTTTTTTTTTTTTTTTGATGTGATTTAGGAAGAAGGAATTCAAAGATTGATAGAGAAGTAAGGATAATATTACCAATTAAAGGGGTGAGAAAGTTGGAAATTGAATTGGTCGAACTACCCTCATATGAGGTTGCATGCTTTAGAAAGGTTGGTAGTTATCGTGAAGCAACGGGAGAACATTGGGAGAATTTATTAAAATGGGCCCTTGAAAATGAGCTATTTCCACCAGAACAAGCATTTATCGGTATTTCTTTGGACAATCCCGATTTTGTAGCAAGTGAAAGGTGTCGTCATGATGCATGTGTGACAATACCTGCACATTTTGATAAGGGGAATCATCAAGAGATTCAATTTAGAACATTAGACAGTGGCTTGTATGCGCTGTATCGATACTATGATACTCCTAATAGGCTAGAGCTAGGTTATAAGTATATGTATGGTCAATGGTTGCCCGAGAGTGAGTATGAGCCCGACTTTGAACGGTTAACTCTTGAATTTAATATGAATAATCCCGCAGATGATCCGGAAGGGAAGTCTATCATTCATTTATATGTACCAATTAAAATGAGGATCTCAAGGACAACTCCAAAGATAAGTAACCATGTCCCACAGCTCCTATACGACGGTGCTCAAATTGATGTCCACTATGAAAACCATGATGATGTGATTAAATGGTTTGAGCATTATTTAGGATGGAGAATTGAACAACAAGAAGCGTGGCTAGTTGACCCTAGAGCCATCAAAGGAAAGATGACACATATGGGAATGGGAATGTGGGTAGTATCCTATCTATCAAATCAACAGCTTCCTTTTCACTATGCAAATCGAGGTACGCCGAGTCCAGCAATCCGTCTTTGTTTTAAGGCAACAGATTTAAGTAAAACACATGTAAGTTTCTCTGAAAATCATATACAGGTTTCAGACATCTATGATGGTCCAGGTGGTCACAAATATTTTGATGCATGGGTAACTTCTGAACGGATGAGAATAACGTTTCAAGATGACATAAAAAATTCTCAGGTAGCATTTCCAGACAGTGATAATTTCAGTGATACATGCGTTCGGATTGGTGTGGGAGACTTGGAGAAATCAGTTAAGTGGTACAAGGATTTTGTTGGTATGGAATTAGAAGCTGAAAAGGTTAATGAAGATTTTGTCGTGATGTCATTAGGTGTGAATCATGATCCGAATGGAAAGTCAAAATGGATTCTTGAAAGGACTTCAGACCATAATGGGAGAACTGATGGTAGCATTCGACCGATCTGTTTTATCCAAAATCGAGATGACTTTTTTCAGTATTATCATTTCCTCAAAGAGAGCGGCATTGAAGTTGGTGAAATTGGAGGTTTTACGGAAGGAGGATTGTCGATGTTTCATTTCTATGATTTAGACGGTAACCGGTTTAATGTCAGTTCTTTTGTTTAAAAGGAGTTTACGTAATGATAGAGAAATAGATAACAAGACAATTAATAGAGTACTCGACAGGCATAGCTTCGATATTATTTGAACTAGCCTTCCGTGAAATATACTCACCTGAGGTGGTTACATGTCAATAAAAGGTTTAAATCATTTTTTATTTTCTGTGTCTAATTTAGCAAAATCAATTACGTTTTACGAAAGTGTCTTTGATGCTAAGCTGCTAGTGAAGGGGAGGAGCACTGCCTATTTTGATTTGAATGGCATGTGGCTTGCGTTGAATGAAGAACAAGATATCCCGCGCAATGAAATTAGTCAGTCTTACACACATATCGCATTTTCAATCGATGAGACGGAATTTGATACGATGTACGATAAACTAATGCGATTAAATGTAAATATTTTGTCAGGACGCCCGAGAGAGGAAAGAGATAAAAAGTCTATTTACTTTACAGACCCCGATGGACATAAATTTGAATTTCATACAGGTACTTTGCAGGATAGACTGGATTATTATAAAAACGATAAGACGCATATGGAGTTTTATGATTAATTCATGCAATGTATATTTTTTGATAATAATCGTGGACTAATCGTATGCTACGTTGTTGAAATGGTCATCTACATGGCAGTTATATCTTTCAAATTTCCTCTTGAACCTCTAGTAACTAGAGGTTTTATAATGGTTATATACTTTTTTATGGAGGGAATGTGAATGAAAGGGACTAGGAAATATTCAATAAGTGAATTTTCAAAGAAGACTGGAGTCTCAATTCGAACGCTTCATTACTATGATGATATCGGACTACTGAAACCAGATAAGCATCCCACCTCTGGGCATCGGATATACGATCATCAAGACATCTTAACATTACAAAAAATCTTATGTTTAAAGTTTCTTGGGTATAGCTTGGATAATATTGCTGACTTGTTAGGTGAAGCAAGTTTTACTAGCGATTTAAATCGTACGTTGGCACTTCACTTACAAGGATTAGAGAATGAAAAAGAGAGAATTGAACAATCGATGGCTGCTGTAAAACGAGTGATGATGCTTCTTGAAAAAGAGGGTGAGGTAGATAGTGCCATCTTACTTAGCCTTATTCATAGTATGCAAACGGAAGCGAAGCAAAGAGAATGGATGGAACACTATTTGTCAGAGGATGTTGTTGAAGGTTTGTTAAATAAATCGGAGCAGGAAAAAGTCAACTTAGACCAAACGTTTATTCAACTATCTAAGGAACTAAAAAAACTATATGGTAAACCTATTGAGGATGCTGGAGTACAAGCGATGATAAAAACGTATCTTGAGGCAACGTTCTCATTTCTTGGTGAGGATTTGATGAAACATTTAGCAGATGTTGATGTGGAGGAAATGGAGATTCAAGAATTTGAAGACATGACTCCATCGCCATTTACAGAAGATGAACAGCAATGGCTAAATCAGGCGGTTGAATATTATATGAAGCAAGCGGAAATGAAATGAACGAAATAATCATTTTGAATGTTGATGACAAGCTTAAATTGGCATCAACATTTTTAGTTAGCTTCAGTTTTATATCAAATTTAAAAGACTAAAACCATAAACCGATCCTACAGCAAAGACAATTGTCCATACTGCTAAACTAAATGTCATCCATCCGACGACATAGATTTTTGAACTCCCAAAGGTAAGTGCGATAATTGCGGCAATATCAGTACCTACAAATATGGGTGCTAGTAATGCCAATCCGGGAATACCATATTTCTCCCAAATTTCACGTGAGCGTTTTTCTTTTTTGGTTGGATTGATTATGCCTTTCTTTTGCTTTCGATTTTCCCGCCATTTGTCAATTTGCTTAAAGAAAATACCTAGTAAAAATAGTAATAGAAAATTACCAAAGAATGCCACGACGCTGACACTAATTGCAGGCAATCCCCAAACAATTCCTAATGGTACGATAATTGAGACATCCATCCACGGTGCTAATGCTAACAAAAAGAGAACAATGTACTGGATAAATATATTTGCTTCCTGAGCCCATTCGATCAACAGCAGTTTCCTCCTGACTATTCATTAATCGTTACTATTATAAGGAATTAGCAGGTGAGGCTACCATTGATTGTTCTTACAATAAACCTATCTATGTTACAGTTTTGTCACATTATTTCGCCTTTAAGAAAATTATATTTTTTAACTACTAAAGTTTTTTAATAAACTCGATTGTTAACCCCAATTCTATATGGTATAGTATCCTCATTACTTATTAAACGGATTAAATAAGTTTTTTAATGGCACTTTTTAAAGTTATTTAATAAGTGTTGAAGGAATAGGTGGTGAACGATGTGGAGCTTAGTTCCAAATCAATGAAAAAGGTAATACTTAGCAATATAAGGACTACTCTTATCGAATTAGGTAGTGCAACAAAGGTTGAAATGAATGAGAAATTAGACATAAGTTTTCCGACGATAAGTAAATTTTTAGCAACTATGGAGAAAGAAGGGGAGATTTTTTCGGTCGGCCTAGATGAGTCCAGTGGAGGGAGACGGGCAAAGCGATATCAATATAACCCTGAGTATATGCTCGGCCTAGCGATTTTTTTAGAAAGAACAGAGACGAATTATACAATCTTTAATTGTTTAGGAGAAATAAAGGAACAAGGCACCTTTTCCAGTTTTCTAATCGATGATGGGTTACAGATTTTAACAACCTATATTGATAGCATTATGACTAGGCATCCAAACATTAAATCGTTAGCAATAGGTGTTCCAGGAGCAGTAGATGAGGGGCGAATTTTTCATATTCCTGACTATGAGCAGTTTAAGCATTTTGATATAAAGGGATATTTTGAAAATTACTTTTCAATCGATGTCGTTGTAGAAAATGATATGAATGCTGCAGTACTTGGCTATCACAAAAGACAGGGAAATCAGAACAGCCACTCTTTAATCTATTTGTATATAGGTCAAAATGGACCAGGTGCCGGATTACTGATTAATGGAGATGTTGTGCGCGGCAGTACGTTTTTTGCAGGAGAGGTTTCATTCGTTCCTCAATATGATGACCGTAATTTTTGGCAGGCGTTGGAAAAGGGTAAGCACGGGGATGAAAAGGTAGATGCGATAAGTCGATTAGTTGCCTCGTTTACGGCAATGATGAATCCGCATAGTTTTATTTTTTGTAACGATGACCTTGATGAATCCTCAATTGAGAAAATTATTGAATGCAGCACAAATTATATAGCAAAGGAACATTTACCGGAGCTGACGAGAAGTGATTGGAAGGAAGATTATTTATTCGGGTTACAAAGTCTCGGGCTTCAGTTAATGATAAATAAATGATTTGTATTTAGGAGAGGTTTTTTATGGCAACATTGCTTTTGTTAATTATTTATTTAGCGTTTATTAGTTTAGGTCTACCAGATTCGTTATTGGGAGTTGCGTGGCCTGTTATGCAATCGGATTTTGATGCACCGCTTGAGACTGCAGGTTTATTGTTTATGACGATTGCAGGTGGTACCATTATTTCAAGCTTATTAAGTGGTAGAGTCCTGAAGCGGTTTGGAACGGCAAAGGTGACAGTTGTTAGTACGTTAATAACTGCATGTGCGTTGCTCGGCTTTTACTTTGCACCATCACTTATCTGGTTATTTTTATGTGCGATACCACTCGGATTAGGTGCAGGTGCAATTGATGCGGGATTAAATGATTATGTCGCGATTCATTATAAGGCACATCATATGAGCTGGTTACATAGCTTTTGGGGAGTTGGGGCAACGTTCGGTCCTGTCGTAATGGCTCAATTTATTTCTGGAGGCAATGCTTGGGGGAACGGGTATCTTGCGATTGCCGGGCTTCAATTTACTTTAGTATTGATTCTTTTGCTTTCATTACCATTGTGGAAAAGGGTTACAGCAAAAAGTAACCAAAACACGAATGAAGTAGCAGCTGATTCAAAAGCTTCTGATATGGAATTAGAGGGTAACCAGCTAAAACCGTTACAAATTAAAGGAGTCAAATGGTCACTTGCCGCCTTTTTATTTTATTGCGGTGTTGAAGCAACAGTCGGTCTATGGGGAAGCAGCTATTTAGTAAATATAAAAGATATTTCTGTTCCAGTTGCTGCACAATGGGTTTCCTTTTATTTTGCAGGAATCACGGTTGGGCGCTTTATTACTGGCTTTATTACATTTAAAGTGAGTAATCGGACGCTTATTCGCACCGGACAAATAATCGCTTTATCAGGTGCAGTATGTTTACTACTACCATTGCCAGCACTTTTCTCTCTAATTGGTCTTATTTTAGTTGGTTTAGGGCTAGCACCAATTTTTCCTTGTATGCTTCATGAAACACCAATTCGGTTTGGGAAGAAGCACTCGCAGACAATTATGGGGTATCAAATGGCAATTGCCTATACGGGTAGTACATTTTTGCCACCGTTACTAGGATTTGTGGCATCTAATACAACAATCGGAATCTTTGCATTTTATATTCTATTATTTGTTGCAGCCATGCTAGTAAGCTCTGAAAGATTGAATCTCATACTTGTTAAAAAAGGAATTGCCGCGAAATAATTCGTACTTTCCTTATGATAGAAATATAATGCGTTGCTACACGATGTAGTGACGCTTTTTTAATGATTTAGTAAAGGACATAACATAGTTACATAAAAAAAGCTAGAAAACTAGATGATGGAATAATTTGAGAGAAATTTATTTTTATTGTAACATATACATAATATAACATTTGTGAAGGAGACTTTCTATGCAAGTATTAACAATCGTTAAAATCCTGCTTTTTTTAACCGTGATCGGGCTATTTATTTGGACATTTATCGGACCAAAAAAGGCTAACAACAAAAATCATTACGATAATGGCACGTTTAAGTACGGGAAATATATGATTTATTTACTAACTTTTGAAGTCGCATTAATTGTGATTTTTACTTATGTTTAATTGTTTTCGAGATTAACAGTATTTGTTAATATTACTCTGAGACGGTGAAGCTAACGTTGCTTTTCAAAAGATGATTGAAGATAATTGGAAGATATTACAAATACAATTAATTCTTGTCTAAGCGTTAAGCCTATGGTTTAATGCTTATTTTTTGGGTAAGGAAGGGAATTGAAAAATGATAGAGAAGTAAACAGAATACCAATTAATGGAGGCTTAAAATTATGAACCGTATCAATTTACTAACTCTTGGTGTTAAGGATATTGTAAAATCTCATCAATTTTTCAAGGAACTTGGCTTTGAAACTTCTATCAAAGGCACTGAGGAAATTCCTGCGATTGTTTTCTTTCGAAATGAAGGAACAAGACTTGCGCTATATCCTCTTGAAGAACTAGCAAAAGATATAAATAAAGACAATACACCTGTGGTTTCAAATGGGTTTCCTGGCATCACTTTAGCGTATAATGCAAAGTCTGCGAAAGAAGTAGACGAAGTAATGATACGTGCAAAATCAGCTGGAGCGAAAATTGTGAAAAAGCCGCACAGAAATGATTGGGGCGGTTACGGCGGTTATTTTACTGATATTGATGGCTACTATTGGGAAGTGGCATTTGCTGAGGATTGGGAGTTTGATGAGTCGAATATGTTGGTGATAACTGACCAATAGATGTAGAAATGAAAAAGGCACATGATAAAACGTGTGCTTTTTTACAATATAAAGAACAATATTCCATTTATGGCTATTAGTGTTGCGACTAACCCGATAACTAGTTTTTTATATGAGAAGCGAATGGCACCTTTTTTTAAACCATTGAAGATGAGGGTAATAGTTATGAATGTGACGAGAAGGATAGTTAAATTCATAGGAACACTCCTTATTGCGTGAGAGATGTATACTCAGTTATATGTAAAATTATAACGTGTGATATTGTTTTTTGATATACATAATTTTGCGAAGTTGGAAATACTTGCAAGGAATTTGTTTACATATTTTACCGAATAAGGTATTATGAATAAAGATTAAATGATTGATTAATCAATCATTTTTATTTTTGATGAAGTGGAGTGAAAAGAAAATGGAATCTAGTGAGAAAAAAAGAACAGTAGAATTGAAGAAAGCTGAGGTACTTCAAGCTGCGACTGAATTGTTTAGCGAGAAAAGCTATGAAGCAACAACAATGTCAGAGATTGCAAAGAGAGCAGGAGTAAGTTTTGGGAGTGTCGCTTCATACTACGGAAATAAGGAGTCGTTATTTACTCGTTGTGTAGAACTTCCCTTAAAAGAGCTAAGCGAGTCTTTTTTGAATTTTGATTTACACCCAGTATCTTTTGCAGATGAGTTACAAAAGATGATGAAGGGCCATTTTGAACTATTTCAGAATATGAAAGTCTTTTTAAGATTAGTTGTACAAGTGATTGCTCAACATGAACGTTTTCCAAATCAATTTAATTTGGTTGTTGAACAAACAGCTTTTATTCAAGATGAAGTGACAATATTTATTCAGAACGGCCAACAAGCAGGGCAATTTCGTGAAGGTGATGCGAGTAGATTGTCAATTGTCTATATAAATCTATTATTTGGGACAATCCTTTCCTATGCGTTTAGACCAAGCCAAGAGGATGAGGCAGAATTCATTTCATTTGCAATACGAATGTTTGGACCAGTATAAATTATCAAGTACTTACTAAACTATGAGGGGTTGGAGATGTAAACGTGAATCTTGAAGAGTTCTTATTGTTAGACAAAATAGTTGGTATTTTGCTAATTGTAATAAGTTTTGTCAGTTTAGTAGTCATATTTTTTTATTTAAGATTATTTCGTCAAATAATTAAAAGGGAAAGAAGATTTAACGGATTTCATAAGCAACACGTTGTTCATTCTGTTAGTTTAGTTTGTTTTTTAATCATTTTTGCATGGAGTCTATACGATTTACCAGCAGTTTTATCAAGTGGATCCATTTTATGGGGAGATGCTCTGGAGTTGAAACTTTTCAGCGTGCTAGTAATGAGTATGTTTGTTCTTATTTCGTTAATGTTAAGCTATTATTTTGTTGCCAGTCTATTTCAACCAGATAAACATAAAAAAACAATCTTCTTTTCTATTATGTTAAGTATGAGTGTAGGCTTTGCAAATGCAGTTATTCTTTTTTTAATGAATGAATCGATATCAAGAGTAGAACTTTACGGGGCAGAATCACTGCATCATTTAATCAGTTTCTTTGTTTTATCCGTTTTTGTCTATATTTTTGGACAGAGGATTCTGAGATTAATATTAATTAAGATGACAAATGATGTTGTATATGAAAAGAGAATCGGAATTATTGGTAAATTACTAGATTCGTCGTATCATCAACTAGAAAAGATTGAGAAGGAAAAAATTTATGCAACATTAAATAATGATACAGAACGAATTGGTGGATTTGTCAACAGTCTTGTCATCGTGTCTACAAGTATTATTACAGTAATTACTTGTTTTGCTTATTTAGGATTTATCCATTTTTACACGTTTCTACTATTTACGATTATGTGTGTATTATTTATCACTGTCCATCAACTATTTGCAAGATCTGGTAACAAAATCTATAAAGAGGTTAGAGATGCACAAAATGTCTTTTTTAAGAAAATAGATGAGTTCATAAATGGATTAAAGGAATTATTTTTACACCGTGGTAGAATGAATGGATTTAAAGAGGATGTATATGATGTATGTAATCATTATCGCACGAAGCGAACGCGGGCAGATCATCTTTTTACAAATGTCAGTTTACTTGGTGAGCTAATTATTTTTACTATGATGGGCTTAGTTGTATTAGTCTTTCCGATATACTTTAGTACTTTTGATAGTAGCTCGCTACGATCGTTTATTTTTGTGTTAATCTTTGCAATTGGCCCAATTACATCGATACTTAATTTAATTCCAGATTTAGCACAGATGAAAATTAGTTGGGACCGAATTAAGGAAATCGAAGGAAGAGTTAATAAGTTAAATACCATCAATATCGCAATGCGGGAGAGCGAGCATGTCGATGAACTGCAATTAGTGAATGTAGAGTTTACATACGAGAACGAAAATATAGGTGAAACCTTTTATTTGGGACCAATTAACCTCACGCTCCGAAGTGGTGAAATTACATACTTAACAGGTGGGAATGGTAGCGGGAAAACGACATTAGCGAAAGTGTTAACAGGTCTATATGTTCCAACTAGTGGTAAGGTGTTATTAAATGGGAAGGAAATACCAGTTGACCAGCTTGGCCAATATTTCGCAGCGATTTTCAGTGATTATTATCTGTTTGAGAACTTGTATGGTATTGATTTTGATGAGAAAGAAAAAGAGATTGAAGAGTATTTACAGATGTTTAAGCTCGAACATAAAGTGAGTGTTCGAAATGGAAGGTTTAGTACGACACAGCTATCAACAGGCCAACGGAAGCGGTTAGCCTTAATGATTGCCTATTTAGATAATCGCCCGATATATTTACTCGATGAATGGGCTGCTGATCAAGACCCGCAATATCGTGCCTTTTTTTATGAGAACATTTTGCCAGACTTGAAGACAAAGGGGAAGTCGGTCATTGTCATTTCTCATGATGATAGATACTTTAATCTCGCAGACCAATTGATTAGGCTTGAGTGGGGCAAAATTGTCGTTGATTCTAATACAGTCCTTGCACCGAACTAATAATGTTTAAGTGCCTTTAGTAATTTATAATATGTAACGCGGAGGCGAACAGATGAGAGAAGTTACCTTATCAAACGGTCAAAAAGTGAACGTAGATTGTTTAAGTTGTGCACTAACAAGCGGGGTGGTTGAGCCTGATGGCGGTGTCGTAGTGGAATCGGATTATTTTCATGCTCACCAAGATGTAGCATATCCGATTAAAGGGTTAATCATTTTAGCATCGAAACGACACATCAAATGTTTTGATGAACTGACTGAAGAAGAAAAACTAGATTATATGAATGTGTTAACGTCGATTCGAAAAGCACAAAGAGAAGTATTAGGCATTCAATCTGTTTATTATTTTTATAACGAAGATACAACACATCATTTCCATACTTGGATGGTCCCTCGATACGAGTGGATGTATGAGTTCGGGCGTTCAGTTGAATCGGTTAGACCTGTATTGCTACATGCAAGAAATCATCTGAACACTGAAGAGAACAAAAAAGATGTTGTGGAGGCCATTGCATTATTAAAGACGACTTTAAATCAATAGATTACTATAAGGTTGGAGGCTTAATATGAATAGATATTCGCATGCACCTGAAGAATACGAGTGTCCGTTTTGTCGGATTGTTGCAGGGATTGAAAAACAAAACAAAGGAACAAAACAAAGAGATATTATTTATCAAAATCATGATGTCACTGCGTTTGTTGCAAGTAAATGGTGGCCGAATAACAAAGGACATGTACTTGTTGTTCCGAATCAACATTATGAAAATATGTATGAGCTTCCCGCAAATATTGCTGCTGAAATCCATCGGGCTGCACAATTAACAGCGTTCGCGATGAAAAATACATATCATTGTGATGGGATTTCGACGAGGCAGCATAATGAACCAGCTGGGAACCAAGATGTATGGCATTACCATCTTCATGTTTATCCGAGATATGAAAATGATAATCTTTATTTAACGAAAGGTGATGATACTGAACCAGATGTAGCGTCCTTACTATGCAAATAAACTGCGAATGTGGATAAATGAAAATCATGGAGAGGTGAGGTTGAGACATGATAATTAAAATCGATGGTTACTACCATCAAAAGCTTCTTACTGGTAAAAAGTGTACGAAACAGCAGTTGAAGCAAAAATATTTGGAAGTAAAAGCAATAACAAGCGAGATGAAGGACTTGGCAGCAGTTTTTTGCAGACTCAACAATTTTGAAGAAATTGCAGATGACGACGAGATTGAAGTTGATTTTGTGATTGATACGGATACAGATAGAATTTATTCCCCATCTTATTAATTGTTAAAAGCTATTGATAAGGAATTCTTATTAAGTAGCTTAATATTTTAATATTATCCTTATTGGTAAAGATTCGATAAACTAGAAGAAGATTCAAAATGAGTGTTTAACATGAGGGGGATGGATGGATGATGATTCTAGGCTTACATCATGCACAAATAACGATTCCAAGTGGGGCTGAGGAAGAGGGCAGGACATTTTATTGTAGTCTACTCGGTATGCCTGAAATAGAAAAACCGGAATCTTTAAAGGGTCGCGGTGGCTATTGGATACAGGTTGGAACTCAAGAAATCCATATCGGGACAGAAGAAGGTTTCGATCGGTTAACGACAAAGTCTCATCTAGCTTATTTAGTTGAGGATTTGGCATATTGGAGAAGTCAATTAGAACAGCATAACATACAAATCATTGATGGTATCCCAATTCCAGGTTTTCAACGTTTTGAGTTCCGAGACCCGTTCGGAAACAGGGTGGAAATGATTCAAGAAGAGTAGGAAGCAGGGGGACGGTTCTCCTGCTTCTTACATTAAATACCAATTAAGATTTGCGATCGTTACATAAAACAAAAAACTTTCTCACTAAATGTTAACGGCAAGTTACCTACATCATTCTTTGCAATGCTGTTTACTTCAGGTTTAGCTCCAATTACCGCGAAAACTTCACGAATTAATTGCTTTAAGTGCCATTTCAGTATCTATTTTCTCTTCTAACACTAACATTCCAACTATTTTTACATCTCGCACTTTATTTACCTCTAATACTTTTAAGTAGCGTATGGCGGTCAAGATGACTAACGCAAGCACAAATGATTCTTCTGTAATAACATTTTCATCAACAACATTTGCAGGGGTGATGCCGAATCGAAGTTTTTAGGAAATCAGTTCGATTGGAATAAAACCCCTGTTCAACAAATAAATCAACCTTGCCTAAAAATTGATTATTAACTTTTCTGTGCTCTCCCACTTATCCCACAGGAGTCTTTCACTTCCGCTCAAACCAAACTATACATAGGAAAAGCCACATATATATTCATAAAATTGCTAAATATTGAACAGAAATCAATATACTTTTTTAGTGGCTTAGAATCGTCCCGATGCTTCGTTTCAATCGGAAGCAAAGGAACCGTCCCCGCGCTTCCCGATCACTTTAGCTCTATTGAATAAAGGAAGCGGAAGAACCGTCCCTATGCTTCTTGTTGGTAATTTTATCCTATTTAATTTGCAATTTTCTTTGTTTAATGCGGTTGTTACAATTTTTGGTTATTTGTGACTATGAATATAGGTCTTTAGGTGATTTTGAGACGGTGACTTAAAAGGGTTGGTAGTAATTGGCTAGAAAAAGTTATTCGTGTATGTGTAGTTTATTGTCAGAATGTAAAGAATATATAAAGTTTTCTAAAAATTTGTTGACAAAATTCTCGCTATCATCTATTTTGGTTTTAGTGCGGTTGTATATAATTACCTTTATTGGAAGTGGTAGGTAATAAGGTCCAATCCGTACTTCCTAGAAATAAGCGTAAAATCGAGGGGTGGTGGAACTATGGAACTAGATGGTGCGAAGGAGAGAGCGGTTATTAGTCGGGCATTGCAGTCAGCGTTTTATAAAGAAAAATTGAAATCACATGCGATGGCTAGCATTCAGGAACTTCCATTTACAAGTAAATCTGAATTAGGCGGGCTTGATAAAAAGGAGACTATTACGAGTACATCTAGGAAAAGTTTGCATTATCACGAATCGTCAGGCTCTTCTGGACAAGAGTCATATGCGTGGTATACGAGAGATGATATTATCGCGAATGCAAAAAGTATTTTATCTAGAGGGATTAATCTAGAACAAAGCGATTATGTACTCATTCGGTTCCCGTTTTCGTTGTCATTACCAGCTTATTTTATTCAGGAAGCTGTTTATCAAGCAGGTGCAACACTCATACCGGCTAGTAGTAGAAATACGATAGCAACCTATCCAAAGGTGCTGTCATTATTGGATGAGTTGGAAATTACGGTGTTTGCAGGCTTGCCACGTGAATTGGAATTACTAGCTGAAACAGCTAAAATGACGAATGCGAACTTTGCTAAAATAAAAAGGAATATGAAATTACTAGTTATTTCCGGAGAATTAGTAACAGAAAAACGAAAGCAATACATAGAACAATTGTGGGAAACACCAGTACAAGTCATGTACGGGATGACAGAATTGGGCAATATCGCAACGACTTGTGAATTCGGATATCTTCATTTTGATGCAAATGATTTCTATGTCGAAGTGTTTGATTTCGAACTACAGGAACAAAAAACTTTTGGTGAAAAAGGAATAGCTGTCATTTCTTCTTTATACCAAGAAGGGTCGACTAAGCTTCGATTTGTGACAAATGATATCGTCTCTATACATGATCAATGTTCATGTGGAGCCACGAATGTCATTGATGTGCATGGCAGAATGTCCGAACGAATAAACGTAGATGGCAATGTTTATGATAGTGCCGATATTCAAAGCTTGATTTATGGTATGCGTCAAGTTCCTTTTGCATGGAAATTGGAATGTACTGATGAGAAGTTCATGTTTTATCTTCAATATGAGGATATGAATGGTATCGATGAGCAGGAAATTATCAGCTATCTTAAAAAGCAATTTCCTTCTTCTGTACAGGTAGACGTACATTTTGACAAGCTGCTTTTTGATACAAATACATTAACTGAAACAACTGTGAGTATGAAACCAAAATATATTGAAAAAATTGAAGGAAAGTTAGCTCAAGCGACTTAATTCTTCAAACGAACAGGGGTGGATTAAATGTCAACTTTCCCAGGCCTTGACTTGGCACCGTCAACTCGTAGGCATATTACGTTTGCTTCTAGCTTTAATGAAACGTTAGAGGCTAATGGTAGAAATTTCGAAACGATTCAAAGAGATGAGAAGAAAAGCTACCATCTTGAAATGCTGAATAGGCTTATGTTGCATGCAGTTGAAAACAATGAGTTTTATCGAAAGCAATGTGAACAAGTATTATCTCAAACGAAAACAATTACCTCCTTAGATGATTTTGCAAACATCTCCTTCTTAGAAAAAGAACACATCTATGACAATCTTGAAAGAATTTTATGTGTACCTCGTCATGAAATAGCTCAATTTCACTCAACATCAGGAACATCAGGAAAATCCATTTATACATGTTTAACTTTAAATGATATGTACGTCCACGAACAATTTGCAAAATATGAAGACACACTTTTTGCTGATATTACCCGTGAAGATGTCGTGGGCATTTCATTACCGTATGAATTAGCCCAGCCTGCACTTGGGTTTCATCGCATGTTTCAATTAGGCTTTGAAACTTCTGTTGTTTCTTTAGGTAAGGGTGGCTATATGGCCCCGCCAAAACGAACAGTGCAATCAATGAAAGACCTTGACGTCACCATTTTGATTACTACACCTTCCTATGTTTCGATGCTCATTGAGATAGCAGAAGAACTAGGACTTGATGTGAACGAAGACTTAAAGGTTAGAAAAATGATTTTAACAGGTGAAGGCTGTTCCAGTACATTCCTTAGTCGCTTAAAGGAACTATGGGATGTTGAACTCGAGTTTCATTACGGCTCAACTGAATGTGGGTTGGTCGGTATTCAAAAAGACTCACAACCATATTACACACTGTTAGAAGGTGGTAATTATGTTGAGATTGTAGACCAGGATACATTAGAACCTTTGGGAGATAACGAGATTGGTGAAATTGTCGTTACGACGTTATTAAAGGAAGGGATGCCGTTTATCCGCTATCGTACTGGTGATCTCGGCTTTGTACAAGGTTCCGATATGGAATCCGGTTTAAGGAAATTACATTTAAGAGGCCGAAAAGGAAGTTCTCTGTTCATAGAAGGTGTTGAATATAGCCCGATTGCGATTGAACATATTTTATTAATGCATAAAGAGGTTGGTCTTTGGTATCAACTAGTCGTTGAGGATGAAGAATTAACAATTGAAATTGAACCGAGACGACGTGATGCCAATGAAAACTATCTTGATGCATTAGTTCAATCTGTGCGCAGTCATATGTTCAGTGTCGGGGGAATTCCTTGTCACATTACGATTAATCAACATATCGAGAGACAATTTACGAAGGTTGTTAGAGTCATAAAAAAATAAACTGCTAGAGGGTGTAAAAATGGTTATTGATAGTCATGTTCATATTTCAAATGAAAAGTATTCGAATTTAGAAACGTTAGAAGCAGCGATGAAGGATGCAAACATTGATAAAGCTGTCCTTGTTCCAGGTGGGATGATCGATGTTAGAAAAATGACAAAGTACATCACTGGCAAGGAGCAGCCTGAGCAAATGGAGCCGCCAAATGACATCGTTAAAGAAATCATTACGAAATATCCTGATAAATATAAAGGCTTCTTCGTCGTAAACCCTAATAAAGGGGCAGACGACTGCTTAGAAAAAATCGAACAGTATAAAATCGATGGCTTTTCCGGTCTGAAGTTTTCGCCAGTCGTGTACCAGTTCTCATTGCTAGGTAAAGTATCTAAGGCGATTGTTGAGCATTGTGGAAACTTAAATTTACCAGTGTATACACATACATTGTTTCATCCAAGTGCAAATGTTGCTTCAGCGGCAGCTTTGGCAAAAGAGTTTCCAAATACGACTGTGATTATTGGGCACTTCGGCTTTGGTCCTGCAGATGTAGAAGCAATGCAATATGCAAAGGAATTGGACAACCTTTATTTAGAAACTTCAACGGCAAATTATTTAGCATTAAAAGAAGCAATTGGTATATGCGGCTCAGAGAAGATGCTATTCGGTTCAGAATTTCCACTGTCAGACCCATGTGTAGAAAAATTAAAAATTGAGCGCTTACCAATTAGTGATAAAGAACGAGAAAATATTTTCCTGAACAATATTACTAATATTTTAAGAAAGGAGTAAGCGGATGCTAAACCCTTTGACAAAACAGGACAACGAATTTTATTTAGATGCTTTAGTCGATTGGTTTCAGCAGTTCGACGAGCATGAAAGCATTGAAAAATTTTCTAGAGCTGAATTAAATGAGTATCATGCTTTTTGTTTAAGTGGCTTACTGCAATATGTCACAGAGAATAGCACCTATTATGCTAAAAAGTTCAATAACCTTAAGGCAGAAGTAGCATTGGATAATTATTTGGAATTTTTTGAGCAGGTGCCTTTTTCAACAAAGGACGAAATTAGAACAAGTTATAAAGATATGCATGTAAACAAAGATATTGCCCAAGTGTGTAAATCGACAGGGACTACTGGTGGACCTCCTACCTATATCGGTTCAACGTACAATGATTTGAACAAATATTATCCAGCTGTCGAATATAAGCAATTATTAGGGAAAATTAGAAACAGTGTTGTAGCGAATGCATTACCTTATGAGATGAGTTCATCAGGGTTAATTTTCCACCATTCATTTCAAAATTCGCTAAACTGTAACATGCTGCCGGTCGGAAAGGGTGGAGCATACTCGGATCCGAAAGATGCACTTCAATTTATGAAAGACTGGGATATTAATGTTTTAGTCACAACACCTACGTATGCGATTATCTTAAGCGAAATTGCTGAACGAGAAAACATTGATTTGAGAGAGTTTAAGCTTGATACATTGTTTTTGACTGGTGAAGGTACATCTGATAGTTTCCGTAAACGAATTGAGAAGATATGGAATTGTAAAACAAATATTTTATTTGGTTCATTAGAAGCACAGTTAGTCGGGATTGAGTGTAGTAATCAAAATGGGATCCATTTAGCAGAAGGAAATCTCTATGTAGAAGTTATTAATCCACAAACAGGTGAAAAGTTAGACAATGGTATGATTGGGGAAATTGTCGTTACAACCTTGATTCGAGAAGGTATGCCATTAATTCGCTATCGTACAGGGGATATTGGCTATTTAGATGAAACAGAATGTACATGTGGTGTAACAAGTAGCCGCTTAGTATTACGAGGTCGAATCCATGATCAACTCGTGCTCGAAAATGGCAGCTATTCTCCGTTTTACTTGGAAGATATTCTCATGAGAAATGAGCTAGTCGGAAATTGGTATAAGTTCCATATTGAAAATAAGAAATTAACAATTGAAGTAGAGCCAAGCAATTCAGAGATTGATAAAGAAGAAATCGCAGATGCTGTCATTAATTCGTTTGAATTCCACTTAAATGAAGAAATTCATGTCATCGTAAATAATGAAGTTGAACGAGCTTATTCAGGTAAGGTGAAAAGAATCTACTACACTGAAAAACAAGCAGTAGCAGGTTCATAAAATAAAAGAATTGCATATTTGTTATTGATCGAAACTAAAACTCACCAGTAGGGAGATACGAAGATGGAACGTAAAATTTGGTTAGATGCACGAAACAATCTTAATAGTGAATTTGTCATTACAGCAAATCAAATTGCTTGTTTTAATGGTGTTTTATTTAGCTTAGCAACGTTTTCAGAAAACACGGTTCAATTTTCTGAACGGATGCAAATCTCCGTTTTTTTACAATCACTAGACGAGCTGAGTGAGTTTTCTCAAATCGAAAATAAACAAGTGATGATTATATCAAATGACCCTGCTGTACTGAACGAAGCGAAATCACAAGGCTATCCAACAGGCTATTATATCTATATCGTTGACCAAAAAACGATGGATATGTCTCATGAAATTGGGATACATCATCATCTCGTCATTGCAGAATTTAAGGACCCAACGAATATACCATTAGAATTAATTATTGCAAAATTACAATCTACAGATGTCGATGTGCTAAAGCATGTTGTCTCGAGCGAAGAGGCTAAAATTTCTTTTGATGTAATGGAGATTGGCTCAGAGGGTGTGCTACTAACGACAGACCGGATTGAGGCAATGTTTGACTTCAAAAATCAATTTGAACATAAGGAGAAACAAAGTGTGGAGATTGTAAATGCAAAAGTAACGAATATTGAGCATATAGGTCAGGGGTATCGATCATGTATTGATACGACAAATCTATTAACAGAACAAGAGGCAATGATTATCGGGTCAACATCATCGGGTGGTCTGCTCGTCTGTTCGGAAACACATTACTTACCATATATGGATTTAAGACCGTTTCGCGTTAATGCCGGTGCAGTACATAGCTATGTTTGGTGTCCGGAAGATACGACGAGCTACTTAACCGATTTAAAGGTAGGATCGCAAGTGATGGTCGTTGATATCGAAGGGAACACGAGAACGGTTTCAGTTGGCAGAGTAAAGACTGAAATTAGACCGCTCCTCTTAATTGAAGCTGAATATGAAAACAAAAAGATTAATACAATCGTTCAAGATGATTGGCATATTCGTATCTTTAATGGGAAAAAGGAACCGCAAAGTGCAACAACGTTTAAAGTTGGAGACGAGATTTTAGCATATGTGTGTGAAACAGGACGCCATGTCGGGATAAAAATTGAAGAGACCATTGAAGAAAAATAAGCATAATGGTTTCGATATGAGGTGATGAAAGATGGTAAAGGCACATAGATTGAATAGACTTATTGATTCGAAATCGAATAGGTCAATTTTTTTGCCAATTGACCATGGTACTTCGCTAGGACCTTTGCAAGGAATTCGACCGCTTCATAAACTTGTGAATCTATCTATAGAACATAACATTCAAGCGATAATCGCTCATCAAGGTGTGATTCAAAAAATCATATCAAGTGGGATAAACACAAAAGGGTTGGAATTTTTGCTCCATGTTTCGTGTTCAACAAGCATGTCGAGTGACCCGTTACATAAGCAAGTGGTCTCATCTGTCGAACATTGTTTGCGCTTAGGAGTTGCAGGGATTTCAGTTCATGTCAATTTAGGGGTCGAAAAAGAATATGAGATGGTAAGAGATTTAGGAAGCCTCTGCCGAAAAGCATATGAGTGGGGCGTACCTGTTTTAACGATGATTAATGTCCATGAGAAAACGGTCGGTTCCACACATAAAGAATTTGCAAAAAATGTTTCCCATGGTGTTCGATTAGCGGGAGAACTTGGCAGTGATTTTGTTAAAGTTCAGTATCCGGGAAGTTTTGAACATGTTCTTGATGCTGTAACCGCTTTTGATTTACCGGTGTTACTTTCCGGTGGTGAAAATGTGAGCAACCACCGAGAGTTATTTAGTCAAGTGAAGACTGCAATTGATGCAGGAATGCAAGGTGCTTGTATTGGCAGGAATGTATTTGACGATGAAAATCCTGAGTTAATTAGTCATTGCCTTAACGAAATCATCCATCAAGACAAGCAACTTGACGAAGTGTGGAATTATTATGAAGCAACAAAAGTAAAACAAAAAGAAGCCGAATTAATTAACATAAGATAATACGAAGCATGAGGTGGGTTATGAATACAGTTGAAGAACGAATTGTTGATTTCATTGCAGCGAAGCAATATGATGCAGGAATTCAATACGTAAAGGGTGTCTTGAAAGAACATCCGACTGATGGTGATAGCTATGCGTGGTTGGCAGCCATTTATGGTCTTGTCATTGAAGAAGTAAATTTTAGTGAGAAGCTCAATTATGTTGAGCAACTTGAAGAGAACATCCTAAAGGCACTTAAATATAGTCCGAACTCGAAGCTTGTTCGTAAGGTTAACGGTATCCGCTTAATTAAAACACCAAATGAGTATGGCGGCGATAGTCAGGAAGGAATTGAGCTTTTAGAAGGATTGCTAGCAGAAGGTGAATCCGAATATGATCTTTATTATCATCTCGCCGTTGCATATACGGAATTAAATCAGTTTGTAAAAGCAAAGGAATACTTAGCTAATGCTATCCAATTAGACCCTAATGGACCAGAAGTAAATAAACTGAAAGAATATATAGGAATTGTTGAACATGAAGATTATTGAATTAACTGAGGTATCAAAAGCATACGGTGAAAGTACGGTTGTAAATGGCATTGACTTAGAAGTAAACGCGGGAGAAATCTTTGGCTTCATTGGTCCAAACGGAGCCGGGAAATCTACTTCAATCTCAATGATGAGTGCGCAATTAGACCCAACGCGAGGCACAATTAAAATCGATGGGGAACTGATTACGAATAAAAATGACACAATTAAAAATAAAATTGGCATTGTTCCGCAAGATATCGCGCTTTATGACACGTTAAGTGCATATGACAATTTAGACTTTTTCGCTTCTTTATATGGCATGAAAAAGAAAGAAAAGAAGGAAAAAATCAATTGGATTCTTGATATGGTTGGCTTACAGGATCGTTCAAAGGAGCTCATCCACACATTTTCTGGGGGAATGAAGCGACGAATTAATATTGCTGCGGCTTTGCTACATGATCCGAAAATTATTTTTATGGATGAACCGACAGTTGGGATTGACCCGCAATCACGTAACAGCATTTACGAACTTATCAAAGTTTTAAAAGATATGGGGAAGACGGTCGTCTATACAACACATTACATGGAAGAAGTTCAATCAATGTGTGACAGGGTCGCGATTATTGATAAAGGTGTCATTATTAAACGTGGAACAGTCTCAGAACTCGTTGCAGAAATATATGATGGGTTATTGGAAATTAAGTTAAAAGAACCTTGTCCAGAAGCAATTTTAAATGAATTAAAAGAAATTGATGGCGTTATGAACATGCAAAACAATCAAGCAACAGAGTTATCGATTGTCATTAAGGATCCTCAACAAATCATAAGTAAGATTATGAGTCTTTTAAATGAAAATGACCAAGTGATAGAAAATATTCAATTATTGCCGTCGAATTTAGAAACATTGTTTCTTTATTTAACAGGTAAAAAATTGAGAGATTAATAATGGAGTCGAAACTATGAAATTAAGTGCAATTATTAAAAAAGATGTAAAAATATTATTTAAAGATAAAGCTGCTTTAGTCGTGCTATTTTTGTTACCACTAATGTTTATAACAGTAATGAGCTTTGCATTAATGCCTGTTTTTAATGCAGACGGTGGTAATGTAGTCAAGGTTTTAGTCGTTGACCAAGATAAGACAACACAATCTAAGCAATTTATAAAAGATATTAATAAAGTTGAAGGAATTAAAGCAGTTACAGAAATCGATAAAAAGACGTTGGACTTGAAGGAATCAAAGCAATATATCACAAATGGAAAATATCCGTTGTTAATTGAAATTCCAAAAGGTTTTGAAACCAATGTCGTAAAAAATGAAAAAGTAACATTGAATGTCTTTGAAGACCCTGCCCAAGCGAATACAAACTCAGTGATTACAAAGGCAGTCGAAGGGGTCTCTCGTGAATTTTCGATTCAATTTTTAGTATCGATTATGGTTGATAACCAGGTGAAAAATATTCAAACGATGGTTGATGAAGAAATCGATACGATTCAAACTGACTTGAATAGCGAAATTCAAACGGAGCTGGACAAAATTAAAGAGCAAAGTGGTATCGATATCGCGATCCCTGCTGTTGCGAATGAAGAAGAGAACTTAGATTATGACGGGATTAAAGATGACTTAGTCACAGAAGCTGGAAATGCATTGAATGAGCCGGCAATTCAAACGAAGTCTGAAACTGTTTCTGGAGGAAATGAAAGCAAAAAGCCAGACTCTTTCCAACAAAGTGTTCCAGGCTATACGGTCATGTTTGCGTTCTTTATCGTATTATTTGCATCACGCTCGTTCATTACCGAACGGAATGAAGGTACATTTAAGCGGATTTTAGCTGCACCTGTCAGCAAAGGAAGCTTATTTGTTGGGAAAATGATTCCGAACTTTATTATTGGCTTAGTGCAAGTATTTTCAATGCTCTTATTTGGACGATTTGTGTTTGGTGTCTCATTAGGGGATTCATTGCTTGGGTTAATATTAATTTCAGTGGCAATGGTGTTTGTTAGTTCAAGTCTTGGGATGTTTGTCGCTTCGTTCGTCAAAACTGAAGCACAAGTTGTCGGGTTATCAATGATGATCGTTTTAACTCTTGCAGCACTTGGCGGTACGATGGTTCCGTTATTCATTATGCCTGAGTTCATGCAAAAAATTGCGCTCATTACTCCACATGCTTGGGCATTAACAGGATACCAGGATTTACTTGTCCGTGGTCAAGGGTTAGCTGATATATCTTTAAACATTATAGTGCTTCTCTGTATCGGACTTGTTTTAACGACTTTATCTATTTTCAGAATGAAATTTGATTGACCTGTAGTCAGCTTTTGCAAAGGAAAACTGAAGGGAAGCAAATCGTGAGAGGTGAGTACTTTCCCATGATTTGCTCCTCACTTTTCGTGAGGAGTCCCTTTTTTATGGTTTTCATTCGGAACGGAACGATTTTAGCTTTTTAGAGGGAGGAAGAAATGAGTATTTTCTTTACACATTTGAAGCTGAATAGCCGATTTATACCAAATCGTACGGCACTGCTTCATCATGAACAATCAATTTCTTACTCTGAATTATTTCAAACAACATTATCAATCAATCATTATCTTTATCACAAATATGCAAAAAAGAAACAGGATTTTATCGTATATCTCGAAAACGGTAATGAATTAGCACAACTGTTCATTGCATTAGATTTCCTCCAAGTTAACATGACGATTATTCATCGTGATACAGCGCTTGAAAACATCATCGAGCTGTTTAAAGTTGATGAGTCTAAAGTTCTCCTAACTTCAGCGCGTTTATTGAAAGAGATAGAAGCATACCTTCACCGGGATGTGGTCGTAGAAGTTGTTGAGAAAATAGATGCCCAGGAGATTACTTCCGAGAATAGGCTGCAAATAACGACAAACCCTTGTCACATTATTTTTTATACGTCTGGTACTTCTGGTCAGCCAAAAGGTGCCCTGTTTAATAAAAACATTTTTCATGCTGGTGTTTGGAGTCAACATGAGGAAGTGCATAAAGTGTATTTGAATACTAGACCACTATATTTTAAAGCGCACTTTTCACTATTTGCATTGTATATGCAAACGGGGCAAACATTGATTCTCCAGTCTGATTGTGAACAATTTAATGCCGATGTTTGTCTTAAACAAATTGAAAAATATAAGGCAACTCACATTATGTTGAGTCCACACGAGCTGCAGTTGTTATTGACATTCTTAAAGTGTGAACGTAAAAAGTTGCCATCAGAAGTGAAGGAAGTCTGCTGTTTAGGCTCGAGTGTACCGAAGAAAGTGGTAGAAAGTTTTCATAAACAGTTGAGTTGTAAACTAACAACAATTTATGGCACGACCGAGACAGGGATTATCTCCTGTAATCAGGATTTACAGCTTTCTAATGTAAGCAGCGTAGGCAAACCGTTTCTCGGTGTGGAAGTAAAGATAGTTGATGAAAATGACGAGGCGATAGACGTACTTACACGAGGGGAAATCTGTATTAAAACAAGTGGCATGATTGAAGACTATGTCGATAATCAGGACTTAAAACCAATGAATATGTGGAGAGATTATTTTCGCACCGGTGATATTGGCTACGTAGATGAACAGCAGCAATTGCACATTATCTCAAGGAAAAATGGCCTCGTCAATATCAATGGGAATCATTTTGCAATAAGTGGCCTTGAGGATGTGATTCGTGAGCTTACGGTTGTAGAAGGATGCTTTGCACATATTGAACGGACAGCAACTGATGTTTCAATTGTTTTGTTTGTTCAATTAATCGAGCATGCATTTCCAGATGAAGTGAAGGAAATCGTAACAAACTATATTACTTATAAGTTACCTAAGTATATGCATCCTAAAGAAATCATTATTGTGAAAGAATTGAAGGCTAACTACGCAGGGAAAATGAGCGTAGAACGTATGAAGGATTTAAGAAGTCTCGTTTGATGGTGAAAGTCAAATAATGAAAATTGGAGAAATTTTTAATGAAGAGGTATTTTATGCTAATTGCATCGATTGTTGTCATAGTTATTGTAGGATCGTTGTTAGGTTACTTTTATTATCAAAAAAATCTTTCTTTACCGGAAAGAAATGTTGAACCTGTAAGTAAAGAAATCACTGAACACGACGAAGCATCCGATCAGTCAAATAACGAGAATACTGCAACAGAAGATCAAGAAGCTATCAATCAGACTGAAGAGCAGACGACGGATAATACGGAAGATGAAACAGAGGAAGCACAACGAGAAGTACCTGAGGAGAAAGAGGTTCGCCATTTTATTATGGATGATGTGACGAAGGAGGCCTTTCAATTAATTGAGGAAGAAAATATTGACGAGGCCATTGAAATGCTAGAAGCACATGCGAATGAGGAACAATCGGCCGATCGCTATGCATGGCTGGCCGCAGCTTATGGGAAAAAAATTGACTCAACTGATAATGTTGCAAAAATAATGGGACTTAATTCAAAAATGTCAAACGCATTGAATAAAGCTTTTGAAATAGACCCGGATTCATTGGAAGCGACGTTTGTGAGAGGCAATAAACTATTGAACACGCCAAGCTTTTTTGGAGGAGATACAAACAAAGCGTTAAGTGATTTTCAAACATGTCTAGATCAAGGTATTGCCAGTGAAGAATTGTTCCTCGCTGTTGCAGATGCTTATGCGAAGCTCGGTGATACCGTGAAAGAAGATGAATACCGACAAAAGGCCGCTGATTTATCGAACGTTTCATTACGTAGTCCAATGGCAAATTGATGATAGAAAGGTGTGTTGAGCCATTATTAGCAGAAGAAAGAATCGAAATATAGGTATAATTCCATTAACTTATGGATTACTGGCGCTAGTTATGCTTACGCAAATGGGAAATCTCGGTTTTGATAAGGTGTTTCCATTTTATACGTTAATACCAGTAGGGGTGTTATTGAGCATTCTCTATATGTTTATCATTCCGATAAATATTCGATGGATTTTGCTTCCTTCTGGCATTCTAATTTCATTTGGGCTTATGATGCAAATCGCTATTTTCCTAGATAAATTACAATTTGTATGGGTAGGTATTCCAATTGCGATATTATGCGGGTATTTAATGCTAAGATGGGCTGGTGAAAATCATCCAATTACAAACCGAATCTTTTTTATATTAATTGGAGCAAGCTCCCTAATTGTTGTTTTCGTTTTATTCTCATTCATTATTAATCAAATAAGTATCGTGTTAATCGCATTAGCGTTTTTAATCATTGGTGTATATATTGTATTTTTTAGAAAGTAGTACAATTTGAAGTAGATTATGGAACTAAGAATTTTCGTGTTTAAAAAAAGTAGCAGTTATTAGATGTGGTGGTGGAACCAACATGCGAAAAACAGTTGTAGAGCTTGAGGTGTATTTTAGTGATTGTGATCCTACAGGCTTTGCACATAGCTCTAAGCATTTTCAATGGTTTGAGCAAGGTAGAATTACACTATTGAAAGAGGCAAATATCGATAGCAGCTTCGTGAGTGATTATCATTTCATGACAATTGATAGCTACTGCAAATATAAAAGCAGTGTGCGCTTTGGAGATAAATTAATTATCGAGGCCACTATAAATGAAAAAGATATTAGTAGAATTTTAGAATTTAATTATAAAATCACAAAAAAGCTAGGGAAAAAGCTTGTCGCAACTGGGAACACAAGACATGTTTTAACGACGATTAATGGGCAGCTGTTACAGCGTATTCCAGTCTCAATAAGAGAAAAGCTGAACCTGTACATAGAAGGTGAATGAGATGCAGGCATTTTTATTTCCGGGCCAAGGTGCACAAACAGTTGGTATGTTAAAAGATTATTATCAGCGCTATCCATCGATTTTTCGTCCACTATTGGAAGAAGCAAACGAACAATTGGGCTTTGAGATAGACGATTATATGTTTAAAGGCCCGAAACGTGTGCTTGACCAAACTGAAATCACACAGCCAGCGATGCTTATTTCAAGTGTAGGAATTGCATATTTGTTGCAAGAAGAGGGAATTTACCCAGATGTTGTAGCAGGACACAGTGCAGGTCAATTTTCTGCACTTGTCATCGCAAATGCCCTTTCATTTTCTGATGCTGTTAAGATGATTCATGTGAGAGGGAAATGCATGGGTGCGGTTGACAAAGATGGTGCAATGTTGGCTGTTCATACGAAGAATCGTGAAACCATCAACGAAATCTTACATTTTATAACCGGTTATGGTATTAACGTAGCGGCACATAATTCACCAAGTCAGCTCGTACTTTCAGGTGATAAAAAGATAATTGAGGTCATTCAAAAGGAATTAACAGCTATTCCAGCGGTGATGACAAAATCGTTAAGTGTTAGCCAGGCCTTCCATTCAACATTAATGGAGCCGGCCCGAACCCAGTTTTTACAGGAAGTAGACTTGAATTGTATTAAAAACCCTACTATTCCGATAGTTTTAAATTGTAATGCAAACAAGAGCACTTCTCGTATAGACATCATCAATGATATTATTGGGCAGTTTACTGAACCGGTTCTATGGTCGAAGACGGTGGATGAGCTTGCAGCAAGCAGTGTTAGTACGTACATCGAGGTAGGTATTGGAAAAGTTTTATCAAAGCTGTTACGTAATTTTCAATATGGTGGTCGTGCTTTTTCAACGGATACAACGAGCGGCTTTCAAAAGCTTATAAAAGTGAAACAATCGATTGGACAACCTTTAAATTCAGTTGTGGAAGATATAAAAGTATAGCATGAGGTGGAAAACATGTTTTTCAATGGAGAAATTGTCGTCGTTACTGGGGCATCACAAGGGATTGGCAGGGCGATTGCCACTGAATTTGCCAGCTATCCGGTAACGCTCATTCTTACCTATAACAGAAACGAAGAGAAAATGAATCATTTGCTTAACGAGCTTGAACAAAGCGGACAAGCCAAAGTCTATGCCTATAAAGTAAATATCGGCAATGAAGACGAGGTAAAAGAGCTGTTTAAAACGGTTAAAACGAAATATGGTAAAGTCGACATTCTCGTCAACAATGCCGGGATTACGAATGATGGGTATATTTCGATGATGAGTAACAAGAAATGGGATGAAGTCATCGATATTAACTTACGTGGTACGTTTATGTGTACACGAGAAGCAGTGAAGCAAATGATGAGTAAAAAGAGTGGAGCAGTGATTAACATTTCATCTACGAGCGGTGTTTTTGGGTCAAAGGCTCAAACGAATTACGCTGCTGCAAAAGGTGGAATGATTTCGTTTACGAAAAGCTTGGCACTCGAGCTAGCTGATTACAATATCCGCGCAAACGTTGTGGCACCTGGCTTTATTGATACGAGTATGACAAAAAGTCTTCCGAAGGACATGGTAGCGGACGTTTTAAAGATGATTCCGATGAAACGGTTTGGTAAGCCGGAGGAAGTGGCCGGGATTGTTACATTTTTAGCATCGCAAAAGGCTAGTTATATTACAGGGAAGACTTTCACGGTTGATGGTGGTCTTATCAATGGATAGGAGGTTTAAGGGATGACTGATATGAATGATTTAATCTACCAGGCAAATCAAAGAAAACGATTAACGAGTGCACTTAAGGAACTCATTGTTGATTCTCTCGATTTAGATATTGACCCGCATTATATTACCGATGATCAACCAATCTTTGGACGCGGACTCGGGTTAGACTCAATCGATGCATTGGAATTGTTCATCGCACTTGAAGATAAATATGGGGTGACAATTTATGATGATGATGTTGAGGTGTTCTCCTCCATTAATAAGCTAGCAGATTACATTGAAGAGAATGCAGAAAAGGAGCTTATTGATGCGTAAAGAGTTAGGGATTCAAGAGATATTAAAAATTTTACCACATAAATGGCCGTTTTTATTCGTTGATAAAGTGACTGATATCGAACCTGGTAAAAGAGGGATTGGGATAAAAAATGTGACAATTTCTGAGCCTTACTTTGAGGGACATTTTCCACAGTTCCCAATTATGCCGGGGGTTTTAATCGTTGAAGCCGCTGCACAGACTGCTGCTGTTATTTTTGCTGCAGGCGAGATTGAAAGGCTATCGAATGAGCCGTCCGGGGGAAGCCGTGTTAGTAAAAAGGAAATGACTGACAGCCCATTTCTAGGCTATCTCTCTTCGATAAAAAAAATGAAATTCAAAAAACCAGTCGCACCAGGCGACCAGTTGAAAATAAAGGTTCGCATTGGCGCGAGCTTAAATGGTCTAACACAGGTCATCATCGCGGTTTCAACTGAAAAAGAAACGGTCGCTGAGGGTGAAATCATTATCGCGAAAAAACAATAGGATGGAGGATGATTCATTTGAATACAACTTTAAAGCTTTCTTCCTTTACTCAATCGACAAGCCAAAATGCTGAGCTTGTTGATAAAGCAGGTTATGGTGTTGTTGAATACTATACTGACGTAAAAGCTGAGTATAGCGCAATACGTCATGGAGCAGGAATTTATGATGCGACTGCAAATGGACTAATCAAAGTTTCAGGCGGGCAATTTCTAGAGTTTGTAAATGACTTCATTACAATTGATATTGAATTTTTAGATATCGAAAAATCAGTGTTTTCACTTATTTTAGATGAACAAGGTAACATCATAGACTTAGTTACAGTTTATTTATTAGACGAGTCCATCATCATTGAAACGTCGCCGATTAAGCGAGAAACGATTTTTACGAGATTAAGAGAGTTGTCAACTGTACACGAAGTGGAAATAGAAGATTTGACTGAAAGCACAACACTTCTTC
Source organism: Metabacillus malikii (assembly GCF_030813355.1). Classification (GTDB taxonomy): domain Bacteria; phylum Bacillota; class Bacilli; order Bacillales; family Bacillaceae; genus Metabacillus; species Metabacillus malikii. Next base: position 307,025 of record NZ_JAUSUD010000001.1, read on the forward strand.
AAATTGAAGGTCCCTACTCGTGGAAGGTATGTGAAAAGTTAATTGATTTTGAAATCTCCTCGATTCCTTTTCAATCGTTCGTTGAATTCGAGTATAACGAACAAGCCGCGATACTAGCAAGAACGGGGGTAACAGGTGAGTACGGCTATAAAGTGTTCGTTAAGCATGAACATGCCGTGGAGCTATATAATTTTTTGCTAAGTCAAAATCATCGCGAATTCCTAGTAAAACCTGTTGGCTACAAAGCGTTAACGATTACGATGCTTGAAATTCGTCAACCGCATATTGAATTTGATTTAAACGGTTTATCCGTCTATGAAGCAACAGCTGAATGGTTGATTTCCTTTAATAAAGAGCAGTTTATCGGTAAAGATGCTTTATTAAATAAACGTGAGCAACAATCAAATCGAATCATTGTTGGTTTTGCGCTTCAAGCAGAAAATGAGTTACAAGCAGGGGATGTTGTTTGTGTAGATGGACCAATTGGTGAAATAATTCAAATTGAATATAGCTATGAATTAAAGAAATATATTGGATTAATCCTCATCAATAAAGAAATCGGTGTCTCCAATTTGACGATTGATTTGACAGTAGAACGACTACAAAAATCAACACAAATTCAGACGATTTCCTCACCATACATCATTCCAATCTCTTGGAAAAATAAAATCACGTAATGAAGGAGGAGCTGGAGGTGTATATGAAACACGAAGTCGTCGTCACTGGTATGGGGATTATTTGTGCAAATGGCCAAAATGTGGATGAATTTTGGCGCAATATTCAGGCAGGAACATCAGGGATTGATCAATCTAGCTTTCATATCGATGGCTTTGGTCCGGTATATGCAGGTGAAGTAAAGGAGATTAGCCCCACATTAATCGACACCTATAAACTGCATCATCATGACAAAGTTTCTCAATTTGCCGTAATTGCCGCAAACGAAGCTATTCAAATGGCCAGCTTGAACATAGAACATGTTGACCCTTTCCGTGTTGGTATTATTGTCGGGACATCATTAGGAGGAGTCGTCAACGGTGAGGCATTTTTAACACAATGGCTAGAGGAAGGCCTGGAACATGCAGATGGAGAGCTAATTAATGATTATCCTCTCCATGCCCCTTCCGATATAGTCGCTGCTAAGCTTGGTATTAAGGGTCCGAAAACAACGATTTCCAACGCTTGTGCTGCAGGTTCGAACGCGATTGGTATAGCATTAGATTACATCCGTTCAGGGATGATTGATATTGCGTTAGTTGGCGGTGCAGATCCACTATCCTATCTATCTCTTTCTGGTTTTAATAGTTTAAATGCATTGTCAACAGGACATTGTTCACCTTTTTCAACTAGTGATGGGATTAATATCGGTGAAGGTGCAGGTTTTATCGTTTTAGAAAGAAAAGATTTTGCTGATGCTAGAGGCATTGATGGTATAGCGAAAATTTACGATTATTCGTTGTCGGCGGACTGTTATCATCCGACTGCACCTGATCCTGCTGGGTCTGGTGCATTGCAAGCGATGAAAAATGTATTGGAAAAAGCAAATATACCAGCAATAGACGTTTCATATATTAATGCTCATGGAACAGGGACACAAGCGAATGACCTGTCTGAACCGAAGGCAATTCGTTCAATGATGAAAGATGTAATACCGCCAATTTCGTCTACAAAATCGATGACAGGTCATATGTTAGGTGCAGCAGGACTAGTAGAGGCAATTACGAGTATTTTAGCGATTCGAGATGACGTCCTGCCACCGACTGTGAATTTCGATGAACGCCAAGCGAAGTATGAGATGGATTTTGTGCCAAATCATTCAAAAGCTGCTACCGTTGATATTGTGCTGTCAAACTCATTTGCATTCGGAGGCAACAATTGTTCTGTTTTATTCGGAAAAAATGACAAGGACACCTTACCGACACCGCAAATTGCACAGCAAAACGTTGTCATCACAGGCATTGGTGCGATTGCGGGCAATGCTGAGAATACAGACGATGTATTCAAAATTTTATCTGGTGAGAAAGTGGCACTTGATAAACGGAAGTATGAACAGATTGAGTCGTTTACAGGGGAAATTAGTCCAATCCGCTATGAAAAATTTATCAATCCAAGCTATGTTCGTAAAATGGATGCTTTAAGCAAACAGGCGGTACTGACGACCAAGTATGCAATAAAGGATGCTAGTTTAAGAATTTCGAAACAAAATAGTGAGCGTATTGGCTTAATTTTTGCGACAGGGACAGGCCCTCTTGATACCGTTCACTCGTTTTATAAAAAAGTTTTACTTGAAGGACCACAGAAGGCTAGTGCAAAATTGTTTCCCAATACAGTGATGAATGCTGCTGCAGGTCATATCGGAGTCAACGTAAAAATAAAAGGGCCAACATCGACAATTTGTGCTGGTGGTGTATCCGGTATCAATGCAATGCATTATGGTACACTCCTTATCCAACAGGATATATGTGATCAAGTCATTGTTGTAAGCTCTGATGAATTTAATGAAACGATTTTTTTAGGTGCTTCGAGAATGAAGAACTTTTTATCGCATGAAAGAGCGAAGCCGTTTGACCGAAACCGAAATGGCTTAAACTTAGGTTCAGCAAGTGTTGCCATTGTTTTAGAAAGTGAAAGCAGTGCGAAACAGAGAGACAAACAAGCATACGCAACGATTTCTGGCTTCGGAATGGCAAGTGGCCAGGCACAAACAGAGAGTATCGACCGAAAAGGGGAGTCTTGGCAGAAAGCAATAGAGCTGTCACTATCAACTGCCGGGTTGCAGCCTGATGATATTCAACTCGTTTCATCAGCCGCATCAGGTCATAAAATTGATGCATTAGAAGCAAAAGTAATCTCATCTATTTTTCAAGAACAGGATGTACTTGTGAATGCAACGAAAGGATTATTTGGCGAAACACATGCTTCAGCAGGTATGTTAGGCATATTAGATACGATTAATGCATTTAACGGTACAGTTTCAAGTGTAGGAAACGAAACCACTGACCCGATTTCTAAATTGAAGTTGGCAAATGTAACACTGTTCAACCAAGACATCCAACATGCAGTTGTCAATACGTATAGCTTTGGAGGGAATTATGCCTCGATGGTCTTAAGCAAATAATGGGGTGGAACATAAATGGGTATTGGATTAGGCATGGATTTAGTGGAATTAAATAGAATTAACCTATCGTTAGAACGCTCCTCTGGAAATATAATTAAGAAAGTTTTGCATCCTAGTGAAATCGAACGCTATGAGGAGCTTGAACAACCTAAAAGAAAACTAGAATGGTTTGCTGGGAGATTAGCTGCAAAAGAAGCAGTAAAAAAGGCAATCGGGAATAGTATCGAAATGAAACTGCGCTTAATCGATATTATCATTAGGAATGACCGGTTAGGAAAACCTTGTGTCCAGCTTTCCGAAGAGAAAAAAACAGGCTTTGAGGAATATGCGATTGAAATAACAATAACCCATTCGGAGAGAACTGCCGCAGCAGTCGCAATACTCTATCCGAAACAAGTATTTAACATACAGTAATATGTTGATTATAGGGTAAATTGATGTACTTAAATGATAGAAGGTTTTGTTAATCATAGTGAGGTGGCCGGATGATTACAAATGTAAAGAAAGCAGAAGAAATCATTATCGAATTATTATTAGTATCTCAAGACCGAACGACAGACATCCTTGAAATTATTACAAACGAAAAACTACAACCTAAAATATTGAAGCAAATGGATGCAAGTGAACTTTTGCATAAGGACAAGCATTCTAATAGTCAATTAGGTGCAGGGATATTATTGCGAGAGACTTGCTTATATACTAGTATTTCTCAACGGTTAGTCTCTCATAATTCAGGGCTCATTTGTCAGGACCTCGTCCCAAGCGAACTCTATACAGGGATTACGGAGAAAAAGCGTGGTATCGGGGACTTAATGGCAAGTATAAAAGTCGCAACAACTCGTAACATCATCGAATGTGGCTATCGCGAAAATGATAAACTAACCGATATTTTCGGAAACAGAGTCACAAGCCACTTCGAGGATACCGAAGCGCTAATCCCCTTCAAAAAATACGAGCTAACATTTAACGGACACAACCAACCAGGCATCTACCTTCTAGAATACTTTAATCCGCAAATCGTCGGTAGCTAGGAAGCATGGGGACGATTCTTCTGCTTCCTTTAAGAGTAGGAAGCAGAGTGACGGTTCTCATGCTTCCTACTAATTGTCTTCCACTATGTTTCTAACTTATCGAAGCATGTTCAACCACAACGAATTAATTTTCTTTATTAGAGCTGGATTTCAATATTTCATCTAGCTTTCTCTCGATCTCGTCCAACCGGATTTTTGTATTGTTCATAAAGTGAGCGACTCTTGATATGAGGTAAATCATTAGTACAAAAAATAGCAAGTTTATAATAGTTCCAAATATATCCATACTCCCTCCTTATCATACATCTAATACATCTACCATTCTGTAGATACGATAAAATAACCTTCCCCGAAATCATTTTTCTTTTAAAGTTTCCTAAAAATAGAAGGGTGATAAATAAAAATGTGAAACGATATTCAAAATAATCCGTATATACTAATAAGGCTAAGTATGTAGAGTGATTTAGATGAGAGGAACGATGTCTGTGATACCTACCCTTTTAACCGTTATATTAATTGTCACATTAATCATTTCAATTACAATCGTTGTGAAAAAGCGAAGAAAAGCTGGCATAACAGGAATAAAAAGTGCGTTAACTTCCATATGTTTTTATGCCATCGGGATTATTAATTTAGTAGCTTATTGGTTTGATTTTTTAGGCTTAGTAAGCTGGACGTTAAGTTTTATTTTGATTCTTTTAGGGGCTTATTTTATGAAATATTTACCGATTGATAAAGAGGCATTGCGTTAATCAACATGGTTAGCGCATCTTTTACTTTTACTAGATTGTTTTAAAGGAGAGCAAACCAATATGTCTTATTTTTTGAAACTAGATATGAAAGATTTCTGGGATAATAGCCAATATGCAGAGCAACATTACATATCAGAGCCACCTACAGATGAAATGATTACGAAAATTGAAATCGATTTAGGCTACAAATTGCCAAAATCCTATATCTTGTTTATGCAGCATCAAAATGGAGGAATCCCGAAAAATACTTGCTTTCCAACAACTGAACCGACATGCTGGGCGGAAAATCATATTGCGATTTCAGGTATTTTTGGAATTGGCTATGAAAAAAGTTGCTCATTGGGCGGGGAGTTTGGTAGTGAATTTTGGGTCGAGATGTGGGATTACCCAAACATCGGCATTGCAATAGCCGATTGTCCATCGGCCGGACATGATATGATTTTCCTCGATTATCGTGAATGTGGTCCCACAGGAGAACCGTGTGTTGTCCATGTTGACCAAGAAGATGACTTTAAGATTACGTGGTTAGCAGACGATTTTGAAAGTTTTATAGTTGGATTAGTACATGATGATGTTTTTTCTAATCATGAAGAGGAAAAGACAGCAACGTTCCATATGGTAAATACTGCAGCGTTTTCGACAGAGTTAATGAATTTATTGAGTAAGCAAAGTGACATTCGAGATCTTGAAACAAAATTGAGAAAGCTATGCAAGGGAATTGTTGAGGAAAAAGGCTATTTTGCGTTACATTCTGACAGGAAATCACTGCTCCTTTATGATCTACAATTTTGGTTATATAGTAGTTATTATGATGAAATAACAGCTGAACGATTTTTGGATACCTACCCGAAGTTTATTGCCATGCCTAGTGAGGAGGAGGTTGTGTCAAGTGGGGGTTATGCACCAGACTTTGTTCGTGATTGGCTTAAGCAGCGGATGGAAGAAGGGGCAATTGTTGAGGTGGGATATTATATTCAATTTACAGAAAGGGAAAAGAATAGGTTAATAGAAAAATTTAATGAGATGTAAAAGTGTTAAGTGCTTCTGACTTAAAAAGTATCAGCTGTTGAAAAATCCGAACTATACGGAAATTCTGATTGGAATTTCGTATTAGGTCGGGTTTTTCTTTGCTTAATTATCGTGGAGTTTGTAGAAAGAGGTTAAATCATATTTAATTAAAATAGGAAGCAGGAGATATAGTGCACTCGCTTCCGTTCATTATGATTAAACAATCTTTATAAATTAGCGTAGAGATTGTTGGAATAAGTTTATATCATTATTATTTTAAAATAGGAAGCAGAAGAACCGTCCCCGTGCTTCCCCGTGCTTCCTTCCCGCGCTTCCCAGTAATCCCCTCTACAAATTTCGACATTCATGAAGTAGAATTTACATAATTACATGTTTGGGGGGGAGAAGGAATCTTGAAATTACGAACTAGAATGCTAGTACTATTGATAGGAGCAGTATTTGTCATTTTCGGCAGTGTGTCAGCCTATAATATATACAATACAAGTCAGATGAATAGAGATAATGCAAAGGAAATGTTAAAGAGTGATGCTGAAAATATTTCAAAGGACCTTCAATTAAGTGTTGAAACGGCTTTAACGAGTGCTAGGTCGATGGCCCATGCCTTACAAGGAATGAAGGAAATTCAAGCAACAGACAGGGAAACCGTTAATGCGATGTTATATTCACTTGTAAAAGACAACCAAGCTTTTGAAGGGGCATGGACAATTTGGGAGCCAAATGCCTTTGATGGGAAGGATAAGGAATATGTGAATACAGAGCTACATGACGAAACAGGAAGATTCATTCCGTACTTCTATCGTTCAGCAGATAACCAAATAGTCGGAGATTTAAGTGTAAATTATGATAATCCAGAAGATGCACCTTATTATTTTGAACCAATGGAAAAGGGACACGAGGTAATTATAGAGCCGTACCTCTATGAAGTAAACGGTGAAGAGAAAATGTTCTAATCTGCTGTAGTACCTATTATGCAGAATGATACATTTTTAGGTGTAGTCGGTGTTGATATCGTTTTAGACCAAATTCAATCAATGATTAATGATTATCAACTTTTTGATTCAGGTGAAGCTATCATCTTTTCTAATGAAGGACTAATTGTCTCCCATCAAAAAAAGGAATTGGTAGGGAAGGATTTAGAAGAAATGATTCCAGCTCCAGCATCTGAAGAGGTAAAGCAACTGATTAAAAATGGTGAAACGAAAGGTCATACATTTGACACAACGATGGTTGAGTATGTGCCAGTCATGTTTGGTCAAACCGATGCTCCATGGTCAGTAATGGTTGCAGTGCCAGAAAAAGAAGTAATGAGTGAGTCTCATCAATTGTTTATCGCCTCAGTAACTGGTGTGATTGTTGGTCTCATGCTTATTTCTATCGTAGTCATGTATATTGCGAACCTTATTGTGAAGCCAATCAAAGCCACAACAGTTGTCGGTAATCATTTGGCACAAGGCGATTTCACACAAAATATTTCGAGTAAATATTTGCAAAGACGAGATGAAATTGGCGATATCTCTAGAAGCTTTAATACGATGAAGCAAAATCTTTCTGCAATGATTAGTAATGTATCGTCTCATGCAGAACAGGCTGCTGCCGCTTCTGAGCAACTAGCAAGTAGTGCACAGCAGACAGGTGAAACATCACAGCAAATTAGTATGACAATTAATGAAATTGCCGATGGAGCAAATAAACAAACATATAGTGTGAACTCAATTTTAGAAAAAATGAAGAAAACCGTAACTGATGTAGAAAATGGGCAACAAGCTTCTTTAGAGGCGTTGGATTTAGCTATAAAATCAAATACTTCGGCTCGTGAAGGTGAAAGTGTTGCCCAAACAACTGTGAAGCATTTACAAGAGGTAAATCATCAGGTGAAAAATTCCGCTGAATCAGTGAAGGCACTTGGTAATCGTTCAGAGGAAATTAGTAGTATCATCACGGTTATTTCTGAAATTGCGAATCAAACAAATTTATTAGCGTTAAATGCAGCGATTGAAGCAGCTCGAGCAGGAGAGCATGGGAAAGGATTTGCTGTTGTCGCCGATGAAGTTCGAAGACTGGCAGAACAAACATCAACCTCAGCGAATATGACGACAGATATTATTAATGGTATTCAACAAGATACGAAAAACATTGTTCAGGTGATTGAAGAAACATTTGCAATGGTTCAAAAGTAAATGACATATATCGAAAACCTAGGTCAATCATTACAAGAAATCGTCGTGAACGCATCCGATACAGAACATAAGAGCGATGAGCTGAAAGACCTTTTAGCAAATGTGTTGCATAATTCACAGCAAGTTCTATCTTCAATTGAGGATATTTCAAACATTATTACAGAATCAGCCGCATCATCAGAGGAAGTTGCAGCTGCTGCTGAGGAGCAAAGTGCAACAGTTGAGGAAGTCACATCTAGCTCATCAAGCTTAGCTCAAATGGCAGAAGAATTAAATCATGAAGTATCCCAATTCAAACTATAATCTTTCGGAAGCGGGGGGACGGTTCGAAGCCACTGAAAAAGTCTTGTTTATAGATAAATAGTATTTATCATACAAGGTTGACGTTCAGTTTGATTTCCGCTACAGTACTCGCTTTCCGCGGGGTGGGTGGTGAGCCTCCTCGGCGCTAACGCCTGTGGGGTCTCACCTCTCCCACGCATCCCGCAGGAGTCTCGCACTTCCGCTCCAATCAAACTATACATGGTATGAGCTTCTATATCTGTACAAAAAGTTCATGAGGCATGGTACTTATCTTAACATAGTATACTTTTTCAGTGGTCTCGGACGGTTCTCCTACTTCCTTTTACATAACAGGAACGATTTTTACGTGCTAATTGATAATGAGCTAGCAAAACTATGGATTAGGACCCTAACTATTATAGGAATTCTAGGAATAGGGGAAGGAATATTTCTAGACATGTTTTTCCTTAATTAAATAGAACTTCACCGCCAAAACAATATCACTTATGGTTGAATAATATTTCTTTCAATTTATATTTAGTGCGTGGAGATTTTTAAAGAGGAATGAAGTCTTTGATGTTCTCTTTCTTTTAAATAAGGTTGGTTTTAAATTGGAAGTTTACCTGAATAAAAATAATTTTGCATGTCATGATCCACTTGGAAGGATTATTGAATTACATAATCGAAGTAGTTTATGCCGAAATCTTAAGAAAGAGGTGGAATATGCATAATAGAGTGGTAGACACCTTTAATCAGCTTGCGAGTGTTTATGAACATACAGTAGATACAATGAGTTTGTATAATAGTGAATATGAAAGGCCTGCAATGATGCAGCAATTACCTCAGGATTTACAAGATTTAAATATTCTTGATGCTGGTTGTGCTGCTGGATGGTATACAGAGCAATTGGTAGACCGAGGAGCACATGTAGTTGCAACAGATATCAGCCCTGAGATGGTCAGTGCGACGAAAAGGCGTATTGGAAATAAAGCCAATGTGTTGTGCTTGGATTTACAAGGGGAATTGCCCTTTGAGGACAGAACCTTTGACATCATCATCAGTTCATTAACACTTCATTATCTGAAAGAATGGGGTCCAACATTAAAAGAATTTCAAAGGGTGTTAAAACCTGATGGGCTGTTGTTATTTTCAATTCATCATCCTTTTTCAGATATCAAACTTCTTGGAAACCCTAATTATTATTTTACCGAATTAATCATTGATAAATGGTATAAGGAAGGGAAATACTTTGAAGTACCGTTTTACCGCAGACCTATACATTCTATTATTAATGAAACAGTAAATTATTTTACAATAGAAAAAATTATCGAACCACAACCGACAACGACATTCAAAATGCAAGAACCTGAAAAATATGAAAATCTCATGAAAAGCCCACAATTTCTCATTATAATAGGGAGAAAGCTGGGTGAACGTTGACTGTATCTAGTTAAAAAGGTAGGTCGTTCTAGTAAACAAAAAAACTGCAACCAAGAGGAAGAAGACATATCATTAATAATATGATAATTACTTTAATGAGAACTTTATGATAACGCCAGTAGAGTTCTTCTTCTTTTTTTAAGGCTCTTTTCGCATAAATCGTTGCTTTCTTGACCGACTTTTTTGTTATGCTCAGATATAGCAACGAACTACAAGAAATTCGTTCAAATTATGGCACTTAAACACGAGTCGATGAACCTAAGCAAAGAGGGTTATGTCAAAAGGGCTTCTACCATTTGCAAAATGTCAAAAACTATCATAAATGTCTAAAAGGCTGGATAGATAGATTCCAAGGAGTGGCTATAAAGTATTTGGATATTTAGCTTTACTTGTTCAGCTTCGTTCAGTAAAACAAAAAGTTGGCTGAAAAGGTGCAGATAAACCAAATGCTCCTCTATGCTTGCCAAAATTCAAATAGTATTTCCGCCAATTTCTTACGTGAGATATAAAAAAACAGCCATTCCTATGTTGGAACGACTGTATTTCTTTTCAGTTAAAGCCCTCTTTAAATGAATGGACGGAACACATTCTATTAATATAGCTGACTAACTCAATTTTTCAGGATTTAAAGCATAAAGTTCTATAAAGCCACAGTTAGAACAAACATAACAAGGAGAGACCTCACTCATAGTTTTAGAGTTTACCTTTTCTGTAGATTTATAAACCCTGATTGGGTAGCTATCTAACTTTGCTTCCACCATTGCCGATTCGCATTTAATACAATTTTCCCTCATAATACTCAACCTCCTATTATTTATTCGCCTATTCCGTTTAACTTCTAGTTAGCTAATTAAGCCTCCCTTTATAGAATACCATAAAAAGTAAATAAATGGATAAATTAATGGTAGGATAAGAAAGGAAGGTTTCAGCTTTAAATGAAGCAAAACCCGTCTGAGACCACTGAAAAAGTATACTAATTTTAAATGAGTAACTCTTATCAATTAATTTGTTGTACAGATAAAGTAGGCTATCCTATGTATAGTTTGATTGGAGCTGATTGAGAGACTTCTGCGGGATGTGTGGGAGAGGTCAGACACCGCAGGCGTTTACGCTGAGGGAGGCTCAGCACCCACCCCGCGGAAAGCGAGTACTCGTGCTGCAATCAAACTGAACGTCAACTTTGTAAGATAATACTATTTTTCTATAAACAAGACTTTTTCAGTGGCTTCGAAACGTCCTTGTGCTTCTGAAATGTAACATATATATTGAATTATTCCACATATATGTTACAATGCTCTTAAGGAATATCGCTGGAAGGAAGCAGAACCGTCCCCATGCTTCCGAGGAGGGTGGAAGCTTTGGAGAATAATGTGAAGATTGCGAGGACGTTAGTTGGGTTGACGCAGCAGCAGTTGGCTGAGAGGGTTGGTGTTACAAGGCAGACGATTAGTTTGATTGAGAAGGGGAAGTATAATCCGTCGTTAAAGCTTTGTCTGGAAATTTGTTATGTGGTGAATAAATCGTTAGATGAAGTATTTTGGGTAGAAAAGGGGGAGTAGGGGTATGAAAAAAATCAAGGATGAGCGGTTAGTATTACAAAACTTAAAAAATGTTCGGATTGCATATCTGATTCAAACGTTGGGGATCCTCGGTATTTTAGGCTATGATTTAATCACAAAAGGTGTCGAAGGAATGAGAGAGAACCCCCTTTGGCTTGTGTTTATGATTACGACAGTTATTTCCGCCTATTTATCTATGAGTATAGGTGTCGATCATGAGAAAAAAACAAATGAGTCGAAAAAAAGTATAACCATATCACTCATTGTCATTACGATTATATCAGCAACGGTCGGAGTGCTCGTATCAATTACAGATGGCGGTATGTTAGGAATGATTACTGGTGGAATTATCTTTCTATGTAGTCTTATACCTGTTCTCTATATCGATTATCTTCGTAAAAAAAGAAAAGCTGAAGATATAGAGGATTAATTTTATATGAAAAAAAAGTCGGTTCCTTCGCTAGGAATTCGACTTTTTTGGTTTTTTTTAATTGTGTGTTATGTAGTAATTTTGGGTATGTATTTACAGAAGAAGGACAAATGTTAATTTGAATAGACAGAGGATACACAAAAAGAATTCTATTCTTATCATTGAAAAGAATGAATTCTTGTGGTAAATTTATAAAGATGCACATCGAATGTACATTATATGACATATTTATCCCTATATTAATTATACGATGTACGTTGTATGTTAGTCAACCCTAATATAAAACTTTTTTTCGAGGAGTGTTGCTATGAGCTTGGATTTAAAGCAGGAGCAAAAACGGGTAGAACACGTAATGGAGTCAATTGAGAAGGAAATTAACAGATTAGAAGAAGAAACGACTCGACGTAAAAATGAAGTTGTTCATATTCGTAAACACTTCTGGGAGGAAGTTAAGGTTAATACGGATACGTTTGATGATTTTCTTGAAACAATTATCGGTTTGCGACAAGAGGCTCAAGCGTTGTCTGTAAGCCAAAGCACTCATAGACACGCCTCTAAACGACTAGCAACGCTGCGCCGTATGAAAGAGATTCCCTATTTTGGCCGAATTGATTTTATCGAAGAAGGAAATTCCTCACATGAAAAAATTTATATTGGGATATCTTCACTTAGTGATTCGAGTGGAGAAGATTTTCTCATTCACGACTGGAGGGCTCCTGTTTCTAGTGTTTATTATGATTACCAGCCAGGACCGGCTTCGTATCAAACACCTGGTGGCACTGTTTATGGGACTTTGGAGAAAAAGTATCAATACCTTATTCGTGGTGGCATTCTTCAATCGATGTTCGATACGAGTCTTACGATAGGAGACGAAATTTTACAACAAGTCCTGGGCAAAGGTACCGATAAACAGATGCATAATATCGTAGCAACCATACAGCAGGAACAAAATCGGATTATTCGCCACGATCAGGGCAGGCTTCTTATTGTTCATGGAGCTGCAGGCAGTGGGAAAACATCAGCTGCTCTGCAACGAATTGCTTATTTACTCTATAAATATCGAGAAAGTTTACATGCTGACCAAATCATTCTATTTTCACCGAATTCTATGTTTAGTAACTATGTTTCGAATGTGCTTCCTGAGCTAGGAGAAGAGAATATGCAGCAGGTTACTTTCCAGGAATACTTGGACCATCGGCTAAGTAGAGCGTTCAAAATTGAAACTCCGTTTGAGCAATTGGAATATGTATTGACGCAAGCAAATAGTCCTTTCTACAAAACAAGACTTGCGAGTATTCGATTTAAAGCTTCTACCTCTTTCTATGAGGTAATTCAAGCTTATCGACAATCATTAGAATCATCGGGCATGATTTTTAAAGATATTTCGTTTAAGGGAAAACCAATTGTGACAGCCCAACAAATTATAGCCAGGTTTTATGAATATGAACCTTCACTCCGCTTCCATAATAGGCTTGAAAAATTGCAAGAATGGTTGCTGGAACAAATTCAGGCATTTCAAAAGGTTGCAAGGAAACAGTCGTGGGTACAGGAGGAAATTGAGCTTCTTAGCAATGAAGAATATCATAAAGCACGTGTCTATTTAGCGAGAAAACGCGGGTTTAATCGAGAAGAAATCGCCGACTATGAAATCGAGCCAAAAGCACTTGCTCGCTTAATTGTTCATAAAAGATTGAAGCCGTTACGAAAACAAATTCGTCAGCTTCAATTTATTGATTTAAATGGTATTTATAAACAGTTATTTGCTAACCCAGAGATAATTAGACAATTAAAAGAAGAATATATTCCACCAGACTGGCCTAGTATTTGTCAACAAACGGTGATCAAGCTAAGCAATAATCTATTATCTTATGAGGATGCAACACCGTTTTTACTGTTGAAGGAATTGATTGTTGGTTTTCATACGAACAGTTCAATTAAACAAATTGTTATTGATGAAGCTCAAGATTATTCACCTTTACAATTTGAATTTTTAAAGCGATTATTCCCTGCAGCGAGGATGACAGTATTGGGCGATTTTAATCAAGCGATTTTTGCCCACGCTAGTGAACATGTAGATTTCAATTCACTTACAAGCCTTTACGGACGTGAGAAAACCGAGGTCATCAATATGACGAGGAGCTATAGGTCGACAAAACCTATTATTGAGTTCACACGTAGACTCATTCCAAATGGAGAAAAAATAACTCCGTTCGAACGAGATGGTGACAAACCAATTTTAAAACAAGTAGTTGACCATGTTGAACTGCACCGTTGTATTACCTCCAAAGTCACACATTTGCGTAGTCTAGGATTTAGTAGTATTGCGATTATATGTAAATCTGCTGAGGAAAGTAGTCAAGCATATCAAACACTATCAGGCATTGATGATTTGAAGCTGATAAAAAGCAACTCTAGTGAATATGGACAAGGAGTTGTTGTCATACCGACCTATTTATCTAAAGGAATCGAATTTGAAGCTGTGATTATTTATGATGCATCTGAGCATGTATACGGTGATGAGAACTTGCGTCGAACTTTCTACACTGCCTGTACGAGGGCTATGCGTTTTTTACAGCTATACAGTGTTGGTGAACCGAGTCCATTTTTACAAACTGTGCTAAAGAGATAGTTTCATTGAAGGTTGACTAAACAAGGTTTGATTCTTTCAACATACACCGATAAATAGAATGGGAAGCTACTTTTCGTTCTGTTTATCGGTTTTTTTGAGGCGCATTTCTTAATAGAATTAAAAAACAATAGATAATACTGAAAAAGGTGGTTGTATAAATATACAATATGATGTATTATAATGTAAATTTCTTAAAGAGGTGAATCCAATGCAACTTATTCCTGAATCAACTGAGTTGAGCAATTATCTAGAAGAAACTGAAGTTGTTAACTTTTCACATCCATCGATTCAAAATGTACGTCACCAATTGTTTCATGGCAAAACAGAACTTGAGAAGGTGGAAGCAGCATTTCACTTTGTTAGAGATGAAATATCGCATTCGTGGGATATTCAAAGTAACAGGATTACGTGTAAAGCTTCTGACGTGCTTCAATTTAAGGAAGGGATATGCTATGCAAAGGCTAATTTGCTTGCAGCATTGTTAAGGGCGGAAGGGATTCCGACTGGTTTTTGCTACCAACGGCTCACGATATTTGATACACCGGAGCAAGGCTACTGTCTTCATACATTAAATGGGGTATACATACAGCCGTTGAAGCGCTGGATTCGTCTCGATGCCAGAGGAAATAAACAAGGTGTTCAAGCTGAATTTTCAATAAAAGAAGAAAAACTTGCCTTCGAGATTCGAGAACAATTCGATGAAAAGGACTATCCAATCATCTACACAAAGCCGAATGAAAAAACGATTACAGCATTAGAAACAAACATGGAAATCCGACAATTGTATACCAATCATTTACCAGATGCCTTATAGGGATGCGTGAGGCAGTTTAACTAAATCAGTCTAATTACACGAGGTCTATATGCAAGAAATTATTCAGTGGTTTGCAGCTTATGTATAAGGTAAATTCCTGTCAACCCGTTGTTAGCGATTATCTCATGTTGAAAGCAAAACCTAAGGATAACTAATCGAAAAAATATAAAGCTGAAGAAGTAATCAACAACAATCGGACCTTATAAAAAATATTCCATTGATCAACTATATCACTCTCCATCAAATGGTAAATAGTAATATGGATCTATCTATTTTCAAAAATCACAACTAAAGCATTATATGCTTAAATGGAATAATACATATATGATTACATTAATAATTTGTAATACACATAATGGTAGTAGAACATATATTCATTGTTATCTAATATTTCTATTTTTATCATGAATTATTGTCCTGGAGTGGTGTGAGACGATGGAAGGTATAGAGAAGTACAAAGAACTTTTAGAAGTAAATCATGCGGTAATCTTTCAACTTAGTGTAGATGGCGTGTTTACGTCATTGGATAAGAAATGGGAACAATTAACGGGGCTAAAGGTATCTGAGACATTAGAAACGCCTGTCGTGGATTATATTTATGAGGACGATAAAAGAACGTTTCTAGACATTTTAAAGGTTCTGGTAGAAGCACAACGAGATGGAATACATCATGAAATCAGATTTTATGTAAATGGAAAAGATGTGGAGAATACGCATTTATTTATAAAGGGAAACTATGATGATCATCAAAAAGTTGCATCTTTTTCTGGAACGATTGCATCATTGTCCTCTCGTGTGATGGATGTTGACGACTTCAGAGAAAATTTTGAAAATTATCGCTTAATATCGGAGCATATGAATGATTTGGTTTCCGTTCTAGCTGCGGATGGTTTAGTTCTTTATGCATCACCTTCACATACAACGATTCTAGGAAGAAATTTAGATGATTATGTGGGGAGTTATCCAATTCAACATATCCATCCTGATGACCAGGAACGAGTATTTCACTTTTTTGTGAAAATGGTAGAGAAATGGTCAACGTTAGAAATAGAGTACCGCTGCTTGCATAATAATGGGGAATGGCGTGATTTGGAAATGAAGTGCACGCCAATGAAGGGACCAAAGGGTGATCTGCAGATTGTTTCAGTAAGTAGGGATATTACTGTAAGGAAAAGGGCTGAGGAAGAGTTACGACAGACAACAAATAAGCTTGAGACGTTAATAGCCTCACTACCTTACGGGGTACTAGTTGTCGATGCCAATGGAATGATTACTTTATTTAATAATGCATTTTTAGATATATTTTTTAGAGGGCAGAAAAAAGAATCTATGTCTGAAGAGGAACGCGAGAACATCATTCAAAAATCTTATGATATATTTGAAAACCATCACGATTTAAATACAAAAACTAATGAAATAACAAAAAATCGTTTAAACTATCCGTCAGAGGAAATGGAGATAAGTGATGGAAGAGTTGTTGAACGTGAGGGAATCCCAATAATAGAAGCTGAACGCTTTGATGGCTATCTATGGATTTTCCGAGATGTAACAGAAAAGAAACGTTCCGAGAAAAAGTTGAAGGAAGCGAATGAAATTCTTCAAAAGCTCTCAATGATTGACGGGTTAACAGGAATCCCAAATCGACGCTCATTTGATATTGCACTGCAAAAGGAGTGGGAAAGATTAACCGACTTATCAGAACCACTCTCCTTACTGCTATTTGATATCGATTATTTCAAATCCTTCAACGATATTTACGGTCATCAAGCAGGGGATGCTTGTTTAAAGGAAATCGGACAAATACTTAATAATTTTCCACTACATCCACATGACATAGCTGCTCGATATGGAGGCGAGGAATTTGTAATCCTCCTACCAGGTAAAAGTGAACAACAGGCTTTTGAAATTGCCAGTGAAATTCAAGAAGAGGTTAAAAAGAAGCAAATCCCTCATAAAGGGGCTAACCATTCAGAATATTTAACTCTTAGTATTGGCATCTCTACATTAATTGCAACGACATTAGAAAAACCAGAAAAACTTGTAGAAGAAGCAGACAAAGCCTTATACGAAGCAAAAAGAAACGGCCGAAATCAAATTAGAGCTTATGTTCAGAGATGAAGCAAGGGGACGGTTCGAAGCCACTGAAAAAGTATACTGATTTCAGATAAGTATTAACTCTTAAACAATTTATTGTACATTTAATGTGCTTATCCTCCGTATAGTTTGGTTGGAGCGGAAGTGCGAGACTCCTGCGGGATGAGTGGGAGAGCTGAGACCCCGCAGGCGTTTGCGCTGAGGAGGCTCAGCACCCACCCCGCGGAAAGCGAGTACTGCAGCGGAAATCAAACTGAACGTCAACTTTGTGCGATAAATTCTATTTTTCTAATAAGAATACTTTTTCAATGGTCTCGGACGGTTCCTCTGCTTCCACGATAAAAAGGCTTGACAGTGTGACCACGAAACAAAAAACACTGTAAAGAATTATAAGAGAAAATGGACTGTATTTCGTTAACATATGAAACCCGAGAATCCTGTTATTTAACAATTTTCTCGGGTTTTTTGCAGCATTTTTGAACTTACTAAAGAGTCCAGTGACATTACCATTCAAATAAGTGAAAAAAGTTCATGTTATTTAGTACAAGGCCTGCAAAAGATGTCAAAATACGTAACTTTTCAATACCATTTATACCCAAATGTGTTAAAGTTGAATAAGGAATCTTTAAGTATAATAAAAAACGAATCAACATCAATCTGACAATACCTTGTAGGGAGGTTACGATGTGGAAACAGTAACTTTGACAGAATGGTTAAAAGGAAACCATCTCACTGGAAACGAAATTGACTTCCTCGTTACACTCATACCAACATTCACTTTTTTACAACACAATCCTGAGAAAAAAGCTCAAGCTTTTAGCATGTTAGCGGAACAATTTCCAGACTTTTACGTGAATCCAGAAGGAAACTACATGGAATATGATGTGATAAACACTACGATTCAAAAAAATATCCCAGGTAAGATTTCTACTAAGGAAGTTTTGAGGCGGATGTCTGAACAAGGGTTATGTAGGTCATAATGTCAATCTATCCTTCACAACATAAGTAGAGAAGCACCACTAACGAAAAATGAAACAAATGACGGAGTAGGAACGTAGAAATATATAGACTTTCATGCAGTAGGAGGATGGGATGAACAAGTTAAACAAATTATCTAATGTTCTACTATTCATTGGTCTTGGATTAACTAGTGTAGGGTTAATACATATTTTAGATGTTTCAGACCATGTCTTTTTTAAATACACGTATGGGGCCGGTTTTCTGCTAATTGGATTAAGTATATTACTGAGTGTTTTCCCAATAAGAAGGAAAAGTAGATGATTTAGTAGTTAAGAGCAAACGAAGGATGGGGTATCATGAAAGGTTCTGAGTATTGGCTAGATGTTAATATAACGAAAGCAGATTTTAATAGATTGATAAAAAAATTATTGCCGCAAAAGAGAGTCCTATATGCATACATTCCGGAATCCTATAACGATTTTCTTACAGAAATGTCAACAAAGTTTGTTACAATTAAAAAGATTATTGATGATAAATATACTTATCCGAAATGTGTTTATACATTAGGATACATTGAAGATGATGAATTGGAATTTGCATTTGAATTTTTTGAGAGAGCTAGTATTATTCGTTTTGTTATTGCTACTGAAACGATTTGTGTTAACGGAGTAGAGGAAGATTTAGAAAAGTTCTACGATTTCTTTATGGGGGAAAACACACCTCATATTACGATAGGACCAGATCAACAGTATGTTACATATTATAGTTAAGTTTTTTATAAAAGGTTTGTAATCTTTTACATATTAATTTTTATTTAAAGCTACTCTTCTTGTGAACTGGATGGGGGTCCATAATGAAAAAAAGCCGATTTGCTCTATTCTTTATTCTCTCATGTGTTGTTGTTTTGTTTGGATATTTTCATTTTTTGAAAATGAATTTAGATAATCGAGTTGTTGAACATTTAATAACCGAGCAACATATCCCAAAAGATACAATTATTTCTACAGAGCCATTTATATCAAACTTAGAAGGAAATAAACATTTGATGGTCAGCGTAAAATTGAAAAATGATGATAGAACGTATTTTTATTATAAGGGCAAAGAGAATAATATTATTTTAGAATCTTATACCGGAAATGGAACGGAATATGTACAATGAACAATTACCGTTACGTCACTAATTTTTATGATGTTACTGTCTTTTAAACCGAGATGTGGAGGTACTATCTTGACTATTAAATGACTAAACTCCTCTGAAAAACCATTTTTGCAGCAAATCTCATGAAACTATATCAAGATGCTGGCTGGTGGGCTGAACGTAGTGAACAGCATATTGCAGAAATGTTAAGCAATGTACCAGCAGTTGGTGCATGGAAGGATGATACTCTGGTTGGATTCGCAAGAGCTGTTACAGATGGAAAATTTAGAGCATACATAGAGGATGTTGTCATCCATCGTTCATATCAAGGTACAGGATTAGGAACAAAACTAGTATCAACATTGCTAGAGGAACTAGCACATATCGATGTCGTTAGTTTATTTTGTGAGGAACAGTACATACCTTTTTATGAAAAGAACAGGTTCAAATATAGTAAGTCGCATTTTGTAATGCATAGGTTGAAAGGGTAAGTCGATTATAAAAATAGTAAAGTATTGATGATAGGAGAAGATGATATGAACGTTAAAAACTTATTTTCTAAAAGATTAACAATTTTACAGCGTATTTCGATTATCGTATCTATGTTTTTTATCGTAGGGTCATCGTTAATTTTTTGCTCAAAGTTATTTTAACAATAAGGAGATAAGCCTATTTACAGACCAATGTTATAATGCCGGTGGTTCTCCAACAGTTGAAATGACACCTTTGAATTTAGGTTATTCATTCTCATGTGTGGGGGAAGAGTGATGGAATTATATTTTATCCGGCATGCGCAAGCACAACACGTACTAAATCCGCCCGAAAGCTTACAACTAAAAGACCCCTCTTTAACGAGTACTGGAGAAAATCAAGCAAGGAAACTACACGAGATTTTTCCTATTTCTAAAGAAGATTTGCTGATTATTAGTCCACTGAGGCGTACGATTCAAACTGCGTTAGTATGGACAAATGATGTAAAGTGTCAAATGATTGTTAGCCCACTAGTTGGACCTAGAATGTTCCCGTTATTATCAGCAGCAGATGCTTATGCTTGTGACGAGAGCTTATCGAGACCAATGATTGAAAGAGATTTTCCTCAATTAGAGGTAGTAAATTGTGATCATTGGGAAAAAGGTATTAATGTGATATCAGAGCCTGAGTTTCAACAGTTAGCTGAACAATTTATTAATTGGTGCAGAGACTTTCGTCAAGATAAAATCTACATAGTTTCCCATGATGGAACAATTACTTCCTATCGTCAATTTTTAGGTGAGTCTGTTACACGGGAAGATTTTTTAGGGGATACTGGCTGGTATCGAGTTAATGTTTATTAAGATCCTTCAATATTTGGCTAGTTCCTTTTTGTTATACACCAAACTGTCCTAAATGATGGTCAAGATGCTTGTAGATTCCTTTTCCCCATTGTTCGGGAGTTAGTTTTCCGAAAAAAGGATGTGGCAGATTTGTACAATACTCTCGTCCTGTCTTTTGAAAAGCTTTTATTTTTTGTATCAGCTGCTCCTTTTCGAAAACAAAGTCTTTTTCACTTGTCATTAATGTCGTTGGAATCGTAGACATATTATGAGGTAAAGGCTTGTCATTATAAAAGATTGGCTTTGCAAATCTGCCTACGAAGATTCCTAACCAACTTCTTTGAACTTTTGATTCTCCTGTAGCGATGTCTTGAAACGAAGAGCAATGAGCAAGCATTTGAGCTGCATTCATTTTTCCCCACTTTGGTTGTGCATTTTCGTTTAAGTTTTCAATGCGATTTAATACTTCGTTTGTATATAAAACTTCAAAAATACTTTTCATTAAAATCATTCCTTTCCTGATAGTTGCGGTAACGTTGGTACTTGTTAATAGAGTAATTCAACTGTACGTCTATTTTTTCCTGCTTACAAATGAGCTCTAGACAAGGTTTTTTCAGATAGTTAATTGTAAGGGCTCTTTTCTAAGAGATTGTGGCTTTATGCACTAACCTTTTTAAGGGTTTGTTGGAGCGGAAGTGCGAGACTCCTGCGGGATGCGTGGGAGAGGTGAGACCCCGCAAACGTTAACGCTGAGGAATACGAAAAGCGTAGGCGGCTTGCCCATCGACGTACAAACTGGAGGGGCATCGACTAAAGATTTAGGAATCACGATGAGCCGAATGGCGAATCGATGATGACTTATCGTAGGGAGGTGACCTGAAGTTTGCTAGTCGATAGCCGCCGGAGCTAGACAGGCTCAGCACCCACCCCGCGGAAAGCGAGTACTGTAGCGGAGACAAACCCTAAACGACAACTGAGTTAAAAGCAACAATGTTTACGATAACAGCCATTGTAAAAATCCTTAATTAATTTTCAGTACTATCCATTATAAATGTGGAATATTCTGGTACAATAAAAGGGAGGGTTTGTGATGAATACGAATGAAATAAAACAACTAATTGAGAAATATATATACGCCTACAATGGTTTCGACATTGAAGGGATGATAAAACTACTGCATACAGATATCCAATTTCGAAATTATACAAATGGAGTAGTTGATACAGAAGCTAAAGGGATTGAAGCATTTAGGGAGCTTGCTGAACATGCTGCGAATTTGTTTACCAGTCGCTGTCAGACGATTACGGACTTTGCTGTCATAAACGACAAGATTATAGTGGGAATTGACTATGTGGGGATTCTTGCGGTTGACTTGTCTGTTGGACGAAAAGCAGGGGATGAGTTGCGGCTAAAAGGGAAGTCTGTCTTTCAAGTAAAGGATGGGAAAATAGTAGATATTGAAGATTATAGTTAACGATTTTACTTGATAGGATGAAAATAGAGGAGAAAAAATATGATCGTCATAAAAGCTGGAGATTATTTAAAAATGACTTCCCAACATGACCATGCGAATTTTTCTGGGGAACTCGCTACACATTTTGCTGATGACTGGTTTATCGATTGCAAGCGTAAAGAATCCGTTATCCGGGCGATAAGTGAACATGACCGTGCTTGGATACGCTTGGACGATGTACCTTTATGGAATGATCAGACGAATCTGCCTTATTCATTTATGGACTATCCTTTGTTCCAGAAGTTGGCGATGTACAGCAGAGGGATTGATGAAGTCGAGGAAATGGATCCATATGCAGCTTTGTTATGCAGTATTCACTATACTTCCTTCGGTCACATCCGTCGGTCGAAACAACAAGATTGTATCGATTACATGAATCATGAGCTTAAGCGACAAACAAGGTTAAGGACATCTTTACATAATCCGGATGATGCGATGTTGGATAGACATTATAAACTATTACAGTTATGCGATGAGCTCTCCCTTTACGTATGCCTTAATAAAGATGGTGCATCAAAAGCGGAGGAACATCCGTGGTATGTTAATGGTTTTGAAACAGAGATAAATGGGCAACGATTTCAAGCGGAATGGAAAAGCACGTCTGAAATTAAGATAACGCCGTTTCTGTTCAAGGAAGAATTTGAAATTGTTTTTAAAACGAAGTATGTTGCGACAGATATGAGAGAAAAAATTGGGATAAACGCCGCATATTATTGTACGAATGACACGCTAAAAAAATTAATGGTCATCCGGTGAGTAAAGTCTAGTAGGGCAATTTTTGTGTCACTTCGGACGTAGCTTATTCTTGACTAGTCTTTTTAGCGTATTCATATTTCCTCGGGATAAAATAAACCAACATTCCGATACAACTGAACGTAAACATCCGTGCATCAACTTCCGGAAATTGCGCGGTTAAGAAATACCATATAGAAAAAGTGATAAATATTAACGCAAATCCTGTTTGAAGTTCCCCGAACTTTGCGATTGTTCGTTTTCTCATGTTAAAGAATGGTTCAATGACACACTCTAAAATCAATATGAATAATAACGGAATAATGATAACCACGTTAAACCCTCCTCGTGTTTAAAACTATCATACCATTTTGCATAAAAAAGAAACATACTCCAAAACAATGATTATACTCTATTAATACAGGAATTCTATAACTCTTGTTTAACGTAGGGGTTTGTCGAACGATTTGAAACGAATTCCATTTCTATACGTATTATTATCAATAAATAGTGAAGTAAGGAAGTGCTGTGATGCAAAAATCTAAGATAAGTATTTTCGATATTTTTGCCTATTATCAAGATGAAGGCTTTTATTATAAATATATTCCTGAAAACTTATTAAACTACATAAATAAAAAATATGATGTGCCAAAAGAGGAAACGATTATTGCGTTTTTACATTGTGGATTTAAAACAGGGCTTTGCTTTACAGAGAAGGGTGTCTATTGGAAATTGTTTGGACAAGCAAAAGGAAAAAGCAAAGGGATGTTTTCGTGGGAGTATCTGAAGCAAATAGAGGATTTTAAAATTGAAAAAGATAACTTCTATCTAAATAAAGAGAAGGTTTTGATGATAGCAGGTACGTCATACCCCCCGAATGACCTTGTTCAATTATTTGAAGAAATTAAGTGGAAATGTTTTGAAGAGGAAGATTTCTTAACTATGGATATAAATGTGGAAAACGATTTTTCTTTTAATCTGAATGAAGTGTTACGTCTTTGTACTACCTTTAAAGGAAATGAGGATTGCCTACTTTGTATGATGTTAAACATAGATGTCAAGACTTCTGACGCACTTTCTCAGAAAACAAGAGCTTCTTTAATAAAGAAAAATAATATGAGTGAAGATGAAACGTTAATTGCCTACGTTAATACCTATATGGGAATTGGGACAAATGGGGTAACGATTACTGAAAAGGGTGTTTTCTTTTCTCGAGAGTTTTTGTCGGTATTTTATCCGTGGCATATTTATAAACAAATTAACTTCGAATACAATCATGAGAGTAATAAATTGTTAATAAATGATAGAATTGTGATGAACCTAAGCTGTTCGATTATAAAGGCTGATGACATCGTGTTATTTTTAGGGCAGTTGCAAAAGCAAGTGTAAAATATAATATATTTATCTACATTATCTTCGTGTAAGTGTGGTGAACTCTTTGATAGAACTTATTCTGCTATTCGCATTACTGTTGTTAACACAGCTTGCAAGATACCTTGTATATGGTGCATTTGAGCCACTTACATTTGCCTCGCTTTTTCTGTTGCCAGCATCATCTTACGTACTCTACCTAGTCAGTAAGAAATTTGCTGACAAGGAACGTGCGTATCAGCCTAAAAATATCAAGGGGTGGTCGTTTTACAATATTCAAAAATCATTGATGATTAAAAAGCCACTTTTTCATGGGGATAGGGATAGAGGGTATATAAAACGATATTTTCCAAAGAAGTGGCAATATGCATTTGCAGATATATTCGGCTTTAATTGGTACTTATGCTTAGAGATTAGCATAGACAATGATACATATAACGTGCAATGGTATCGTAAAAAGTGGTTTACAAATCAGGAGCATTGGTACATTTTCAAAAATGGTGTTCAAATTGGTTCAGCACGAACTCTAGTGAATCTTAAAAATACGTCAAAATTAAAAGAAAGTATCTCCTTTGCATTTACTGATACAGAGTATGTATCTCAGGCAACAACAATTTCCACTACGATTCAGTTAACAGAGAATGATAGGGTGATAGGGACGCTCAAACGCAATCATTTATTAAGCAATGTTCAAGTGATTGATGTAAAAGAAGACCAACAAGAAGCGTTAATCGCCTTAATTGTTCATTCATATAATTTTAAATAGAAAGAAAAATGACAAAAGCAAACGAGGAGAAATTATTGAATGTAGAAGAGTATAATAATCGTGCAAAAATAGAAGAAGATTGGGCACCAGGCTGGGAAGCAATTGACGAAGCATTTGAGCAATTATATCCGAATCAAACACCTGCACATTTCGGAACGAACTTACATGCCCGAGCGGTTTTTGGTGGTGACCAATATCTAGATGGATATAGTATCTATGCTTCACCAAATGGCTACAAACATATTGTTTCATACGGATTGACCGAGCTTTATACGAATGAGGAGGCTTTCGGTGGTGAATGGAGCGGCTGGGGTTATGAAATGACTTTTAAGCTTTCGGAGGAATCAAATGAGGAATGTATGTGGGCACTGGATATGTTTGCGAATCTTGCCCGCTATACAAATACACAAAAACGATATTTCGAACCTCTTCAATTTATCGGAGGGAATGGAACGTCAATTAAGCTTGGTTCGGATTCAAAAATCACTGCATTACTTATTGTCAACGATACGGAAGCGAAAGCGATGAACACGGTTCACGGCAAAGTTGATTTTCTGCAATTAGTCGGAATCACAGAGCGTGAATTGGATGTCCTTAAACAAGACCGTACACAAGCAGCTGTACTTGTTGAGAAAATGAAACGAGATAATCCATTTTTAGTGACAGATATGAGTCGTACTTGTTCATTTTTATAAAAGGGGACAGTCCCCCTAAAATGAGAAGGGTTGAGGTTAGATGAGTAGAGTAAATAGCAAATATGATGTGATTGGAAAGACATATAACCAGACTAGAAAACCAGATGAGAGAATCGTAAACACGATAATCGAACAAATGAACCTGAATAAGCCTGCAACCATTGTAGACATCGGAGCCGGTACAGGGAATTATAGTTATGAACTGGCCGAGCGAGGTTTCAATGTCTTGGCTGTAGAACCTTCAAAAGTAATGAGGGATCAGGCAACGCCACATGCAAATATGACGGTGATGAATGGAGTTGCTGAAAATATTCCACTTGCCGATGCAATGGCCGATGCTGTCATTTGTATCCTTGCAACACATCATTTTCAAGACTTAGAAACTGCCTTTCATGAGATGAGCCGAATCTTAAAGGAGAATGGAAAGTTAGTCATGATGATTGCAGACCCGCGCCTTTGTGGCAGTGATTGTTGGGTAGCTACTTATTTCTCTCCAATTTTTGAACAGGCCTATAAAGTGTATAAACCTTTAAACGAGGTCACAGATATTTTGAGTCATGTGTTTAAGAACAAGGTACAAATCTTACCGTTTCTAGTCCCCCATGATATTGAAGACAAGTTCTTCGTTTCAGCGTGGAGAAAGCCGGAATACTATTTACAAGCATCATTCCGGGCTGGAGTATCGCCATTGGCAAATGCACCAGCAGAAATTCTAACCCCAATTTTAGAGCAATTAACAGATGACTTAGGGAGTGGCCAATGGGAAAAGAAGTATGGTCACGTTTTAAAACAAGATGTTTATGAGGGTGGTTATCGGTTTTTAGTTTGTGAGAGAAAGTGAATAAATAGAAGATACTAGCGTTTGATGCGACAATTATATCATGCGAATTACCTATTAAAAAGTACTAACTAATGGTCTAATTATTCGTCATCATCGTATGATATATGGAATCTAACGAATTTGAGGTGAATGAATGAAAGCAGTTGTGTACACAAGGTATGGTAGCCCCGATGTTCTTGAACTTAAACAAGTTGAAAAACCGATACCGAAAGAAGATGAGATTTTAGTAAAGATAAAAGCTACTACTGTAACAGTAGCAGATATCCGTTCGCGAAGTTTTACTGTTCCTCCTGAGTTTTGGCTTCCTGCACGGTTAACACTCGGTCTGACAAAACCTAAAAAAGAAATTCTAGGTGTCGAGTTAGCTGGTGAAGTAGTGGAAGTTGGTCGCGATGTTAAACGGTTTAAAGAAGGTGACCAAGTTTTTGCAGCATCGTTAATTAGATTTGGTACGTATGCTGAGTATATTTGCTTGAAGGAAGATGGTCCTGTTGCGATGATGCCTTCTACTATCTCCTATGGAGAAGCTGCTGCACTTCCAATTGGAGCACGAACAGCATTATTTTTTCTTAAGCTAGCGGGATTGAAGAGCGGTCAATCGGTTTTGGTTTATGGGGCTTCGGGTAGTGTGGGCAGTTATGTCGTACAACTTGCCAAACATCTTGGGGCAACTGTTACAGGAGTTTGCAGTACAAAAAACGTAGAATTAGTAAAATCTCTCGGTGCGGACAACATCATTGATTATACTGCAGAGGATTTTTCCAGTGCAGACGAAATATATGATGTCATTTTTGAAGCAGTGAACAAAAGTTCCTTTTCAGCTTGTATGAAAGTGTTAAAGAACAACGGTACGTACATAAATGTAACAGAACCGCTCCCAACAGTTGAAATGTTATGGACGAAATTGACGAGCAGTAAAAAGCTAATACTGAGCCGAAATTCTCCTGAAACGTCAGAAGCACTAGATTATTTAAAAGAACTCATTGAAACAGGGAAGTTGAAAGTGGTCATTGACAGGGCTTATTCTTTGGATAAAATTGTTGATGCTCATCGTTACGTTGAGGAAGGGCATAAGAGGGGAAATGTCGTGATTAATGTGGAATAGTTTAGTAGCTAATTGAGGAGTTAGTCACCATTAGACTGACTATGTATGTTTTAGTCGAAAGCGAATAAGCTTAATCAGGTTAACTAGTGTATTTATTAGTTGACCTTTTTTTATTAGTAGCTAGATTTGGAGAATGACTATTTAAAGTATAATAGATAGTTTGTCTATAGGAGATGAAGACGGAAACGTGAGAGAGGTAATTTGGGGAAATCCTTCATTAATGTGATGAAGACGACTGTGGGTAAGGGAAACTTGAGGAAAGTTCTTCATAGATTAGATAAAGTTGAAAATGCGTAAGTGGGATTTAGGATATGTTTAAAAATGCGATGAAGCCCAAAACGAGTAAAGAAATAAATGGAAATGTCCTTCATAAATGTGATGAAGTCCAAAACGAGTAAAAAAATAAATGGAAATGTCCTTCATAAATGTGATGAAGCCCAAAACGAGTAAAGAAATAAATGGAAATGTCCTTCATAAATGTGATGAAGTCCAAAACGAGTAAACAAATAAATGGAAATGTCCTTCATAAGTGCGATGAAGCCCAAAACGAGTAAAGAAATAAATGGAAATGTCCTTCATAAATGTGATGAAGTCCAAAACGAGTAAAGCAGAAATTGAAAATGTCCTTCATAAATACATAACTGGACTTATCTTTCTATTGAGTATATTTTTGTTGCAAATACAACATAATATCACGTAAAATAATGGTGTATTTGCAACAAAATTAGCTAAGGAGATTACTATGAACGATATTCTTCGTGAAATTGGGATGATTGCGAGGGCATTAGATTCGATTAGTAATATTGAATTTAAAGAATATGACTTGACGAAGGGTCAGTATTTATACCTTGTACGCATATATGAAAACCCTGGTGTCATACAGGAGAAGTTGGCTGAGATGATTAAGGTAGACCGGACAACAGCAGCACGTGCAATTAAAAAACTTGAACAGAATGGTTTTATTGAAAAGAGGCATGATGATCATAATCAGAAAGTAAAAAAGCTATTTCCAACAGAGAAAGGGAAAGCGATTTATCCATTTATTAAAAAGGAACATGACCATTCTAATAAGATTGCTCTTGATGGGTTTTCACGGGAGGAAATTGATAACCTCTTTCAATCTCTGCAAAGAGTGAGAAGAAATATCGAAGTTGATTGGGAGCTTGTGAAAAAGGGTCATAAACGAAATTATTAATGAGAAGGGACTAAATTGAAAATGATGTTAAGCTTTAAAGAATGTACGGATGAAGAAATCTTATTGCTACAAAAAATTAGTATCGAAACATTTGATGAAACGTTTAGGGAACAAAATAGCCAAGAAAATATGGTAGCGTATTTGGAAAAGGCATTTAATTTACAACAATTAAAAAATGAATTATCCAATGCATCTTCACAATTTTATTTTGTATATGTGGATGAAAAAGTGGCGGGATATGTAAAGGTCAATACCGCCGATGCCCAGACTGAACAAATGGGGGATGAAGCGCTTGAGATAGAACGGATATACATTAAAAGTCAATATCAAAAACACGGACTTGGCAAATACCTGCTAACGAAAGCAATTGAAATAGCTAAGAAGCAAAATAAAAAGCACATTTGGCTTGGAGTTTGGGAACGAAATGAAAATGCGCTGGCGTTTTATAAGAAAATGGGATTTGTTCAAACGGGTGCTCACGCATTTTATATGGGTGATGAAGAGCAAACAGATTTTATTATGACATTGTCTCTATAATATTATTCAGTTTTACCACGGTTTTTTCATAAAAAGGAGCTTATCAAAACTCCTTTTTATTTTATACTCATTAGGGTATTTGTGTTGGAATTCTAGTTATTTTTATGATTGTCCTAGCTTCATACGATTTTCTGCTAATGGTGGCTGCTCAAGCCAGTGATGCTCGATCATGATGTTGACCCATTCATTTCCGATTTTTAAATCTTCCATTATCGAGGTCATGTATTTTGGAGATAGGTCCCGTCTAGGGGAGGTTGCCCAACCAGTCCCGTAATAAACCATGGCTGATGAGAACAAAAAGCCTATTTGAAACATCCATAACTTATCAGAAAAAGGCGAGAGTGTAGAATCAGTTAATTCAGCATCTAGGATTGGTGGACTAGGAAGTTTTTCTGCCAATAGAACTTCAAAAAAGGTTTGAACATGATTTTCTTTCATTTTTACTGCTTTTTGAAAAAACTTTTTGACCTTATTTGACTTTGCAACTTGATTGGCTGCAACGACAATTGCCTTAGCAAGGATGCTTTTCTTTAAATTAAAGTATATATCAGTGATTTCGATACAGCTTAATGCTCTTTTATCTCCAAACCAGCCTGTCAAATAGTGTTTATCATCCTAGTTTGAACGGTCTGGTGGTTGAATCGTCGGTGGACGATAATAAATGCCTTTCTGGAGCATGATATCTTTTGTTCTGTTGACTAATTCAGTTGTAGTTTCCAAACAGTTTGTGAAATATTTTCGCACATCTGCTCTCGTACTTGTCGTAACTGCTCCTGTATACCCGTGACAACCGTGTAGAGACATAATATTAATGTAATGCAAGCATAAAATATCAGAAAAAAGGCGTGGGGTATTTGGAGTGTAATCATAATCCTTAAATCCAATTGGAACGGGAAGCCTTCTACTTGGAAGAACTCTTTTATCTTTTCAAGATGATTGTTGCTTAGTGACATTCCGTATTCAAATACATTTAGAATAGCAGCATCCTCGATATGTTCCATCATATGCTTATGAAAGCAAATACTCGCCGTTTCATTAACATATTGTGTCCACAGTGCAGCGATTTCAGCTGAAGTCAATTTAACATTCTGTGCTTGTTGCAGTGTTAACACCTCACGATTTCCTCATGATTTATTCATATGGTAACCAAGAATTTGAAATACATTCGAATTCCGTTACTTAAGAAATCTGGTTTTCTAATCAAACTCGAAGCTATAATGATGATGAAAAAGAAGATGAATAATTAACGGATTAATCATATAAACTAGCCTTAGTGTTTTCTATAAAACACTACATTTCTAAGTGTGGAGGGAGATACTTTGAATATTCTTTTAAGTACCATTATTGGCTTAATTAAAATGGGTGTTCAAGTTAATGAGATGTTACAGAGCTTACTCTTAAAGGTACAACAGTTGTTAAGAGTCCCTTCACTAGCATAAAGTTCTGTAAAGAATAGATGTCAGAGGTGAGCAATCGTTGCTCACCTTTTATCTTATAACAAAATTGTAACACTACAAGGAATCTTTCTTCGTTATAATGTATGAATTGAAAGCTTTTTATATAAAGGGAGGAAGAGTGAGTGTCCAACATCATAAGACCAAGAAGAATCCTGTTAGATTTAGCGGTTAGTCTAGACGGTTTTATTGAAGGGGAAAATGGCGAAATTGATTGGTGCATCATGGAGCCTGAGATGGGGTTTCATCATTTTTTAAACCAAATCGATACAATTTTCTATGGAAGA
Organism: Metabacillus malikii; assembly: GCF_030813355.1. GTDB lineage: Bacteria > Bacillota > Bacilli > Bacillales > Bacillaceae > Metabacillus > Metabacillus malikii. Next base: position 338,284 of record NZ_JAUSUD010000001.1, read on the forward strand.
AAAAGCTATGAGTTATGGGGACAAATTACTCCGGAGGAAAATGATCCTGATAAAGAGCTGCGGGAAAAAATTAACAGTAAAGCCAAATATGTGTTTTCACGACAAAAATATATAGATCATCATAACGTCATTTACATAAACGATCACATTCTTGATGAAGTGATGAAAATAAAGAATACGCCTGGTAAAGATATATGGCTTTATGGAGGGGCGAGCTTAATTACAGATTTTGTTAAATTAGGACTTGTTGATGAATTTAGATTATCCGTCCACCCTGTTATTTTAGGTAAAGGAAAGCCATTATTTACGGATTTAGACGACAGATTAAATTTGAATCTAGTTGAGACGAAGAAGTATTCTTCGGGCGTTGTGCAATTAATCTATCACGTAAAAGGGGATTGATTTTTTTATAACCCCAGTAAATGTGCCGATTATTTACTGGGGTCGTTAGTATAGGGAATGAGTACTACCGTTATCTCATTAAGCAGTAACTTTTCCACGTAATGTCCAAATTTGATAAAACATATGTGCACTCGCGATAATGGTTAGAATCGTTAATGTAACCCAGCCCGTCATTAAATAAGGCTGTAAAGCAGCTTGAACGGGTTCACTCGTTAAATAGTCTCGATGATCTATACATAGGTAGACAACACCTGAGATGGCTAGGATTATCACGATAATCCCTTGTATGAGTTTGCTTTGGGTTTTACCTCTTTCGGCATTGTATTGATTAGCCCAACCGTCTTTTTTATTTGCTGACAGCTTGCCGAGCCATACTTGTGAGAAGGTTATCAAGTTGGCCCATAAGTAGAGTTCGGGACTAATCAGCAGTGCAGCAAGGATGACATCAATTGGGCGATGCATTGGTGTTTTAATCGCGAGTATTGTATTTAATACAGATGCTAAGGCGATCGGTGTGAGCCAAAACCATGACCAGTAAAATTGATCTGTCGCAAAAGCAAGGGCCAGTAATACGATAAATAGCACACGTGTAATCAAGTCCATGAATGTTTTTAGCTCAGAACGCCAGATTTTGCCGATATGTCTAGTCTTGACGCCGATGTCATTATTTGTTAATAGCTCGACTGTTCCTGACTTCCATTTGTTACGTTGTTGTCTGAAAGTATGATACGACCGCATCGCATCAACAAAACAGCGTGCATCAGGGCTGATTAATGTTTTCCAGCTTGATTTTTGCAATTGCCACGTTAGCAGCATATCCTCCACATCACTATCATTTTGCCATGGTCCGTCAAGTTTATTTTCGTTGACAATGTCTTGCAATGCTTCAGGACGGAACAATGTCGCTTGACCACCAAGTACATATGTACTTCCGCCATGGTATTGAAGGTTTAACAACCAGCTTGCCATGTCTTGCTTTTGTTGATGGGTCCACCATCTGGTAATCGGACCACCATATTCGCCACTTGAAATTTTTTCCTCATAATGTACATCGTCTTTTGAAAGCAAGCTCTTTTTCTTTGGCATTCGCATCGTATATTTCGCCATGACACCGCCAATATTCCGTGCACTGCTTAAACCTTCCCATAAAGATTTTAGCGCACCAGGTGCTAAACGGCTATCGGCATCCATGCCAAGGATGGCCTTGACAGATTTTTGGTAAAGATGCTGATAAATAGATAGTTGCCGATCATATAAATCTAGTACATCACCATAAATATACTTCCAGCCGTGGTTTAATGCCCCAACTTTACGAAGCTTATTGTTTTCTGTCGTTAATACCTTAACGTTTAATTGAAATTCTTCTGCCGCCAGCATTGCCTTTTCTTCGGTTCGGTCGGTACAATTATCAGCAACTACAATGATATCTAGGTCTAAGTTTTTCGGTAATGATTGATCGGCTAGCCCTGCTAGGCAATCTCGGATTGATTTTTCTTCATTGTGCGCGGGGATAATCGCGACAATTCGAGGCTTCATATACGTGTGCTTCACACCAGGTACTTGGAAGATGTTATCACGATTAAGTTCCATTTGTAAGGTATCATAAATCCTATTCGTAGTTTCAGGTACATCCATTATGATTCTACTCATCCAACTTAACTCCAATCTTTTTATATTTTTTTATTTTTTAAGCAAGGATTTCGTTCAAAGAACACATTTGTTCTTTTTTGAGAACTTGTTTTCAAAAAAAACCGATACTTCTTTTATTCTATGTTGTTCGCTTCAACATTATGTCTTTATACTAGAGCAACTTCATTCGTCCAATTTTACTCACCCCGCGGAAAGTGAGTAACCGTTATTGAATTCAGTTCATAAAAAATCTATCGTTCTTTATATAGAACATTTATAGCTATAAATTACCTGACAAGTGAAATGTTTTCAACACCTTTTTACAAAGTTCGTGCAATTTGGGTCGAGAGCCCTATTTTTGGATGCGCAATTCGACAGAGGGGTGTTCATAAATAAACATTGTTTCATGAATAGATTTGTAGAAAATCCATTTACCAAGAATGACCGAACTAGTTTATAATAATAGGAGAGCTAGTAGGATGGTCTCCTACATAATTGATGATAAGTAGGTGAGGACAATCGATATGATTGAAACGAGGGTACGCGGCTTTATAGCCGATATTCAACACCCGAAGCAAAAGAAAAAAATTAATGTAAATGATCTCGAGCTGCAATTACGGAAGCTTACGGAAGATTACTTCGAAATGGACGGATATACGTTGTTTTACAATGCAATGGAAGCATTGCAAGCAGAAGGTATGGTCATTCCGATATTAAATAATCAATATAACGGAAGAACGCCAACATTACCGCTTTATTTCTGGGTTGATCGTAAGATAGAGCAATCAACGTGGGATCGGCTTGAAATGATGAAGCTAGCAGACCAATTCGATTTCTCCTATTATGAGCGACATCCAGAATGGCAAACGGAGCAAGAATGGTTGCGGATTAAAAATGTTTATACATTTCTTCAAACTAGTGATGAACGAGAAATGGTCTCTGTCGAAGAACGCTGTTTAGAATTGTTCGGACATGAGAAATTTTTACTAGATAGCAAGATGTTTCCTGAGGGACTAGCGTTTTTATCGAGAATTGGTGTAACAGAGGAACAACTGAAAATGGAGCACTATGGTGAGCCGTTTGTGTTTTGGTTGAAGCAAGGGAAAGAAATCGCCGATATTCAGCGTGTATTGATTGTTGAAAATCTATCATTTTTTCATACAGCAATAAAGTTAGTAGAATTAGATATGCTAGATTATGAGCCTGAACTAATTATTTATGGTGAAGGAGCAAAAATTGAACGAAGCTTTTCGTTTTTCTTCAACATGTTTCCGCCTAAATCCTACCTAATTTATTATTGTGGTGATCTTGATGCCTCAGGTTATGGAATCCTCATTCGACTAATCGAAAAATACCCAGATTGCTGTATTCAGCCAGCATTAAAAATTTATCGGAAAATGCTAGATTGTCTTGATAGGCAAAATGATCAGAAAGCAGGACAGACTGAAAACCCAAGCTATCGTGATCATTTTTTTAGGTGGTTTACGGAAGAGGAACAGGAATTACTAAATCAATTATGGCAAAATAACAAACGGATTCCCCAAGAAGTGCTGACAATTGAAACATGGAGGAGATGGATGTGAACGAATCATGGGAAGGGTTTGCCGAGCGGATGCAGCGGTTGAATCCTCTATTTGCACTTGGACGTGGGATGGAGGTTGGTGAAATCAAGCCGCATCTCCAAACGATTCTCATGCAGGTGCTTCTTGCGATTTTTTACCGCGAATTAAATGATGATGCCAACAGGAGGAAATCAGATATAAAGTATATTGTCGATGATTGCATAAAGCAAATGAAGCTGCTAGCAGATGAACGGCAAATTGACCGGATTACGAGCGGGCTTTTATATCAAGGAAAGGAAGAGCTGAGCCAGCCGTTTGAAGCATTGTATTATGATGAACTTAGACAAGCATGGGATACGCAAGTGTTTCGCTACGTGACGATGGATGAATTGTATACGAACTTAGAAATGGGCGGTGCAATTATTTATAAATTGACTGATGTCGCCCAGGAAATGATTTTCATGAGTCGGGAAATGGCCGAGGAATTTTCGATTACGATTGAGCAGCTTTACAGCATGCAGTTGATTAAAAATGGTAACTTCCGTAAGGCGACGAGAAATCTTGACCATCTCATTTCCCGAGTGAACCGGCTGATGGCAAATGAATTTTCATTTCAAAAGGAAATGATGAACAACCCGAAAATTTTGTTAGCTGAAGAGGAAATGCAAAGAGCGGATAATCGTGTTGAAATTGAAAACCAGTTTGAGGAAGAAAAAAATCATTTTCGAACGATTACAAGCATGATTGAAAAAACGAAACGTCGAAATGAAGCAGATGATTTTATTCAAAAGGAACTCATAATCCTCCAAGAAAAAATTAGCCATACACGGCAGCTCCATGATCGCTTCGCAAAGCTAGTCATTCAAAATATTTCCTACGAGATGAAATTAAAAGCAGAAAACCCATCCTTATTTTGGGAAAATAGTCTCGTTTCTTTTCGCGAGCATTTTTATGAAAATTGGCTCCTTAAAGAAGGGGTGAAACAATTTACTCAGCTTGAAACAGTGTTAAGTCCATTGTTTTCACCGAAAAACGAATTTATCTTGCCGCTTGACTGGATTTGGGGTGAGCAGGAATTCGATGAGGACATGCAGCAGACTCCGGTTATTGAAGAGGAAGCCGAGGCTGAGGTGCCAACACCGCGTGTTACAAATTGGGAATCAGTCGTGAAAGCTTGGAGCTATGTGTTTCAATATTTACAAACGTATAAACAATTTTCATTAGCCGACTTAGCTGATCTACCAGTTGAAATCCAAGATTTGTGGTTTGAAGAATCAGAAACAATTGACCTATGGATGATGTTTGATAAAAAACCGTTAAAAATCCAGGTTCTTCATCGGAAGGAAGAAACGTTAAGTGATGAACGGGAAATTTTGCTTTATAAGCTAATGAAGGAATATCCGCAATTTCAAATATTTGAAGGCTCAAACATTTTTACGGAGTTTGACCATCGTGCCAAGCCACTTAGATGGCAGCGGATGAAAATGACCCCATTTAAAATTTGTATAAAGGAAGAGATACGATGAATCCAGAAACGATTAAAAAGGCTTCAGCAGTCTACTTCTCATTATTGAAGGAAAAAGTGATCGATGAAAATAGTGAACATTTTAAAAACTACTTTGAGCCTGAAGTCAGACAAACGGTTCTGTTAATGGCTGATGAGTCAGGTACATACATTATCGAAGCACCGAAACGGATTCACTTAGTTGTCCAGCCAACAGGCTCTGTGTTTGCGACGAATTTTACGCATATGAAGGATAAACACAAGCAGATTGAAACGAAGAAGCATTTTCATTTAATGAGTATCATCATAATGGCGTTCTTAGCAGCAATCGACCAAAACCAAGCAGCTAAAATCAGGACGAAGCGTGAAGGGATTAGCTTCTACGCATTAGAGCGTCAAGTGAACGACCTAATTATGAATTGGGATAGCCTGTTAAAAGCAAAGCCAGACTTCGGTGCAGAAGAGCGGATTGATATGAAGGATGTCGTGACAACGTGGAAGTTTATGGAGGTTGACACAGAAGACTATGGTTTGAAAAAGGCAACGCGCAGAACACGAATTGGCTTAATTGCAAGCTCGATGCGTCTTTTAGAAACAGAAGGACTTATTGTCATATTAGACCGTGATGACCTGCCAAAGGTAATTCCGAAGCAGGAATTATTTGAGCGGATTGACTATTTATATCATGACTATGACCGTTATGAAATGTTTAAGAAATTGATGACGAAAGAGGAGGATGAGCATGCCGAAAATCCATCGCATTAGAATTGTCGGCCTCAAGTATGATGGCATGCAGAAGCAATATAAGGATACGACGTTTCATTTCCATAATGAAGAAACGTCAACAAACGGCCTCATCGCGATGATGAATGGCGGTGGGAAAGGTGTCTTCCTGCAGACGATTTTCCAAATTTTAAAGCCAGGTACGGCTTGGGGAAAACAAAACAACCGTTATTATCAGCAATTCTTTTTTAACAACAAAGAGCAATTTATCCCGTATACATTCCATGTCGTTATCCAATGGGAATTAGATGGAGCGGATAAACGCCACCTTATTACAGGGGGTATGTTTTCTGCCGAACAGCGAATTTCGATGAGTGAAGAAGGGCTAGACCGGAAAACGCTTGAGCAAGAAGCGAAAATCCTTCCGAATATTACGTTTTACACCCGCGAATATGAACAAAATGAAGAAGCTGCACTTGAGCATATTCCACTTTATGAAAATGAAGAAGTTGCAGACACTGAAGGCTTGAAGGATTACTTAAAATGGAACGGCTATGACGTATATCGAGATACGAAGAAGCATTACCGCATTCTTGATACTTATGGGATTAATCGCAAAGACTGGGACATTATGAAGGAAATCAACAAAGATGAAGGTGGTGTCGGCAAATATTTTGAAGGTGCTGAAGATGACCATTCTCTTTTCCAAAAACGAATTATTCCAACGATAAGTACGGTTTTACACCGGACTGAGCATCAAAAAAATGATTTGATTGAAATTTTTAAAAGCCAGGCGAGCATCGCAAAAGACTTACCAGTGCTTTTAAAGCGTGAACAAGCCCATAAAGAATTTTTAGAAGATATCGTTCCTTTTGAAGAATACGTCGCAAAAGGTCTTGAGCATAAGGCAATTGTTGACGAAAGCATCAAAGAAGGGCGGCAGCTGCTCGGAGCGTTGCAGCATTTGAAGCAGGCAGAAGGGGAACGGTTGCTTACTTTAACGAAAGAAATTGAAGATTTAACGGAAAAACAGACAGATTTACGTTATCAAAAGGATAATTTAGAATATGCAAAGGCACATCGGGAGCTTCTTGATTGGGAAAAGAAATTAGGCGAGGAAAAAGAAAAGCATAAAGCACAAGAAGCATTCGTTGCAGAAAAACAACAGCATAAAGACGAGCTTGCGTTTCAAGCATTACTGAAGGAATGGCATGAAAACGAACAAACCATTCGTACCTATGCGCAGCAAATCGCCAAGCTTGAGCAAAATAGCGGCCTCGAGCAAGTGAATCAACGGATGGACGAGGTAAAGCTAGAAGCACAATCCCAATGGGAGCAATCACAGCTTGCGATGAAAGATGCGGTGAAATCTTATTTTGGCTATCAAGCTCACTTAAAGAAACAAGAAACTGAGCTCTTGCGTCAGGATAAACAGAAAACGAAGGCTATTGCCCAGCTCGATACTGAAATTGATTTTCTCTATACGCAAATGAATGACTATGAACAGCGTGAAGCGGCATTAATTAAAGACTATGGTGACAGGCTAACGTATGATCTGTCAGGCTTTATTGAAAGCTTGCATAAACAAATTGTTGAGAAAAAGGTACATGTGGAAGAGATTCACTCAAAAGAAAAAGCGGCAAATGAGCAGCTAAACAAAATTGCAAGCTCACACGGTACTGTTGTACAAGCAATCGAATATGCCACCGAAAAATGTGAACAGCTTACGGCAAAGCATGCTGAGCAACAGAAAAAGGAAGCAAAGCTCGCTGACAAGCTTCACGGCTTATTGGACGATGTGACAGGACCATTTACTCAATCGCAGCTATCAAAATATGTCATTCAAGTTGAAGAAAAACTTAAGCAAAACCTTGAGCAGAGTGAACAAATCAAGAAGGAGCTCTGGGAAACACAGCTCGACCATTCGTTAAACGATGAACATTTCTGGATTCCGAATAAAGATGTCAAGGAACTGAAAGAATGGATAGATGACAAAACAGGCATTGATGTCTTTTACGGGACACAATATTTGCAATCATTATCTGCTGATGAAATGGCAAAGCTTTTAGCCAAGTATCCACTTCTCTCATACGGTCTCGTCGTCAGTCAGCACCAATGGGAAAAGGTGAACAAGCATGTGTTAACAGGCAGAATGTACAAAAGTCCGGTGCCTATTTTTATGCGTGAAGAAATGAAGCAAGACAATGAACACCATTTATTTGAGCTCATTCACGGAACAGAGAAAGACCTGTTAACTGATAAACACCAATTTACAAATTGGAAAATTAATATCGCTAAGCAAATTGAAGAGAAGAAAGATACATTACTGGAATTAGAGAAAACTGAACAAGCATTGCGTAAGCTTTTAAAAGAAATTGACCGCCTGCTTTCTGGAGAACTTGCGAGTGAGCTGGAAAAGGCGATTGCGAGTGAAGAAAACTCACTTGCAGCGAAGAAAATACAGTTACAGGAGCTTACGACTGAAAAGGAAAAACAACAGGAAGTATTACTTGAGTTAAAACAGCAGCTTGATAAAACGAACCGTAAGCTTGAGCAGCTGGCCAAAGATGTCGAGACACTTGAGCAATTTACGAAGGATAAAGCTGACTATGAAGAAAACAAGCGCGTCAAGCAAGAAAAAGAAAACAAAAAAGACCAGTTAACAAAGGAACAGCATGAAATTAGCAGAGAGCATCAAAAAGTTGTCGATTTAAAAAATGAATGGAATGAAACATATGTTGCCTGGAAGCTTACTATTGAGCAGCAACTTAAGGGAATTGCAGTGTTTATTGAAGCTGCGAGCTTTCCGGCTGAAGAAAAAGGTGAGCTCTCAGAAGAGGTGCCACGCTTCAACACTCACCTATTAGAAACGATAAACGGCAGCATTGATGAACTCAACCAGCTGCAAAAATCGAAGGAAGAGCAAGCGAAAGAATTACTCGTTATCCAGGCGAAAAAGGAATCAGAGCAAAAACAGCAAAAAAAGCTTGTGAAAAAATTATCTTCATTGAACTCGGACTGGAACGAGGCGCCTGAACCAGATGAACCAATTGCGATCCTTGAAACTATGCTGCAAACCGCACAAAAAGAAATGAAAGCAGCAGAAAAAGCGGAGCGTGAACAAGCAACAGCAGTAACCGTTGCTGACACCTCTGTTAAGCATGCGACAGAACAGCGTGAAAAGCTTGCGAAAAAAGTCGCAAAGCATGAGAAACAGCCTGAACCGTGGGAGGACCTTGATTTAGATGTCAAGGAAATCGAAATTAAGGATGTTACAAAACGAACGAAGTCAGAATTGAAGAAGGCAGAAAAGCATCTTAAAGACACCGAAGCGAATATTACTAGCTATGAAGGTGATTTGTTAACTCTTTCTGTTATTTTAAAAGAAGATGCAGCAGCGTTTACAGAAGAAGACATCGAGAAGCTTAAAACTCAAGGTAAACAATGCATTCTTTCGTGGTGTGATGACCACCAAGCAATCCAGGAAGACGGTCAAGAGAAGCACGCGAAAATTGAGCAATCATTAAGGAATGTGAAGCTAACGATTGAAGGCAAGGATTGGGAAACTCGTTTCAAAAATGAAGTGTTAACAACACTCGACCATATGGATACACGTCATTACGCCCATATTCAAAGTGTTGTGAAAAATATGAAGCGTTTTTCACAAAGCGGTCTTGAGCAGCTTGAACGTGATAAGGAGCGTGCTGAAAATGCACAAAACTTCTGGGCAAGCCGTGCGAGCATGAAAGTGATGGGCATTGCCGAAGCGATCCGCTCGATGCTTGCAAAAATGAAACTCAAAAACGAACGCGGTTCATTCCCACTCGTCCAGCTCAAAGAGGATATTTTACCGAAAAAGGCTGAAGAAATCGAACCATTGCTAAAACAGCATTTCGTTACTGCGATAACGAAAATTACGAAGCAATTTGACGTGATTGATGATCAAAACAGGGCACTTGACCAAGAAATTAACGAGCTGATTGGTGATGAGCAAATTTTATTTGTCGCCTTAAGAAATCGTTATCCAGAGCTGCTCGTTTACAATATGCGCACAGACAATGCATTCATGTACGGCAAGCCGCAGCGGGAGCATTATTCAACATGGCAAACGATTAACCAAGGTTCGAAAACGAAATCAGACGGAAGCGGTGGACAAAAGCTCTCCGCCCGAATGGTGATGATGATGATGCTTTTATCCGTAAAAAGTGAAACAGATCAAAGCTGGGTCCCATTAGTATGTGACAATCCATTCGGACAAGCAGCATCAGCACACGTTTTAGACCCAATCTTTGCGGTGGCTGAGAAGCTGAAATTCCAATTCATCGTCGTGACACCGCCTGAGCTCGTCAAAACAGAAATAAGCCAACGCTTTGAAGCGTATTACAAGCTCGATTTTATCCGTGAAAAGGGCAGGGAAATTGTTTCAGATACAATTGTTCCGGCGTTTCGGATATATCAGGAAGAGGAAGTTTTGCAGTAGGGTTAGATTTTTTGATTCATTTGTTTACATTAAGAGCCAAACCGATGTGATTTAGTGTTTGGCTCTTTTTTATGGATTTGATTTTATCAATTTAGAATCGAAGGTAGCTTGAATGAATAATGTTGTATTCTATATAACCCGTAGAAGCTGGTAAAATAAAAGAATTAAAGGTAAAAAAGCACTGGTTTAATAATCCGTAGAAGCAGGAAATGGAGACAGCGGTAAAATAGGATTGTCTAATAGCCCGTAGAAGCAGGAAAAAAGAAATAACGGTAAAATAGGAATGTTTTAATAGCCTGTAAAAGCAAGAAAAAGGAAACAACGGTAAAATAGAATTGTTTTAATTGCCCGGGAAGCAAGAAAAAAGAAACAACGGTAAAATAGGATTGATTTAATAGCCTGTGGAAGCAGCAAAAAAGAAACAACGGTAAAATAGAATTGTTTTAATAGCCCGTAGAAACAGCAAAAAAGAAACAACGGTAAAATAGAATTGTTTTAATAGCCCGTAGAAGCAAGAAAAAAGAAACAACGGTAAAATAGGATTGATTTAATAGCCCGTGGAAGCAGGAAAAAAGAAACAACGGTAAAATAGGATTGATTTAATAGCCCGTAGAAGCAGGAAAAAAGAAACAACGGTAAAATAGGATTGATTTAATAGCCCGTAGAAGCAGCAAAAAAGAAACAACGGTAAAATAGAATTGATTTAATAGCCCGTGGAAGCAAGAAAAAGGAACCAGCGGTAAAATAGGATTGTTTTAATAGCCCGTAGAAGCAAGAAAACGAATCAACGTATAAAAGATTATTGCTTTTTAAAGCTAATTCGAAAATGACAAGGAAGAATATGTTAATATGGAAGTAATATTAGTAATTGACTTGTCATGTACAGTGTATAGTCGCTAGTGAATTAGTTAGATTCCAATTGAGTCTAATAGGAATTCGTTTACGAGTCGGATTGTATACCTTAATCCTTGGAAAGTATGATGAGCTTAAGCCAGGCTCTGTGCATATATCAGCTTTCTAAGTAACGTGTTGTACTTCATTCCATAATTAGCAGTCATACAATAATGAATCTAGAGGAGATGAGCCTTTTGGTTATGGTTTTAAATCAAATATTTCAAATCTCAGCAGTTATCTTACTTCTCTGTTCATTCTATTATTTTCGTCATTTTAAAAAGGTGAAGAAAGAAAGAGACCTTACTTTTACTGAGTTTTCGATTTATGTGATTACACAAATTGCTATTTACCTTTGTGCCGGTAGTTATATCCTTTTGTTTTTGGATAGAAATTTTGGCTAGAATGCCCTTACATGTCCAAAGTGACAAATATAAATGAGACATGAACATAGTGACTCCATTAGGAATCCTATGTTCATGTCTCTTTTTGGTTTTTCACGATTTGCATATGAATGATTCCTTTACTGGTAATCAGATAAATCAACCCAAGTCTGAGACCAATCTTCTATTGTTTTTAAAATAGGTTGCATCGATTGTCCCTTTTCTGTTAGTGAATACTCGATGATGACTGGAGTTGCTGGTATTACCTCACGTTTTACTAACCCTTGTGTTTCCAAGTCTTTTAAACGCTCGGATAATACTTTTCCACTTATCCCAATGGCTGATTGAATCTCGTTAAACCTTTGTGTCCCTAATAATAATTGATAAATGACTAATGCTGTCCAGCGTTGACTTAATAGTGATATGGCTTTTTCAAATTTTGGGCAGATTGCAGGCTGCTTCATATCTTACACCTCTCTTTAGATTTCTATTGTATCACAAACTGCTATCTAATTATAAATTTATATTTAGTTACTTGACATAATTTTGTTTATTAAATATACTTAGTTACATAAAGTAACTTAATGAGAAAAGGAATAGTAATGACCTTACATTTTTTACAATCTAATCTTTCGAATTTTTGTTAAATACTAAAGAAAAACAGAAAATATCTGTGTACTTGAGGAGGAACAAAATGAATTTTCATACAAAACCAACGACATTTGTGGGACATGTAAACATTAATGTCGAAAAGCTAGCACGTTCTATACAATTTTATCAGGATATACTAGGATTTGATATTTTGGAACAGACAGCTTCAACAACGAAGCTTACAACCGATGGAAAGATGAGTATTTTATCGCTTGAGCAACCGGAAAATGTAATCCCGAAACAAGAAAGAACAACAGGCTTGTATCATTTTGCATTACTTTTACCTACTCAGAAAGATTTAGCCAATATCGTTGTCCATTTAATGAACAATGGTGTTCGATTTGGTTCTTCAGATCATCTTGTGAGTGAAGCATTGTATTTAAACGACCCGGATGGAAATCAAATTGAAATTTATATTGACCGAGCACCATCTGAGTGGCATTGGAATGCTGATGAGGTGGACATGGCGGTTGATCCTTTAGATTTTCAGCAGTTATTAACGCATGCAACACCTAATTCACCATGGCAAAAGATGCCTGTTGGTACAGTGATGGGGCATATCCACTTACATGTTTCAGAGCTAGTGAAAACAGAGGAATTTTATGTAAAAGGATTGGGAATGGACGTTGTGAATCGGTTTGGATCACAAGCTTTATTTCTATCCTATGGAAAATACCATCATCATGTCGGAGTCAACACATGGAACGGTGTAGGGGCTCAAGCTCCTGCGCAAAATAGTGTCGGCCTTAAATCATTTACACTAATTTTTGATAACGATGGGGTTCGCAAACAAGTGATAACAAATTTAAAGCAAGTTGGTGCAGAGGTAGTAGAAAAGGATTCAACATTTATAACTTCCGATCCTTCTGGGAACACCATCGAGTTAGCGATATAAATAGGGGGAATCCAATTGACAACAACAGGGAAAACTAGCATCGAGATAGGTGTATATACACTTGCAGACATTGGCCCTAACCCGTTAACAGGTAAGACGATAACACCTAAAGAAAGAGTAACTGAAATCATCCAAGCTGCAAAACTTGCTGATGAGGCTGGACTAGACATATTTGGTATAGGCGAACATCATCGCCTTGATTATGCGTCCTCTTCTCCTGCAGTCATCCTGGCTGCAATCGCACAAGCAACTAACAACATTCGCTTAACGAGTACAACAAGTGTATTAAGTACGCTTGATCCGGTTCGACTATTTGAGGATTTTGCTACATTAGATTTACTATCCGATGGTCGCGCTGAAATACTTGCTGGAAGAGGGGCGTTTATTGAATCGTTTCCGCTATTTGGGTTTCGGACAGACGATTATGATGAATTGTTTGAAGAACATATGAACCTCCTTTTACAACTGAATCAAAACGAGACGGTCACTTGGTCAGGAAAATTCCGTTCATCAATACAGGATGCTGAAATCGCGCCAAGACCAGTGCAAGATGAATTACCAATTTGGATTGGAGTCGGTGGATCACCTGAGAGTGCCGTCCGAGCTGGGAAATTTGGCGTCGGGATGGCGATGGCGATTTTAGGTGGGAATCCAAATCGGTTTAAGCCACTTGTCGATCTGTTTCGCCAGACAGGTAAGGAAGCTGGCCATGCACCTGATATGTTAAAGGTTGGTGTAACGGGTCACGCATATTTTGCCAAAACGTCCGAGCAAGCACGAGATGAGTTTTATCCTTATTATGCAAATTATTGGGAATATGTAAACCGTCAACGTGGAATGGGAACAAGATTATCCAGAGATGATTTCGAACAAATGGTTGGGCCTGAGTCAGCACTATTAGTAGGGAGCCCAGACCAAATCGTCGAGAAAATACTTAAGCAGCATGAACTATTTGGTCACCAACGCTTTCTAGCTCAAGTAGATATCGGTGGACAACCTTTTGAATATGTCATGAACAGCATTGAATTATTAGCAACAGAAATTGCTCCACGTGTACGTAAAGAGTTACAAAAATAGCTTTTATTAGGCGGTGTATGAAAATGGGCTTTATAGATAAAACATCCAACATTAAGTTTATTGACAGACTTTGTTAACGGCTACAGTTTAAACCACAAGAATTACATCTAGATAATGTAAATACGATGCTTGAAGAGGTCGTCGCTTGGAGTAGAGCATTAAAATCTTTACGTTAATTGTACGTGTATTTTAGGTAGATAATCTTTTTTTTAATGGGGGAGCATAGTGAATTTTAAAGAGTTGGTACAAGCACGTCATTCAGCTGTAAATTTTGTTAAGAAAGAGAAATTAACTGCTGAAGAGATAAACAATATTTTTGAGTTAACAAAGTTAGCGCCAAGTGCTTACAATTTGCAGTTTACAGATTACTTGGTCATAACAGATGAAGAAAAAAAGGAACGTATTAGAGAACTAAGCTATAACCAATATAAAATCCATACAGCAAGTGCTGTCATCATTGTCATGGGGAATAAGAACAGTATTGAAATGTCCGAAGTAGAAAAAATCTATCAACCTATGAAAATGCTAAAAATGATGGATGATATTGAATACGACATGACAATCAATCAAATTAAAGACTTTAGTGAGAACTTAAAGGCAGATCCACATAAATTAGAAACGGAATTAGTTAGAAATACAGGTCTTCAAGCCATGCTCCTTATGCTAAGCGCTAAGGAAAATGGATTTGATACGTGCCCAATGCATATTCATAATGTGGAGCAGTTACGAGAAGAGTTCCACATTCCGAATCACTTATTGCCTATCATGATGATAACGATTGGCAAAAGCGTCGATAAAACCCGTCCACGCGGGTACCGGAAACCTGTGGGTGAATTTGTTCATGTGAATGGGTTTGGTGAATAGTAGTAATGGTTTAACGATTTTGTTTGTGTTTGTTAAATTAGATTGAGTGTTGAAAAAAGCAATATATTATAAAGCGGTTTTTTACAAGGAAAGAACGATACTTTATTATGGGTATCGTTTTTTTGTGTGTTGAAATTTTCATCATCGTGATTGTGTAGAATTTTTCATTCAGCTACAATTCACAAAAACGTCTTCATCACATATTCTAGGAAGATTTCTCCAAATTTATCTTGTAATTATGTTTTCATCATGCCTATTTTATGATGAGGAAAGTAATAAAGATAAATGGTATAATAAGGTAAAAGAGGGTACTTGTGGATGTTCTGAAAGCTGAATACATTATTTAGTCTGCTAATAGGAGGAGTGAGCAATATGCAAAAAATCATTGACAACGGAAGAGAAGGTCATGAATGGCTACTGATTATTATCGTTCTTTGTTCTTTGCTAACCTTTAAAAAGATAAAAAAGTTAGAGGATTTTAAAGCTAGATTAAAAGATAACTTCAAGTATTTTGATTTTTAAAATGAGCTATAAAGTCATGTAGTAAAACAAAAGGAGATAAAGGAAGGGAGTCGAATATTGAAAACATTGCATCAGTTATTGTTTCAATTCTTTGTGTGTCCGTCGCCGGTTTTCAAATGCTACTTCGGTGATCCAATGAAAAGTACTACTTTTCCTATTAACAAGTAGTTGAACAAGTAGGGCACTGATTATGCGGTACCTACTTTTATTGGATTCAAACGAGTATACCTCTATGTGGATAAATATGGTGAAATAAATATGATAGATTATAAAATAAATATTGTTGGAGTGTAATGATGGAAGCAAATATTCTAAGTCAAATCACCGAACTTCAGGGGCGTAATCATTTCTCAGGAACAGTTCTTGTAAAAAAGAAAAGTGCAGTATTAACAGAGGGTAGCTACGGGTATGCAAATCGATCTGAACAAATTGAAAATCACTCAAGGACACGCTATGGTATTGCATCGGGCTGTAAGTTGTTTACAGCGATTGCCGTTTGCCAGCTTGTAGAGAATGGAAGGTTATCTTTTGATACGAAATTGGAAGATTGTCTGAATGTTTCTTTTCCGCATTTTGATAAGGATATTACGATTCATCATCTTTTAACACATACATCTGGAATACCCGATTATTTTGATGAAGAAGTAATGGAAGATTTTGAGGAGTTGTGGGTTCAGCAGCCGATGTATCATATGAGAAACTTAGAAAACTTTTTACCGCTATTTCATAAGCAACCAATGAAATTAAAGGTTGGCGAAAGGTTTCATTATAATAATGCTGGCTATATTTTACTAGGGTTGATTGTCGAACAAGCAAGTCAGATGAGATTTACCGAATATGTTGAGAGGTTTATTTTAAAAAAGGCAAATATGGTGGACGCTGGGTATTTTGAATTAGATGCTCTTCCTAAACATACTGCACTAGGTTATATTGACTTTCCGAATGGTACTTGGAAGACGAATTTATATTCAATTCCTGTTAAAGGTGGTTCAGATGGAGGTGCATTCGTTACTGTCAGCGATATGGAAAGTTTATGGGAGTCGCTCATAAATTTTCACTTGCTTAGTGAAAAATATACAAAATTGTTGCTTACTCCACATGTACGAACAGGTGACGAGAATGAATACTACGGTTATGGGGTATGGATTGAGAAAGATGACAAGGACGTTTTGAAATATCATATTATGGGTTACGACCCTGGGGTTTGCTTTCATTCTGCATACTATCCAAAGACCTCAATTAAAACTGTCATTTGCTCCAACAAATCCGACGGTGCATATGAGATGATGAAAACAATTGAGGATGTAATCTATAGGTAGATTAATAGAAATGTAGTGAGAATGAACAAGGAGGGAGCTTATGATTATAGAATTAGAAAGGTCGGAATTTTATAAATGTAAACCGTTGTTGTTTGAGCAAGGTTCTCTTGAGCCGAAAGCAGTTGTTGAAGGCGTAAATCCTGGTCGGATATTTGTTGATGACCTTGTTACACCCACTACAGGACTTATATGGTTAGGTAATAACGATGGATTTTATTTTATAGGTAATGAACATAACGAGGCGTTTAATAACGAATTAAATCAATTTGTCGATACAGTCATTATACCAGAAGCAAGAAAAGTAGGATTAGCCTGGTTTGAGGGAATTGGTCATCACCCGAAGTGGGATGATGTGATACAAAAGGTGTTTGGCAATCGTCTATTAGGTAGTTGGAATCAAAAAGTGTACATGCTGGAAACGACCGATTGGAAAGTGGATATTGATCCGGATATTGAAGCAGGGTATCAGATTGTTAGAATCGATGAAAGCCTGTTAAAAAATAATGATACGTTTAAAAATATTGAGTTTTTGGATTTCAAAATAAGAGAGTGCTGGGAAACAGTCGAGGAGTTCTTTTTAAATGGAGGGATTGGGTATTGTGCCGTTTATAAGAACGAAATTGTCAGTGTATGTCTATCGAGCTTTATCGTTGATGATGTTCACTGTATCGATATCGAAACGCTAAATGAACACCAAGGTAAAAAGTTAGCGCAAACATTAGCCAAATCCTTTGTAAAAGAATGTCTCGCTAATAACAAAATTCCATACTGGGATTGTATGGAGTTAAACAAGCCTTCGATTGCGGTTGCAGAAAAGGTAGGCTTTAAAAATGTCTTAAACTATAAAGGGTACGATTTTATGTTATAAATAAGAACTTGAATAATGAGTAGTGCTACATAGTTTCTTTAACTAGTGTTGGGTACTGTGGCAACTATGCAACTTACTTGAGGGAGGTATCCTGTTGCCTATTTATAAAATGTCGTATCGTTGTGTAGCCCTCAATATTGTGCTAAGTTTCATCATTATTACTGCTATCCAAATTTTCAATGGGTTTTCGGGGATTTTTATGATTAGTATCTTGCTATTGCCTATGGTGTCGTTCTCTGGAATATGCCTAGGAATAGGAGCACTTTTCATAAAAGAACCTGTAATAAAAGCGGTGCTTGCGATTATACTGAACGTTGCATATCTGTATCTGTATTTCTATTTTTTTAGAAACCTTTAATTTTATCAGTTGATTTACTTTAGCGTTAAGGAGGGATTGTGATGGTTTACGATTTAAAAGGGGAAACAAACATGTCACCGATTGTTGGAATGCTATATTCAGCGGTGAAGGAAAATGCCGAGCGGTTACAAAGTATTACTGTGGGTGTGTCACAAGAGGAAATTGATTACAAGGGGCCAGGACATGACTTTAATAGTACGGCACAGTTAGTAAGGCATATCATGTATGTCGACCTTAATTGGGTATACAGAATTAAAGGTCAACACCTTCCTGCTTCCTTAATAGAACAATATGGACCAATGATTGATGCGAACAATAAGCTTCCAATGAATAGGGAAGTTGATAAATACTCTGATGTCTGAATATGATGTCGTGTTAACGATGCTGACGGATATATGTGAACAACTAACAGATGCTGATTTAGATAAAATCGTTCACTTTGGACATGAACATGAAAAGCAAGCAACAATTCACTGGGGACTATGGCATATGGCGGATCATAATCGCTATCATCAGGCACATATTAATCAGCTTAGGAAGTGGTTTCAGGAGGAGTTTTGTTGAACTTATATGATTTAGTATAGATGTTAACCATATTACTAATAGGAGTGATTCAAATGGATTTCTTAAATTGGTATGACTGGATTCAACCGACGAACCCTTATGCATCGCTATTGTTTGGGGTTATTTTCACGATTATTATTGGTTTCGTTATATGGTTAGATAAAAAGCATGTTAAAACGGTTAGTGTGGCGGTTGCTGCTGGATTAAGCGTAACGTTTATTGGGGTTGCAGTTTTAAATTGGGTTGGATTCTATGGTTGAATTTATTAGATATGAACAAGTAATGGTGGCGTCTGTTTATCCCTCCTGGTATATGGGGAACTTTTAGTCTCACATTTTGCCACTTCAGATTCAATCATTTTTTATAGACCCGACACTGGAGATATACTCTCTCTAAACTAATTTCCCTAGATATCAACCTCCATCAGAGGTAGCCTAAAGTTTAGTTGGTGAAGCCGGACCTCGTGTGCAAATACGTACATAGTTATAAAATAGTAACTTTCCATCAACAATAGTATCGTATGAACGGGTGCATTTCTTGATTAGAAATGTATTTTTTTTTGCATTTTTTTGAAGGATATATTGACAGTCGATATATAATCGTCTATATTATGAGTATCGATATATCGTCACTCAGGCTATATATGGGGGGATTCCTATTAATCCATTATCAGAATCTACATATTTAATTTTATTAGCCCTTTATCAAGGCTCACTGCATGGTTATGGCATTATAAAAGAAATTGAAAATACGAGTGGCGGAGACTATGTCATTGCACCTGGAACCCTTTATGGAGTATTAAAAAACTTACAGAAGCAAGGGTTGATCGAAACAGTAGCAATTGAAAAGGAAAACCGTATGAAAAAAACATATTGCATTACGAAGCTAGGGAAAGAAGTTTTGCAAGCAGAATATGAGAGGTATATTCGAATGATACATCTATCAAGAAAAATAATTGAAAGGGGGAGAGAAAATGATGAAAAATAAGTCGATTAAAAAGGTGACAAAACATTTTTCTGATTTTTCTAAAGAAGAAGAGTGGTTGCAAAGTATGTTACATAAAGGGTGGATTCTAAAAAGTTATGATTCTGAGGATGTTGATGATTGTCAATATGTTTTTGAACCGCTAAATAATGAAGAATTACAACATGTCATTTATAAAATTGACTTTCGTGAGTTTAATAAAAAGGAAGAGTTTGAAGAGTATAAAGAGATTTTTCAAGAATCTGGCTGGACCTTACTTTCAAAAAACAAGTGGTACTCCAAGCATATTTTTTATACAACCTCAGCTAATGCACAAAGAGATATTTTCTCGGACCAATCGTCATATCGAGATAGGGAGAAAAGGAAAATGTCTTCTTCACTTATGCAAGCAGCTATATACTTAATCGGTTTTATCATTTTTCTTGTACTTTATCGTATTTTTGAAAGGTCTGCTTTTGGTGGAGTGGGAATCTTTTCTTTATTTTTCAGTTTTAAGTATCTGGTAGATTACTATAAGCATAGAAAGACTTTAAAATCATTGCTTTGAATATTGGATATCCGATTGAATTTTTCCTATCAATTTCTAACCAGCCACTTTACATAATTCACAGTAGTAAAAAGAGTTGTCTTTAAACGAGACAACCCTTTTTATTACTAATTAAATTCAACCGTTTCATTAATATCTATACCTCTAGAACTTTGCCCAGTCATCCGTTTATAGTAAAACACCATATTCTTAATGAGGTTTCCTTGTTCCCAATATTCGGCTGCTTCGACGTTTACCTTTATTAAGATTACGTTAGGGTCATCGTAGGAAGTTTGCATGATTTTTTCATATACTTTGCTCCATAATTGCTTTTTCTTGCCTAAGTCTTCAACGATTTCTGCTACTCCGCGGATGGAAACATATGAATTTCCTACATATGCGACATTGACATCTTGGTTATGTAAGATTTCTTCATATTTGTTCGTTTCTTTTTTTGTGAAAAACCATAGGTCACCGTCAAACTCGACTTCTTGTGTCTTCATCGGACGGGACACAAGTCCTTCTTCAGTAGCGGTCGTTAACATCGCTGTGTCGATATCTTTAATTAATTCTCTTATCGTTTTGATTTCATCGCGATTCATCATGTTGGACAATTCTAACACCTCTTTCGAAAGTTTATATTTCCCTTAATAGAAACATTTATTCATAAATGAATGCGGAGATATATAACTTAGCGTTGCCTCATCCTATGTTTCCCTTTACCTCTAGTCATACAGACAAACGGTATTATCGTGTTATTTTTTTATAAACTTTATATCATAGCTTGAATTATTTTTTAAGAAATAATAGGAGAAACGTCTGTAAAAGTAGAAATATAAACAATTGAGAGAATGAAGGAGGACAATATGAGCAAATTTAGCTTGTTTGGCAAGTTTATCGTACAAGAGGGCGAACGAGACACAATGGTACATATTTTGTTGGAAGCAGCAGAATCAATGAAGAATCTGGATGAATGCGAAATCTATCTCGTAAGTACTTCAGAGAGCGAACCACATGCAGTATATGTTTATGAAGTGTGGAGGAATGAAGCTGCTCACCAAGCCTCACTAACTCTTGAATCAACACAAACATTAATAAAACGTGCAAAACCTATCATTACGGGTATGGTGAGAATTAGTACCCTAGAGACTAGGGGTGGGAAAGGCATCTTTAACGAAGCTAACTAGTCTAATGGGTTCTTTAACTTATTTTAAATTCAAAATCAAATGGGATAGGAGGGGTAAATTGTGGTAACAATAGAGGATTTTTCGAAATTGGATATACGAATTGGCACGGTCATTAGCGCAGAACTTTTTCCTGAAGCACGAAAACCTGCAATTAAATTAGAAATTGATTTTGGTGAGGAAGTTGGCATTAAAAAATCTTCAGCCCAAATTACACGGAGATATACACCTGAACAACTTATTGGAAGTCAAGTTGTTGCAGTAGTAAACTTCCCGCCGAGACGTATCGCAGGTTTTAAATCAGAGGTATTGGTAATTGGTGGTGTTCCAGAAGAAGGTGACGTGGTCCTATTAAGACCCGACGAAGCTGTTGAAAATGGTACGCCAATTGCATAGTAGAACGACAGCGAGAGAGTACTAGAAAAGCGATGAGAAAATCACCATACGGATAACCATCTTCTTCAAAAAAAGCAAAAAGGATCTAGTCATGATTTCAATGACTTTAAAATCTGTATGAAATGTAATGATACAGACTTACAAAAATGTGCAAACTGACTGGTTGCAATTGTTGATTTTTGTTAGTAATGTACAGAGGAAAATCATCTACCAATCGTAGAAGATTTACTGCACTTGCTCTCATGGTGTTTTAAGATGTGGGATTGAGGTAAAGTGTACTTACATAAACAGGAAGCTTGATGGAAAATATAATACAAAAAACGCTTGGGTGTTTAGTTAACCAAGCGTTTTTTGTATTATATTTTATTGTATAATTTGCTCTTTTGATTGCCAAGTTTTTAATACACAGTTATTTTAACAAATTTTTGATATTTCATGTTGCAATGATTATGACATTTGTATATATTGTATATAAAGTATATATACATTATTTCACACTCGATAAGTGAGGTCGTAACATGCAAATTATCATTACGAATAATTCAAAAGAACCCATCTATAAGCAAATTTATACACAAATAAAGAAACAGATTATTACAAATGAACTACATGCTGGCCAACCATTACCGTCTATGCGGCAACTAGCAAAGGATTTGGATATAAGTGTTATTACGACAAAGCGTGCCTATGAAGATTTAGAGAAGAATGGATACATATATTCAGTTATCGGAAAGGGTTCGTATGTATCTGAGCAGAACAATGAAATGATTAAAGAGAGGAAAATGAGAGTAATCGAGGAGCAATTGATTGCGGCGATTCAAAATAGCAAAGAAATTGGGATTCATCTTACGGAATTACAGGAATTGCTTACGATACTGTATAGGGAGGAAGAATGATGGAACATGTAATTGAATGTAAAAATGTACATAAAAAGTTTGATGGTTTTCAATTAAAGGACGTATCGATAACGATTAAAAAAGGGTTCATCACAGGGTTTATCGGTGAAAATGGAGCTGGGAAATCAACAACTATTAAATTGATGATGAATTTATTGAAACCTGATAGCGGAACAATTTCGGTCTTTGGACTGAATTATCAGGAACATGAAAAAGAGATAAAACAAAGAATTGGCTTTGTTTATGACAAAAATATCTTCTATGAAAATATTACATTAGCGGAGATGAAACGTATGATTAAACCAGCCTATATAAAATGGGATGACAATCACTTCGTTCACTATGTTAAAAAATTTGAATTGCCGTTAAATAAAAAAATGAAGACATTTTCTAAGGGGATGATGATGAAAGCTTCATTAGTAATCGCTTTATCACATCATGCGGAACTTATCATCATGGATGAGCCTACATCTGGATTAGACCCAAGTTTTCGGAGAGAATTGTTAGATATTTTGCATGATCTTATGCAAGATGAGGAGAAAACAATCTTCTTTTCCACTCATATTACGTCTGATTTGGAACGGATTGCGGATTATATTACGTACATACATAATGGTGAGCATATTTTCACTAAAGAATCCTACGAAATCGCAGAGGAGTACGCCATCGTCAAAGGTGGAGTTGAGTTATTAGACCGCGATACAGCACAGGAATTTATCTCAATTCGGAAATCAAAGCATGGGTTTGAGGCTTTATCATCTAATAAGGCAAAAGTAGAGAAACAGTTTGGAGATATGGCGTTAATTGAGAAACCTACTCTTGAAGATATTATGTATTTTACAAAGAAAGGGGAAAATCAATATGCTCAATTTACTACGTAAAGATATCATCTTGCACAAACAAATGTTCGTGATTCTGTTACCGATACTGCTTGTTTATTTATTTTTAGGTGCTTCTCATATATTAGTAGGCTTTGTGTTTAGTACGGTAATGGTTATGACTTCTTTTGCAATGGATGAAAAGTCGGAGATTAATATGTTACTTAATTCTTTACCTTATACACGAAACGAAATTGTCAGTTCAAAATATCTAGGTGTATTTGTCTTAACTTTTATCGTCGTAGTGACCATATTTATTGGGAATATCATTTTTAATCAAGAATTAATACCTTTTATCGATATATTCTTTATTTTTATTATCGTGATGATGTTTGCAGCTGTCTTGTTGCCTTTTTCTTATAAATTTAAGAGCCAGTATTTGTTAATAGCTTCGATTGTTTTATTTCTAGTCTATATGGTAGTCGTTAACTTCCTCATCAGAAATTTAAACGATATCATTAGAGAGTTTATACAAAGGTTGCTAAGCGCACAAAACATGATGGTTTACTTGTTTATCACAGTGATTATTGGAGGTATATATGCAGGTTCCTGGATTCTTTCCACTCATATATATAGGAAGAAATTATTTTAGGGGTAGCCCTACTAGTAGCTAAAATATATTTGCAAACTAAAACTAAAAACGGGGGATGAACAGATGGTAATGAAACGAAAGAAAGATGGTCCTGCATCATTGCGTCGATGTATTGCAGCTCTTGGACTTTTTCTTTGTTTGCTATTAATGATGTACCTTTTTGATACTACACCGTGGACACTTAATTTTCGCGAAGGGACCTTATTTGAAAATCTATTAAATTCTACTTTTTTTACGGAATGGTTTGTTCCATACCGGACACCAGAGTTTAACGTTTTAACGGTTTTGTTTGCAGTAATTTTTGTACCAGAAATTATTATTAGTACGATTGAATATATTAATGCCAGAAGGAAAAAACAATAAATTGAACTTTTTTAAAGGAGTATGAAATTGATTGTTTTCAATTTGTGAAGAGAGTGGGGGAAAGTGTGTAGAAGCTAGACGGCTAAGGGGCAGACCCTTCCAACATCCACTTGGGTATGAAGTGACTCAAAACAATAGCGTCATTTTCTTGCAACCTTTAACGATTTTGAACTGCCCAAGGGTATAAAAATAACATTTGGTTGGTAGTGTTAAATGCATAAATAGAAAAGCCCTCATGAAGCATAAACACTTCATAAGAGCCTAATATACATTCTACTTATTGCCAGTTTGTATGGAAGACACCTTCACGATCAATTCTCTCATAAGTATGAGCACCGAAGTAATCGCGTTGAGCCTGAAGGAGACTGGCATTAGAACGGCCATTTCGATAGCTGTCATAGTAAGTAAGTGATGAGCTAAGGCATGGGAACGAAATACCTGAAAGAACGCCATCACTGACAACCTTGCGTAAGCCGATTTGGTATGCTTTCACCTTATCAGCAAAGAATGGGGCAAGAAGTAGATTTGTTAATTGTTCTTGTTTACTGAATGATTGGCTAATTACATTCAAAAAGTCTGCACGAATGATACAGCCACCACGGAAGATTAGTGCGATATCCTTTAAAGGTAAATCCCAGTCATAAAGGTCTGAGCTCATTTTATATTGCGCAAAGCCTTGTGTGTAGGCGCAAACTTTCCCCATGTACAATGCTTGACGAATAGACTCGATCCATTGTTCTTTATCAAGCTCTTGTAGCTCAGCTTCTGGACCGGATAAAACGTCTTCTGCTCGAACACGTTCTTCTTTTAATGAAGAAATATAGCGAGCGAATAATGATTCGGTAATGATGGATGATGGGATACCATTATCAATTGCTTGCATGCTTGTCCATTTTCCGGTTCCTTTTTGACCCGTTTTATCGAGGATAACATCAATTAACGGAAGGCCTGTTAATTCGTCTTTTTTACGTAAAATTTCCGCAGTTATCTCGATTAAATAGCTTTTCAGTTCACCTTGATTCCAAGTTTCAAAAATTTCCGCAATTTCATCAACTTGTAAATGTAGTCTATTTCGTAAAAATGTGTAGGCTTCAGCAATTAATTGCATATCGGCATACTCGATCCCGTTATGAACCATTTTGACAAAATGACCGGCACCCTTTGGACCAATATAGACACAGCAAGGGTCTCCGTCAACTTGTGCAGCGATTTTCGTTAGAATAGGTGCTACCTTATCGTAAACGTCTTTATCACCGCCAGGCATTATCGAAGGTCCTGTTAATGCACCGACCTCACCGCCAGAAATTCCGATGCCTAAATAGCCAATTCCTTTTGTCTTTAACTCATCATAGCGACGCTCAGTATCTTGATAGTGGGAGTTACCGCCATCCATAATGACATCGCCTTCCTCAAGGAAAGGAACAACAGAGCTAATAACAGAATCAATCGCTTTTCCAGCCGTTACCATCACAAAGATTTTACGTGGAACTTCTAAAGATTGGACAAAGTCTTGCACTTCATAATAGGGGAGAAGAGATTGTGCTTCCTTTTTTTCCATAAGTTTGTCTGTTAAATCTCTCGTGTAATTATAGACTGCTACTTTCTCTCCATGATTCGCCATATTTAAGGCGATATTACTTCCCATAACTCCTAAACCGATAACACCAATTGTATTAAACATTTTATTTACTCCCTTTTTCTCAGATGAATAGGCAGTAAACTCGCACAAAAAAGATAGAGTTTACTGCCTTACCTATAAGTAGTATGGACTTACACAAATAAACTTAGTAATAAAGTAAATCCTAATCCTGCTACAGCAATGATTGTTTCTAGTAATGTCCATGTGGCGAATGTTTCTTTCATGGTTAAACCGAAGTATTCCTTAAACATCCAGAAACCTGCGTCATTTACATGTGATGCGATGACACTACCTGCACCTGTTGCTAGAACGACTAACGCAAGGTTTACGTCAGATTGACCTAACATTGGAATCACAAGTCCTGCAGTTGTTAAGGCTGCAACGGTTGCTGACCCTAATGAAATACGTAGGATTGCAGCGATTATCCATGCAAGCAAGATGGGTGATAAATTTGTTGCACTAAATAAATCTGCTACATAATCACCAACACCGCCATCAATTAACACTTGTTTGAAGGCACCGCCACCACCGATAATTAATAGCATCATACCGATATGTGTGATGGCTGTTGTACAAGATTCCATCACGGTTTTGATTGGGATTTTTCTCGCTAAGCCCATTGTATAAACAGCAACTAATAATGAGATTAACATAGATGTCGATGCATCCCCAATAAAACGAATTGCAGCAAGTATACTATTATCTTCAAAGCCGATTGTTTTTTGCAATAAATTAATAATGGTTGCAATCGACATTAAGATGACCGGAAGCATCGCAGTAAAAACACTAATACCAAATCCAGGTGTTTCTTCTAATTTAAATGTTTTTTGTTCACCTAAAGAGGCAATACTACCTGTTTTTGTGAAAGAGTTCGGAACAAGCTTTTTCGCAATTTTTGTGAAGATTGGACCTGCTAAAATAACAGTAGGAACGGCAACGATAAAGCCGTAAAGTAATACCTCACCAAGGTTTGCCCCATATTCACCAGCGATGACGGTTGGGCCAGGGTGGGGTGGTAAAAATCCGTGTGTGACTGACAATGCTGCTGCCATCGGAATACCGAGAAACAAAACTGAAACTTTTAATTCTTTCGAGATTGCAAAAACAATTGGAATTAATAAAACTAGTCCAACTTCAAAGAATAAGGCAACACCAATAATAAATGACGCAACAACGACAGCCCATTGAATATTTTTTTCGCCGAATTTATTGACGAGGGTCATCGCAATCCGTTGTGCACCACCGGCATCAGCGATTAATCTTCCAAGCATTGCACCAAGTCCGAAGATTAATGCTAAATGTCCGAGAGTTCCGCCTAATCCAGCTTCAATCGTTTTAACGATCTGGTCAAGTGGCATTCCAAGTGCTAAAGCAACACCGAAGGAAACAATGATTAACGAAATAAATGTGTTTAATTTCAATCCCATAATTAAAATGAGTAATGCTACGATTCCGATAGCTACGATAACTAATGGCATGATAAATCCTCCAAATGTTTATTCTAGTTGAGTAAATTTCTTTGATAAGTCGCAATACGTGTATAATCTTCTGTTAAGACTCTTGATAAACTGATGAAAATTGGCATCAATTCTCGATATTCCTTTGTAGCTTCCTCTTTTGGAGCATGCTTATAAGTGCTGCCAATCATTTCTGAAACGATTTCAAAATTGTCAATCTTCCCAGTTGCATAAAGACCTAAAATACAAGCACCAAGGCATGAGCTTTCATAGCTTTCCGGAACGACTACTTCAGATTCAAAAATATCGGCCATCATTTGGCGCCATACTTCTGATCGTGCGAAGCCTCCAGTTGCCTGAATCCTTGTCACAGGACCATCCATACATTCTGTTAAGGCAAGAAACACTGTGTATAAATTGTATATGACACCTTCCAAGGCAGCGCGAATCATATGCTCTTTTTTATGTGACATTGTTAAGCCGAAAAATGAACCGCGTACATCTGGATTCCAAAGTGGGGCACGTTCACCAGCGAGGTAGGGGTGAAATAAGAGTCCATCAGAACCTGGTCTTACTCGTTCGGCAATTTTTGTTAATACCTCGTATGGGTCAATGCCTAATCTTTTCGCTGTTTCCACTTCAGAGGAGGCAAGCTCATCTCTTATCCAGCGAAGCACCATTCCGCCATTGTTAACAGGACCACCGATTACCCAATGGTTTTCCGTTAAGGCGTAACAAAAAATTCGTTCTTTATCATCTGTTTGCGGCTTATCAATGATTGTCCGAATGGCGCCGCTCGTTCCTATCGTTATCGCGACTTCACCTTTTTGAATCGCGTTAACTCCAAGGTTTGATAAAACACCGTCACTTGCCCCGATGACAAATGGTGTGTCAGGATGAATTCCGATTTGTCGGGCTAATTTAGGTTGGCAGTTGCTAAATAGTTCTGTAGTTGGTACGAGTTTCGATAATTTATCAGTTGTAATTCCCGCAATTTGTAAAGCTTCTTCATCCCATTGCAACGTTTCGAGATTCATCATTCCCATTGCAGAGGCGAGGGAGTGATCGACGACATATTCGTCAAAGAACTTGAAGAAAATATATTCCTTAATACCGATATACTTTTTCACCTTGTTAGCGATTTCACGACGGTCATTTTCAATCCAGGTAATTTTCGTTAATGGTGACATTGGATGAATTGGTGTACCAGTTCGCCTGTACACTTGATGACCGTTTAATTCATCCTTGATTTTATGGGCCCATGCTTCACTGCGATTATCTGCCCATGTAATACATGGTGTGAGCGGCTTATCATCTTGTCCAACGGCAATCAAACTGTGCATTGCACTGCTGAATGAAACAAAGCCAACTTTCTTTTCCGGATGTTTTTTCGTAATCGATGTCATCGCTTGTAATACAGCTTGAAAAATTTCATCTGGATTTTGCTCTGCCGTCGAAATATCGGGAGTATGTAGCGGGTAACCGATATTTTCATTCGCAATAACCTGACCCTTTTCAGTAAATAAAACTGCTTTCGTACTTGTCGTACCAATATCAATCCCTAACATATAGCTAGTCATTATTTTGTTCGACTCCTTTTGAATACATTTGTTGTGATATCCATAGGTCTTCAACTTTTCCTTGAACATCATCAAAGTTTTCATGTAAAGACTTAATCATCAGTTCGCGATTTCGATTTTTAATCGCTTCCAAATATAGCTCATGATTGTTAATGATTCTTGTGAAATCCTCATGCTTTTCTTTGAAACGAGTTCGCATTGAGATAAGAATAAAGCTTTCCATAACCGGCTTTAAATTTTCCCAAATCATCAGGATGTATGAGTGGTTAACTGAGCGAATAATCGTTTCGTGAAACAGGACATCTTGATAGGAAAAATCGTCAGCGTCATGATATTTAATCGCAACCTTCATCATTTCGATTATTTTGCTAAGTTCAATGACGAGCTCGGTTGTGTCAATTTTGACAAGTCGCTCAAACACAAAAGTTTCAATGAGTAAGCGGACATCATAAATTTCTTCAATTTCCTTTTCGGTTAAGCCAATGACAACTGCACCCATTCTTTCTAAGCGAATGATATTTTCAGATGCAAGAATTTTTAGTGCGTCTCGAATAGGAGACCTACTCACGGCAAAATCGGCAGCTAATTTATTTTCAGATAGAACGGTACCGCTTTCAATTAGGCCAGAAATAATTCTCATTCTTAGCTCATAAGCAACTCGGTCGCCAGCGGAAGCCTTTGCTAGCCATTTTGAAGGATAAAGTAATTCCTTTGATTCTGACATTTTTTCACCTGCTTATTATTCAAGTATACTTGTATACAAGTATTATATCGAAAATGAATAGCATTGCAAGCGTTTTACAAAAAGTTTTTCCTGATTGTAAATCTCAGTTTTAATGTGGAAGGATAGAAATGGTTGATTTAATAGGGGTTTAGACATGTTGGGATAATAGGTAATAGATAGTAAGATAGTAGTGAGTATTGGCTATGATGTGACTAGTTTCACTTTTTTATATAAAATATAATCTGAATATTATAAATTCATAGGGAGGAGATTGAATACTATAATTTTTCACGAGGAGAGGTTAAACAATTGAAAAAAGTCTTTATTGTATATTTAGTGTTTATTTTCTTACTAGTTGGATGTTCATCAAGTAGACAGCAAGATGTTAATATTGAGTCCAATCGTGAACAAAAAAATGACCAATTAGAAGTAATTGCTGACAATCTAAATGTCCCTTGGTCGATTACAAAGCTTGATGATACGTTTTATCTGACGGAAAGACCTGGAACAATTGTGAAAGTAGAAGATGGAATTGTGGAGAGACAAAGCGTGGAACTAGCAAAGAAGGTTTCGACGACTTCAGAGGATGGGGTGCTCGGGTTTGTGCTCGCGCCTGACTTTAAGGACTCGGGTCTCGCCTATGGGTATTATACATATGAGGACAATGGCGGTATGTTGAACCGTGTTGTCACACTTCAATTAGAGGGTAACATTTGGAAAGAAGAACGTGTGCTTCTCGATAAAATACCAGGTAACTCCTGGCATAATGGTGGGCGCCTCAAAATTGGACCTGACGAAAAGCTCTATGTAACAACTGGGGATGCATATGAGAATAGTATATCCCAAGACCCTGCTAGTTTAGCTGGGAAAATATTGAGAATGAATCTAGATGGAACGATTCCGACTGATAACCCGTATCCGGATTCATACGTCTATAGCTATGGCCATCGAAATCCTCAAGGGCTGACTTGGTTACCGGATCGAACGCTTTATGCGAGTGAGCATGGGAACAGTTCACATGATGAAATCAATAAAATTGAAGCAGGTCTTAATTACGGCTGGCCAGTAATTGAAGGTGATGAAAAGCAGGAAGGCATGGTTCCGCCTCTATTTCATTCGGGACATGACGCAACTTGGGCTCCATCTGGTATGGAATATCATGACGGGAAACTGTATGTTGCTGCATTAAGAGGAACGGCTGTTTTAGAATTTAACCTTGAAACAGGAGAGTATCAGAAAGTGATTTCTGAGCTTGGTAGAATTCGAGATGTCTATATTGAGGATAACTATCTCTATTTTATTAGTAATAATCGGGACGGTCGGGGAGAGCCAGTGGAGAATGATGATAAGCTATATAGCATATTGCTTTCTGAATTCGATTAATTGTTGGCAAGTAAGCTGCTTAGCATAGATTTTTTAACCATTATTTTTTAACGTAGTTAGGGATGAGAAAAATAGAATATTCTTAATTACAAAAAGTGCAAAGGTTTGATAGGTGAGGAAGTTGTGACATCAAAATCGTATACCAATACTTAATGGACGCTATTCTTTAATAGGATAGCGTCCATTTTTGAGGGCCATTTTACTTATAGATTCATAAGTTTTAAGTTCGTGCTTAGAATTACTCTTGACCTTAGAGCTTACTCCAATGTTAATGTTGTATGTAAGGAGTGGTGAATATGCAAATTAAAGACTTTGCGAATAAATATCAAGTGCAGGCTGATACAATTCGTTATTATGAGAAAGAAAATATCCTGAAGCCAAAAAGACGCTCAAATGGGTATCGTGAATATGACGAAGAATGCGAAAAGCAGATTGAGCTAATCATCGTGTTAAAGGAATTAGGATTTACATTAAAAGAAATACAACAGTTACTCTTACTAAAGGACGAAGCAATATCAACCAGTTGCAACAACACAACCGTTTTGTTGTTAAATGACAAAATAAGCAAACTTGAGGACAAAATTCTTTTTTATCAGAAAGCATTGAAAGTCGTGCAAACCCTTAAAGAACTAATAGTCGAGGAAAAATATCAAGAAAATAAAAAGGTGATTGAAGAAATGATAGACATGTTTTTTCGAAGTGTACATGAACGGAGGATGTTATGAAGATGAAACAAGTGGTACGTATTGAAAATGGAATAGCCTTTGTCCTTTCGTTCTATCTATTTACACTGTTAGATTTTCCGGTCTGGTTATTTTTTCTTCTCTTAATGATTCCTGATATCACAATGGTTGGCTATGCATTTAACAATAAAATAGGTGCAAAAGTTTATAATTTCGGGCATAGCCTTGTCGTCCCGTTGCTGCTAACAATCGGTTATTTCTTCTATTTAAATGAATATTTACTTCTTACGATTATCATCTGGGTTGCTCATATTTTTATGGACCGTTTTCTAGGGTTTGGATTGAAATATGAAGATTCCTTTAAAAGTACACATATTCATAGGCTTTAATAATAAGATACGGAAAGTACTGCAGGTATAGCTGTTGTAGGGAGGCATGCCCATTGAATGACATGATTAGTTTAGCATGCACTACCTGGGATTTATTTTGTTTTTTTAATCAGAAACGAGCAACAAACGTGAAGTTTTAGTATACCTTATTAATTATTTGATGATGAGGATATTCTAGTTGCAGATTCTAAAAATGAAAATAGCAGGTACTTTCATTTTCTAATGATTAATAGTAAAATCAACATGAACTGGAAAAATGTAGCTAGGGTTCCGCTATTAGATAGGTCAGTGACCGAGGGCTATATCTTTTACAATATGTAAGAGGCACCTATTGACATAAAAGGTCCGAGGGGAAAGGTTCAGCGTATTTGGTATGCGTTGAAATCTTTCTCTTCGGACCTTTTTTATTTTTCAAGGAGGTTTATATGAAAAGGATTGATGATGTAAAAGCTGGTGTTGCAGTAGTTATTTTGACGAAGGATAACCAAGTGTTGTTGCAAAAAAGGGCAGATGTTGGACTTTGGGGAATTCCTTCAGGACATATCGAAATTGGAGAAACAGTTTCGGAAGCTGCTATAAGAGAAGTAAAAGAGGAAACAAATTTAGATATAACCATAAAGAAATTAATTGGTGTTTACTCTGACCCGAAATCACAAGTATTTGAATACCCAAACGGTAAAGTCGTACATTTTATTACAACGTGTTTTCTTGCAGAGATTACTGGTGGAAAACTTACATGTCATTCAGAAGAGTCATTAGATATTAAGTTTTTTGATAACGATAAACTACCGAATGATTTATTGAACATGCATCCGAAATGGTTAAAGGATGCTTTGTCTAATAGGGGGGAAGCGTTTATTCGTTAGGACCTTTTTATTTTAAAAAACTGGTACGTTACTATAATGTGCAGAAACACTCAGGGAATGGTTGAATGGAAGAAGGATTCTCATATAAAGTCGTATTCTGAATAATAAGAATAGCTAGGTGATAGGACCTAGCTATTTGAAAGCTCATCAGGTTGAGGGTATATTTTTTCAAAAACCTTTTGAAATACAAAGTTTAGTAAGGCATCGGTAATGAGTAACAGAAAAAAATATATAGATTTCACCTTAATGTTAAAGACATTAAGCTTCTTGAATAAAGCAACGATTGGAAAAGCATAAATAATATCTCCAACAAAATTTATTAATATGTATAGTAGGAATTTACCTTTTGATAAATAGAAACTCCACACTGTTAATACTATGTAAGGTCCAAATAAAAGTAAGAATGTTGTTTGTGTAAGGCTTTTCTTACCACCTTTTACCTTCCATAATTTATGAATGGAAAAATAAAAAATTTCACACATGACGACCACAGTAGAGAACAAGGTAACAGGAAGGTATTTTATAAAAACCTTTTTCTTATTAGGGATAAAAATTACAGATATCCATGAAATTAAAAATAGGGATAGTCTTATGTAGGTTTGCATGATTATATTATTCCCTTAGTGTTTATAAAGTAGGATTCAATGAATTTATTTCTGGTCTTAATTATTTGAAATAATAATATCCGACGATAACTGTGTAGAATAATCAGATCAGAATAACCACTAGTGTGATTATTCTGATGTGTTCTTATATACTTTACTGAGTAATTCACTCATCTTTGTGTGATGAAAAATTGTCAAAGAAATCATAATAAGGCTAAAAATTGCTGAGACTATTGTACTTAATAACAAACCTCTAATTACATTTTGATTAAACAGTTGTATCACCCTTTCGTACATTCATCATAACTATTATTCATGCTAATCAGTATAAATATTCATAATGTAAGTTTATTTCTAAATCGTATATCTGTTTAAGGTTAAAAAAGACCACCACAAAGTAAACTATCAATTTCTACAGTAAATTCCTGTACATATAGTTAATGGACAACATTTTTAATTAATCTACTGTAATAGTCCCAATATCTAATTGGACATATAATTAAACATACAAAATGGTTCAGTCATTTGTCTATCTGAATATAAATGTTAAGAAGGTATCAGCTTAAATCGCGAATAAG
The DNA here is from genome assembly GCF_030813355.1 of Metabacillus malikii. Lineage (GTDB taxonomy): Bacteria > Bacillota > Bacilli > Bacillales > Bacillaceae > Metabacillus > Metabacillus malikii. The sequence continues at coordinate 372,699 of NZ_JAUSUD010000001.1, forward strand.
CTGCTTTATCATTAATCCTAGTTGAAATATTGTATGAACAAATACGTTAATAAGGGGATTGTTATTTGTGACACAAACTACAAGTACTATTTCTGGAACAGAAGTACGGGAAACGGCATCTGGTGTATTTTTCATGGCGTTTTTCGGTACTTTATGGGCGTATACAGGCATTATGGGATTGCAAGGTTGGGGAGTTGCATTGTTGTTAGTTGCTGCGATTGCCATAGGTATAGTTCTGTTCCTTGGTGGTGTTTTATTAATTCATGGATCGCGGAGATTAACGAGTCAAGTTCCAAAAGTAGATTTAAGTCAAAAGAAGCGTACGACGTTTAGGTTTAACATCATTTTCGCGGCTGAGGGTTTGGCTATAGCGATTGCGATAGCTGTCTGTCATGCTACTCAACGTATTGAACTACTGCCTATCGTAATCGCAATGATTGTCGGTGTTCATTTTATCCCACTTGCTCACTTATTCAAAGTTAGACTTTATTATGTTACAGGGATACTTCTATGTTTACTAGCTATTATGACATTACTATTTGTTCCTTTGAAGCTTACAATGGGAGGACATAAAATAAATGCCTTTATGTCCGTGGTGGGCTTCGGATCTGCCATAATAATATGGGGAACTGGTTTGGCTATATGGTTAATAGGTAGTAGATTGCTAGGAAAGATTCAGACAACATAATTAATAAGCTAGGACTTTTCTCCAACGAATGGGCGCTTCATTTTAGTGGCGTCTTTTATTTTATGGCATTAACAAATGTGAGGATAGTTATAGTTAAACTCAATGAGTATTGCTACTCTGTAAGTTTAAGTAGTGTAGTGTTACAACGGAAGCAATTCTTGTACTACCAGCTATAGAGAAACTAACGCAAAGTAGAGTTGAATTTATTGTAAATAAGCAACAATACGATAAAACGAAAAGCCGTTGGTACATACTTAATCTTGATAATGAGGATCATCAAATCTATCACTTACACTACCATGATCATAACGGGGGCAGGGAAAGGTTTGGAATGGATTGTTACTTGCTCGTTATCTAAAAAGCAATGAGAATACAAATCGAAGAAAGTTTGCAAAGCTTACCCCATATACAGTTAATGGAATACAAGCTGGGTTCTATGACCCGTGGGCTAATGATCAAGACTGGGGCTTAAATTTCATGTTTGACTATATGGATTAAAATAAATTAACGGGTTGATAAGCTAATATTTATAAATAGTATAGATTTAGTATTGCTGTGCTAGTATTATTCAGGAGATTAGAACGTTCTAATCTCCTGTTTGCTAATGATTTAAGCACCATAGCTAATTCTTCGTTGAATATTGCAAGTAATAAAAATCAATATCTTCGGCAAGGTACAATATTATTTTTCATCCTCACTTGTTAGACATGCTCATCAATTATTTTGTGAGTACTTTCTCAGAAATTAACCAAAGGAGAGTAATAAATAACCGAAACACTCTGTTTTCATCTTTTTGAAGGTGCAGGTCTTGACAATTGCTTAGTAAATCGACGTTGGACTGCATGCGTTCGATACATAATCACATGAAGCAACGCAAGTCCAAAGCCTGTGATACTGCATTAGATTCAGCACCCACAAGTATCAGACGGTTCAACATCTAGAGATGAATCTGTTACAGGAAAATTCATTTCCTTCCAAGCCGCAATCCCGCCGCTCAATTCTTTTACTTTATAACCACGTTCTAACAAAAAAGCTGCTACTTTGACTGCTGTGTTACACCAGACATCCCAACAGTATACAATGATTTCCTTATCTTTTGGAATTTCATGTAAACGTTCGTGTAGCTCTTGTTGTGGAATGATAGCAGCATCCTTAATTGTTACACTTCTTACATGTTCAGGACCGTTTCTTACATCAATCAAAAAGTATTTTTCTGGTTCGGCTTGTGCCAATCTTAAATAATCCATCGGACTAACAGTTGCTTCCAAACGTGCATGAAAATAATCAAGTGCATTCATAAATAAGTTACCTCCAGTTTTAAAGTGTACGCCAAATTTTTACGAGAAACTCCTTCAGCATTTGTTTTTCTTGATTGTTTAAAGGAGAAAGTACTTCTAGTTCTGTTTCAATTAGAAATTCCCAACGTGAATCTAAAACTTGATTTCCTTTAGGTGTGATTAAAAGACTATAGGATCTTCTGTCCTTCGGATTCCTTGTTCTCTCTACAAATCCTAAAGTTTCTAGATGATCGATATGGCTTACCATCGTTGTCCGATCAATTTGGAGATTTTCGGATATATCCTTTTGCGAAGAATAAGGATTGCCGCTAATAAATAAAAGAACTCCATATTGTCTAGCATTAATGTTATAAGGGGTCAGTCCCTCAGCAAACTTTGTTTCCATTTGCTGAAGAACTTTTCCAAGCAAAAAACCGTAAGATTGATTCCATTTTTCCAAACTTAATAATCACCTCAATATATAATCAGTAAAATATATAATCAGTATAACTGACTAATTTCGAAAATTCAAGTGCTTGAGTCAATTTCTGTTATGAAATACAGTAACTTTGAATTGTAGGGTTACACAAGGATTTGAATCGAATTAATGCATATGTTGCTCTAAACAATGTCAACTCTATGAAGTTATTAGAAAAACTAGAATTTGTAAATGAAGGTGTGTATCGAGAGAAGCATTTGTTTAGAGGAATTATTATGACCATTATTCGCTTTCATTGTTGAAAGGGGATTGGATGTGATACGAATGGTATTTCAAACGAATCTACATAGATTTCTAGTCCCAATAAAAGGTGCGATACTTCAATAAGAGGTACCGCTTTTTTCTTGTTATATTGGTGGAAAAAGAAGGAAACCCCTTACCTTAGTCGAATAAAACTATAATCTGATTCGTTCTGGAGGATATTAATATGTTTATAGTTAATGTAGAAGGTGCAATTTATCGTGATAATAAATGGTTATTAATTCGAAGGAGTGTAAAAGAGGAACACGAAGGGGGTACTCTGTCACTTGTTGGTGGAAAGTGTGAAATAGAGGGAGATTCGAAAGATATTTTAGAAAGAACTTTACGTAGAGAAATTTTTGAAGAAGTAGGTATTGAGGTAGCAGTTAAAAATTATGTGAATAGTTCATCATTTGTTACTTCATCTGGCTTGAATGTTATAGATATAGTATTTCTGTGCGAGCATAATTCTGGAGAGCCGTATGCTAAAAGTACCGAAGAAGTCGATGATGTGATTTGGTTAACAACTTCAGAAATTTTATCTCATTCAGATTTGCCTACCTACTTAAAGGAAAATATAAAAATTGCAGATGAATTGTTAAAAAAATCAACAGGTGAAAAAACATTGGGAGTAAGCAATTGAATTGATGAGAACGAAGTAGAAGAAGTTTCGCTATGTCCTAATGTTTTAATAGCACCAATAGAAAAGGTGAATATGTGTACGATGTCCATGCAAGGTGGGAAAAAGGAAGTTCAGGTTATGCTTTTGTACTTGAAGTTCAATAAGTAGTCGCTTTCTATATTGAGAGGTTAGTGTAATAAAGTAGAATAAAGTAAATTACAAAATGTTACAATTATTTTAGAGGCAAAGTCTACATTTTAATTAAAAAGGAGAATTTTAATGGAGAGGACTTTGATAAAAACTGCTATATATTCATTTATTACTTCTTTCTCATTGATGATAGTTCTAATTCAAAGGGTAAAAAGTACAACAGATGCTAATGGGATGGTATCAGGAGAAGAAATTCCTTATCCAGAGTTTTTCTATATGATTTTGAAAAACTCAATAATTATTACTATCGTCATGGTCGTTATAATATTTTTATACAAAAAATTAAGAAGGTAGATGGTTGTCATTAGGTAGGCGGTTGTTTTGTATAGGCAATCGCTTATTTGTTTTAATGGCTATGTATTTTTGTATGGATGCTAATATGAATTGTTAAAAAATACTCTTAAAGTTTTTGGAAATCATTCAAAAACCGATTTGGGGTGGGATGTATGGTTAAGAAAAGTTGGGAACATGAAGACTATCTTATTACTATTGATAAAGCTGATTTAGAACTGGATGTTATTTATAACTTTTTGAGCAATGAATCCTACTGGTCAAAAGGAATTTCAAAAGAAGATGTTATTAAATCAATAAACAATTCTTCTCTTTGTTTCGGCTTGTATTATATAAATCCTATTGATAGAAAGAAGAATCAAATTGGATTTGCACGAGTCATTTCTGATTTGGTTACTCATGCTTATATACAAGATGTGTTCATTTTAACTCCGTATAGAAAAAAAGGGTTAGGGAAATGGTTGCTTAAAGTCATTACTAATTACGAAGAATTAAATATTCGTAGAATTATGTTAAGTACAGATGATGGACATTCATTTTATGCGAAATTTGGTTTTACCCCATTTGATAAGCCAACATTTTTTATGCAAATTAAAGGTAAGGGTGCAATTTAACACTAGTTATCATACATATCTATATTGTAAATCCTTACGAAGCGAACGGGTTGATACTTCTCAATAAAATGTACGAAAGAAGCGGTTTCGTGAAGAAGGAAGTGTTGTTTTGGTAAATGTAAAAGTAAATAATCATTATATTTGGGTATATTTCATGATATTTTTTACCATCTGGTGTATCAGAGAATTATGGTTTGTTCAATATTTAGATTTGATAGATCCTGTTCCCAGAGCTATAGCAAGTGCTGTCACTAAATTAGTGATTTGGATTATACCAGTTATATTTATTATTAATATTGTGGAAAATACCGATCCGTATTCCTTTTTGGGATTACGCAAAAACATAAAAAAAGGGTTAATATCGACAGGTTGGGTAACCTTAGTGTTCATATCCTATTTTGTAGTTGTTAATATCATTATTCTAGGGAAAAATATCAATTTTCAAATAGAGTTTAATCAATGGCTTAATACAGTTTTACTAGTTGGGATAACCGAGGAAATTGTCTTTAGGGGATTTTTATTAAGAAAATTGATAGATTCATATAAATTTTGGATAGCAAACACAATAACATCTTTACTTTTTGTATCTATCCATTTTCCCATTTGGCTTTATAAAGGTTTGTTTCAATTCCCTAATATTTTAGGTTCCATAATAAGCGTTTTTGTTTTGAGTATAATATTTGGGTTTGTATATAAGAAAAGTAACTCTCTTTGGTCAGTAATTATCGTTCATTCTTCATATAATTTATTCGTTTTACTTTTCTACTGATAGGTAGCGATTGTTCATTTATTTTAGTCGTTTCACTTTTCTTATGACCAAATAAACTTTGAATTACTAATATTATTTGTGCATGACTGCTCGTTTTGATATCCGTTGATTACTATATCTCATTTGTGGTTTGCTCATATGATGTGGAAGTCTTTTTATTACGAGATAGATGTTTCATTTACTTCTCTAATCTCTACATATTGCTTTACGCAAATAGCATCACACAGAATATTCAGTTATACTTTACTTTCGTTTTCACCTTTACCTCTAACGATTGCAGAATGATTAGGGCAAATAATGTTTTCTTATCAAGTGTAATAATTTCCCTCAAAACGAGAATCTGGAGAACATAAACACAAAGAAGGATTACCATCATGGATTTCTTAAGGATTATAGAACAAATTTAGGGTTATATTGGATAAATTAAGAGCATGTTTTAATCAATTGTAAATTAAGGACACGCTCTTTATTATTCTATTATCAAGGATTTAACTATCAAATTATTCCAACCTTTTTTATAAAGTAACACCAGAGGACGAAATAAATCTTATTTTACTCAATTTTATTCAGCACTCCATGCCTTATTGAGTAATTCAATACCCGTACGAATGTCCATCTCGGATAACCCTCCAAAGCCGAGCAAAACCGTAGGAGTGGCAGTTAATTCCTGTTTCAACGTATAAATAGAAGTCGGATAAACGATAACGCCCTTTTGCTTTGCAGTTTGGACGAGCTGTGTTTCGTTCATACCGTTTCTTACCCTGAGCAAAATATGTAGACCCGAGCCAGTGCCAATTATATCGATGTTGATGTCTTGAAAAACGTGTCGAATGGCCTGTAACAGTATGTCATGTTTTTTATGATATAAGCTTCGCATTTTGCGCATGTGCCGTTCAAAATCGCCTGACTGCATGAATAACTGTAACGTTTTTTGGAAAATCGGTGAGGCTAGTTGATCATAACTATGCCTTCCTAACCGAAACTGCTCCAGTAGAGTATGGGGGAGCACGAGATAACTGATTCTGAACGAAGGAGTCAACACTTTGGAAAATGTACCAACATAAACAACCCGTTCATCATTGTCAAGGCTTTGCAGCGACGGAATAGGCCTACCGTTGTAACGAAATTCTCCGTCATAGTCATTTTCAATGATGTAGGCATTGTGTTCCTTTGCCCAGTTCAATAATTTAATCCGTTTGTTAACCGATAAGGTCATACCGAATGGAAATTGGTGAGAAGGTGTTACATAAACAGCTTGTGCTTTACTATTGTATACTTCCTCAATTCGGATTCCGTCACTTTCTAAATGAAGAGGATGTAGGTCGAAACGGAACTGTTCTAACAACGCTTTCACTCCATTGTTGACGGATTTCTCCACTGCCATGCAGGATACATCTCTCTTGAGCAACTGAAAAAGTAGGTCTAGTGAATGATAGGTACCGGCGCCGATGATGATTTGCTCTGATGAACATCGTACACCACGGATTTGATGTAAATATGTAGCGATTTCCTCACGTAGCTCAGGATCCCCTTGCAAGTCACCATACAGCAGGAGACGACTGTTTTCTGGCAGTAAGCACCGATTCATCAATTTCCGCCATTTTGTAAGTGGGAAACTGTCCAAATCGACGCTGCCGTAGCCAAAATCGTAAAGGGCCAGATCTTCTTGGGATGAGTGATATGATCGTGGTATTGAAGGCGGTACGTTGGACTGATCCTTTAAGTATGTAGTTGGTGGTGAAATGGAGAATGTTTCTACATCAGCTGTATAGAATCCACTTCGGGGTTTACTTATGATATACCCCTCAGCAAGCAGCTGGTCGTATGCCAGCGCTACTGGTGTTCTGCTCACACCGAGATGGGCGGATAGTCTTCGGATAGAAGGTAGTCGGTTGTTCGTTGGAATACGACCCGCCACTATTTCGCCACGGATATAGTGGTATAACTGCATATACAAAGCTTCTTCTAATGTCTCATCGAGTCTTGGTGTAAGTTCAATCATCGCCATTCCTCCTCTTATTTTATCCAAACTGACATTGATAAAAGTACAAAACTGACCATTTTAAGAATGACAAATTCCAATTATGCTTATCATATCATCATGTTCACTGACCATAAAGACTGGGTACCTCAAATATGGACAGTTTCATAAATTAATAGCTATAAAGGAGAGATAAAATGAACTTTATACTACCACATATCCAACGATTGAAGCCTTATGCATCGGGAGCCCAACCACCCGGAGGAAGTAATGTAATAAAACTAAATCTGAATGAAAATCCGTATCCTCCATCACAAAACGTACTTAATGTGCTACGTACAATTGACGAGGAAGCACTACGACTCTATCCTGATGCTCGATGTGATGAGCTTCGTGAAGCATTGGCACAACAGTACGGTGTAGACAAGAAACATACATTTTGTGGAAACGGTTCGAGTGAAATTATCTCTATTATATTCACAGTGTTTGTAGAATCATATTCACGTATCGCGATTCCGGACCCATCCTTCTCGCTCTATCATAGCATAGCGTCTATTCATCAAGTAGAATGTGTAAGGATTCCGACTCGAGAGGATTTTTCAGTAGATGTAGACATGCTAGTTGAAAGTGGAGCACAGGTAATCGTACTCGTAAATCCAAATGCGCCAACTGGAAGGCTACTGCCTTTTTCAGATGTAGAACGGCTTGTCCAGAACTTTCCGGGACTTGTTATTGTCGACGAAGCCTATATAGATTTTGCAGAATCCAGCTTGTCTGCAATCCCGTTGATAGAATGCTATGAAAATTTGGTGGTTGTTAGGACTTTTTCTAAAGCTTACTCTCTGTGCGGGGCACGTGTGGGTTACTGTTTTTCTAATGAAAAGTTGATTAACGCGTTAGAGAAGGGGAAAGGTCTTTACAATGTTAACATAATCAGCCAGAAACTAGCATTGGCGGCTTTGCAAGATCAAGAGTACATGAAGAACACCACGGCTGCAGTGCGACGTACCCGTGGTGCATTCTCTGCAGACCTCCGTAGATTAGGATTCGACGTCATACCTTCCCAAACCAATTTCATCTTATGTACACCACCTCCTCAAATGGGAGAAAACGGAGCTCAGGAATTGTATGAGAAACTGATGGAGAGGAATATATACGTCCGTTATTTTAAAGATACTCGTCTTTACGATAAGCTGCGCATCTCTATCGGTACTAAAGAGGAAATGGATACTTTATACAATGAACTCCATAGTTTACTAGTAAAATGAAATTGCTATGACCTTCAATTGTGGTGATAGTGAAAAAGGAGGTGAGCATGAAGTTAATTTAAATTTGTGAAACTATTACACGAGCAAAATTCACTTAAAGTGTAGCGATACTTTAACAAAGGGTTATAAACAGCACATTGTCACCGTCTGAACAAAATGAAGTGAAAATCTGTAGCAATCATATATGATTAAGTTAATAGGAATTTGATATTTTATCAATTCAATCCTTTAGGGTAATAGCAATTCGTTCATTTAAGTAGCTGATGTATGATTGGCTAGTAGAAAACGACAATTTTTTTGATGAAAGGATAGAGAGATGGATTACATATATATCGATGAAAAAGGGCCGCAAGAAACGATTAGAATTACAGCTCCCTATGATGAAGAGATGAAAATCAAGTTGGGAAGCGACAGGATGAATGTTTATGTTGCTGATTTAATTAAGGTGAATGAAGCGCATCTTCACGAAGTAGAAAAGAGATTTGTTTTAATAGAAGAAACTTATAAGTCATCGAGAAGATTTTCTAGCCAGAGGGAATTGAAAGGTATGGATATCATAAAGGATAACTTTGAATTTGGTATTGCAAGTCTTAAAGACAATGAATTACATTTGTTCCATTCATTGTTTGACTTGCTGCTTGAAACTAAAGTTGAGAATCTACTATTTTCAATCAATAAGATGTCTCTAGTAGCTGATAAAAGATTAAGAAGTTGGATACTCAATTTAGAGGAAAAAAGGCTTATCGATTCTGCTTGGCTTTTAAAATACTCACTAGTAAAATATTTAGAAATTGAAGCAAGTAGTGAGGTCGTTAAAACGATTTTCGACTTAACGAAAAGCAATAAAGAGGTTCTAACGGAAATTCAAAAAGACATGACAGCTTTCGTTCATAAACACAAGCATATTCGAAGAATGGAACTCCAATTATTAGAATATAAGAAGATTATTCAAACAATTAGAAACACTAAGCATTTTGTTCGAGATCGTCCATTTGATAAAGTTTCTTTTGATTGGGAAAAGGTTTCTTTCGATGTTGATTTATGGTTGACTGAAATGTTCTTTGCAAATAAATATAATAAGAGTTCTACAGAACTGATTCTTGACCAAGGAATACCGGTAGAACCATTTAAAAATTTGCAAATTTCATCTATTAAAAATGATCAGAATTCCACAGAGCATGTTGGACTTCGAATTTCAGATATCTTGGTCGTACTTTCAGGTAAATATATGTCCAAGTTTACGAGAGAACTCAAATATGATAAAAACAGTCCAGAAAAGAGAAAAGTTTTGTCGATTGAATGGTTTCAATTAGATGAAAAACAATTTCACTTAATAAAAAAGATAAAAGAATACCTCTTTCCAGAACATTCAATGTATTGTTTTATCGTTGATACGTATTTTGATGATTCTGTATTTTTTGAAACCTATCTAAAATATATAAGTAACTATGAAACGTTCGATAAATATATAAAAGATTTACATAACCATTCAGAGCAACATTTTGCTTTTTTCACAAATCTTGCAATAACAAGGTGGCAAACAGCAATAAATAAAGAAAGAGAAATAAGTGCGACATATGGTAGTGTGAATTCTGGCATTAACAAAGGTATTGTTCGTCCGATATAATTGCATCCGTATATTGATTTTCTCAAAATGGTATATGGCTGGGGTTGCTTACAGGTTTAATTGCGAAGGTTGGTGATGTGTAAAAAATTACATAATTGTAAAAAATGGGTGGAATTTTTCCTGCGATAGATATATTCTTATTAAGAAGGTATTTTTAAATCCCATATAGAATAGTGTGTATGGTCAGCCGAGTTTAGAAGAGAAAGGTGAGATGAGCGTGGGGCAAATTAAAATTTATGGTGTAAAGGACAGATTAAATCCAATGAAGGAAACGTTGTCCGCTGTGATTCATTCATGTATGGTGGATGCACTTCAGTTTCCTACGGATAAGAAATTTCAGCGTTTCTTTCCGCTGGAGAAGGAAGATTTCTATTTTCCGAGTGGGAGAACTGAAGCGTATACTGTTATTGAAATTAGTATGTTTGAAGGCAGAACGGTAGAAGCGAAAAAAAAGTTACTAAAACTCCTATTTGAGCGAATAGATACAGAATTAGGAATATCCTCTCAAGATGTTGAGATTACGATATTTGAAACACCGAAACATAATTGGGGAATTAGGGGATTGCCTGGGGATGAATTGGCACTGAATTATAAAGTGAATATTTGAGGGCAGGGCGGTCACTAGTTGATCGCCTTTTTTTGATTTTGTAAAGGTCTATTAGTTGAAAGGAGAACATCTTTACAGGAATGCTCACAATCTTAAAATTACGTTAGTACTCTCTAAAAGGAACAGATAGGTTTGATTGTACAGATGTAATAAAATAAGCTCTAATCAGATACAAAACTTTAGTCGTGAAATCAAGAGGGGGGTCTCAATAAGCAGTGGCAGCATTTAGGTTCGAAAGTAATCATAACTAGGAATTAGGCAAACCTAAAGTTGCTGGACGTTTGACTTATTATTGCTTATTGCAAAATAAAGATAGTCTCTCTCGTAAACTTTCTAAGACCTCCGTTGGAACTTCTTTATACGTGATATCGTCTCCAAGGAATAACAGCCAACTTGTGATATCCGTCAATTCTTCGGGCATATTAAGGTTGATAAAAGTCTTTAGAATGGCTGTGGCTTGATAAGGATTCGTATAGGAAATTGTATAGTTAGATGGATGGTATTTTTTATACTGCGCAATCGCCTTTGGACCAAGTTCGATGACGAGATTGATTTGTTGTTCCTGCTTACGTAGTTTTTCTAAAACCTTTTTTTGCGTTACTCTTTTTTTCGTGATGTATGGTTCTACATCAGTGAGGTGGTCAACAGAAACTGTCATCCTATTTTCTTCCTCTAAGTGAAAGCCCTCAATTTTCCAGACGTTTTTCTCGCGATAAAGATGTAAGAGAAAAGTGGGATAAGACTTTATTTCCTCTCCTTCTTTGACGGTTATTACTAAATGGTTATCCAAAAGAATGAGTTGGATGAGCTTTTCTAACATCGGGTGTGGGAGGTCTGACAGATCAAGTAATTCAGGATTATTTGGATTAGTTCCTTCGAAAAGTAAGATTTGATTTAATAAAACTAAAGTCTCTTGTTGGTTTTCTGGGATGAGGCCAAGTAACTTTTCAGCTAAGGACTGCCGACTTTTTAAATAGGGAAGTTGAAGATTTCTTGAGGCCATAAAGGCGATAAAAAGGGCTTTTACTTCATTATCGGTAAAGTTAATTGAAGGCAGGATAGAGTTGTTCATGACAGAATAGCCACCATCTCTTCCAACTTCCGCTTCAAGCGGCATCCCCATTGCTTCAATTTCTCGAATATCCCGAATCGCAGTCGAACGTGAGATGTTAAATTCACGCATGATTTCAGAAATGGTAAAGTAGGAGCGATTGTTAATATACCGCATCATCGTATTAATTCGTTCAACTTTTTTCATTTGGACCACCTAAACAGTGTCATTTTTTGACATGATTTAATGCTATTATAAAGCTAGCAAGAAGAAAACAAAACATTTTGTTTCATTTAAAAAGGAGGAATTTAAAATGGCAAATTATCGTTTAGAAGAGAAGGACAGCTTTACAGTGTTAGGTATTGGAATTGAGCTTAAGAGTGATTACACAGACTATGCTGGGATTAATAAGGAAAAAGCCGACTTTTGGCAAGCAATCAATCAAGATGGAACACTAGATAAATTAACATCTATCGCAACAAATGACTACATTTTTATCGTAAACGAAGCAGTAAATAACAAAATGATGCATTACGCTGGAGTGATGACAGAGGAATCCTTGCCAGAAGCAACGAGACTAATTCAATTTCCTAAGGGAGAGTACATCGTTGTGGAAGGGGAAGCAGATTCAGATGAAGAGTTGAGTAACAAGCTTACTGGTATTGCTTTTGGAGAAGTACTGACAGTAGTAACGGATGTAGCCTATGTTGGTGGCCCAAATGCAGCTGTTGTAATGGGACAGAAAGATGGATCCGTTTATGGCGAAATGTGGATTCCTGTTGTGAGGAATTAATGAGTTAATACGGTGGAGAAACATCCATTTACTTTTAATAGTAAGTGTATCGATTCGTGTTAGAGCGACGTTCATGTCCTATTAGCAAAACAATAAAAACAAAAATTAGGTATAAATATTACTTAATTAATTGTAAACATGGTTAAAAGCTGAAGAATTGTCAATCTTCAGCTTTTTATTTAAATGTAGTTCTTTGATTATGTTATTTAAGTAGAAGTAACAAATACCCTCGAATGTTCTTGTTTGTAATCACTTATCAACCGCTCCATTTTTGCCACCGTGCCATCCTGATGGGGGACGTGGATGGACACCTTCAAACTTGGATTCTCCACATATTGAAACGACACAAGATCAAAATTTAATAGCCCGAGATTCGGACAATGAAGTGCTTTTGGCGCATCAATGGCATCGAGGACCTCATGAGATTCCCAAAATTTCCGGAATTCATGGCTTGCTTGGCATAGTGCATCGAACTGCTCAGACCACCAAGGGTCATCAACATGACTCGCATATCCTGCGTGGAAAGTAGCTACGATCCTGCGTGCATGTAACTCCCATTGATCGCCCTTGAGATAGCGAAACCGGGGGGAGGTAAAGGTCATCCAAACAAGATTTTTCTCCTGTTCCGTCATGGCTGAAAGGTCGCCGTTCAATGCGCAGTAAGCGGTATTCCAGGCAATGATATTCATGCGTACATCCATGACATTCGCTGGGGAAGTGTTTTGGCTATCCAAAAAACGTTGAAGCTCCTGACTAACCTGAGGTGATTCTTTGGTTTCTGTAATGGGGAATAGTTTCCGTGCAAGAATAAATAAATATTTACGTTCTGATTCATTGAGTCTGAGCGTATTGGCTATACGCTCAAGAACATCAACGGATACATTGATGTTTCGACCTTGTTCTAAATACGTATACCAATCTAATCCGACATCTGCAAGCAGTGCAACCTCACTGCGGCGAAGTCCGGGTGTGCGTCTGCGTCCGGATTCCGGCAAACCGACTTCCTTTGGGGTAATTCTTTCTCGACATGTACGCAAAAAACGGGCTAATTCCTCGTAACGGTCCAGCTGTATCGACATCTAAGCTATAACTCCCTTCGAATGCTGAATGTAGGATTCCTAATCCTAGGATAACATGAACTCTTCCTAGATTTGTCAAGTCCATATACACTAGTTTATGCCATCCTTCAGGATGAAAGCAAGAATGGAAGAGACTGGATCGGTGACTAAAACTGGTTCATGTTGATTCGCACAATAAAATTAGAGGTGATAAAAATGAAGGTAGTAGCTATTGTCGGTAGTATTCGTAAGGAATCATACAACTTGAAGTTGGCCCACTATATCCAAAACCGTTTCAAGCATCTATTTCAGATGGAGGTTTTGAGCATTCGGGAAATTCCTTTTTATGATCAGGATATTGAGAATTCCCCACCGCAATCGGTTATTGACTTAAAAAAGAAGGTTGCAGCCGCAGATGCGGTATTATGGGTAACTCCAGAGTATAATTCGACGATTCCAGGTGTGATGGCGAATGCGATTGATTGGTTATCCCGTGTTGATAAAGTCATGGTCGGGAAACCTTCATGGATTGTAGGTGCATCTATGGGCTTACTAGGTACGGTGAAAGCTCAGGGTCATCTGCGTGATATCCTTTTTGCGTCAGGTATTTCGTCACCACTACTGCCGGGAAATGAAGTATACGTAGGTCTTGTACATGAAAAATTTAATGAGAAGGGTGAGCTGACAGACGAACCAACCCGTCAATACTTGGATCTTGTAGCGGAGAACTTCGTGAAGTGGATGAAGGAGCAATCTCGTCTGAAGCAAATCCAAACCGCTAAATAACTCACATAAATGAATCGAGGAGGTAAGAAAGATGTTTGAACATATCGTACTATTGAAATTAAAACCAAGTGTTACAATCGACGAACAAGAAGAAGTGGTGAAGTACACCTATACGTTTAAGGAAACGATTCAGGGAATTGTAGACATTAGTGCTGGGATTAACATCACCGAGGAAATGGAGCACAAACACGGTTATACAATAGGCATTCGAATAACATTTGCGGATCAGCAAGCTTGCCGGGATTATATCCAGCATCCACAGCATCAGACCTTTTTGAAGCGGATTAGCCCAATAGTGGAAGGAATCGTAATAATGGATTACCCGTTCGCATGAACGTTGCCCTTCTAACGTTATGAAATACTTAAAAGGAGTGATGACAGGAATGGAAACGAAGCTTGCCGGCAAAGTCGCTTTAATCACGGGAGCATCCAGAGGAATTGGCAGAAGGATAGCCGAAGAATTCGCGCAGCACGGAGCAAAAGTAATCGTAAATTTTGTAAGTAGCTCGGATCAGGCCGAAGCAGTTGTTCACGGCATTAAAAAAGCCGGGGGAGATGCTGTAGCGATTCAAGCCGATATCAGTCGGTTAAGCGAATTAGAGCGACTATATTTAGAAACACTTAAGACCTTTG
Organism: Metabacillus malikii; assembly: GCF_030813355.1. GTDB lineage: Bacteria > Bacillota > Bacilli > Bacillales > Bacillaceae > Metabacillus > Metabacillus malikii. The sequence goes on from NZ_JAUSUD010000001.1 coordinate 387,713, forward strand.
GAAAACTTGATATTGTAGTAAATAACGCCGGAATCATTATAACTAAACCGATTATTGAGATGACGGAAAGCGATTATGACAAGTTGTTCGCGATTAATGTGAAAGGGACGTATTTTTCCTGTCAACTAGCAGCCAAACATTTAAGTGCGAACGGCCGCATCATCAACTTTTCCACTTCTGTGGCCGGACAGATGTTCTCATCCTACAGTTTGTACGCTGGTTCCAAAGGTGCGGTTGAACAGTTTTCTCGTCAATTGGCGAAGGAGTTTGGAAAGAAAGGGATTACGATAAATACTGTGGCACCTGGTCCTGTCAATACTGAGCTTTTCGCAGTTGGGAAAACGCAAGAACAAATTGAAACACTTATCGCAATGAACGCATTCGGACGTCTTGCGGAAGTCGAAGATATTGCGTCTGTTGTCCTTTTTCTTGCGAGTGAAGAGTCTCAGTGGGTAACGGGACAGACAATTCGCGCTAATGGTGGATTTATTTAATAAATTGCTGATAAAAGGGTCTATTCGTTTCATTTAACCCTGAGTATTTTTTATTGAGCAAAAGGGGCACAATTCATGAAAAAATTGTGCCCTTTTTAGGATTTAATTGCGAAACTGCTCCAAGAAATGCTGAAGAGGTAAGACTCTCATTCCTACGCACTTACTTCAAAAGAATAAGAAGTGAATCGGGGGTTAGAATGATGAAGGAATGAATGAAGACATTACTCAATGAGGAGGAATATTCGTGAATGACAAACTAACAGAAGTTGAGTTCCAAGAGATTATTTGCAGAAGAAGCAATGGTAAGATAAGCTTCCAGCAATTCTTAGAAGAATTATCGCTAATAGGCATAAATGAATACGAAATTGAGGTTGCTTCAGGGCAAGCCACGTATAAAGGAGTCCATTCGGAGTTTAAGACGGATTCTCAAATAAGCCTAGTAATTTCAGATACATTTAATAGAAATAAGGCACTTGAATCAATCTCTAATATCGCTCTCCCATTTTTAGATTTTTTAAAAGAAATTGCAGCGTCTGGAATTGTATCCTATCGTATATCCATTCCTGAGAAAAAGGTTACATATTTCGGCATCGGAAATGAACAAATTGAAGAACAGCTTCAAGTTTGAAATAATTTAGAAACCGATAAGTAAATGAATAAATACAGTACAGTTGCTATGGCGATTCTTAGGCTGACTTTTATTCGAATCTATATAAGAAACTGCCCCCCAATTGCTTAATTGTGCCCCCCAATTGCTTAATTGTGCCCCACAATTGGGTCTCATTTCTCTAACTTTTTCAAGCTTTCATTCATGTGATTCGATAAAAGATTCTCAGCAGTGTAAGAACAATTCCAATAAGGAAAACAATCGCTAAGAAAAACATCGCAGCTGGGTAAAGGCCAAATGCATCAAGTGTTGTTGAACTATTGTTTTGTAATGTTGGGACAATGAAAAACAGCCATCCGATTAAGAATGTTGGAATGAATTGTGGAAGTAATCGTAGGATAAAGCGCCACGTAGGACGATGCTTCCGTTTATCCGACCATTTTTTCGCTCGTAAAACTCCCCTCACTCCTAGTAGTAAGTAAATTAATGTGAAGACACCTAGTGACAAATCGATAATTTTAGCTGTTGGTGCTTTTGTTTCAGGTTGCTGGCCCTCAGTCAATTGGATAATACTTGAACTAATTTCATAGGCGTGTTCAAACGTAGGTGTAAAGCTATTTAGTAAAACTGCAACCGCATACCCATTGCTTGGAACTATATCTTGTTGAGATTGATACGTTGATACTGCTCCACTATGAGAAATTCGTGTTGGGTCGATATTTGCTGAGCTTAACGACCAACCAAGGCCATAATTTTTGCTACCTGGTTGCGGAGTATAAGATTCCTCCAATAATTCTTTCGATAATAGCTGATGTCCTGAACTCGTTTTACCATGATTCGTATGCATAGCAAGCCATTTTCCCATATCAGATGCTGTTGAGATGATACTTCCAGCCCCCATATTCATTGCCTCAAGTTCTGTCCAAGGGATTGCCGATCCATATGCTGTTACATATCCTTTTGGTAATCCTTTTACAACATCAGTAGAGTTTACAGTTGTAAGTGAATGCTCCATTCCTAATGGAGAGAATATCTTTTGTTTCATATACAAAGCGAAGTCCATTCCGCTTACTTCCTCCACCAAGTATGCTAAGAGCCAGTAATTTGCATTGCTATAATAGTATTTCTCTCCTGGTTTCGATTGCAGCTTCCAATTATGAATACGTTCTACTCCTGCTTTTAAATCGCTCGCGGGTGGCACAATAATCGGATTTGGAATACCTGACGTGTGACTCATTAATTGGCGTATTGTAACATCTTTCCACCTTGAATCATCAAGTTTGACATCTGGTAAATAGGTAATAACTGGCTCATCGAGTTGGATTTTCCCTTCATCAACGAGTTGTAAAACGGCAAAGGCTGTAAATGATTTAGATGTGGAACCAATTCGCATGAATGATGTTTCGGTTATCGGTTTACCGTTAGAATCATGACCATATCCTTTCGCGTACTCTACATGACCATCTTTTACGACGACAATCGATGCACCAGGTAGTCCGTTACGTTTTATGTAAGTAGTAACATATTTATCAATATCCTCTGGTTTAAATGGTTGGCTAGCTTTAACAGGGAGGTGGAACATAGGTATGACGAGAATTAGTAGTAACATAATAATGAACATTTTCACTATGTTTTTTGAAGGTGTTTTCAAATCATTTTCCTCCAATATTTTTTTAAAAATGACTATTATTAGGTTAACCTGCTATGTCATGATTATTATTTATTCTCCAAATGTATATAAATAATAGATTTTTCCTTACTATTTTTTCATGCTGGAATTTTAAAGAATGGCTTGTACAAAAGGAGTAGTCAATCTAATGAAATCAACAAATACTTTCACAAACAAAGCCGAACTATATGCAAAATATCGACAAACTTATCCTTCTGACTATATTGACTATCTCGTTTCTAAAGCTGACATAAATGACGATTGTATTATCGCCGATATTGGGTCAGGTACTGGGATTTTAAGCAAACAGCTTCTTGAAAGGTGTTTTACTGTTATCGGAGTGGAACCTAATGATGATATGAGAGCAGCAGCGGAGCAATCGTTAAAGTCTTGTTCCCGTTTTACTTCGGTTAAAGCTACAGCTGAAGAGACAACTTTACACGATCACAGTGTCGATTTCGTAACTGTCGCACAGGCGTTTCATTGGTTCGACATTGATAAGTTTAGAGTGGAGTGCCAACGGATTTTGAAGCATGATGCAAAAGTTGCACTTGTATGGAATATCCGCGATGAATCAAGTATTTTAAATAAAGAAAGTGCTGCTATTTGTAAGAAGTATTGTCCGAGTTTTACAGGGTTTAGCGGTGGTATGCATGAAAATCCGCTTCCTTTTCATCAATTCTTTAATGCTGGGTTTGAGGTGAAAACCTTTCGCAATGACTTGCCTTTTCATTTAGATGGATTTTTGGGAAGGTATTTATCTGCGTCGTTTGCGCCAAAGAAGAATGACAAGGAGTATAATCCATTTATAAATGCATTGAAGGAACTATTTGAAAGGTATAGCAACAACGGTACGATCATTATTCCGAATCTAACGAGGAGCTATTTGGGTGAGGTGTAGGATAGGGACTTTAGGTAATAGGACTGTCAAAAGACGGTCTCTTTTTGCTTTTAATCTGTTATGTTTTTTATTAATTGTCATTTATTCTGAATAATAACATTAATCAAATAATGATTGATATCAATTATCATTATCATTATAATGATAATAGTTGAGAATTATTTTCACTGTACAAATTGGTTGGTATAAGGGGAGATGACAATGGATTTATTTGATGTAACAATAATTGGTGGCGGTCCTGCTGGTTTATATAGTGCTTTTTATAGTGGTTTACGAAATATGAAGACGAAAATAATCGAAGTGCAACCGAACTTAGGTGGCAAGGTGAATACATATCCTGAGAAGGTATTGTGGGATGTTGGCGGGCTTCCACCGATGCAAGCACAACAATTTATTGAAAATTTAATCAATCAAGCGAACACTTTTTTACCAACCATTTGTTTACATACGAAAGTGGAGCAAATTACGAAAAATGGTGACATTTTTGAAATATCAACGAAATCAGGGGACGTTCATTATTCTAAAACGATTATTGTTGCTGTAGGTGGAGGGATTTTAAATCCGATTAAGCTTGAAATTGAGGGCGCGGAAAAATATGAAATGACGAACTTACATTACACCATTTTAGGATTGGAACGTTTCCGTAACAAAAAAGTCCTTGTATCTGGTGGAGGAAATGGAGCGATTGATTGGGCAGTCGAGCTTTTATCAGTGGCGGCAGAGGTTATAGTGATTTATCGTAAGGAGCAATTAACAGCACATGAATCACAAGTAGAGATGCTTAAAGAACATGGCGTTCAAATATTGCTTCAAGCAGAAATTGACTCCTTAATAGCAAATGATAAGAAAACAGCGATTGAACAAGTGATCATCTCCAGAAACGGGGAGACTTATTCGATACAGGTTGATGAAGTTATCATTTGTCATGGCTATAATCGTGAGGTGTCATTAACATTCGCTAATGATATCGAACCACAACGCAAGGATAACTATTATTTAGTAAGTCAAGGTCAATGTAAAACATCGGTACCAGGAATTTTTGGTGCTGGCGATATCATTTCATATGATGATAAAGTTGGTTTATTAGTCGGAACATTCCAAGATGCAGTGCTTGCGGTTAATAACGCTAAGTTGTATATCGACCCAGAAGCAGACCAATACGCAATGGTATCGTCACATAACGAGAAATTTAAAGAGAAAAATAGAGAGCTTTTAAAAGAAGTCATTTGTAAGGCTTAACCTAGTAATCTAACTTGAACAATTTGTCATAAAAACGAAACGAACTATGTAAATTTGAAATATTATAGAGTTAAAATCACTTCTTTTGTTTAACATAGAAGTGATTTTTTGTTACATCTATAGACTTTTACAAACGAGTAATTTTACAATCTAAAATACTTTTTCGTCGATTATTGAATGAAGATAGTTATAATAAAGGAAACGGAGTTTAGACGTCTGTATGAGGAACACGTCATGATTAAGAATCAAGTGATGCAAGTACGTTTTCCATAATCATAGTGTAGGGATGACGAATGCTTTATAATATCTGTATTGATATTTCATTAATAAAAAAAATATCAATACAGATTTGTCTATTACATAATTTTAAAGATAAATAGGTTAAAAGCTACGCTGTAGTTCCTTAATCTGTATGTGCCACAGCTGAAATTTCAATTAGTTGCTCTGGGAATGCTAAGTACGTTACACCTATGAGACTGCCAGCAGGCCGGTGTGTACCTATGTATTCCTTGTACATGTTAATAACTGTGTCAAAATGAGCTTCCGGCTTTGTTAAATAAAGTTCTACATACGCAAGGTTATTTTTTGTAACATTAAATTCCTTAAGAATGCGGTCGAGGTTTTCAAACGTTAAGCGAGTTTGTGCTTCGATATCATCTGTGCCGGTGAACTGACCTTCTTGATTGTAAGAAAATTGCCCGGAAATGTAAATCGTGTTGTCGACGCTGTAGCCTTGTGAAATGCCGTGGTCCCATAGATTGTGATGAAACGTTTTAATTTTTGTCATGTGTATCTCTCCCTTATTTGAATGTAAGGTCATTATAAAATGAACAAATTGAAAAAAATAGAACGCACTTTTTTGATAGCTACTACCTGAAAGGATAGTGTTAAAGATGAGTATGGCGAATTTCGAAGAAGCGGGGAATATTAAAGAAACACCGTTTGGGTATACGATGTCAGTGATTGGAGGCAAATGGAAGATGCTGATCCTTTACCTCCTTGCAGAAAATGAAACCGTTCGTTTCAATGAGATGAAAAGAAAAATAGGTGCAATTACCTATAAGACATTAAGTTCACAGCTGAAAGAGTTGGAAGCGGATGGGATGGTGAGACGGGAGGAGTATCCTCAAATACCTCCTAAAGTGGAGTACAGTCTTACACAAAAGGCTGAAACGCTATTACCGATATTGGAACAGTTGTGTGAATGGGGAGATAAACATAAGCCATAACGTTTTTTATCGTAAAAAAACAGACCGGAATACGGTCCATTTGTTTATAAAAAGTAGATGAATCCAGCAACACCGAAAGAAAGAAGTCCTATCAAACCAGAGAATACAGCTATTTTTGTTCTGGAATTGCGATGATCTATTGTTTCAGAATGAAAATTAGCTCTTTGTTGTTGTCCATTCGTCCAAGCTCCGATGAAAATTCCTGAGATAATCATGCAGATAATGCCCATGATAATAATTAAATTTAACATATGGGTGCCCCTTTCTATCTATACTCTACTTACGTTTCGGAACTTAGATTAGTTTCAAAAAAATTCACAATGTTCGTACGGAAGATAATCTTAAGCTATTATATATAAAGGTCATGAAAAGATAGTAGATTGATAGTATTTTTAAAACTAAATGACACAGTTTGTTTAATATGAGAGAAGGTAGAAAATGATGCAGAAGTTAAATTGGTTGTTCCAGACGTTAATTGTTACCGGTGGAGTTGCATACACATTAGCATTTTTTGAGATTGGCAGTGAATTTTTTGATAGATATTATAGTTGGTTTTTGATTTTTCTATGGGTAGGTATAGTCGGTAATTTCATACTAAAATGGTATGAAAAGAAACAAGGCAAATGATAGCTCAGCTCGATAAATGAAAGATGTACCTGATAATGTCGTAATGAAATAACTTTGTAAAACCATTATACATAAACAAACGGATACGATACTTCAACAAAGGGGTATCGTATTTCTTATTGAATTTTAGTCTAAGAGTGATCGGTTCCTTAGCCACTCCCATTTGACGCGCGGATAGTTTGCCTGTTTTCGTTAAGGTCAATTGTTCGGTAGGAATTGTAGGTGTGTACATACAATGAGATGGAATATGAAAGAGGTTGCAAAATTTTTATTTCCTGAGTGGAAAATCGTTCAGTTGGGTTTATATCTCCATGTTTTAATGATTTCCTATGTACTATACGAATGGGGTTGTTATAATAATAGTGAAGATGGATTGAACAACACTTTAAGATGTGTAAAAGTCCAATGTTCGTTTTTAAGCAAGAGTTTCCTTTAAACATATTAACGGAGGAATTATGAGGTGTGAAAATAATATTTAAGGCATTAGCATTCATTTTTTTATTAACCATTGTCGGGTGCGCTACTTCACCAAACAGCAGTGAAGATAAAAACAATGAAAACAAAACGGAAAGTTCCAGTTTTATCGGAACAATCAAGGAAATTAATGGTGATGGTGCAATTGTTTCTGCGAAAGTATTTGAGGGGAATCCTGAAGGTGATGTGTTTGTTGACCTTTCAGTGAATAGTGATGAAGTTTTCCAAGTAGGGGACAAGGTGAAAGTAGGATTTGATGGCACCATTAGAGAATCGTATCCAGCTCAAATTAATACTCTTTTTGTTGAATTGGTTGATTGATAGAAAAAGTACCGTGTTCTATTAACATTAAATCTAAAAACATATCCTTACAATATGCAGCGATACTTCAAAGAGAGGTGTCGCATTTTCTTTTTACATGAAAGATTAGTATGAAAAGACTTATCTAATTCCTGTTACAGATAGTGTTGTAGGGGAATATCATATTGCTTTCAAAAGGAAGATTTGTAAGTTGTGTGATTGTTCTAGAATGTTCGTTACAAATCGTTGAATTAACACCTTGTTCAGATATGTGGACCACTTCATGTGGATACGAAGAAATTAGAAGTGGAAAAGCTAGATTTGCATGTGAGTTAGAAGTTAAGTGTTTTATCGATATGATGTTCGTTTTAAGAGATGTATTCTATATACGAAAAATCAGTTTTTCAAAATGTAAACAAAAGTTGAGATTAAATTTATATTAATTTAGTAAGATTACATTCGAAAGCATGATAGGAGGTTTACATTTTGAGAAAACTGTTATATCCCATTACAGATTGGGTTTCAAGTAAACGGGGGATGTGGATTACGATTATTGCTTGGCTAGTCCTGATGGTCGGATTAAGTGCGGGACCAAGGCTTGGTGATTATAAAGTGAGTAATTTCCAATCGCTTCCTGATGAAGCACAATCGATAATAGCTGAAAAGAAAACAGAAGAGCTATTTCCAAATGAGCAAGGGACACCAGGTATCCTTGTATTCCATAATGAAAATGGAGACATTCGTACCGATGAGGTTACACAAATAATAGAAGGAATCGTAGCAGAGGATATTAAGGGAATTGAGGCCATTGTTAATATAAGCTCACTTCCACCTCAAGCGTTAACGGGCTTTATCTCTGACGATCGTACAACGATGATTGTGCCGATGGAATTAGAACAGGACCTTGGTAATAGTGAATTTGCCAAAATAAACGATAAAGCTTCAGAGATAGGCAATAAGATTGCGGACAAGTTTGACAATATGTCTTTTTATATCACTGGTCCAGCAGGAATCGCTGGGGACACGCTTAAGTTATTTGAGCAAGCAGACGTGGTGTTATTACTTGCAACGATAGGGATTATTTTAGTATTACTTATTGCCATTTACCGCTCACCTTTACTTGCGTTTATACCTTTATTAGCAACAGTGATTGTTTATCAGGTCGTGAATCAAAGCATTGCATTACTAGGATCGGGCGGGTTAGAAATTAATAACTCCACAACCTCAATTATGAGTATTCTACTTTTTGCTGCAGTGATAGACTACTCACTGTTTGTATTCTCTCGTTACCGTGAGGAGTTAAATAAAGTAGAAAATAAATATGAAGCTATGAAGCTTGCAATGCGTGCAACCGGGGAACCTGTATTTTTCGCTGGAGGAACGGTATTAGCAGCAATGCTAATTTTATTCTTTGCCAATTTTCGTGACTACCAAAACTTTGCTCCTGTTTTTGGGCTTGCCATGTTCTTTATTATGTTAGCTTCGATTACATTGGTTCCAGCTTTATTTACACTCTTTGGACGAAAAGCATTTTGGCCTAAAATTCCACAGTATGGCCAAGAAAAAGAAATTAAACACGGAATTTGGGGGCCATTTGCTAAATTTGTTGTGAATAAACCAGGTTTATCTGGTGGCATTGTTGGTGTATTCCTTCTCATTACTGCATTTAATATAGTTAACCTTGATTTTGAATTTGATTCCGTCAAAAAGTTCCCAGAGAATCTACCTTCGCGAGTAGGTTATGAAATTGTAGAAACAAGATATGACAAAGGGGAGCTAGCACCGACAACATTAGTAATTGAGAGTGATGAAGCAATCGTTCCAGAAAAAGTGTCAGCTTTTACAGATAAACTAGAGGAATATGATGAAATTGCGTCTGTACGATTGACTGCACAGTCGGAAGAATCTAATGTATTAAAACTAAGTGTTGTGTTATCAGAGGATCCATATTCTACAGAATCTATAGATATGATGAAAGAATTGCGTGAAGATACTCCGAATCTATTGAAGGACATTTCCATTTCAGGAGAAGCATACTATAGCGGCGTGACTGCAAAGCTAGTAGATGAACGAGATGTCAATACGAAGGATCTCTTTACAATCGTCATACTTGAAACAATTCTCATATTTGTTCTCTTATTTGTCCTAACTCGTTCAACAAAAATGTCAATATATATGATGGCAACCATTTTACTTTCCTATGTATCAGCTTTGGGACTTGGTATATTCCTTGTCGATACATTGTTTGGCTATGATGCATTAAGTACTCGAGTTCCAGTGTATGCTTTTATTTTCCTTGTGGCACTTGGTATCGATTATAATATTATTCTTGCCTCACGATTCATTGAGGAGAGAAGGAATGATCGCGTTAAAGATGCCCTTGAAGTTGCGATCCGTAATACAGGAGGAGTTATTTCTTCTGCGGGTATTATTTTAGCTGCTACTTTTGCGGCGCTCACAACGATGCCAATTGCTGATTTATTTGTATTTGGATTCATCGTGTCGATTGGAATCTTAATCGATACATTCCTCGTACGTGGAATGTTATTACCAGCTTTGATTTTGTTATTTGAAAAGGACAAGCAAGTCTCCCATAATGGACAGTAATAAAGGATACAAGTGACTTGCTTTGTATCCTCCCTTTTAGGAGGTTTCTACAATGAAGATTCTAGTAGTAGATGATGATGTTTATATTCAACAGCTTGTATCTATCCACTTAGGCCGTGAAGGCTATCAAGTATATAGAGCGAATCATGCTGAAGAAGCCCTGGATATATTAGAAGAAAAAGCAGTTGATTTAGCAATTGTCGACGTCATGATGCCAGGAATGGATGGCTTTGAATTGACTAAAATCTTATCAACTGACTATGATTTACCTGTTATCCTGCTAACTGCCAAAGGGCAAATTGGGGATAAAGAACAAGGCTTCTTAGCTGGTTCAGACGATTATATCGTGAAACCATTTGAGGTTAAGGAACTATTATTTCGTGTTGCCGTCGTGTTACGGCGCGTTGAACGTGCCATGGAAACGGTCATAAAGGTAGGAAATCTAACGATTGATCGGAAAAATTTTGAATTAATCATAAATCAAGATACAGTTCTACCGCCATTAAAGGAATTTGAATTGTTAAGTTTATTAGCCTCACGTGCGAATAAGATTATTCCTAGAACTTTTTTAGTTGAACAAGTATGGGGAGTAGATTATGAAGGCGGAGAACAAACGCTTAACACTCATATTAATCGAATAAGAGATCGTTTGAAAAAATATGATGCAACGGTGGAAATTCATACAGTTCGAGGGATTGGCTATAAGCTTGAGGTAACGAAATGAGAACGTTATATCAAAAATTTATTGTTGCAACACTATTCATTTTAATCGTAAGTGTGACGATTGGGATGATAGTAGCCAATTTTATTTACATGTCTACAACGAAACAGAAGATGGATCAGCAAAATGTCGAGATTGCGCAAACAATTACATTAAACCTCGAGAATATGCATTCGGACCATTCTTCGTTAGAGCCTTTCTTAGAATCGATAGGAAATCTCGGGTATCAACTATATGTGGTAAACGAATCAGGGGAAGATGCTTATTTTGGTAAACCTTTTACAAAGACAGAACTTCCTGAAGAAGCGAAGAAAGTAGTCTTAGAAAAAGAAATCTACCATGGAATGAGCCACTTTTCTAATAAGTTTTTAATGATGGGACATTTCTCAAATGATGTCAAAAATACGGTAGGTGTGCCCTTCACTATGGATGGAGAGGAATATGGTTTATTCCTACGTCCCAATAATAAATTGCTCTTTTCTGATATTCATATGATTTTAGCATGGTTCTTTATAGCGGTTACAGTTGTTAGCATTAGCGGGGTCATTCTGTTTGCAAAGCACCTCATCCAGCCGATTACAAAGTTAACAGAAGCTACTAGAGAAATTACCCGTGAGAACTTTCTTTATCCGATAAAGATTGAACGCAATGATGAGCTTGGGCAATTATCAGAAAGCTTTAACAATATGCAAAAGCAGTTGCTGCACAATGACGAAGCTCGAAAATCATTTATCAATAATGTGTCACATGATTTTCAATCCCCCCTAATGAATATTCAGGGGTATGCTGAGCTTTTATTATCACAAACAGTAAAGGAACATGAAATAAAAGAGTATCTACAGGTTATAGACCATGAAGCAAAGCGACTCTCCAATTTGACCAAGCAGCTATTATTATTAACTTCCCTTGATCAGAAAGCATATCCAAAGGTGATGACGGAGGTACAAATTGACGAACAAGTGAAACAAACAATCCGCAGGTATCAATGGAGACTACAGGAAAAGGAAATAGAGGTTTCTTATAAACTATTACCGATTCGGATGAAAGTTGATGCCGAACTGATGAGCAACGTGTGGGACAACTTGATAACGAATGCAATAAAGTATAATGCTCATGGTGGGAGTATTTGGATAAGCTTATCCAAAAGTGAGGAATGTATTACGATTATCGTGAAAGATTCCGGAATCGGTGTGCCTCAGGAAGCCCTTACCCAAATATTCGATCGTTTTTATCGTGTTGATTCTTCTAGAAAAAGTGAAGGTACGGGGCTAGGCTTATCGATTGTTAAACAAATTATTGACTTGCATGAAGGAGAAATGAAGGTTGAAAGCAAGGTCGGCGAGGGAACGACCTTCACCATTTCATTTCCAAATAAAGACTAAGTGGAGGAATAAGAAGATGGAACAAACTTGGAGTTTAAGACTCATTCGATTTGCAGCGATATTCGGAATCATTGGAACATTTATTGGGTCCCAAATGTCAGGTAGTATGGATTATTCAATGAGACCCATCCATGCACATATTCTATTAGTAGGGTGGCTATCTGTCTTTGCTTGGGGGATTTTTTATAAGGTATATACAATTAAATTCAAAAGACTTGTTGCTATTCACAGTATATTAGGAATGCTAGGTGCTGTAGGATTGACTTTAGGAATGTGGATGTACAACCTGAATCCATTTAATCTAAATGAAACCTTTGTAATGGTGTTCTTTATCGTAGGTGGCAGCTTACTTTTACTAGCTTTCCTATTGTTTGTACTTATTACCTTTTTAGTTGAAAAACAGGGAAAATAAAATGTAAATGGTATTCCTTATCACCATTCCTGCAAGAGAGAGAGATAAGTAATTTAACTGTTCTATTGCGGGTGAAACAGGCGGATGCAACTATGAATGTAATGGGAGTTTTTATGCTGCTTATGCATAGTTGCTATGAGGGATTCAGAGTATGAATGGAGGCGATACTTCAACAAAGGAGGTATTGCTTCTTCGTATTGTATTTAAGGTAGTAGTTTACATGTGCAATGGTTATTATGTTAGTATGTGAGAGTTGATAATTAATGCGTAGGGTTTTTTAAAAAGTTTATTCATCGATTTCAGTCGATTATTTTATTGGGTCATCTATAGGTAATATTGCTGATTTATATTTGTTGTAGTTCTAATATTATTTAAAGAACCACTTGTAAAAGCGGTGTGACACAAAATTAGATAGACCCATTGAAATAAAACTCATATATATATTCCATTTTCTATACCGAATTAACTTTGTATATTTGACAATTAAAACTTCAAAACTTGCAAGAATCGATGTATGTATAAATGTGTAGATCATTTTTATCCAACTTGCTTTTGATTCAGGGTAATAAAGGTTATACAAAACACAAAATACAGGATACAAGAAATATTCAAAACAAAAGCTTCCTTTGTAAGTGTCTTTGAATATTAGGCGGTACGGATATTCTATAAGTTTTTTTTCAACTACGATTAATCCAAAAAGCCATGTTATCACTTGTTTAAAAAGAAAAGGGACAGTAGCGTGACGAATTTTATCTTTAGGTACAAATTTGATTAATAAAAAGATACTTAGTAAGTATCGGGTATGAAGAAAATAAAACTGCTTTTTCTTTTCGATTTGTAGCCATAACATAACCCCAATGCAATTTTGTTATTGATTAATATCTACAATCTAAAGAAAAATATTCTCCTATTAGAGAACGGTCTTGTTACTACAAGTATATGAACAGTCACGCAAACATCTAATATTATGTTTAAGTTAGGGATAAATCCTTTCCACATTAGGAAATATAATATAAATAGTTCCTGAAGGTGGATTAAATGGATAACTACACAAATGATAATACTGCGAGACGATATAGAGCTCATGTTAGTATTTTAGGAACAACTCAATTGCATTTAAGGAACCCTTATATCATTGCTTGGTGGTCGGCAGCATTTCCTGGTTTTGGTCATATGCTTTTGTCGAAATATCTAAGAGGATATGCATTATTTATTTGGGAAGTGATTGTTAACGTAAAAGCACATGTTAATTCTTCCATGATTTATTCGTTTCAAGGAAATATCGATATGGCCAAAGAAGTTCTAGATACAAGATGGCTACTCATGTATATCCCTGTTTACATTTTTGGTATTTGGGATAGTTATCGGACAACTGTTGATATGAACAAGATTCATCTATTAGCCGAAAGAGAGGAACATCCTTTTAATACCTTTACGATCGGCTCATTAGAAATTAACTATTTAGATAAGAGAAATCCCATCCTGTCCGTAATGTGGTCATTATTTATCCCCGGTTTAGGACAATTATATATCCATAGGATATTAACTGCTTTTTTTATCATCATCTGGTTAGTCGTATTTTATTATTTTTCTCATGTTCAAGAGGCAATTGTACTCCTGTTTTTAGGTCATGTAAAAGAAGCAACCACTGTTTTAAAGCCTGAATGGCTCCTTTTTATCCCTTCACATTACGGTTTTGCTATTTATGACTCTTATATCAATACTGTCGAGAATAACAAACTTTTCGATAAGGAATTAAGAAAACATTTGTGTGAAAATTATCAATCAAAAAATTTTCGAATACTAAAAGGACATAAAGTGAAGTGAGACGATTGCAGATTTTTTCAACCTTTGAAACTACAGAATTTTTAGAAATGGCAATAATAACTTTAGAAAAGAGAGGCATACCGAAAGAAAGCATATTTGCTGTGCCTCTCGACAATCGAAATGAAAATCGCAAAATCTTTGATACATTGCATCGATCTGATGGAACAAGCCTTATTGATATTGGGATGGGTCTTGCAACGGCTTTCTCTGTTATAGGAGCGAGTATTGGGTTTAAATTAGCATGGGGGCCTATATATTGGGGTCTTATAGGTGCAATTGTTGGCTTTGTTCTCGGTTTCGCTATTCGACTCTATATGGAATTAGTTGTAAAGAAAAATAAGAAACTTTTAAAAGGAAAACAATCTGAAATAATTATTATTATTGATTGTGAAGAGACTCAAGCTGCATTTGTTGAAGAAATACTTTGGGATCATTTTGCGTTTGGCGTAGCAAAAGTAAAATGATTTTCATTAAAGGCAGTTTTTAAAAAATTGTGGTTAATGGCCTTACTTTTTAAAATAGTTAGTTGTAGCTGATTGCGAGACTCCTGGGATTCGTGGGAGAAGAAGAAACCTCGGATGCGTTTACGCTAAAGAATTTGAAAAGCAGAGACCTTAAGTTTGGTAGTCTATACCCGACCAAGCTAGACAGGTTCATCACAGCCATGTGGAAAACGATTATTGCAAAAGGAGACCATCCTCTAACGATAACTAAGTAAAAAGCAACAATGTTTACGAAAACAGCCTTATAAAAAGGTCAGGAGCTTATATAAACTCCTGACCTTTTTAATGATATCATATATAGATAAAAACAGTTTCCAGAAAGTTTGGGTAAAATAAGCAACAAATCGCATTATTGTTAGAGAACTGGTTTAACTTATTGACAAGATATATAAATTTTTCTACTTTTTAGAAATGAACTAAGGTATCGAAAAATTCAATCTACAAGTAATTTCTGATAAACTAATTAGTTTTCTTGTAATAGATAGGTTACCTTTAATACTAATAATACGGGGGGATATAAATGATATTGGTAAGTTCGTGCTTAGCGGGTCTGAAGGTGAGATATAACAGTACACACAGTTTAAATAATGAAATCGCTAAACTGGTAGAAGAAAATAAAGCTATGACAATATGTCCAGAATTACTCGGTGGATTTTCAACTCCAAGAGAACCTGCTGAAATAATAGGGGGAGATGGAGAAGATGTACTGGATGGAAAGGCTAAAGTCATTGAAAAGTCAGGTAGAGATGTCACGGATCTTTACATAAAAGGTGCTTACGCTACTCTAAATAAAGCGAAAGAAATCAATGCGTTCGTAGTAGTTCTAAAGGAAAACAGTCCATCCTGTGGCAGTTCAATGATTTATAACGGTGAATTCATTGGGAGAAAACTTGAGGGGATGGGTGTTACTTCTGCTTTATTAAAAAGAAATGGATTAAAAGTCATTTCAGAAGAACAATTTGCAGAAGCTTTTCTTTAACCAACATTTCTGAGATTGTTTACCCACTGACCCGATAAAAAATGCTTCCTCAATGACAGAGCGAAGTTTTAAATGTACATAAAATACGGTAGCGGTACTAGATTAAGAGGTATCTTTTATAAATCGATAAAGTTAGTATAGGTACAAGTTCGTTTCAAGGTTTGTTCTAAAAACGCTTTGTGACGGTATTGGGTTAGGACTTATAAATAAAATCAACAACTGAAACTGTACATTAAATGTGAAAAGGATGATTTGAACCTCAATTTTTCAAGGACTAAAGTAATAGAATAAATGACAAATAGTTATCATTATA
Source organism: Metabacillus malikii (assembly GCF_030813355.1). GTDB lineage: Bacteria > Bacillota > Bacilli > Bacillales > Bacillaceae > Metabacillus > Metabacillus malikii. The sequence continues at coordinate 403,997 of NZ_JAUSUD010000001.1, forward strand.
GGGGTGGGTTACTTTTGAAAAGAAAATTATTAATTTTTACATTCGTTATTTTTTCGTTTGCAACTTCTGTTCAGGCACTAAGTTGGGCTTATTCTTTTGTAGTTTGGAATGGGAATGTCTATGAAGTTACAGACGAAAATGTATCTGAAAGTGAATTAGGCAAGGGAATAGGGGAAGTGAAAACGAAACCTAATGATATGACGGGTAGTTATTATGGAAACGCTTCAAATACTTATCCAAAGGGAACAAAATATTATGAAATAAGTGGTACATCCACGGAAGTAGCAATTGCGGTCGAGGTCGAGGAAAAGCAGTGGGTAAAAGCTGTTTATGTTCACGATGCACCTTTTCATTGGATGGATTTTGTCACGAGGATATTACCTGTTCTTATATTAATTGCAATTGTTGCTATCATTATAATACGAATGAGGAAGTCAGAATTTAAAATGTAATGGAGGGTAAAGAGCAAGAAATAGGACAGTAGATTCGTCATTTTGTACGGTAGGACAAGTAATATCCTTATTGTTTAAAATGACGAATCTATAGGACACCTGTATAAAAGATGAACGATATAAGGGGTAACAAGCAACACTGCTGAACAGACCAGGCAGTGCGTTGTGCAATTCTATGAATAAAATTTAGAAGACCTCCTTGGGTGATATGAATGATGTTATATATTAGATTAGCGTTAATTGTAAAAAAACGGTAATGAGTTTAGCGAGATTCGTAGAGCAAATATTTAGTAAAAATGATTAAATTAGTGACCATCTAATCTATACACGTCTTAATTTAAAGTAACGCATTTACCTTCTTATTGGGAGAAGGATATATAGCACAATATACATAGATTATCTATGTACATTGTGCTATCCTTTTACAAGTATAGGAAATAAAATACCTATCTATAAGTGATAAAAATTCTTTTGTTAAATCATGATGGGAGGGTGTCAGCATCATTAAGTTAATTGATAAAATGACAATCGGATGTATTATTCTAATGTTACTATTGTGTTTCGTCATACCGTTCGTGACAGTTTTTATTTTTGTCTTCCTATTGCCCGAAGCAGGTACGCCGCCACTTCTACCTTGGTTGTTTAAAGAATAATAGGCTTTATGGAAGTGTTAGTTATACATTATTATTAAGTACCGATTGATTAAGCCCAAGTTGTCGTCGTTTCAACTGGTAATCGATAGGAAGGATATCCCTCTTGGGCTGCTTTGCCCAGTGAGATTAACATAACTGGTTGGTACCTCTTTTTATCCAAGCCAAAAGCTTCTGCGATTTTGTCCTTCTCATAACCGGCCATCGGGTTGGTGTCATATCCGTGTGCCCGGGCTACAAGCATCAATTGCATTGAAACGAGACCCGTGTCAATCAGGTTCACGTCACGCAAATCGGATTCAGTTATACTAGCATAATAAGGTTTCGCTTGTTGCAAAATCGTATCCTTGACGTCCCCTGGCATATATCCAAGCTCGACAGCCTTACCGTAAATTTCGTCTATATACTCAACGTTGTTTGCATCGTAAAAAACCGCAATGACAGCTGAAGAAGTCAGTACTTTCGTCTTGTTGAAGGAGGCTAGAGTTGCTAATTTTTCTTTGCCCTCAGCGCTGTCAATGACAAGGAAACGCCATGGTTGCATGTTAATCGCAGAAGGGGCTTGAGAAGCTTCCACCAATATTTCGCGGATTTCCTCCCTGCTAATTTTTACTTCTGGATCGTAGATTTTAACAGAACGACGCTCCAGAACGATTTTATTAAAATCGTTTGTTTTTTGGACTTTGCTTGTTGTGTTCATAATGATTTCTCTCCTTTTTTATCATTTGTGAGGTTGCTTTCCTTCACTTTGAAAATTGTAAACTATGAAGTATACTTTATAGCAAGCGGAAAAAATGAGGTGACGAATATGAAGATTAGTGAAGTCGCAGAAGCTATCGACCTTCCGATATCAACGATCCGTTATTATGATAAAATCGGGATAATTCCTGACGAGTATGTACAGAGAGACGAGAATAATTACCGAAACTACGCGATAGAAGTCGTACATCATCTACAAGTGGTGAAAAATTGTATAGCTGCTGGTTTTTCCATTCATGAAATACAAGCAATGATTTCGAGAGAGTCACTATCCAAAGATGAACAAACAGATATTCTTAAACAAAAAATAAGAAATATTGAAGAAGCTCAAAAAAGATTAGAGGAGTCAAAGCAATCACTTTATGAAATCATTGACTTGGATATTGTGTGTGAGAGTGGGTTTGGAAAATATAAATGAGCATTGACAAGTCCTGTCAATTTCGTTTGTATAACAAAATGTATTCTCCCACGAATATACCACGCACTGGTCTCCATAACCTCTCTAGTAGCGTTTTCTATAGGTGTTGTCAGAGGAGATCAATGCTGACTATATTTGGTATAGATTGAAGCCAATAAATATACTACTCCATAGATTCATGCTTCTTCATTACATTCTTCACAGGTTCAAGAAGACGTTCAACCTCACTTCAGTTAAGAACACTCGAATCCCGCTTATCATTTGATCCTTATAGGACTAGGTTTCTAGAAAAGAAGGGTAGTTTGAGAGGTTTAATAGAATCCTATTACGATATATTATATCTCCTAACCTCTAACCTCACCAAACAAACTTCGAAGGCGGCACTTTATAATATTTTTTAAACGCCTTCGAAAAGCTGTAAGGATCGGGATAGCCGAGCATACTTGCAATTTGCTGGATTGAATAGCGCTTAAGGTACAATAATTCTCGGGCGCGGTTCATTTTTAATTGATAAATGTAGCGTCCTGGTGTCAGACCAATCGATTGCTTAAAGTAGTAGATAAAATATTTCTCTGACATGCCGGCTACATCCGCAATCTCTTCAACACGAATCGGTTGATGAAGGTGTTCATGGATAAAATCGAATACAGGCTGGAGCTTCACGAAATCCATCGATAATTTCTGATTAGTGGAGTCTTGCATGAATTGCCCTCGATATTGATTAAGGCCGTACTGTTCGATAATTTTCGCGATTAACATCGTAAAGCAAGCTTTCAAACGAATTCCTGACATGGGGACATTATGCTTATATTGGTGATATGTATCTAAAAAAAGTTGGAGCTCCTGTTCGACAAGTGTACGACGAATAATCCCGGATAGCTGAAAATTGTCTAAAATCCGCAGGTGGTCGCCAAGACTGAGCTCGAAGTGTGTGAAGATAAATTTGCAGCCATCACTTAAGGTTGTAGCAGTATAGGCAATTTGTGGAGTGAATAGAATCAAATCCCCCTCTGAAGCGAGAAATACCTCATCTTGAATACGAATCTCAATCTGTCCTTCTTGAATGCACCATAAATCATAATCCTTATGTTGTCTTCTCTCCATCCAACTATTAGGATGTGCTACATCACTACAAGAATTGATTGCTAGATTGATAAGCTCTGATAGTTCATTGAAAATATCTAAACGATTCATCAGTAATAACAACCTCCATACTTTTAGACAAATTTCTAATACTTTTCGACATTTCTCTATTTTTTTATTATAGCATAACAATTTGAAGGAGTTATTAAATCGTACTAATTGACATGAAGTGCTTACTCTCTTGCATTTCTAATGATGTAACCGCTATCTATAATGGGAGATATTAATTGGATTGGAGGGGAGTTCTATCACAATTAAGCCTAGGCTAGTCGTGTTAGGAGCAGGGAGTATGTTTTTCGGTCGTCATTGTTTTTGTTACACAGCGACAGCTCGGTCTTTAGTTTGTACGGGCTGATGAATCGAACTAGCTTGTCAACGGATGATAAAAGGGAGGTTATGCTTAACATGATAAGAAAAATGAAAACGCTATCTGGATTATTTTTACTTCTGCTATTTTTATTGTTTGTTGCTGGGTGTTCTGGCAATAAGACATCGAGTGAAGCGGAGAAAGGAAAGGAAATAGAATTGAAGGATCCAGAGGACGTAGGATATCCGGATGAAATTACTTATTGGACTGAGTTAGTTCCGAATGTGGCCGCAACATCAAAAAGCTTAAATGATGTAGCAGCATATCTAGAGCTAGAAAAGATTACGGGTACAAAGGTTGAGTTTAAACATCCGTCAGGGGAAGGGTCGGATATTACAGAACAGTTTAACCTGATGGTTGCATCTGGTAAGTTACCTGATGTGATTGAGTACAATTGGCGGACTGTTCCAAATGGTCCTGATCAGGCAATTGAAGCAGGTACAATCATCCGCTTGAATGAATTGATCAAGCAATATGCTCCAAATCTAACTAACTATTTAAATGAAAATCCCGAAGTGAAGAAAATGGTCACAACCGATGATGGGAATATTTATACGTTTCCATTCCTTCGCGGTGATGAATCACTCATGGTATTTTTGGGGATGATTATCCGTCAAGATTGGCTGGACAAACTTAATTTGGAAATGCCGACAACGATTAGTGAATGGGAGGAAGTTTTAACAGCGATTAAAAACGGAGACCCTAACGGTAATGGCAAGGCAGATGAAATTCCGCTAATGGTTCAGCTTAATGATTTTAAGTATATTGGAGCGTTTGTTGGCGGGTATGGAATTCATGCGCAATTTTATAACGACAATGGAACTGTTAAATATGGGTCGATTCAACCGGAGTTTAAAGACTTTTTAACAACAATGAATAGCTGGTATGAGAAAGGATTACTCGATCCTGATTTTTCTGCAGTTGATTCTAAGTTAATGGATGCCAAGGTAACGAATGACCAGCTAGGTAGTTTCTTTGGCTTTAGTGGTGGTGGAATTGGTAAATATACAGGGTTAATGAAAGAGAAGAATCCTGATTTTAAACTGATCCCTGCTCCTAATCCTAGCCTTAACGAAGGAGAAAAGGCAGCAACAGGTCATCTCGAGCATGCATATTCCGGTATGCATAGTGCTGCGATTTCAGGTTCTGCTGAAAATCCGGAGGAAATTGTGAAATGGCTTGATTTTGCATATTCAGAGGAAGGGCATATGCTCTTTAACTTTGGGGTTGAAGGAGAAAGCTATGAAATGGTTGATGGAAACCCTATTTATACAGAAAAAATTACGAAAAATCCAGATGGGCTGCCAATGACGCAAGCTTTAGGAAAATATATAAGAGCTTCTTATGGTGGACCGCTCATTCAAGATAAGCGTTATTTAGAACAATATTATGAATTACCTGAACAAAAAGACGCGGTTAAAATTTGGGGTGAATCAGCCGAGAATCACATTAATATGCCGCCAACGACACTAAATGTTGAAGAAAGTGAAGAATTCAACTCGATTATGAGTGACTTAAATACGTATTATGATGAAACTGTTATTCGCTTCATCATGGGCGATGAACCGCTCGATAATTTTGATGAGTTCGTTGACACACTAAAAGGAATGGGGATTGAAAGAGCAATCGAACTTCAACAAGCTGCATTAGACCGTTATATGGAAAGATAATCAATGTGTTTCTGCTGTTGTGTTAAGTGAGTCTGTAGCACAACAGCCTTCTATAAACATCCATATATGATGGAGAAAGGGGAGGAGTAATGGCGAAATTAGTAAAGGAAGGTGCAACGATTAACACAAGCCCGGGTAAGCGGAACACAAAATTTGCTAGCTTTATAGAGAAAGTCAAGAAGGATTTCAAAAGAAACAAAGTGATTTATTTAATGGTTTCTCCGGTAGTTCTCTATTATATCATCTTCCAATACGGCCCAATGTATGGGTTGCAAATTGCGTTTAAAGATTACTCACCAGTCCTTGGTTTTCTTGGAAGTCCGTGGGTAGGTTTTGAGCACTTTATTGAATTTTTTAATAGCTACTATTTTGGGAGACTGTTAACAAATACGATTTTACTTAGCCTTTATAGCTTGCTGTTTGCCTTTCCAGCAGGAATCATCCTCGCCTTATTACTTAATGAGGTGAGAGGCAGAATATTCAAGCGAACCGTTCAAACGATTACCTACATGCCACACTTTGTCTCATTGGTCGTTATTGTCGGGATATTATTTGATTTCACCGCAAGAGACGGTGTCGTAAATAGTATATTAGTAGCAGTATTTGGTATTGAACCGATTGCGTTTATGAGAGAAGCGGAATGGTTTAGAACCCTGTTTATCGGATCAGACATTTGGCAAAATGTCGGTTGGAGCTCGATTATTTTCCTAGCGGCGATGTCTAATATTGATCCGGCATTGTATGAAGCAGCAAAGATGGATGGTGCCGGTCGCTTTAAACAAATGATTCATATTACGTTACCGGGAATTATGCCAACTATAGTCATCTTATTAATCCTGCTTATTGGGAAGTTTATGACAGTAGGTGATGAGAAAATTTTATTAATGTACAATCCGACAACATACGAAACGGCTGATGTCATCGGAACCTATGTATACAGAAAAGGGATTTTAGAGAGTAACTTTAGCTACAGTGCTGCCGTTGGTTTATTTAAGGCAGTTATCGCCTTTACGTTGTTAATTATAGCGAATGGGATCGCAAGAAAAGTTGGAGACACGAAACTGTGGTAGGAGGGATCGAGGATGAAAAAGACAATAGGAGAGCGATTATTTGATTTTTGGAATATACTTTTTCTCGTATGTTTATCAATCATCACGCTATACCCACTCCTTTATATTTTATTTGCATCTGTGAGTGATCCCACCTATGTTGCCCAAAATAGAGGGATTATGCTGTCACCAAAGGATTTCACCCTAGAGGCGTATACTTTAGTATTTAAAAACCCGATGATTGTAACGAGTTACCTTAACACATTATTTTATGTTGTAATTGGTACAATTCTCAATATTTTTCTTACATCTTTAGGTGCCTATGCGCTTTCTCGAAAAAATGTCATGTGGGCTAACTTGATTATGTTTTTAATCGTGTTCAGTATGTTTTTCGAAGGAGGACTTATTCCTTCTTACTTGCTTGTCAGTGAGTTAAATATGATTGATACTCGCTGGGCGTTAATTTTCCCAACGGCAGTAAGTGCGTTTAATCTCATTATAATGCGGACTGCCTTCCAAGGTATACCTGCAAGCTTAGAAGAGTCGGCGCGTATTGATGGTGCAAATGACTTTACGATTCTGTTTAAAATCATTTTGCCGCTTTCACTACCTGTCGTCGCCGTTATGATTCTATTCTATGGTGTCTATCATTGGAATTCATGGTTCCCTGCGATGATTTACTTGCAGGATAGGGAGCTTTTCCCGGTTCAGCTCATTTTACGTGAAATTTTAATTGCAAACGACACAAGCAGCATGACATCAGGAGTCGGTTCTGTTGATGCGATTCCGATTGGAGAGACGGTCAAGTACGCGACGATCGTTGTCGCAACATTACCTATTCTATGTTTATATCCTTTCTTACAAAAGTACTTTGTTAAGGGTGTAATGATAGGCGGGATAAAAGGTTAGTATATTTCAAATGTTGATTAATAGAAGAAAGATGGTTAAGACACGTAATGAAAATATTTTGATGAAAAAGGCACAGGCAAATTAACCTAGTAATAAGTAGTTCAGTATTCGTGGAGAAAATAGAAAATAGCAGTATTAATGTCGTGCTAAATCACTTATGGTGGTTTTGCACGACATTTATTGTTATTAAATCAATGGTTGTATAGATTATTACCGATAATTAACATATCAATAACACTACAAATAACAGAGTGACAATATCTGTTGTTACATTAATGATACTGCGAATTTATGTGCGATTTGGTATGTTAATTTTTCAGGAAGCTGTAAGGTGCCTTAGAAAATTGACAAATATGATATGAGAAGAAAAAAAGTTGGTGAATAAATGTTCTTAAACTAACAGGGCAGATTGGTTAAAAAAGACTTTGGATAAAAAAGGAATTATTAGTAGATATCAAGAACTTAATATAAGAATTTTAAATTTTGTTTTTTAGATGAGAGGTGAAGAAATGGACACACGGAGAATTGTTGGTCAAACTAAAACGGTTGGTTTCCAAGTAGGAATTAGAAGGACCTTTCCAATTTCACAGGAAAAAGCCTGGGAATTTGTCGCATCTGAAGATGGATTAAAATTATGGTTAGGTGAAAGCACGAAAATAAATCTTCAACCAGGTCAGAAATTCTATACAAAAATGGGCGAAGGTGAAATTCGAATTGTTAAACCTCTACAACAACTTCGACTTGCTTGGAAAAAAGAAGGATGGGAAAAAACGTCTACCATTCAAGTTCGGATTATACCAAAAGAAAATACAAAAACGACCATTAGCTTTCACCAAGAAAATCTCTCTGATCAGAATGTGAGAGAAGAAATGAAGCATTACTGGGAAAAAATTCTTAAACAAATAGAAGAAGGGATTTAATTTAAAAGGATGGATAAGTTATGAACCCATTTAGTCACATTGACCTTAGAGTAAATAATTTAGAGGAAAATTTACCATTCTATGAGGGTTTTCTTACCGCATTAGGCTTTATTCAAACATTCCATAGTGATAAGTGGAAGGTGTTTGCAGCCAATGGGAATCTTCCAAGTGTAGCCTATTTTGCTATCACTGAAGATCCATTACATAAACCAAATGGCAATCTAGTTGGATTTTGGGTGGAAAATCGTAATGAAGTTGACAGACTTGCTACACTAATTAAAGAAATTGGCGGGAAAATTACCTCTGGACCACAACAATTTCCCATTAGCCCTACTTACTATGCAGTCTATTTTGAAGACCCTTGTGGAAATCAATATGAAATTGTTCATCGTTTGAACTAAACTATAATTAAACTCCATGAGTTTTATATTCTTGATATGTAATTGGTTTCATTCACTAAAGGTGATTTTAGGAGACTATTCCACTCCCTCGAAATGGGTTTGTCAACGGAACAAGCAAAGGTTCCTTTTTTAAAAAAGTTTGTGAAATAATGTACTTGAACTATAGGCTGCAGGCTGCAAGGGTTGAAGAAATACAATAGTTGCTGCGGCAGCCTTTTTTCTTTATCGTTCTTCAACTAAAGGTGCAGTATAGTTTAACAAAAATATGATAATGAACGTTGTTTATTTCAAATAAAGGAAACCTATGCTTCACTTAAAATGTATAAATATTTAGTTGGAAAATAAAATTGAGGTGATTGGATGTATTGGAAACTAAGGATTCCTTTATTTTTATTTATTATAGGTACGATTTCTGGTCTTTTTCAAAGGTATTCTGAAATCATTCTTGTAAATACATCGTATTTTATAAAGAGTGCGATATTTATTGGTCTAATTGGAATTATTTTTACAATTTTTGAGAAGTCAAAAATAAATGAAATGAAGGTTCATATCACTATTGGTATTGGTTTGATATTCTTAGGTATTTTTATTGATTATTTAATGATTTAGTTTGGATTAGAATTATCAGAATGTACTATATTGTGAAATGATACACTTAAACTAACTGGTGCGATACCTCATTAAAGTGGTGTTGCATTTTTATTAAACTAAAGGAGCAGGTTAGTGGAATAAGGATTCAATCAAGCACCAATATATAGTATACTCGAGTTACAATATTTTCTAATTTGTAACATTGAGTTTAGTTCTTAAAAAAACCTAAATGATGTGTGTTACTTCAGTTAGTATCCTTATTAGAATTAAAGAAGAAAAGAGCTTTTAAGGACTCGTTTGTATGGTTACTGTGTTTCTAAACACTTAATACAACAATGATAATTTTTTTCTAAGGGGTCTTTTTATGAAGATAGATTCAAAAATGAGAAGAATACAACAAAAATATAGAAATGAAATATCATTAAAAAATAAAAAGGGTAAGAACGCTATAGAAGTAATTTGTATTATTTTTTTTATTATCTTGTTAATATACTTTGGAGCTGAATTTCCAATTATTGAATCTGATTATAATCAGTTTACTGAAATAGAAGATTTTGAAAAAAGATGGATGACTGTTACTCGGTTAATTGATGATGATATAAAAAATAGTAGCTCGGAATATGTAGGTATAGCAATAGATTTCAAACCTAAACCTATAAAAATTATAATAAAAACATCGCTAGAAAAATTAAAATTAAATGATGACGACAATCTAAATGAGTATATTAACATTGCTAATGAAAAAATAATGACATATATAGAAAATGATTCCTACGAAATAATTGTAACTGGAAAAAATAAAGAAGAAATAACAAGTAAAGTATTTACCAACGATAGTTAATTAGTCCTTATATCTCGACTAATGATAAAGAAAAAAATTTGAATATAGGAGAGATGAAAATGTCTGATAAAAAGCCTATTAATGATGCAATGGAGCACATGAGTAACATTGAGGGTTATCCGACAAGTGTAGATTTAAAGAAATTACCTAAACCATTAAAATATTTTGGTTATTTCTTCATAGGTTTTTTTTCTATATCAATACTATTCATAATTATCGCTAAGTTAATTTTGTAGTATAGTTGTTTGACCACTGGGCTACGCCCTATAAGTCTTTTTTATGAAGTAATGAAATAGTAGCTTCCCTTTAAAGGTAGACATTGTGAATAAATACACTAGAATAAGGAGGATTTTTATGGAGAGGACTTTAGTAAAAACTGCTATATATTCTTTTATTACTTCTTTCTCATTGATGATAGTCTTAATTCCAAGGGTTAGAAGTACAACGGATGTTAATGGGGTGTTTTCGGGAGAGGAAACTCCTTATACAGAGTTTTTCTTTATGATTTTAAAAAACTCAATAATTATTACATTCATTATGGTCGCTTTAATATTTTTATACAAAAAATATAAAAGGTAGATGGTTGTGTCCATTAGGGACCTGTGTTTTTAGACTTTTAATATTTATCTTAATTTCTTTGTAAAGAACTTTATTGGTGTAAGAAATAAAAAGTATGTGAACAATTATACTTAAACTAACGGGTGCGTTAGTTGAAGAAAAAAGAACTAAAAAACGCTTGGAATTTTCCAAGTGTTTTTGTTTATTATTTAGGGTGTTAATATCGATGTTTTTTGGTGTGAAATTTAATGTGATATTTTACTTTTTCTTCACGTTATCCGAACTACTTAACTTAGTAAGTTTGCGCTTTTTTATTTACTGAAGATTTGTTGGTCCATTTTTTTCTCATCAGGTAGGGAGATCAAATCATAGTATCCATTATAGTAGTATAAGCGAAATTTTCAGTTGATTAGAAACGCCCTCTATTTTCATTCGGTCATACATTAAGTAATATTGCAGGGCTTAACACGAACTATACATTAAGCTAACCCAACTTTTAGACATACACCTGTTAAACTATGACAATATTAAAACTCATCGATAGTATCTAATCTTACTTTTTGACATGAACTGCTTACTCTCTTGCATTCCATATTTGTACCAGTTTTCTATAATTGGAGATAACGAATCTTATGGAGGAAATTGTATGAATACGAGATTATTTCAAAATCACAATGTGCGTAAAGAAATCCCGCTTCATCCTGTTTGGGAATTTCATACGTTAAATTCAGAGGAAGAAAAAGTAGAAAAGTTCAGCATGCTTGTTCCAGGCTGCTGGGAGAGCAATCCGAAGCTATCGTCTTATAAAGGAAAAGCGGTTTATTCGAAAAAAGTAACCTTCGGCGGTAATGCCCGTCTTGTATTCAAAGGGGTCAGCCATACTGCAACTATTTACCTGGACAAGAAACAGGTTGGCTACCATTACAATGCCTATACAGAATTTAACGTATTATTAGAGGATATACCATATGGCGAGCATTTAGTAGAGGTGAAGGTCGATAATTCTTTTCACGAGGAATCAGCTCTGCATGTAAGCAATGATTATTATTCATATGGCGGAATTACCCGTCCAGTTGTCATGGAAGAAATCGGTGAAATGTTTATTGAAAATGTTCAGTTTATTCCATATCAGGAAAATGGGATTTGGCATGCATCAATTAGCTCCACGGTAAGGAACCTTTCAAATGAGCCGAAAAAAGTAACAGTGAAAATAAAAGTTGGTGATGAGGAGGTTGCCTTTTCTGACAAAGCTCTGAAGCCAAATGCTAAAACAGTAATGAAGGAAACCTTTGCATTTCCATTAGCAAAGACATATACATTGGAAAACCCTACATTATATATGTTGGATACTAAGCTTTTGTACAATGAACAGGTAGTTGACGATCTCATTGACAGAGTAGGCTTTCGTGAAATAAAAGTTGATGGTAAGGATATCTTGTTTAATGGCGAAAAAGTGGTTATTAAAGGGGTAAACCGTCATGAAGATTACGCGGAATTCGGATGTGCAATTCCGATTGAAGCGATGTATCGTGATATCGAAATCATTAAATCATTAGGTGCAAATTGCATTCGAACGAGCCATTATCCTAACGATGAGAGATTCCTTGATTTATGTGATGAAAATGGACTATTAGTATGGGAAGAGTCACATGCAAGAGGATTAAGTGAAAAACAAATGAGACATAAAAACTTTGAAAAACAAAGCTTGGACTGCATTAAAGAAATGATTGAAAACCATATAAACCATCCATCGATTTATGTATGGGGGATTTTAAATGAATGTGTGAGCAACACAGAGTTTGGAAGAGAATGTTATTCGAAGCAATTTGAGCTTATCAAAAGTCTCGATCCAAGTCGTCCGGTCTCGTTCGCGAGCCTTGAAGCTCATATAGGATCAGATATGTGTCTTGATTTAGTTGACATTGTATCGTTTAATATTTATCCGGGCTGGTACCATAATACACCAGTAAGTGATTCTTTAACAAATCTTAAAGATTTCGTAAATCGTACTGGTGGAGCAGGTAAACCGTTACTGATTAGTGAAATCGGAGCGGGCGCCATCTATGGTCATCGAAGTAACAATCAGGAAAAGTGGACGGAGGAATACCAGGCACATGCTTTAGATGAACAAGTCACATCGATTTTATCCGACGACGATTTAAGTGGTGTAATCATCTGGCAATATGCAGATTGCCGGGTAGACAGCGGCTGGTTCCATGGCAGGCCAAAATCGCAAAACAATAAGGGGTTAGTCGATACGTATCGCAGAGAAAAGCTTGCTTATCATAAGGTGAAGGAGATTTTTCATTCATTTGAGAAGTAGGTATAGTGGTTGGATGATTTTGTGAGTTTATTAAACTAGGACTAACTGAAGGGGGCTCAATCCGATTTTTAATGAGGGATTGGGTCCTTTTCTAACTTTTGATTATGATAGAGAGGGTTTATTTATTTTCAAACGAGGAGAAATGGTTTACCCTTGACAATTTTTTGAATTATAACGCAGATAAACGATAAATTGGTGGCTGATGAAAACATTAAAGAAGAATAATGATTTATTCAACAGATGCGATATTTCAATAATTGAGGTATCGTTTTTTCTATTTAACTAAAAAACAGTTTAGTCGAATAAGTCCAAATGATAAGATAAAAGAAATAATGGCCAATATAGGGGGCGATTCAAAATGTTTTAGGAGAGTTTATTATGGCTATAAAACTCTTAAAATATGATCGAGGTGATTGAAATCGAAAAATTAGTGTTAGAAAAGTGTATTGATTATTCCTCAAATTTGAATTTTATAAGCGGTCAAATAACAAAAGATGGTACCCTACTATTAATTGAAAGTCATTTACAGGAATTAGATTTTTTCCAACGACCTGTGCCAAAAAGAAATTGGACAATCCAAGTGATAAAAGGTAAAAGTGTAGAAACAGTAGAACTAAAGAATGTTCCTCTTATCCCAACAGAAGTGGACCTATTTTCAGATGGCACTTTACTTATTGTCCAAGGTCGTTGTTTAAAAGATGGTAAAGATGTTGAACGAAATGCGAGAAGATACAATCCGAACGGACAGTTAATAGATGCTTTTACACTTGGAGATGGTATTCAAGACGTGCAAATTGATGACAACGATACAATTTGGGTGAGTTATTTTGATGAAGGTATATTTGGTAATTTTGGATGGGAACAGCCGATGGGAAGTGCAGGACTTATCGCTTACAATATAAATGGGGATAAGATGTGGGGGCGGGTAGTTATGGAATGATAGATTGTTATGCCCTTAATGTTGTAAGTTCAAAGGAAGTATATTTCTATTACTATGACGATTCTTTTCTAGTGCAGCTAAATGAGATGAATGAGGCGATTCGCTATCGAATAGAAGGTGATACAATAAGTCAATTTATATTCGATAAAACTGGTTTAATTGGACAAATAGATATGTATACAATCAAGCGTTTTCGAATAAGAAATCGGACAATTATCCCAAAGGAAAAAATACAATTAACTGATGAAAACGGCAAGCCCATCAAAGGTCCTATTTTTATGCGAGGTTCGTTTATTTATGCATATGGTAAAGATGGGATATATAAAAGAGATTTTAAAGATTAGAGCTTAAAGTTACTGGTGCGATACTCCAACAAAAAGGTATCGCTTTTGAATACAACGACAATAGAATATCGCCCAGTTGGAAAGTATGCCATATTAGGAGAAGAGTGAGGAAACTAACAATGTATGATTCAATTGTAATTGGGTGTGGTCAAGCTGGTCTTGCAATTGCTTACTATTTAAAAAAGACAAATCAAAACTTTTTACTGTTGGATAAAGGAAGTGAAATTGGAGGTACTTGGAAGGAAAGATATGATTCGTTATTGTTATTTACTCCGCGGGCTTACAGCTCATTGCCTGGATTGCCTTTAAGTGGTGAAGCACAGGGATTTCCTACTAAAGATGAGATTGTTGAGTATCCGAAAAACTATGTAGAGAAATTTGATTTTCCAATTCACTTAAATGAAGAAGTTATACATGTAAATAAAGTAGATGATACATTCTTAATCAAAACGAATAAAAATGAATACAGGGCAAAGAATGTCGTAGTTGCAACAGGTCCTTTCCAAACACCGAATATCCCTTCTTTTTCAAAAAATCTATCTCCTGCTATCTATCAGCTTCACTCATCACAATATAAAAATCCACGCCAATTAATAAACGGGAATGTATTGGTAGTTGGCGGAGGAAATAGCGGTGCGCAAATAGCCGTTGAACTATCAAAAGAGAAAGATACATATATCGCAATCAGCAAGACACTTAATTACTTACCATTAGTAATACGGGATAAGAGTATATTTTATTGGTTTGATAAGGTAGGAATCCTTAAAGTAAAAAGTAATTCGTTTTTTGCTAGGATACTCCAAAAAAGGGGCGACCCTATATTTGGTTTTGAATTAAAAAAGGCAATTACTAATAACGAAGTGAAAGTGAAAAAAAGGGTCATGAATGCAAATGGGAATGAGCTATTATTTGAAGATAATTCAACACTTAAAGTTAGCAACATCATATGGGCAACAGGGTTTAAAACTGAATTTCCGTGGTTGAAAATAGCTGGTATTTTAGATGAACAGGGGAACGTATTACATAGTAGAGGGGTTTCCAATATCGACGGATTATATTTTATTGGTTTGCCGTGGCAATATCGACGTGGTTCTGCATTATTACAAGGAGTAGGCTATGATGCAAAATATATTGTTGCCAAAATGAATGAGAAGATTTATTGAATTAATGAAGTTTTACAATGGTAAGCCTTTGTATTCAACTATTGGTAGGATTCTTGTTATCACGTAAGCGAAAAATGATAGGTTTGTGAGGAAGTAATTATAGCGAAATGATGCCTATATAGATAGGGAGATGACCAAATGGATAAGACAGTCACGTTTTCATTTAGAAGTTCAAGTTTTGAAGCTACAGGGGCAACGGAAACATTTCATTTTAAAGAATTAGGTCTTGATGGGGATATGGACGATGAAGCAATGAAAATACAAATTGATAAAATTTTTCAGGCTTGGGTTCGGGATAAACTTAATATTTCTTTTAGTATTGTGATAGATGAGGATGAGTAGGCTGCTATTCGGAGAAAAAAAAGAAGAAATAGGTTTAACGATTTAAGTTGGGGAAAATGTCGCTGTTAATGAAGCAACTCTTTAAAGAAAATGAGCTAATGCTATATCATCCTAATGGTGTTGAAAGTTAACTTAAATCATCGTCACCTTATACACTTCACTTCAAGTTTAATATATTATTTCCTAATACTTTAACTTACAGGTTGGTTGAAGAAGAAAAAATGGGGGGAGAAGAAATTGGTTATCGTTTTTGGGAATAAAATTGATGGTGTAGATTATCAAGTAAGAAAGGCAGTTTATGCAGTTATTTTCAACTCTACTAATGAAAGGGTTTTAACTGTCCAGAATTCCAAAGGAGATTATTTTTTACCTGGAGGAGGAATTGAAAATAACGAAAATCACCAAGAGTGTCTTGTAAGAGAAATGTTTGAAGAAACGGGATATGCTGTATCTATAGGTTCCTTCATTGGAAATGCAAAGAGGTTTTTTCAATCAACTAATAATGAGCATGTAATAAATGATGGCTACTTTTACTTGGCAGATTTGTTACATAAAGAACAAGAACCAATTGAAGTTGACCACTTTATCAAGTGGTTCGATATAAACAATATTAAAAGATTCTTAGTTCACGAACATCATTGTTGGGCAGTTAATGAGGGAGTAACTAAGTTTCGCTGAAAGCTTATTTTTTAACTAAAGTTGGTACTGGAATTTAACAAAATTTTCCTCGTAATAAAGGAGATCCTTGTTATTCTACAGAATAGGTTAGAGTGATATACAGAATCCTGATGCGTTTAAACTGTTTAATAAAGTTTCCAGAAACAAAAGACGTATCAGTTCTAAGTAAAAGTTAATTTGCCAAGTTTCAAGCTAATTCAAAATATACAATTGTGCCATTAGGTTAGTATTCAAGAAAGTATGGTGTACTAATGGATATAAAATCTTTATGGGGTATTAGAGTTAAGGATTTTTACAGAAAGATGTTCAGCTACTATTCAATAATTGGTGCGAATGTTGTTTATTTTTTATTAATCATTAGTAGCATCTTTATTTATTATTTTCATTCATTTCTTCAATGGATACCTCCTCACACATCTCAGTTGAAGGACTTTTATCTCTATTTGTAACCTTCCTTTTAATACGGACAAAAGTTCGGACATTTATGAAAAGGGCGGATATTATCTTTTTGTTGCCACTTGAATGGGGATTAAAGCCATATTTTATTAAATCACTAGTATATAGTTTTGTTTTAGATGTTGTGAAATTGCTAAGCTTCATTACTGTTTTCATAACCTTATTTTTACATACTACAACTATAAAACCTTCCCTTCTGCTTTTTATAGTGGGAATTGCCGCTTACAACATTTTAATGAAGTGGACTGAACAATGGCTAGAGAACCAAGTGCAATTTGTGTTACATAGGTTAAATAGGCTTTTTTCAATATATTTAATCTGTTATTTTTTGTTGAAAGATGACTGGGTTTTTGTGCTTGTTTTAATGAGTGTAAATTCCGTTTATTGCATTTTTTCGATAAGAAAAAACAGAAGTTTGAATTGGCAGTGGTTAATAGATGAAGAAGAAAGTGCCTTATTAAGACACTTTAAATTTATCAATATATTTATCGATGTCCCTCATCTTAAACGTTCTTTTCGTAATCGACGTTTGCTTACCATGGTTTTAAAAAGGTGTATCCCATATTCTCAGACAAGTACATTCGTATATTTATACTCACATTTGTTTGTTAGATATAATGATTACTTTTACCTTTATGTAAGGCTGACCGTAATTGGCATCTTTGTAAATTATGCTGTGCCAACAAGCGGTTGGATTGTTAATCTCCTAATCTTATTTATAACTGGATTTCAATTAATTCCTTTACAGCATGAATTGAAACAAAATGTATTACTTTATCCAATTCCTAAATCCAAGGTGAATGATTCTTTCTTAAAGTTTGTCTTAGTTATATTATATGCACAATTATTTATTCTGTATTGCGCCATGTTCATTCATCTTTCTACTGCTAAAATATACGATCTTGTAATTGGTAGTCTATTTGTTTATGGTTTTGTGTATTTCTTTGTATCAAAGAGAGTCGATGTTTCGGGTAGTGTCTAGTTGGGTCAGTTTTGTTCTTAATTTACAAATCTTTGTTACTAACTTTGGCTTCTTAAACGATAAAAATAGGATTATTTAATAAGAAATCAATAACAAGTCAGGAACTTATTGTAAAATATACTTAGAGAGTCTTATTTAGGAGGTATATTATGAACAGTTTTAATCTTGGAGATGCATTATTTCAGTTGTTTTATCTTGCATTTATTGTACTAATTGTTGTGTTAATCGTGTCTTTTTTACGTTCTAATAAAAAGCGAAACAATCAGCTTGATAGAATTGAAAAGAAAATCGATGATATGAATCAACGTGTGAAAAAGGATGCTGAGTAAGGTTTGTATAATGACACGGAGTATAGCGATTCGGGTTTGTTGTAGAGGAAATAATCTTTTTTAGGGAATTAAGTCAGTATAAGATGAAGTGGTCACATTTATGATGCTTTTTTAATTTTACTTACTCTAAATGAAATTAGCACAGTTTTGAAAGATTTTTATGATGATTGGAAGAAAAGGAATTAATATAAAAATATTTCTTTTCGCTAACTGGTGCGGTACTTCAAGAAAATGTATCTCTTTTTCCTTATCATACTCAAGGTGCAGGATTGTTTAATAAGGAGGCAATGAATTGGGACTAAAAGTCGAGATTTATGAAATAATCATTTTTATGCTTGTCTATGGCGGTCTATTTTTATATACATTGCGTTCTATTTCTTCAAAGAACAAAACATTAGCTTATATAAAGTCGATATTCCTAATAATGTTGTATGTTTTTATTACAACTATTATTTGGTTCAACTATAAAGCGGAAGAGTATCATATTAACAATCATAGCGGACTTGAACCAATTAGTTTTACGGCTGAAGCAATCGTTGTGGTAATTTCTATAAGTATCTATAATATAATTCTATTATTGTTTGGCATTCACTTTAAAAGAAAGAGGCATTCCGTGAATCCATAATAGTTCTGATACTATATGCTTGAACGTGAAAACATATTAAACGATAAGGAGCAACATCACTGGAACGTTTCTCCTTTCTAGTTGTAAATCCTTTTAGTGTAAAATTCCTCTCATAATCGGTCACTTAATTAGGCATTATCTTTGTCGTTTATGCCCCATTAAACTCTAAATTAGCCCCTATATGAACATGTAAGTTATTAAAATCTGTTTGTGAGGATTCTATTCGTCTATCAGATTCATATAATTAATTCCCAAGCCTTGGACAATAACAAATTTTCATCGCCCTTATCGTTTTATTACTTAAAGATTGTCATATTAAGAAATTGAAACATGAAAAGGTTACTTTAAATAAAATTAACGAAAATTAACAACTTTAATTGGTATTTATAGTAAAATATAAATATGTTTTCCATAAGGGGGAGAGTTATGGGGTTAATTAATCCTGCGGGAATTATAATAGCTTTAGTGGGCATTTCTTTGTTTGGAATCCTGATTTATAAGATTGTAAAGTCTTTGAAGAATTCATAAGATAATTTAATAGATATATACTCTTCTGCTTAATAATAGAAATGGAATTAGTTGGAACGCCATATGCGGTGAAAGTCGGACGAACGGTGAGAACCGGGGGAAAAGAGAGCGATTCAAAACCTAAAAAAAGTATCGATTTTTTATTGTACTAAAAATAGCAGAATAGTCGTACGGTAATTGATATATATGTGTAACTACATTACAAATTTGGACGTGATTAAAACGGATAAAAGGTTAATGGAGATATATGACGAATGGGAAGATAAGATAGCTAATGACGAGTGGTATTTTAGTAATGCTTTTGAATCAATAACGAACGGTATGTCTGCTGAAGAAGCCTATAACTACATTCCAAGTGTTATAGATTTAATGTTGAAATTAGACGATGACTTTTTACTAGGGGAAACTATTTACTTCTTAATTGGGATATATAATATTGCTGATACCACTGAAATACACCCATATCTTGAAAATAATTGGTTTGTTTTAACCCAACATTTGAACAATTATCAAGAATCGAATGCTACACCATTTAAAGAACTTAAGATGCAGTTGAGAATAAAAGATTGATTGTTTACCTTCTTCAATTTTCGTGGGCTTGAGTTGAGGGGCGAGGTTGCTGTGGCAGCCTTTTACTCTATTGGTCTACACCAAAATTTTGTAGTGGAAAATAATTTGCCAATTTCTAGTTATCAATTAGAACAGTTAATATAGCAAAAATATGAAGAATAAGTAGCTCATTCTTCAAGTGATGGGGTAAGTGCTGAAATAGGAAGGTGCTAGGGCTGCTTTTTCTAATGATTGCGAATAATTTCACTTGCTAAGTGATGAAGTGCGATTTTGTACTAGATGGAGGCACAAATCTAGATAAGAAAGGAGCAATTTTAATGGTGGTTGGTCTATTTGTGTTAGGTATAATACTTCTGATAATAAGTTTTTTAACACCTATTGCCTCAGGTACAACATTATTGATTTCTGTATTATTATTTGCTACTGCAATCGTGCTTTTATTTAAAAAAGGAAGAAGAAAAAATTCTTGATTCTAATTTAATGGGTAGCGTTAATATATTAACATTCCCAATTTATTTCTTCAGAGTAGTAGGTTAATCTAATATACTTGTTAATCATTGTTTTTTAAAATGCGAACAAATGCTCCTTTTTATTATAGACTTATACAACTAACTTGTGCTTATATTCAATTTCCCTGCTAATTGGCAGCTTTTTTTTATTTTACTAAAGAAGAATAATAGAACAAGGATAAAATATTTTTATGGTAAATTTTATGTAGAGAATTGCTTAGGTTTAGTTCAGCAAATAGACCATTTTGTGAAACGTTGGGGGAAATAATATGAAAAAAAGTATGTGGATAGCGATAAGTGTAATTTTAATCCTTGTTATTGCAACTCCTTTTGTATTTATTTACTTGTTAAACAACGGAAATCCTTATACAAAATATGTGGCAAATAAAAATGTACCGGTTTATTTGGAGGAACAGGGATACACAGAAAGCGACATAGTAGAATCACATTATGTAGAGCCGAAATACACCACAAATAAAGATTTTTATCATGGTCATTATCTGGTTGTTTTTAAAGACGAGCCAGACGTGACGTATTATTACGGAATAACTAAAAAAGGTAAACAGGTTAAACAATTTTGTGAAAAAGATAAGTTATTGCCCGATGGTGTTACAGATATTTTTGAAGATGTGACAATGCATAGTGAAGAAAATTGTATTTCTTCCCTGGAAAATCGAAATTAAGCAATAGGGCATGATTATAGAGAATCGTCATTTTCCTTCTTGAAATAACGGGTGGATACTTCAACAAAGAGGTATTGCATTTTCTTATTGTACTAAAGGGGCAGGTTAGTTTAATAAGAAACGATAAATTTCTCTTATGTTTCTTAACCTCTTTAATTTTATAGTATAATTTACTCTATACTACAAAAATAGAAATTTAAGGAAGTGTAAAGGTTTGAAGGAACGTATAATAACAGGAATTATTATGGCTATTTTATTTTTAATTCCTTTTTATTTAGGGAGTTATTGGTTTTCAGCTTTTTCCTTAATTCTAGCAATAATAGCCTATTATGAATTTACTGCGATTATTAAAGTTAGGTTTAGGATTAAATGGTTTGTAGGTCTTATAGGAGTTATTTTTTTATTTTTACCTCTGTTTAGTTTGGGTATTGAACAGATACAAATTAAAGTCCTGATAGCTCTTGTTCTCTTTTTTATTACAGCGACTATTTTTAATGAGGAATTTTCAATTGATAAGGCAGGGGCATTACTAATTGGTGTTTTATATATTGGATTTGGGTTAGTATCATTAGCAGAAGCACGACTAGATAAAGGATTACTTTGGACGTTATCTATATTATTAACAATTTGGACAACTGATTCAGGAGCTTATTTTATAGGAAGAAAATACGGTAAAAGGAAACTTGCTCCAAAAATTAGCCCTAATAAGACCGTAGAGGGTGCAATAGGAGGTATTGTAACAGCAATTATTATTGGAACAGTTCTCCAATTTATATTAAACACCTTTTCAAACTACTTTGAAACTTTAATTATAACTATAGTTGTATCTATTGCTGGTCAAGTTGGTGACTTGGTTGAATCAGCTCTAAAACGTAATTTTGGTGTTAAAGATTCGGGGAAAATATTACCTGGTCACGGTGGAGTTTTAGATAGGTTGGATAGTTGGATTTTTGTTTTTATCGGACTGTATATAATTGGCTTGATATAAGAAATAAGAAACTTTATCTTCAACTAACGGGTGCTTTAATGGAATAAGGATTACAGAAATGATCAAACTTTTTTATAAAAGAATGATTCAATTGAATATATTAAAAGCGTTTTAATCAATCTTTCTCCAAAACACGCTTTTTCTATTTGTTCTATTATCAAGGTTTATTGAGTTAATTTATTCAAACTTTATTTCAAGACTACAACTGGGGCAATTCCCCTTCAAAATTTTCACAAAGCATACCTTAATATATTGAAATATCAAGCTGTGAGTAGTTAAATGAAAGGGATGGAATCACGACAACGCAAATACAATACTGCCCTATTTTTGATTTTACCTCTCAAACATTCAAGGTTTTATAATAATCAATTCTCAAACATTCTCCCATATAAAGCAAAATAATATTTTGGGTTAAAGGATATTTTTTTCACAAAAAGTACAAGCTCTTATTTACTCGTAATTTCTCTCATTTTTATATTTGAAATGTAACAAGATAATCGGTACAATTTTTCTGAACTTGAGAACGTAAAAATACAGCTTATGAATTACCCCTTTTTTATGTCTCACAATGTAAAGACACCTATAAATTAATTCATTCTTTATTTCACTTTATTTGAAAGGAAGAAATTTATTGAATTTTAATCAAGAAAATATTGAACAAGATATTAAAAACATAAAGATGAGGACTAAAAGAGGTTGCCTTATTTTCGTAGCTATTTTAGCGTTAATAATAATACTACCGATTGGCAAATTTATTTATGATGCGGAATATAGAGAGTATCCTCTCATTGTCAGCCATTCTCCAAGTAATACCAATACTATCGAGGTTGTAGAGGTAGGTTCTCCCTGGTTTTTTACTTCTTCAAAAGTTAAAATAAAATACAAATCGATACATATAAACAGACCTTTACACAATGACGGTGTCGGTATCTCTAATGAAAATGTTATGGTTGATTGGAAGAGTGACTATGAGGCAACGATAACTCTTTACGGAGATAAGCAAGAACCTGACACAGTAGAGTTTACAGCAAGGGATAAAAATAATAAAGATAAACCAAGTTTCCGAGTTAATAATACGGATTAGAAATTGTACTGTAAAACAGAGTACCATACACTTAATTCGGGTATGGTACTCTATTTCGGTTAATTTTTGGTGCTAAAAGGTCTCCTTCTCTACTCTTTTTAGCAGGGTATCTTTAAAAGCTTCAGATAAATAGTAAGCCTCATCATTAGTCATATTCGGAACTTTAAATCCACTTTTAAGAATCATCCTTAAAGCTGCTAGGTCAACATCGCTACCATAAACATATTCATGAACAGTAGTATGTAAAAACTCCTTATTTTTTCTGAACCTATTTTCGAAAAAACTGGTATTTCTAGTTAGAACATCCCCTTCATAGTAACTTAAAAATGCATGATAGAGTGTTTCGTGCTTGCCTTCTTCCCACCTTTTTGCAATATTAACAGCATCGACATCTCCAGCCCAGTCATCAAACGAAAAAGTTTTCCTTGTTTACCGACGTGTAAAAGAGTATGAAAATCAAAAAAGATGTGACGATTTTAACGGAGAATAGATTGTTACAATAATTCATATTTACTATTCATTGGAGCAAAAGACTGAGTAAAAGGATAGTCAGTACAAATCTGACTATCCATTTTAATGAATTTTAGTATCTATTTAGTATAGAGTTTTATAATCCTTGTTGCCACTGGTGTAGCTTCGAAATAAAGTTGCGATGTTTATAAAAAAGTCGCGATGTTTTAAAGAAAGTTAAACCGTTTTTCCTCTTTAATGGTCCTTATGAATAGGAACGTTTTTTTTCTCCTTAGAACTAAGGAAATTAATGTTAAAATTAAGTTGTGGAGTAGTCGATGTTATTCAACTAACAGTGCAGTAATAGTTAACTATGCCTTTATATTAAATAGACAAATACTGTCAGAAAGTAATATCGTTCACGATAAAAACTATTTATCTGTTAGGTGTTCAATAATCCGGCCATTTAACGGAATAAGACTTCAGAACAAAAATTGGCTAATTGGGTGAGTTTGTGAAGAAAAATACTTAAATTATGGGGCTACTAGTTGAACAAGGATAAAGGGGAAAAGTGAGAGATTATCGAAATTGAATTTAACGATGATATTAAAGAGTATAAAAACGCTTTAAAACTTCAGAATAATGTTAAAAAATATAAAATAATGATGAAGGGAGTTGTTCGCAATAAAAACTAAAATCAGTTACCCATTTATTTATTTTTTTATGGAACCCAATGTAGTTTTCGTTTACAAAATAGAAACACAAAATTATGTTAGCGTTTCAGACTTGAACGAAAATGGGGAATGGCAAACGTATGAATTAGAACATGAAAATGAATTTGAGATGTTTAATCATGAAGAGAGTAATCCGCTTGAGGGTAAAGGATATGCAATTAAACAAAGCGATGTTAATACAGTGGTAGAAGTCATTAATAGTTGCATTAATAGTAACCGCCGTTCTTTTTCATCCAGCTCGGTTGAGGTAGGTTGTGATCAAGTTTCAGCTGTACATATCGTTTGCTCAGAATCTGCAGCAGGTTCTTTAAGAGTAGGACTTGAAAGACCCAAGGTTGTGATTGGCTTTCCAGACTCCTTTTCGATTGGGCCATTGTGGAAGTTAGATGAAAAAGTGGGACAAACGTTTCGAAATGAATGGATTTATGAAAATATCAATTATGAACAGGATAATTTTGAGTACGAAAATAAATTTGCCAATACATTGAGGGAGATAGAAGATATTATTAGTCAGGTTCCAATATACATCTGGTATGGAAATAATGCAGATGAACAAACTGGTCTGCGGTTTCTTCTCTTTTTACTGCGTGACAAAACAAATGAGGTATTTCTCATGAATTCCACCGAACTCTATGAAAGATACATAATGGCTGAAGATAGAGGTCAAAATATTTCACACACAGGCCATATCGAACCAAAAGATTTAAGATTCCTATTTGAAAAGGGCAGAAAGACCCCATCGATAACGGAACAGGAACGGGTGCAGCTTCAAGCAGAGTGGAATTCCTTGGCACAAACAAAAGAAGTCCTACGTCTATGGATAAAGAGTATAAAGGGTGTTGAAGAAAATCACTTTGATCCACTGATTATAAATACCATTGAAATGCTCCATTCTAAGCAGGAAATAAGAGGCTTTATCAAGGCAGGAATAGTAATTGGAGAAATCCTATCGGGGACAAATGAATTGATTAATGCTTTCTTCTTAGAGTATAGGATTCGGTATTTAGTATATAGTGGGTTACTCGAACTTAAAGGAATACCAAAATCAATGAGAAACTATAGTGTTAAACTAAGGTGAGTAGTAATTATAAATTCATATCTACCAGTATTTGGTTCTTTAGTTGAAGAAGAACACATCATTCTCTCAAGGTCTATTTATGCGCAGTACAAATAAATTACGAGCTATACAGTATTTTCAACTAAAGAGTCAGATTAGTGGAAGAATCGTATGGGTTATTATGGTAATATGAATGTAGAGTAGGTTGTCCAAATGAAGCTGATTTTACAAGCATTTTTTTGTTCAATTATAATTCATATAATCTATATAGTCGGTATGATGTTAGTCAGTTATATCAAAACAAGAAACTACAAACCAGATATAGCAAGTATGTGGGATAAAGCAGAAACACTTCAAAGTGAAGTAGTTTTTGGTAAAGTTAATTCTACTTTTCTTTCCTTGTATACTTTTATAGGAGTAACAGTGATTTGCGGAATTATTATATTTTTTATAATGTGATACTAAAAGGGGTATCGCAATTCTTATTGAATGAATGAAGAAGTTTAATGGAAGAAGGAAAGTAATTATTACAGAGAATAACTTAGGTATAATCAGCTGCACTGAGGGAGAGTTGTTGGATGTTTAAAGAAGGTAACATAGTTAAGCAGACCATAAATTCCTTAATAAAGAGATTGAATGAAAATGGCAATATAATTCAAGTTCAAACTAATGAAGGATATCTGTACAATGCAAACTGTACTTTTAATCCACCTGCAAGTGATATAGATATTTCTAATTTTGAAAAATCGACGGGGTTAATATTGCCTGTCGATTATAAAGAATTTTTGAAAATGACCAACGGGTGTCGTCTATTTGATGATATAAATTACGGTGGAGAAATTGAACTTTATAGTTTAGAAAAGATTATTGAATTCAATCATAAAGGCTACGATGAATGTGAAGGATGTTATGATATTGCGTATATTTATCAAGATAATATCGTGATAAATTCTAAACTCGTTTCACAGGATAAAAGGAATTACCTGTTTTGGAAGGACCATATAGAACAATTTTATGATGCAGTTCCATTAAAAATGAACTTTGAATTATGGTTTGATAGATTCGTAGTATGCCAAGGAGCAAAGTTTTGGTGGTGGTCATTACGTACAGGTGAAAATTATTACAAGTAACCTTCTCTTAACTTTAAGGTGATATTCTTAAAGACCTGGCTGCTAAAATGGACGAGCTTTTTCCTATTCAACTAACGGTGCAGGTGAGTTTAACAAGTGTGTATCTGAAATCGTAATAATCATAGAGGGGGTAGTAGTGTGAAGACAGTCGTTGAGGCTAGTAACGATGACTTAGAGAAATTAGTACAAATAGATAGTAAAGTGATAGGAAACACAAGCAGAAGAAATTATATTGAGAGGTCAATAGAGTTTGGAAAATGTATAGTTGCGAAAGAAAATGATGTTATCGTCGGTTTTTTGATATATGAAGTTAATTTCTTTGAATGTGCTTTTATTTCCCTAATTATTGTTTCACCATCCAGCAGAAGAAGAGGATACGCAAGTTTATTGATGGACTATATGGTAAGTTCATCTCCAACAACAAAAGTATTTTCTTCGACTAATCGCTCTAATATTAATATGCAAAAAGTATTTGAAATAAATGGGTTTATTCAGAGTGGGGTGGTTGAAAACTTAGATGAAGGAGACCCTGAAATCATTTATTTTAAATCAAAAATTGAGTTGTTGAACTAAAGAGAACGATACTCCATTAAGAAATATGGTGTTTTTCTTATTGTACTAAAGAAGCAGTTTAGTTCAATTTTATTGTTTCCACTTCCTCCCAAAAGTACGGTTAGTAATGTTAAAATTAAAATGTAGTAAAAGCTAGAGAAGGAAGGAGCAATTTTAATGGTGGCTGGTCTATTTGTATTAGGAATAATACTTCTGATTATAAGTTTTTTAACACCTATTGCCTCAGGAACAACTTTATTGATTTCTGTTTTATTATTTGCTACTGCAATCGTGCTCTTATATAAAAAAAGAAGAAGATTAAATTCTTGATTCTAAATTAATGGTTAGCGTTATTACAACAAACAGTCCCAAGTTATTTATTCACCAGAAGGGTGCGTTAATCTAATAAGGATTAGCGTTTTTTTATTGTACTAACGAGGCAGGATTGTTTAAGAAGAAATGGAACTTTTATTGTAGGAGCTTCGTATGTGAAATATCAAAGGTTTAAGTTAGGGGCTGTTTTCTATGTTTGATATTACATTTTTATTTATTATGGCTTTTGCTGGTGGAACTATAGTTATCATTGGTATTTCGGTTATATTAGGTCGAAGAATTACGGAACCGAAGGAAGAACTCCAACAGAAAGTTAAAAACCTCGAAGAAGAGGTTAGGAAGCTAAAAAATGAGAAATAGAAACCTAATTTATTTATCTATCAAGGGCGTTTCTGCAATGGCAGTAGAGACGTTTTTCGGACTAACGGGGCAGTTTAGTTGAAGAGGAGAAACTAGTCTTTTAATTAAAATTTTAAAAATAAAAAAGAGAGGGGTTACCTCTCAGGTGTCTGTTACTGTTTGAAAACAAACTGTTCTCTATATTTACGTTGGTTGCTAGGATTATCGCCTTCCTTTATCCAGGTTACAACAACTTTAAGCTCTTTTGCTTTTGTATATAAAGGAAAGTTTGAATGATGAAACGGGGGATATAAATTCTTATTAGGTTCACTTTCAACAGTAAACAGTTCATATTCAGTGTTTATATTAGGCTCGTCTCTAAATGCTTCAATCCTTACCAATTCAATATATTCATCACCAATGTTCTTAATGTTAAGACTATAAAATTTATATAACTCTGGTTTATCAGAAATATTGGCTTTTGGGTCTTCGTTATCAGGCTTGCCTATAACTACTTCCCATTGGTTTGAAGATTTCTTCACAGGAATTTTATCCAAGGTAGTAGCTAAGCAATTACTAGGTATTAATGTTAACAGTAAAAAAGCAAATAAAGTATATGTTACTATCTTCTTCAAAATATCACGTCCTTTTTTGTTTATTTTGCTTAAGGGGAATGAAGTTTATACACATTTATATTTTTTACTTTGTGTCTCATTTCGAACAAAATACTTCCTGAATGATAGGGAGTTGTGTAGGATATCTCTTGCTTATTGCGATAACGACGAGGTTAATCTAAGAAGGTAACTCTGGGGAAGACTACCAATCGGTAAATAAAAATTATAGGTTGGAGATGACTCAATTCAATGTTTCTAAAAAACTAACTCTTAGCTTATTTTTGATAGTAACATTCCTATTGGGAATTGATGAAAAGAAAGTGTTTGGTATTTTAGGAAAAATTGAAAGAAATCAAAAAGAATTAAATATAAATAGATATAAGGGTTATTATTCATTATTTAAACTCCCAATAAATCATGATAATCCTGTAGGTGGATATTGCGTTGGAATCAGAATGATACATATGTAGTTCAACACTGAGCGAGGAACAGATGATTAATATAGCTAAATCGATAGAATAATCTTATTGAAATATAGAAGCAGGTTAGAGCAAAAAAATAATTGAAGGAGGAATGTTTTTATGAAGGATAATCATGAAAAAGTACATAGTGGATTTGAAATAGAAATAAACGCACCCTACTCATTAAATTATTTAATATATGTTCAAAACATATTTTTGAACAGTAGAAATCAAGATAGAAAAATACCGTTATTTCCATATGTTGATAGTTCAAAGTGGGGAATTTTAGATGGAGAATTTGAACAGACCTTTAAAGAAGTTTGGGAAGAAACATTTAATAATAACCTTAATGGAATGTATGACCATAACGGAATATTAGATTCTGATAAAGCATTATTTCAAAAATTGTTTGAGAATAATGAAACAGGTGTCTTTGGATATTTAGAAAGTGTTAAGTCCTATTTAGCATGGTGGGACGGGATTTATGGACAGATAGCCATTGAGGGTATATTTGATGAAGATAGAATGAATAAGATATATAAGGAATTGTCGAAATCAATAAATTCCGATAAAAGACTAAAAATTGATTTGATTTATGATAGACCAATATTAATTGGACAATCTGTAGGTTCTTGGTATGCAATTTTAACTATTCAAGATGTTTTTACTTTTAGGTATGAACAAAGACCAGAGGTAATATCAAAATTATTAAAGTGTTGTGGTGTTAATTAGACTTAATTGTTCATAAGTAATGCTTGCATTACTTATAGTACTGATAATGTGTGACTTCTTTCTTGTTGAACTAAATGTGTAGGTTAGTTGAATAAGGTTCTGGTTATTTATGGTATTATAAAAGAGAGTTTTAGGGGAGGGGGAAGTCATATAAATGCTAAAGAATCCATCTATTTTTGGATTAGGTGCTGCAATATTATCAATTGCTTTATGGTTAATATTAAACTTCTTTAATCCATACTCAAATGAAACTAATAATGAACCCACTTTAATAACTTTATTTATGCTGGTTTTTCCTGCATTTATAGCAGTAATTTCATTTTTTACATCAAGAAAATTATTAATGTTAATTGCTTTCATATGGTCTTTACCTTTAAGTTTGTATATGCTAATGACGCCAGGTATATTTCTACTGTTTGGAATTACTTGTTTTTTTTATTTGTTAAGTTATATCCTTATGAGTAAAAAAAAGGGTATAAGAATACTTCTTATATTAACAGGTAGCTTTACTTCAACAAAGAGTAAGGCTTTACTTGTTCCGCTAACTGACCAGGATAGTTTAATAAAATAAATAGACTCTATTGGTAAAGTTAAAGTGAATCAATTACAATTTATCTGTTTAATGAGGGGAATTACAGTGGAGAAAAAGAAATCGAATAAAAGGTGGATTGCATTATCTTTTTTTTGTTTTATAGTAGGAGTGGCTTTGTGGTTGCCTAACTTTATTCTTCAATATGGTTATGGCTTTTGGATGTTAACATTTATTATAAATCCCCTCGGTATATTATTTGGCTTTTTAGGGAGAGTCAAGATTGGCATTATCGCGAATATAATTATGACTTTTAGCTTTTTTATCATTATGTTTGTTGGTTATCTTATAGAAGCAATGTTTGGGTAAACATTTATCGTAGAAACGTGTGCGATTGCTAAATAAGCAATCGCCTTTTCACTAACGATGTAGTTTAGTTGAACAATAATTTAAAGATTTCAGGTAAAAATACTCATTAATTAAATCTATATTAAAGGAGTATTTGATGAAGAAAATCCTGGTAATATTATCTTTTGTTCTTCTTAGTATCCATATTAATAACCATCAAGTGGTTGCGGAAAAACTCCCGAATGAGGTCTTATACAAAGATTCTTTGTTGACATTAATTTCAGAAAGTCTTAATGCCCAAAGTGAACAGCCTGATTATAAACTTATTTATGATACTTTGATTACAACACTATTCCCCTCCGTAGATAAAGAAATTATTAATTATTATGGCTATCCCAAACAATATGAGGATGCTAAAATTCTGAGTATTACAAGAGAGCATGAGGGCAGTTTTGATTTTAATACAGAAGTCCAAGTCACAACATTTGAACATGCACATGACCCTCCTTATGGTAAGGAAACAATGACTTTTAATATAAGTCCATATGGGGTTAAAACCATTAGCTTTCAACATGAGGGCGATAAATTTGAAAAGGATATAAATGAATTTTATAAAGAAACACTTTCAGATATAAAACAGTCTTTTAATTTGAATTTAGAGTCTTACTCTTCTTACACATTCAATCAATTGCAATACCAAACAGAAATAAATAAGGAATTTAAATCCCTATTTATTATTGCAGAAGAAATAGTAACCAACATTTTGCTTCCTGAGAGAAAGATACCCTACAAAAATGATATTGACCCTGTAACCATTATAAAAGGTAATACAGGTTATATACTCTTTAAAAAGTCCAATGGTACAAATGTAAATTATCAAGTACAAAAGAAAGATAGTAATTGGATAGTAACAGATATAAATAGTAAACGAGGTAAAAAAATGGATTATAAATTACCATGGTATGTATGGGAAAAAGTAAAGTCTACTGATAAATTAGTTAGGCTTTTTTAACTAACTGGTAGCTTTCCCACAACAACGGGAATGCTTCTTTTTTATGTAAATAAAGAGGAAATTAATGTTAAACTATAGTAGCATCTACTTAAGAGAGAGTACTTAGGTTTAGTTAAATAAAATAGTATAAGTGGTGATTTCAATAAAATTCGTATATAAAACTTTTGATAGTTCTTTTTATGATACCGTTTGCGATTTCTTAATTGAATTATCAAAAGATGACCACAACCATATCAATTGGAATTGGGCAAGGTGGGAATGGATGGTATTTCATCCTGAGTTTGATAATAGCTTGGCTGATAAAATAGGTTTATGGTTTTATAATAATGAAATGGTAGGTATGACAACTTATGACCACTACTTTGGAGAAGCTTTTTATGCAGTTAAGAAAGATTATGAAGAGCTGGAAGAAGAAATATTAGAATATGCTATTACAAACTTTAGTAACGAAAATGGTATAGGTATTGCAGTAAATATCACTGATAGTCATACAATAGACTTATTACATAGATATGAGTTTGTGAAAGTTAAAAACACTGAAAACATACTTGAGAATATATTTGATGGAAGCAGATTTGATTACAAGCTTCCTAAAGGGATAGAAGTAAGAAACCTTGACATCAAAAATGATTTGTATAAGCATCATAAAGTATTATGGTATGGATTTGAAAACGATGGCGATTTGCCCATTGATGAACAAACTATGGATAAACAAAAAAGAATGTTATCAGCTTCCCATTTAAACTCATATCTGCATGTAGTCGCAGTAAATGAAGATGGCGAATATGTTGC
Organism: Metabacillus malikii; assembly: GCF_030813355.1. Taxonomy (GTDB): domain Bacteria; phylum Bacillota; class Bacilli; order Bacillales; family Bacillaceae; genus Metabacillus; species Metabacillus malikii. The sequence goes on from NZ_JAUSUD010000001.1 coordinate 436,352, forward strand.
TTACTGTGGATGTTGGTACAATTCCAAAACTGATTATGCTTATGTAGAACCTGTATGCACAGTTCCTCAATACCGCAAAATGGGGATTGGAAAAGCATTAGTTTTGGAAGCGTTAAAAAGGTGTTATTCCGAAGGTGCTAAGAAAGCATATGTTATTTCCGATGACCCTTTTTATAAATCTATGGGATTTGTTCAACATTCTTGTAATCGAGCACATTATTCCAGATACTTGTTTTCACATTAATCCAGGAGAAAATCTGAAATAATGTGCTACTTTTTCCACTATATTTCGGAATGTGCAAAAATTTGTTCATATTACTCCAGCTTATAATAAAGAAAATAAAACCCCTAAAAAGGGGCATTAACTGGCAGATAATTTTGTATTTCTATTCGTACCTTATACACCTCAAAAGTGTGGAGTACAAACCTTACGTCACTGTCCAGAGTTACGAACCAATCAAAATCCTTCTCCAAATATGCATGTAGATATCTATTCTGGATCCGTAAATCAAATGCATAGCCTTGACCTATCCAGTAAGGCTGTTGTCCTATCCAAACTCTCCATTCCTGCTGATGATGGTCAAATACTAATAATCCTCGCCTCATGATAACCCATTATTCTCTACAGCTAATCTTATGATTTCCTCGTCAATCTGACCTTTCTTTAATTGGAACCCAAATAATAAACTGTTAATTGTTAAGGTATTAATGACCCGTGGCCATCCTTGGGATCGTAATGCGATTGCTTCTAATGCTGTTTCCGTAAAAATGGGCATCTTCGCTCCTGCTAACTTCATATGATGATCAATATAACTAAAAACTTCCTCTCTAGTTAAAGGCTGAATCTCATATTTCATAATCAATCTCTGAGAAAGTGGACGATGATGATTTAACGCTAATCGTGTCTTTATATGTGGTAAGCCTGCCAAAACTAAGATAAAAGGATTCGTCGAATCCATTTGAAAATTAAATAA
>NZ_JAUSUD010000002.1 GCF_030813355.1 Metabacillus malikii
AAAGAGCGGCGGCGAAATGTTCTTCATAAAGGAGATGAAGACCAAAAATTAAAAAGAGCGGTGGCGAAATGTTCTTCATAAAGGAAATGAAGACCAAAAATTAAAAAGAGCGGCGGCGAAATGTTCTTCATAAAGGAGATGAAGACCAAAAATTAAAAAGAGCGGCGGCGAAATGTTCTTCATAAAGGAGATGAAGAACAAAAATAATCAAGAGTGCCAGTGAAATGTTCTTCATAAAAGAGATGAAGACCAAAAATAAGTAAGAACGCCAGCGAAATGTTCATCATAAAGGAGATGAAGACCAAAAATTAATAAAAGCACCAGCGAAATGTCCTTCTAAATAGAGAAAAAGAAATAAGTGCTTAAGTGATATAACCTATATCCGAAAGTTGAAAAATGAGCTCATTAGAAATCTTCCTCATTAAAAAGATACTATTATCAATCCCCAATAAAACGTCCACACAAAAAATATGATTCAGAAACCGCAAAAAGAGTGAGTCATAAATCATTATTATAAATAGCTCTGCTCTACATTGCAGCTATACCCAACATAATGGCCCTCCAATAAAATGAAGGGCCAATACACAACTGTCTAGCATCTCTTAAGCTATTATGTTAAGAGTCATTTATATTGTTTATTTTGATTAACCTACAACGACTCCGGCCGTTCACAGCTACTTGCCATCACATAATGTGTACCGTTATCAGAAGAATCGTGGAATCCATGCATTGCTTCTAATACATGATAAGCAAGTTCGCCGTTAGCACGGTGTTGTGTTTCTTCAATAATTGCTTTTGCCATATCGGCAACACCGAGACCGCGACTATTTTGCGAGAAGCCATAGGAAAGTGGGACTTCGACAAAATCCTGTTCATCACGCTTACGAATTTTCACTGGGCCACCAAATGTGTTTGGATCTGGGACGAGTAGGGTACCTTCACTTCCGTAAATCTCAATTGGTGGTAGGGAAGAATAGCCAAATGCATCAAAGGATGTTGTAATCGTGCCGATTGCACCAGAGTGAAAATCGATTGTTCCGGCAATATGTGTTGCTGTTTCAACTTCGATTTTTTCTCCTGCCTTTGGTTGACTAGTTACAACCCGCTCAGGATAACTAATTCGTGTAGAGCCAGATACTCGGCGGATTGGACCTAATAAAGCGACTAAAGCCGTTAAATAGTAAGGTCCCATATCGAACATCGGCCCGCCACCAGTCTTATAGTAAAAGCCAGGGTCTGGATGCCAATGCTCATGACCACGACAAATCATAAATGCAGATGCACCAACTACTTCGCCAATTTCACCTTGTTCAATTAATTTAATCGCTGTTTGGATACCAGCACCTAAAAATGTATCTGGGGCGCTTCCAACTAGCTTGTTATGTTTTTTAGCTGTTTCAAGTATTTTCTGACCATCCTCACGAGTAACAGCTAACGGTTTTTCTGTATACACATGCTTTCCTGCCTCAAGTGCTTTGATACATACTTCAGCATGTGCTTGCGGTATTGTTAAATTAATCACTAAGTCGATATCTGGGTCTTGTAGCAGTTCATCTACAGAATAAGCATTTGGAATATTGAATTTTTCAGCCTGAGAGGCAGCGCGTTGCAAATCTAAATCTGCACAAGCAACCAATTCAAGATGATCGAGCTTTTTGCAGTTTTCCATATAGATAGAGCTAATATTTCCACAACCGATAATGCCGATTTTTATAGATTTCAATGTGATTCCCCCTTATTGGCTGTCTCCCATACCAGTATAAACTTTACCTGTTGCAAAACGATTCGCCTGAGCAAGTTCCTGAGCACGTTCTTTCCCGCTAGCTGCCCATAGGAAGCCACGGCGCATAATTTGTGTAACCTCAGGCATTGCTACGATATTCGCTTGATGTCCTAATGAATTATAAAATACATTACCAAGTCCCCATTTCTTCGTCCAGACAACCGGCATATCAACGGCTTTATTTGCAGCATGTGGACCATCAACAACAGGGAAGCGGGTTGTAGCTAGTACTTCTACTGCTGGATCAAAGTGAAGGTAATATTGCTCACTAACAACTTTAAAATCAGACAGACCTTCCAAAAGCGGGCTAGTTGAATGTTTAATATTCACCATGTATTCGACACCATCATTACCAGGATGAGCAACCCAATTCCCACCGGTCATGAATTGCCAGTCAACATTGTTACGGAATGAGTCACACATACCGCCGTGACAGCCTGCTAAGCCTACACCATTCATCACTGCTTCTGAAATATGAAGGACATATTTTTTCTCGATATCTCCCATTGTCCAATGAGGAACAATTAAGTCTAGTGACGCTAACTTTTCAGGGTCAGCATATGAATCTAATGAATGTGAGACTTCAACTTGAAAGTTTTCCTCTTCTAAGATTGATTTAAAAATATCAGCTACTTGTTCTGGTTCATGACCATCCCAGCCACCCCATACGATTAAGGCACTTTTTTTCATTGCACTTCGACTCCCTTACATGATTTAGTTTGATAGAGATACACTTTTACATGACATTAAATATCTGAAATCGTGATCCATTGGCGCTTTTCAATTGATTGGTCAACAGCTTCTAAAACTTGCTGACATTTAACACCATCATGGAAATTCGGAACCGGCTGACGGTCTTCCTTGAAAGCGTTCATCAGTTCGACAACTTCATGAATAAACGTATGCTCATAACCAATCGTATGACCTGGTGGCCACCAATTATCCGCAAATGCATGAGCAGGATCTGTTGCGAGTACCCGGCGGAAGCCCTGAACATCGTCACGGTCATCTGTAAAATAAACTTGCAGCTCGTTCATCCGTTCAAAATCAAAAATGACACTGCCTTTACTGCCGTTAATTTCGAATGAATTTGTGCAACGATGGCCTGCTGCATAGCGTGTAGCCTCAAAACTGCCTAATGCACCATTTTCAAAACGTGCTAAAAATAAAGTTGCATCATCAACAGTAACTTCACCTTTTTCGTCCGACTCACTACCTGTAGCAGATAATCCTGACATATTTGCAGGGATTGGACGTTCTTTCACAAACGTTTCGCTCATCCCGATAACTTCAGTCATGTCACCGACTAGGTAATGAGCTAAATCAATAAGGTGTGCTCCTAAATCGCCATGTGAACCAGAACCGGCGATTTCCTTTTTTAGTCTCCATGCGAGCGGGAAATTCGGGTCAACAAGCCAATCTTGTAAAAACCATGCCCGAAAATGATGGATTTTACCTAGTTTTCCTTCATCGACTAGTTTTTTAGCGAGCATGACAGCTGGGGCAAAGCGGTAGTTAAAGCCAACCATATGCTTAACACCCGATTCCTCAACCGTTGCGAGCATTTCTCGTGCATCTGCCAATGTAAGCGCTAACGGTTTTTCACAAAAAACATGTTTGCCTGCTTTCGCAGCGGCAATTGTAATTTCTTTATGTACATCACTAGGTGCATTAATATCTATCAAGTCGATATCGTCCCTTTGTAAGAGACTTTTCCAGTCAGTCGTATATTCATCCCAACCAAATTGTGCCTGGGCTTGTGCGACATCTTGTTCATTACGTCCACAAATCACTTTCATCACAGGCTTTACTGTATTAGGGAAAAACAGAGGGAGGTCCTTATATGCATGACTATGCGCTTTACCCATAAATTTATAACCAATCATCCCAACGTTAATTGATTTCATAAAAAACATACCCCTTTGCATGATTAATTTGACGGGGACTGTCCCCACCTCGATGATTGTCGTTCAATGAATGTTACTGGTAATCTCTCATTTATAAAGGTATCAGTAGGTTGAGAGATTAATTGCAGAATTTTTTTTGCTGCAAGCTGCCCCATATCAAATAATGGGACGTTTACAGTACTTAACGATGGAGTCGTCATTCTCGACATCTCAGAATTATCATAGCCAATTAGGAGATAATCGACTGTTGCGCGATAACCTAAATCTTGGAGGCCTTGCATAAGTCCGATAGCCATTCGGTCGTTTGCTGCAAAAATAGCTTTGCATGTTGAAAGGTATGGAGCAATATCTGCTGCGATTTTATAGCCGCTTTTTCGACTGTAATTTCCTTGGAAAATATAATCAGTGTTCTTAACAATCCCTGCCTGCTCAAGAGCTAAACAATAGCCTTCTAACCGCTCACTACTATTTGAATATTCTAACGGTCCATTTAAAAAGATAATTTGTTCAATACCTTGTTTAATCAATGTAGAAACCGCTTCCAAACTACCTTGAACGTGATTGGCATCAATTGAATGAAACAAATGGCCAGTATAAGTTTGATTTATCAGGCAATAAGGTAACTGTAATTCATGTAATCTTGTTAATGCTTCTACTTCACCAGTGGCATTTTTCGAGCCGAGTATGATTAACCCATCGACCTTTTGAGAGCGGAATAATTGGACATAGTCTTTTGGCTCATCTGGTGACTGAAAAAGTAAAAGCAATCCATATCCCATTTCGCCGAGCATAGCACCGATACCACTCATTAGTTCTGAAAAATAATGTGTGCTCATTATTCGAACCTTTGGTAAATATGGAACAATTACACCGATATTATTGCTTTTTCCTTTCGCAAAGCTTTGCGCAATTGCATTTGGATAATAATTTAATTGTGCTGCAGCTTCAAGGACTTTTGTTTTCGTCTCTTCGCGTATGGGACCCACCTGATTAAAAACCCGTGAGACAGTTGCTTCAGATACTCCTGCTAATTTTGCTACGTCTTTACGATTTGCTATCGGAATCACCTCCATTGTGCATCATGGTGTTAAATTTAAAATGTACACGCGTTCATTATCTCGAGTTTTTGGAATAGTGTCAATAATGTTTTTTTTACATGATTCTACATGACCTATTCTAAATAGGAATGAAAGCTGAAAATGGTACAAATGTTATAAGAAGTAGTTAGGTGTAAAGAATGGTTTTTAGCTAACATCTGATTTTTAAACATTGACATCTGTTTTTTAACTACTCAATTAGCGGACAAGCAAGTAATATACAAATTGTAAGCGTTTACCTACCGGATGAATTGGAGGTGAAGTTTGTACTGTTACACTAGAAATTCAATCAATTTTATGAAAGGGAGATGAAGATGGACGCAAAGGGGAAGCGTAATTTTAGACGATTGTTAACGATGTTTTTATCAGTTTTACTCGTTATTTCTTCTGCTCCAATTACAATGCAGACTGCAAGCGCAAATGAGGCTGTCTTGTATAAGTTTGATTTTGGTACTGAAAGCAGTAAAGTTCAGGAAGGCTTTACGAAAGTAACGGCAGCTACTGGTTATACAGCTGAAGGAAAATATGGATTCGCTGACATAGGAAAAGTAACGGAAGCGGACCGCGAGACGTCTGACCCGCTTACGTCAGATTATATTTCGATGACTGATACAGCCTTTCAAGTTGATTTAGAAAATGGTGACTACAAAGTTACCGTTTATGCAGGTGATCAAAATGAAGCTACATCAGTTGGTGTTAAAGCAGATCTGATTCAAAAGGTTCAAGACATGACAATTAATGCGGGAGAATTTGTTGAACGTTCCTTTGACATCGCACTCATCGATGGTCAATTAACGATAGAGTTAACTGGGAATTCTCCAAAATTAAATGGGTTAGTCATTGAAAAGCTGCCAAAACGTACTGCCGCAGAGTATCCAACCGTTTATATTGCTGGAGACTCAACAGTACAAACATATGATGAGTATTGGAAGCCTGAAGCAGGTTGGGGGCAAATGATTTCCCGTTACTTTGATACAAAGGTAACATTTGATAATCATGCAATAGGCGGCAGAAGCACGAAGACGTTTATGAATGAAGGCAGACTTGATGCAATTTTACGTGATATTAAGCCGAACGATTATTTTCTCATTCAATTCGGTCATAATGATGCAACTGTCAGCAGACCTGAACGCTATGTAACAGTTCCTGAATATAAAGTTTTATTAAAGGCTTATGTGGACGGAGCGAGACAACGTGGTGCAGAACCAATCTTAGTTACACCAGTTGGAAGAAGAGATTTTAATGCGAGTACAGGTAAATTCAATGTAAGTTTCCCAGAATATGTTCAAGGAATGAAAGAAGTAGCAGAGGAGAATGATGTTCCACTAGTTGATTTAAGTGCACTAAGTGTTGCGTATTATGACACGATTGGGCCTGAGGGAACTCTTGCTGTTTTTCTTCATACAGAGCCAGGAATGTACCAAGCATTCCCGAATGGTTCACAAGATAACACTCATTTTCAGGAATACGGTGCGATCCAAATTGCGAGATTGTTGTCAGGTGGACTTAAAGACCTTAATGTTTCGCTCTCATCCTATGTTCAAGATATTGAACCACCTGCCGATGTTCCTGCAAAACCATCAAATGTTAGTGCGAGTGGGATAAGTAATGCTGGGGCGGTGTTAACTTGGGAAGCGGTTGATTCAGCAGATATTTATAAAATTTATCGTAAGCGTTCAGACGAAACAGACTATACATTAATTGGGACAGCTGCAGCACCAAAATTAACAGTTTCTGGGCTTGATGAAGGTAAATCTTATCAATTAGCTGTTTCAGCTGTAAATGGTAAAGGGGAGTCTGAATTATCAGATCCTGTCACAATTTCAACAAAAGAAGCTACTACAAAATTTGATTTTGGATTAGCGGGTAACCCAGTGGCAGAAGGTTATACAGAAGTGAATCTTTCGTCTGTTTACACACCTGAAAAAGGCTATGGAATTGTTGACCCGACTGGAATGATCGGTAGAGACCGTGGAACTGGCGGAGATTTGCTGCGCGATTGGTTAGGTTATTTTAACGTTGGTTGGAAATTTAACGTCGATGTGCCGAATGGCCTTTACGCAGTTAAAGTTTATGTTGGTGACTTTTTAGGAAGCGCGAGAACAACGATTCAAATTGAGGGACAAGATTTTGGACAAGTATCAGCCCCAAGCAGAAACTATACGGAAAAAATCATTCCACAAGTTTCTGTAAAAGACGGACAAATGAATTTTGACTTTGGCGGTTCAACAGGAATTGTCAATGGAGTGGAGTTAACACCAATCTTATTGGCACCATCAGAATTGACTTTAGATAATAAAAATATGGACCCTGCAAAGCCATCTGTAACACTTTCCTGGAAAGAGGTTGAAGAAGCAGCATCCTACAACATTTATCGAAATGTAGCGGGGACGAGTTCAATCGAAAAGGTAGGTACTGCAACAGAAAGCACATTCACAGACAATTCGGTACGTGTCGGAATAAAATATGAATATACAGTAACTGCTGTCGATAATGCAAATGTTGAAACAGTACCTTCGTTGCCTCTAGAGGTTAACATGGTCGATGATTCGCAAGAAATTCCTAATCCTCCTGAAAACATTAAGGTAGGAAAAGTAAATAAAAACGATATTACGATTAAATGGGACAAAGTGAAGGAAGCGGCAACATACAACATATACCGTTCTGAAAAGAAGGATGGTGAGTATATATTAGTCGGTAAAACAGACAAGACAAGCTACAAGGACGAAACCGTATTAACAACGATTCCTTACTTCTATAAAGTTGCAGCTGTAAATGCAGGTGGTGAATCAAAGCTCTCAGAAAGTGTTGAAACACCGGCAGTAACAGTGTTAAAGCGCCAAATGGAAGATTTGACTCGTGCACCAGTAGCTGTGAAAACAGAGGAAGGTGTTTATGTAAGCTGGCGTCTATTAGGAACCGATTCTGATGATATTAGTTTTAATGTGTACCGTGATGGAAAGAAAATCAATTCCTCACCAATTAAAGCGAGTACAAATTTCATTGATAAAGATGGAACCGTTGATGCTGTTTATGAAATTAGAGACGTCGTTGGCGGAAAGGAAACAAAAGAAAAGGTAACAACGAACGTATTAAGTAATAACACCTTCGACATACCGTTGCAAAAACCAGAGGATGGGGTAACGCCATTAGGTGACCCATACTCATATCGAGCAAACGATGCAAGTGTCGGTGACCTTGATGGTGACGGTGAATATGAAATCGTCCTTAAATGGGACCCAACGAATTCAAAAGATAATTCACAAGCAGGCTATACGGGAAATGTTTATATCGATGCATATGAGCTTGATGGAACGTTAAAATGGCGCATTGATATGGGAAAAAATATTCGTGCAGGTGCCCATTATACACAATTTTTAGTTTATGATTTTGATGGCGACGGTACAGCAGAAATCGCAATGAAAACCGCTGATGGTACGATTGATGGACAAGGTAACGTAATCGGCAGAGCAGATGCTGACCACCGGAACAGCTCTGGTTATGTTTTACAAGGTGATGAATTTTTAACGGTCTTTGATGGAAAAACTGGCAAGGAGCTGCAATCAACTGATTACGATCCACCGCGTGGAGATGTTGCATCATGGGGCGATGGATATGGTAACCGCGTTGATCGCTTCCTAGCTGGTGTAGCATATCTCGATGGCGAAAACCCTAGCATCGTCATGGCAAGAGGATATTATACAAGAACGGTGTTAGCAGCTTATAACTTTAGAGACGGCAAGCTTACAAAACAATGGACATTCGATTCAGCGTCTGAAGGGAACCGTGACTATGCTGGTCAAGGATATCATTCATTAAGTGTTGCTGATGTGGACAATGATGGGAAAGACGAAATCGTATATGGCCAAATGGTCGTCGATGATGATGGTACAGGACTCTACACAACAGGCTTAGGTCATGGCGATGCATTACATGTAAGTGATTTCCTTCCAAGTAGACCAGGACTAGAAGTATTCGCAGTCCAAGAAAATAAAGGTGCTGAATACGGCTATGATTTACGTGACGCTGCAACAGGAGAAATAATTTGGGGCCAAAAAACAGGACAGGATACAGGGCGAGGCTTAACCGCAGATATTGACCCAAGACATGATGGTGCAGAAGCATGGGCAATTTCAGGTGCATGGAATAGTCGTGTCGGTGGCTTACACACAGCTAAAGGCGAAAAAATTTCAGAGAATATTCCATCCTCAAACTTTGCGATTTGGTGGGATGGTGATTTACTACGTGAGTTAGCCGATCATAAATATGATGATGCAAAAGGTGCAGGTGTAGGAACGATTGATAAATGGGACTATGAAAATGAAAAACTAGTAAACTTAGTAACTGCGGAAGGAACGCTATCAAATAATGGCACAAAAGGTACACCTGCATTACAGGCTGACTTACTAGGTGACTGGCGTGAAGAAATTATTTGGAGAACGGAAGACAGCAGTGCGTTACGCGTATTTATGACAACAGCCGAAACAGAACATCGCATCTTTACGTTAATGCATGATCCGCAATACCGCCTTGCAATCGCCTGGCAAAATGTTGGTTACAACCAGCCTCCACATCCAAGCTTTTTCATTGGAGAAGGAATGGAGCAACCGAAAACACCTAATATCACAGTCGTGCCTGTCAAACGTCCAGACAAAACTGCTCCAGAAACAAAGCATGAAATTGTCGGTGAAGAAAAAAATGGCTGGTATAACAAACCTGTCACTGTAAACTTTTCTGCAGAAGATGGTGACTCAGGTGTTGAAGCAACTTATTATACACTCAACAAAGGTGAAGAAATATCAGGAACTTCAGTGAATATAAAAGAAGATGGTAAACATCATATCGATTACTGGAGTATCGATAAAGCTGGGAATAAAGAAGCTGCAAAATCAGTAGAAGTAAATCTTGACCAAACTGCACCAACAATTACTTTCTCAGCAAAAGAAGACACAACGTTTAAAGTAAATGATAATATTACGATTACTTGTACTGCAAAGGATGATTTATCAGGTATTGATGAGTCATCATGTGACGAACTATCTGCAAAAAAAGCATATGAAATTGGTATAGGTAAACATAGTTTGTCAGCTGAAGCGATCGATAAAGCTGGAAATAAAACGACTGATTCGCTAAACTATACGATTATCGTAGACTACGATAGTCTAGCAGCATTAACTGAGCAATTCTTTGACAACAAGAAAAAGGCAAAATCACTCGTTGAGAAGCTTAATCAAGCAGAGACATCAGAGAAAAAGGGAAATAAAAATGCCCGAAATGGCCAGCTAGGTGCATATTTGAACCAAGTAAAAGCTAAGAGCGGCAAAGATATTACAAAGCAAGAAGCTGAAATATTAACGAAATTAGCTGAAACTTTATTAAAAAAATAGAATGTAATGAAGAGGGTGACTCAGGCCGTGTCTGTTCCTCCAAAACACTAATGTTTATAGAGTGATTGGGAGGAATTATGATACTGATTTGAGTCACTCTCTTATATTTAAACGAAGTGAATATGATATAATTTCACAAGGACAATTCGTATTTAGATGTTAAATTATTTGAATGAGTTCGACCACCGACAAATACATTAAAACAAATCTATTTTACACATTGATAGACAGGCATGATTTTTTCGACTCATCCGCCTTATGTAGACGAATTCAGCTCGGAAACTATCGCGAAAAGTCCTTCATCCGTATTATGAAGACGATTTTTGTTCTGGAACAATATCGAAAAGTTCTTCATCCGTATTATGAAGACGATTTTTATTCGGAAACAATTTGGAAAAGTTCTTCATCCGTATTATGAAGACGATTTCTGTTCGGAAACAATATCGAAAAGTTCTTCATCCGTATTATGAAGGCGATATTTGTTCGGAAACTATCACGAAAAGTTCTTCATCCGTATTATGAAGACGATTTCTATTCGGAAACTATCGCGAAAAGTTCTTTATCCGTATTATGAAGGCGATATTTGTTCGGAAACATTCACGAAAAGTTCTTCATCCGTATTATGAAGACGATTTCTGTTCGGAAACAATATCGAAAAGTTCTTCATCCGTATTATGAAGACGATTTTTGTTCGGGAACTATCACGAAAAGGTCATCATGCGCATTATGAAGACGATTCTGGAGATGGCTCATTTCCTATTTTGCCTTCATTGGATGCCATTTTGACTCTCCTTAAAACCACGCAAATTAATGTTCCATACCATGCATGCCATTCAGTATATCTATAAATTTTCCATACTTCAAAAAATTACTATATTCTGTGTAAATGAAGAGGTATACTATTTAAAACTAGTAGAATAATGGTCTTTTCAACATGTATTTTTACTACATTTCATCAATATAATCAATGGAGGGGATTGGGTACGAAAATAAAGAAAGAGTGAAACAGATGATGGGTGAAGCGGGGCAAATTATGGTAGTTCACCAATCGATGTGATTATTGTAATAATATAATAGTCATTTATCTACTTGTTGAAGAATAGCTGCATTTCATTCATAGCAAAGAAACAATATACTAGTTAGCGAGGTTGAAAGACAATGATCATAAAAAGAAAGTTATTAACGGCAGTGCTCAGTAGTTTACTATTTAGTATCGTATTTATGGTGCCTGATGGCTTAAATATGAATGGATTTTTAAATTTATATTATATGAATTTTATATTTGTCATTACATATGGTGTCATCACTTCGTATATAAGTGACTGGATTAGTGAAAAATTTATTACGAAGACATCTACACGTGAGCTTGTTTCTTTACTATTACATTGCTTATTTGGTTCTGTGTTTTTCCTTTTAAGTCTCATCTCTGCAGTCATTTTTTTCATTACTGACCGCTTATTAAGAAAGGTTAACATTAAATGGTCTGTTGTTGTGACGGCGTTATTGATTGTCATCGTCGTATTTATCCTTGGTCTTACACTTTAATTCAGACTAAAGATAGAAGGATGCGTTTTCTGATTTGGCTAAATTTTCTAAAAATAAATAAAAAACACTTGCAGATGTTCTGCGCAGTCTTTATACTGTAGATGTAATCGATTACATTCCGCCGAGGAGTAGAAGCAATGGTGAAGATGAGTGATGTAGCACTTAAGGCAAATGTTTCGACAGCGACTGTATCAAGAGTCCTTCACTCTCCAGAAACTGTAAAGGAACAAACACGTCAAAAGGTGTTAAATGCAATAAAAGAATTGAATTACCAACCGAATATTTTAGCTCGACAATTAAGAAAAAATGAAACGAAGACGATCCTTGTCGTAGTTCCAAACATTATGAATACCGTATTCTTAGGGATTATTGAGGGAATTGAGGCCGAAGCTTCTAAAAATCAATATAAAGTCCTTTTAGGTAACACGAATAATGATGTCAAGAAGGAATATGGTTTAATAGATCTCTTAAAGCAAAAGCAAACAGACGGGATGATTTTATTTTCTGCACGCCTTGAAGAAGATATACTACATGAGCTAAGTGAACAATATCCAATCGTACTAACTGCAGACTTTATCGATGGTTTAAAAGTACCAACTGTTTCAATAGATAATATTAGTAGTAGTAGAAAAGCTGTTTTACATTTAATTTCATTGGGCCATACGAGAATTGCCCATATCTCTGGTCCATTAAGTAATTCGAGTGCTAGAGACCGTTTTAAAGGTTATGAACAGGCGCTATATCAGCATTCAATGGAAGTTGGTAGTATGCTTGTTCAAGAAGGGGATTATAGTTTAGAGTCTGGCTACAACCAAATGCGGAAGTTACTTGCACTAGAAAAAATGCCAACGGCTGTATTTGCTGCTAATGATGAAATGGCAATTGGGGCAATTAAGGCAGCAAAAGAACATGGTCTGAACATTCCACAAGACCTAGCCATCGTCGGATTTGATAATATCCATTTTTCATCAATATTTGAACCCAGGTTGACAACGATTGCCCAGCCGTTGTTTAAAATGGGGCAACTCTCAATGAAATTATTATTAGCGCAAATTAATGGTTCAGTAAGTGAAAAAACACAATATATATTAGAAAGTGAACTAATTATTAGAGATTCATGTGGAGGCAAGGAATAGGGGTCCTTGCTTACATTCTACTTATGTCTATTCATCTACTAAACTTTTATCGTGTAAAATGTAATCCATTACATTTTAAGGAGGTGATCGCCGAATAACATAGGTGTTGTACTTGATTAAAATGTAATCGATTACACTCTATCGTTATTTAAATCATTGAAAATAAGAGAAACGACAAAGCATTTTCAATCAATTTAAGGGAGTTGAATAAATGAAAGAAACTCAAATTGCACTTCAACTTTATACATTACGTAATGAAACAGAACGAGACTTTGTCGGCACGCTAGAAAAAGTAGCGAAACTTGGTTATAAAGGTGTTGAATTTGCCGGTTATGGTGGTTTAACTGCAGCGGATTTAAAACAGACACTTGATTACCTTGGATTAAAGGCAACCTCAAGTCATGTCGCACTTACATTATTAGAAAGTGACCTCGGGCAAGTTATTGATTATCAGCAAGCTATTGGAAATCGACATATCGTTTGTCCGTTTTTACCACCTGAAAGACGTACAAAAGAGTCGTATTTCGAACTTGTACCTATTCTAAATGAAATTGGTCGCAAATGTGCTGAAGCAGGGATAACGTTTTCTTATCATAACCATGATTTTGAACTAGAAGCCTTTGACGACGGCCGTAAACCTCTACAATTTTTATTAGATGAAACTAATCCACTGTGGGTTAAGGCAGAATTAGATATTTATTGGTTATCAAAAGTAGGCGAAAGCCCAGTACAATGGTTAGAAAAGTATGCTGGTAGAACGCCGTTGCTTCATATAAAAGATATGACGACAGATGAGGAAAAGTTTTTTGCTGAACTCGGAACTGGTGGAGTGGACTTAAACAGTGTTTTAAATCAAGCCGAGAATGCTAATGTTGAATGGTATATCGTTGAACAAGACCAAACAAGACGAACACCGTTAGAAAGCATCGAGATAAGTATGAAATATTTGAAGAAGCGAATGAAGCAAGAACAGGGGATTTAAAAACATAAGGGGGTAAATTGTAATGGTTAAAAGATTAATTTCTCTAAGTCTTACATTATCACTGCTTTTTTTGGCTGCGTGTGGTCTTAACGGGGGGAGCTCAGCAGATAAAACAACGAGCGATAGCAAGGGAGAGGAAACGGCTTCAGGCAAAAAGCAAGAGCTTGAATTTTGGTACATTGATACAGGGGAAAAGGAAAAAGTTTATTTAGAAGCGGTAGAACGATTTAAAGAAAAGCATCCTGATGTTGAAGTAAAAACATTACAAATTCCAAATGATGCATACAAACAAAAATTCTCAGTTGCAATGAGTGGTGACGAAGCCCCTGATGTATTTCATAACTGGGGTGGCGGTTGGCTTAAAAACTTTGTAGAACAAGACAAGGTTCTTGATATTACGGCTGACACTGACAAAGAGCATTTTAATGAACTAGCTTTGGATAATTCAACATTTGAGGACAAAGTATATGGAATGCCATTAAGTTTATCGATTGACGTCATTTTTTATAATAAAGAAATTTTCGAGAAGTATGGCTTAACACCACCAAAAACGTATGAAGAGTGGTTATCAGTCATAGATACATTAAATGAAAATAAAGTCATACCAATTGCATTGGCTAATCAAACGAAATGGCCAGGTGCATATTATTTAATGAATTTTGCAAGTCGGATTGCAGGTCCGGACCTATTTGAAAGTGCCTTAAATCGTGAAGGGAAAGGATTTGACGACGAAGCCTATATTCAGGCAGGAAAATACATCCAGGAGCTAGTCGATAAAAATGCATTCAATCCTGGTTTTAATGGTGTGCCATATGATGAAGGCCAAGGTCGACAACTTCTTTATTCCGGTCAGGCAGCAATGATGGATATGACGATTTCCTTTTTAAATAATGTACGTCAGGAAGCACCTGAATTTGAAGAGAAACTCGATTTCTTCTTGTTCCCTACAGTACCAGGTGGAAAAGGTGACCAAACACATCAAGGTGCGGGTACTGGTCCAGTTTGGTCGGTCGCAAAAAATAGCGAACATCCAGATTTAGCAGTTGAATTGATAAAGGAGCTTACAAGTACTGAAACAGCTCAAAATTATACAGATCGAACTGGAACATTAACCGCTGTCAAAGACATCGAGCCTGCAGACGAATTTACAAAGCGTTTTTATGAGGTTGTTCAACAAGCTACACATTTACAAATGCCGTATGACCAAACATTACCTCCAGAGCTGGCTGAGCTTCATAAGGACACAACCCAAGCAATTTTTGGGAAGGAAATGACACCTGAAGAAGCAGCTAAGAAAATGGAAGAAAAGGCTAAGGAAATACTTAAATAAAAGTCTATGTTCAATAGTTTTCGAGAGTTTCTTTTCATGGATTTTGATTCCCTATAAAAAGAAATCACTATTGTAATTTCTTACTTATGGCCTCACATATTTAACCATAAAGTGTGAGGCTCGTAGACTTTTAAGTGAATCAGGAGGGATTATGTGGAGGTCAATGTAGATGTATCTAGGCGTCCGGCAACAACGCGTACAAGAACCAAGAAACTGAAAAACTATCTCACAATCGGTTTGTTTATTGCACCTGCTCTCATTGTCTATTCAATTTACGTCCTATACCCGATCATTTCAACGTTGATATACAGCTTCTATGAATGGGATGGTATGGGCGTAGGGATATTCGTTGGGTTTGATAACTATATCCAGCTATTGAAAGATACTGTGTTTCTAACAGCTTTGAAGAACAATACATGGGTCGTATTGACCTCGGTATTTGCACAAATACCGTTAGGATTAATTATGGCACTAATGCTATTTACACCAATTCGCGGTATTCGTTTCTTTAGCAGTATTTACTTTTTCCCATTTTTAATGTCAACGGTTGCCGTTGGTATGCTTTGGGTGTTGATGTATGACCCGATTAACGGAATCATTAATCAAATTGTCAATGTATTCGGTTTAGAAAATGTTGCATGGCTGAGTCAATCAAATACAGCTCTATTTGCGGTATTACTTGTCATCGTTTGGCAATTTGCTCCTTTTTATATGATTCTCTTTAAAGCAGCTATTGTAGGAATCCCTGAGGAATTATATGAAGCGGCAGATATTGACGGGGCAAGTCCGATGATGAAGTTCTTTAAGATAACGCTTCCATTACTAATGCCTACTATAGTTAGTTCTTCTATTCTAGCGGTCGTAGGATCGTTAAAATCATTCGATATTTTTTATATTATGACTGGCGGAGGTCCGAATCACGGTACAGAGCTTTTAGGAACATATATGTTTAAGCAGGCGTTTATTAACTTCAATATGGGGTATGCCAGTGCCATCGCATTTATTATGTTCTTCTTAGCTTTAATGGTGACAATTATTATTCAAGCAATGGACTACTATCGTAAGAAGAAAGGAGCCTATGTATGATAGTTAAAAAGTTATCAAGAATGCCAATCTATCTACTTGCATTGTTTTTGCTAATCTTTACTGGGTTTCCGTTTCTTTATATGTTATCGACGTCATTAAAAACACAAAGTCATTTCTTTGAAGAACCATTTAAATTGTTCTCATCGTTTAACTTAGCAAACTATGAAACTGTTTTTAATATGGGATTAACGAGATACTTTTTTAACAGTATACTCGTTTCAACTGTTGCTGTTATTGCAGTAATGATTATTGCTTCATTAGCAAGCTATCCATTAAGTAGGATGAACTTTAAAATAAATAAAGTTGTCTTCCTATTGTTTATTTCAGGAATGATGTTACCGATTCATGCAACACTTATTCCTATTTTTAAATTATCACAAAGCTTCGGTGTGTTCGATACACTATGGGCATTATTAGGCCCATACATCGCCTTTAGTTTACCGATTTCAATCTTTATTCTGACACAGTTTATGCAGGAAATTCCGAAATCACTAGAAGAGGCAGCAAAGATGGATGGCTGTAGCCACTTTGGTATCTTTTGGCGAGTTATTTTACCGATGCTGACACCAGCTTTAATGACTGTACTAATTTACAACTTCATCCATTTATGGAATGAGTTTATCTTTGCGCTTGTGTTGCTCTCAAGTCCTGAAAATATGACATTGCCTTTAGGATTACAAGATTTCAAAGGTGAATTCTCTGTCAATATACCAGGTTTAATGGCTGCATTAACATTAGCAAGCTTACCGATATTAGTTGTTTATTTATTTTCACAGGAAAAAGTAGTAAAAGGTCTTGCAGGTGGAGCAGTAAAAGAATAAATAACTCTATTTATAAGGCTGTGGACAATGTTGCTTTAGATTTAGCTGTCGTTTTAGATTGAGTTGCTCCAACCAATCTTTTATAGAATTGATCAAAATCAACAACCAATTTGCATAGATAATAGAACTTAAAATAGTAGGAGGACTTGATGATGAATATGAAAGTTGGCGTGATAGGCTGTGGGAGTATTGCAAGGCTTCGTCACTTAATCGAGTATTGGGAAAATAAACACGTTGACATAGTAGCTGTTTGCGATCTTGAAGCAAACAGAGCAGAGGAAATGGCTGAAAAATATGGTGCACAGGCTTTTACTAGCTATGAGGAATTATTGAAAGTAAAGGAAATTGATGCGGTCAGTATTTGCTTACCAAATGACTTACACGCTTCTGTTTCAATCGAAGCATTAAATGCTGGAAAACATGTTCTTTGTGAAAAACCAATGGCAACGACATCTGAGGAAGCTGAGGATATGATTGAAGTTGCTGAAAGAAATAGTAAAACATTAATGATTGCGCATAATCAACGCTTTGTTCCATCACATCAAAAGGCAAAACAGCTGATTGATAGTGGTGAAGTTGGAAAAATTTATAGTTTTCGGACATCATTCGGACACCGTGGACCAGAAAACTGGAGTATTGATGGCAGAAATAGCTGGTTTTTTAACAAGGACCAGGCAATCATTGGAGCGTTAGGTGATTTAGGTGTCCATAAAGCAGATTTAATCCGTTACTTGCTAGGTGATGTAGCTGAGGTTGGTGCTTTTGTTGAGACGAGTGCTAAGGAAAATACCGAGGTTGACGACAATGCGGTTGTCATATTGAAAATGGAGTCTGGTGTGATAGGTACACTTGCAGCTAGCTGGTCATATGTGTCAGGCGGCGATAACTCTACAGTTATTTATGGAGAACATGCGATTTTACGATTAGAAGATGATCCGAATTATTCACTGATAGTTGAATATAAAAATGGTGAAGTTGTAAAATATGAATTAGATAAAATTCAAACAAATGATGAAGGTGGACAAACAAATTCACATGTAATCGACCATTTTGTAGATTCGATTGCCCAAGATAAAGCCTCACTCATTACGGGAGAAGAGGGTAAGAAATCACTCGATGTTGTATTAGCTGCCTTGAGATCAAAAGAAACAAAAAAAATAATAAGCTTGCAAGAAGTACTTGTAAAATAGTTCAGGAAGGTGACTATACGCCAAATTATTGGGTAATAGTTACCTTTTTTAGTTATTAAATCTTCATAAATAACTCCTTAATCTTAAGAAATTCTTCATTTTCCTCGTACTTATATGTTAAGAACTCTCACTTATACTGTCATTAAGAAAGGGTTTATATCTTTTAGACTTGTTTTAGCAGTTACACCGGTAAAAGCGCTAGCTATATGACCGAAGCCTCGAATATGGAGCAGCAACGGGTAAAGAGAAGCAATCTATATGACCGAAGCCTCGAATTTGGTGCTGGAACGGGTAAAGAGAAGCAATCTATATGACTGAAGCCTCGAATTTGGGGTTACACCGGTAAAAGAAGCGCCAGCTATAAGCCCGAAGCCTTGAATATGCAGCTGCAATGGTGAAATAAAGTAGTAGCTCTCATGAAAAAATGAAAAGATTTGATATACTTTGAGGTGAGGAGTTGAAAAAATGAAAAGCTATTGTGTACTAGTTGTTGATGATGATAAAGAAATCCGTGACGGTATTGAAATATATTTAAAGAATGAAGGAATGACTGTGTTAAAGGCTAGTGACGGTCTGGAGGCTATTGAGCGGTTAACAGAGCAAGAAGTCCATTTAATCTTACTAGATATCATGATGCCTAAATTAGATGGGATTTCCACAACCTTCAAAATCCGTGAAAAACAAAACATACCAATTATTATGTTAAGTGCGAAAAGTGAAGATACGGATAAAATTTTAGGCTTGCAGGTCGGTGCTGACGACTATATAACGAAACCCTTTAATCCGTTAGAGCTTATTGCGAGGGTTAAATCTCAACTACGAAGATATGTCCAGTTAGGACACTTCGAAGGTGGAGCAAAGCAAATTGATTTAAATGGCTTAACAATCGACCAGTCTGCTAAAGAGGTCGCAGTAAATGGAGAACCAGTTAAATTAACACCTATCGAGTTCAAAATTGTCGAACTATTAATGACGAATGCTGGTCGGGTCTTCTCTATTTCTGAAATATATGAAAAAGTGTGGAACGAGCCTAGCTATAATGCTGAAAATACTGTGGCTGTCCATATCCGAAAGATCAGAGAGAAAATTGAAATTGACCCTAAAAATCCGAGGTACTTAAAGGTGGTATGGGGAATTGGATACAAAATGGAAAAGTAAATTTACCGTTTTAATATGGGTGGTATTAATTTCATTTGGTATAAGTGGGATTCTTACAATTTTTCTTAATAACCATGAATATATGAAAACAAGCTATTTTAAAACAAGCGATTATGAAAACTTGGAAAAAGAATTAATAAACTATGTAAATGCCTTTGAAATTTCCTATCAGACAAAACAAGAGCTACTAGAATCGCTGACAGTGTCGGATGAGGAGATTCATGAACATCGTTATCGTTATGGTGATTTGGCAGAACAAATAGAGACGATTAACGAACAGTATCAGACCCAAACGACAAACGCGATTGAACAAAATAATCAAAGTGTTATTGATTATTATACGAAGGAAAGAGACAAGAAGATTGCAGACATTACGAAAAATTTTGAAAGTGACGAGTATATCGAACAGAAAATTCTTAAAGAAAAACAGAAACGCGTTGATGAATATTATCGAGAACTTGAACAAAATCGAGAAGATTACCAGTTATACAAGGAAGCTTTTCTCTATTACTTAAAAGATACAAAAACGGAGAAAGTCTATACAAATCTACCATCGAAGAAGGAGGCTGAGATTAAAAAATATATAAACGAGAACGAGACAATTTATAGCCGTGCCTACGAAAAATCTGAGTCAATGCAGCTTATCTATGATTATGAAGATATTTTACCTGAGTCAAAGTTTGAACCAGTACGCCTTAAAGGAGAAGTTGCTTTTGCAAAAGAAATCCCAGCTGCTAATCCTATAGCAGCCAGTTATAAAGATTATAAAAATCAACAAAAGTTATTTTTGCTATATACATTAATTGTGATTCTATCTTTAATTACGAGCTTTATTATAGGAAGAAAGAAGAATATGATTCAAAAAATCGTATCAGAAAAGTGGTTAACTTTGTATCGAAGAATACCAATTGATGCAGCGATCGCCTTGTTGTTTACATCAGCTTGTATTTCTATTTATATTATCGTAGATATCAATTTTATATATTATGATTTTTTAATAGACCGAATACTTTTTCACTTTTTAATAATGATTCTATTTGTTGGCTTTACGATTGTTCAAGGAATGTTTTTAAAGGTTAGATTGCAAGGAACATGGACGGAAAAAACAGTATGGAAGGACACATTTATTTACAAAATTTTAAATTTATTTAGAACTGCGTTTTTAAATCGACGTGTTGGAACCCAAGTTTTCCTATTACTTGCAATTGTATTTTTATTTGGTGCAGGTACATTGCTTGTCTTGATTGCACCTGTCTTTTTGATTATATACATTCCGCTCTTTTTTCTAGTAGGCTTACCATTGTTTTTTATGATTATAAAAAGAATTGGTTATTTTAACAAAATTATCTTGAATACGAATGCATTAGCAAACGGAGAGTTTGAACCAGACCTCGAAATAAAAGGCAAATCAGTTTTTGCAAGGCTTGCACATGACATTAACATCATGAAGCATGGCGTGAAAACATCACAAAAAGCACAAGCTAAAAGTGAAAGACTAAAAACAGAATTAATAACAAACGTTAGTCATGATTTGCGAACACCGTTAACATCAATCATTACGTATTCGGAATTATTGAAGAATCCTTTGTTAACTGATGATGAACGTGTTAGTTATCTTGATATCATCGACCGAAAATCTAAACGCCTTAAAGTACTAATCGATGATTTGTTTGAAGCATCCAAAATGGCAAGTGGGAACATTCAATTAATGACAGCAAAGGTCGACCTTGTTCAGTTATTACAACAAGCCTTAGCTGAATATAATGAAACAATTCAGCAATCAGAGCTTACGTTCCGAATTACGAAGCCTTCAACACCAATTTACGCCTGGGTCGATGGACAAAAGGTTTGGCGGGTGTTCGATAATTTAATAGGGAATATCCTAAAATATTCATTAGAGAACACTAGGGCTTATATCAATATTAAGGAAGTGGACGATAAAGTGATGATTACTTTCAAAAATGTATCGAGATACGAGCTCAGCGAGGATACGGACGAATTAATTGAACGGTTTAAAAGAGGAGATCAATCCCGTCATACTGATGGTTCAGGTTTGGGACTTGCGATTGCAAAATCAATTATTGATTTACATGAAGGTACGTTTGATTTAGAAGTTGATGGTGACCTCTTTAAAGTCATTATTATGTTAAATCAGTTAAAAGAATAAACAATTTCCCTATGTTTGTCGTCAAAATTTCAAACATGGGGTTTTTTGTCTGGATAATACATTTCAGCAGATGTTAAAAAGTACGAATAATTGGACAATGAAAGGAAATATCATGGATATTGGGAGGTAATGCAAGTTCCACTAGTACAGTTTAGAAATGCTCACAAACAATTATCCCGAAAAAATGATATGAACTTAGTTGAAAATTAGAAAATGTAATTTAGTGGATGGACATAGGTATTTTTAGCGTTTTCATTTTAAAGACTATTAAGAATATTCGATCTGCTAGGGTTTGAAAAATTTTACTAGAGTAATATTATTTGGAATAACCTGTAACAAAAAGGAAGGTTTTTGCGCTATTGATGAGAAAAATAGATGAATTTGATACGATTCATCTTGAATAGATATTAATTTCGAGAATTTTTAATGGAATTATCCGCGAAAAATGATATGATAGAATTATCTTACTATTTAAATAGAATTACAATTTTGAGGGATGGTGACACGATGACAACTAGATTAGAGACAAATGATAGTAGTCTT
The DNA here is from genome assembly GCF_030813355.1 of Metabacillus malikii. Lineage (GTDB taxonomy): Bacteria > Bacillota > Bacilli > Bacillales > Bacillaceae > Metabacillus > Metabacillus malikii. The sequence continues at coordinate 22,133 of NZ_JAUSUD010000002.1, forward strand.
CCATTAAGACGAGATGTTAAATCTCTAGGACATATACTTGGAGAAATCTTAGTTCATCATGGGGGTACAGAATTATTAGATACTGTAGAAAGTTTAAGAGTGAAAGCAAAAACTCTTCGCAATAATTTTGACGAGAAAGTTTATCACGATTTAAAAGAAGAAATAGTTAATTTAAAACCACCGATGCGAAAGCAAGTGATTCGCGCGTTTTCAATTTACTTCCATCTAATTAATGCCGCAGAGAGTAATCATCGAATTCGCCGTCGCCGCGAATATCAACTCCAGGATAATAGTGTTGTACAACCAGCTTCAATTGAAAGTGCTGTATTAGCATTGAAAGAGAATGAAATTGGTGTAGATACAATCCAAAAGGTTCTTAACACATTATCACTGGAACTTATTATAACTGCACATCCAACAGAAGCAACTAAACGTTCTGTTATTGAAATACAAAAGCGAATCGGAAACATTTTAAAAGCGCTTGATAATAACATGATTACAAATAGAGAACGTAAAAAGTTAGAAGATAGCTTGTTAAATGAAGTAACGATTCTTTGGCAAACTGATGAATTACGTGACCGTAAACCGACAGTAATGGATGAGGTTCGTAATGGTCTTTATTATTTCGATCAAACATTCTTTGATGTATTGCCTGATATTCATCAGGATCTTGAAGAAGGACTGTCAGAGCAATTTCCTGAGCACCAATGGAATGTTCCGAACTTCCTACACTTTGGATCTTGGATTGGTGGAGATCGAGACGGAAATCCAAATGTAACCCCTGAAGTAACATGGGAAACATTAGAACATCAACGAGAGCTTGCACTAAAAAAATACGAGGAAGCATTAATCATGGCGATGAAACGCTTCAGTCAATCAACGACACGTGTTGAAGTTAGTGAGGAGCTTTTAGAAAATGTTGAGAAGGATGAACAACAGTACTTAACGAAAGAAGCGAGATGGCATGTTGAGACAGAAGTTTATCGTCGTAAAATTGCTGTTATCATCGCTCGTCTTAAAGAAGTAGGGAAATCAGATCTTGGATATCAATCAGCTGAGGAGCTACTTGAAGATTTAAACATTATCCAGCGCAGTGTCGCGTTACATCAACCAGCATATCAAGATTTGAATATGTTGAAAAAATTAATTCGTCAAGTTCAATTATTCGGATTCCACTTAGCAACACTTGATATCCGTAATCATAGTGGTGAACATGAAGCAGCGATTACTGAAATTTTACGAAAAGTAAAAGTAACTGAAAACTACGCTGAATTATCTGAAGAAGAAAAGCTGAAAACGCTTGAAAGGGTATTAAAAGACCCTCGACCTGTCTTATTATTAAATGAAGATTACACGAAAGAAACACAAGAGATGTTAAAAGTATTCTTCATGATTAAAAAAGCACATGACACTTTTGGTAAAAAGGCGATTACAGTCTATCTAGTAAGTATGACACAATCTGCAAGTGACTTACTTGAAGTGTTAGTACTAGCAAAAGAAGCGGGCATTTACCGTTTACATGCAGATGGAAAAGTAGAAAGTCATCTGAATGTTGCACCATTACTTGAAACAGTTGATGACTTAGTTGCAGGTCCTGCAATAATGGAAACATTATTCAATATGGATGTTTACCGTAATCATTTAAAAATCCATGGAGATTCTCAAGAGATTATGCTTGGTTACTCTGATGGAAGTAAAGATGGCGGTACGTTAACTGCTAACTGGAAGCTCTACAATGCACAGCTTGAAATTCACGATATGGCGAAAAAATATAATATCGGCTTAAAGTTTTTCCACGGTCGAGGTGGCTCGCTTGGTCGAGGTGGCGGTCCTTTAAATCGAAGTATCCTTTCACAGCCTGCTGAAACACTTGGCGACGGTGTGAAAATCACTGAGCAAGGCGAAGTGCTATCAGCAAGATACTTATATGAGGACATTGCGTACCGCAGTCTCGAGCAGGCGACATCCACATTAATTGAGGCTTCTGTTAACTTATCAGAGGAATCTGAGCAACAGCACCATCGTGAAACAGCTTGGGAAGAAGCGATGGAAGAAATATCTGATATTTCACTAAGAAAATATCAATCATTAGTATTTGAAGACCCTGACTTTTTAACATACTTTACAGAAGCAACGCCATTAAATGAGATTGGTGAGTTGAAAATTGGCTCACGTCCAATGAAACGTAAAGATCGTAATCGCTTTGAAGATTTACGTGCGATTCCATGGGTATTTGCTTGGACACAAAGTCGACAACTATTACCAGCTTGGTATGCAGCAGGTACTGGTTTAGAAGCATTTATTAATAAAGGAAAAGATAATCTTAAATTACTGCAACGGATGTATATTGAATGGCCATTCTTCCGTTCAACAATTGATAACCTACAAATGGCTTTAATGAAAGCAGATATTACAACAGCAAAAGAATATATTTCATTAGTGAAGGATCAAACGATAGCTGATCGAATCTTTAAAAATATTGTTGATGAATACGAGAGAACAAAAGAGGTTCTTCTCAGTATCTCAGGTGATGAAGAATTATTAGATCATACACCAAATATTAAAGAATCAGTATACCGCAGAAATCCATATGTAGATCCATTAAACTTCTTACAGGTTGAACTAATCAAAGAACTACGCTCACAAGAACAACCTGACGAAGAACTACTAACAGAAGTTTTACTAACAATCAGCGGCATCGCCGCAGGCCTACGCAATACAGGCTGATCCAAAGGAAGCAGGGGGACGGTTCTCCTGCTTCCTTTTTGACTTGGAAAATCACTCAAATAATGGCTAAATGTCAATCATAAAAAAGGATTAGACCCTAGTTATCAAATCGAGCTTAATCCTTTATAGGCCCTTTTCTAAAAGATTAGGGCTTTTTTTATACTAACCTTATAAAGATATTGTTTAAGCTGACTGTGAGACTCCTAAAGTTTGCTAGTTCGTGACAGCAGAGCTAGAGACCTGCTCACCACCGACCCCGCGGAAAGCGACTACTGTAGCGGAGACCAACTCTAAACGATAACTTAGTAAAAAGCAACAACGTTAACGAACAATAGCCTAAAAAAACCCTTCTTAATAAATCATTTTACCGATAATCATAAATTGTTTAAATTTGAGGCAGGAATCAGGACATCATTACTTGAAATAATGGTAGCAACGAGAAAAATCGAGGAGTGATTCGATGAAAAAAAAGGTAATTGTTTATAGAAAAGTACCTGAAGATGTTATCGAAAAATTAGCAGAACATGTTGAAGTCGTTTATTATAAAAATTTGACTGAACAGAATTATGATGACTTTCTAAAATCTTTGCAAACAGCGGATGGCTTACTGGGAGCAAGCTTAAAAATCGATGATGACTTCCTCCAAAAAGCCCCGAAATTAAAAGTTATTGCGAATATTTCAGTAGGTTATGATAATTTTGATTTAGAAGCATTAAAGAAACGAAAGATAATTGCTACGAATACTCCTGGTGTACTAGTCGATACAACAGCTGATACTATTTTTGGTCTACTATTAGCAACTGCAAGAAGAATGCCAGAGCTAGACCAATACGTAAAATCAGGAAAATGGCAAGGAACGAAGGACGAGGATTTATTCGGTGTTGACGTCCATCATAAAGTACTAGGCATTATTGGCATGGGAAGTATCGGTAAGGCCATTGCAAAACGGGCACATTTTGGATTTGATATGAAAATCTTGTATCATAACCGTTCCCGTAATGAAGCGATTGAGACAGAGTTTAATGCGGAATATTGTCAGTTAGATGAACTGTTAGCAAATTCTGATTACGTCTGTTTAATGATTCCACATAGTGCGGAAACAGATAAGCTGATAGGTAGCAGGGAATTACGACTCATGAAAAAGTCTGCGATTTTTATTAATGGCTCAAGAGGTAAAAATGTCGATGAAAAAGCACTAATCAAGGCATTAGAGGAAAAATGGATTTTGGCAGCAGGGTTAGATGTCTTTGAAACTGAGCCAGTGCCATTAGACAATCCGCTATTACAGCTAACAAATGTAGTAACATTACCGCATATAGGATCCGCTACAAAAGAAACACGCGATAAAATGGCAAGGCTGGCTGCAGAAAACATATTAAAGGGAATGCTAGGTCAGACTCCTCCAAATGTAATTAAATATTAACAAATTGAATAACGATAAATCTTACCGTACCATTTACATCAATAGGTGCAACATAAAAAAGGGAAGGACTTAGTTCCGTCCTTCTTTTACTCAGTAAGCATAGAGCGATACTTTGCTAAACTCTCTTCAATTTCGGTTAGTTTAGCCTCAAGTCGTTCTGTTGAGTTTCCTGTTGATTCTAATTTTTCAATATCTCCTTGAGTTCGTACATAGTCCATTTTTAACTCATCTATCCTTTGATTAATCTCATTTTTATTCATATGAATCACCCTTTCTCCTTAATCTATAATGTAAGTTTACCAAAAATAATAGATTGTTACATGGAGATTTGTTAGTTTAGTATCATTCAAACTCCTAGTTATGAGCTAATACACGTATATTTTAACCTCCATCAGGCTCCTCGAAATTAGTTGAAAGTAACCTTATTAATTTACGTAAACCAAAGTCCTAAAAATGAAACTGTAAAAGTTAATAGTATTTATGATAAAGAAGAGACTTTAAAGGTAATTTTCGAACAAAAACGTACAATATTTATAAAAAAACAGTAGAGAAAATATGATGACCACTATATACTATTCTGTATAGACATGTTTTTGAGGAAGTATTCTTCTTAACTTCTTAATGATGACAAGGGGGAGTTCTAATGGATGTTGTAACAATAGGAGAATCAATGGTTGTCTTCACGCCGACAAGTGACGGCTTTATGAGGAATGCAAGTCAATTCACAAAGAAAATTGGTGGTGCCGAATCTAACGTTGCTGTTGGTTTAGCGAGATTAGGTCATAAGGCAGGCTGGATAAGCAAACTTGGTGATGATGAATTTGGAAAAGCGATATTAGGCTTTTTAAAAAGTGAGAATATTGATGTCAGTAATGTATCAATTGATGAAGAGGCACCTACAGGCATTTATTTTAAAGAGCCAAGACGTCAAAACCATATGCGTGTCTACTATTACCGTAAGGGTTCAGCAGCTAGTAAATTAACACCGTTTGACTTAAATCAGGAATATATAGCAAGTGCAAAATACTTACATATTACCGGTATTACTCCTGCCTTAAGTGAAAGTTGTAAGGAAACAATTTTTGAAGCTATTAAACTTGCAAAAAGACATGGAAGAACGGTTGTTTTTGACCCTAATCTTCGTTTAAAGCTTTGGGATGAGGCAACAGCTAGAGCAACTTTACTTGAAATAGCATCAGAAGCAGACATTGTCTTACCGGGTATTGCTGAAGGGGAATTTTTATTTGGGGAACGTGACCCGGAAAAATTAGGTCAATTATTTTTAAATCATGGTGCATCTTTAGTCGTCATGAAAAATGGAGCGGAAGGGGCTTTTTATTTCACAGAAAAAGAGAGCGCTTTAATTCCGGGATTCCCAGTGAAACATGTCGTTGATCCCGTTGGTGCAGGTGATGGATTTGCAGCTGGTTTTCTTTCGGGACTTCTTGATGGCTTAGAGGTAGGCAAGGCTGTCGAACGTGCTAATGCAGTAGGAGCACTTGTAACAATGGTAACTGGAGATGTAGACGGATTGCCAGAACGTGATGAACTTGAACAATTATTATCTAAAAACGAAGAGGATGTTGTACGATAAGGGGGAAATGACGATGAGTCATATTGAAATCATTAAAGAAACAGGGGTAGCCGCGGTTATTCGTGGTGCAACAAAGGAAAATATTGTCCCAATAGCAGAAGCGTTAAGTGCGGGAGGGGTAAAGGTTTTAGAAATAACTGTCGAAACACCAGGAGCATGTGGAGCGATTGAAACAGCTTCCCAACAATTCGATGATGTATTAGTAGGAGCAGGTACAGTTTTAGATGCTGAAACTGCTAGAACGGCCATTATGGCAGGTGCGAAATTCATCTTTTCTCCAACAACTAATCCAAAAACAATCCAAATGGCAAAAAGATATGGAGTTGTCAGTATACCAGGTGCACTAACTCCAACTGAAATACTAACTGCATATGAATGCGGAGCAGATATGATTAAAGTATTTCCAGCAAATGTTTTTGGACCGAGCTACATCAAGGATGTCCATGGCCCGCTTCCACAAATTCCGATTATCTCAACAGGCGGTATTTCCGTTGAGAATGCAGGTGATTATATTAAGGCAGGTGCTGTAGGGGTTGGTGTTGGGAGTTCTTTAGTTAACACTAAGAAGGAACTAACAGCTGCATATCTAGAAGACATAACGAAAACAGCAGCGCAATTTATCAATGCGGTTAAGGACGCACGCAGTTAATATTTTACTACTTATGCATTTGAAGCAGTGTGAAGTGAAACTCACACTGCTTCAATATGTATGAACTATAAATATAAGGACGAATTAATATAAATTAAGCAACAATATTTCTTTGTACTAAAATAGAACGGTCAGCATCAGATGCTGGTTCATATCCTTTTTCAATCGTGCTAATAACAGTTTTTTTGTTAGTTGTCCAACATTGCACGAGACCCCAAATCCCTAATGTAATTGGATTTAGGAAAAACCATTTGATCACTTCTCCCCATTGCCCCCTGAAAATAGCAACCCAACCACCGAAAAAGAATGTAGTCCAAGAGAAACCAACTTTCACCTCTTTTACTACTCCAGTACTATTTTTTAAACGTACCTTTGCCAATATAACCACTCCTAAAAATAGAATATAAAAAGATTTCATGATAATTATACCAAAAGATATAGTTAAATCTACCTAAATTTTCAGATATCATTGAATATAACAGTTCTAAAGTATTATTTTTGATTAAATCACTCATTTTAGTTAAGAGCTTAACATTTCACTTTATTATATTGAAAGGTTAACTGCGTTAATAGCATTCTTATCTGTAATCAATTTCTAATTTAATGTGAATCTAGGTAGCAGAAATAGAAGGAAATTTCTTATCCTACTATAAAATCTATACAAAAATATGTTTGTTTTTGTTCATAATTGTTCTATAATAGAAAAATCAAAATGGTTTATACGGGGGATAATTAACGATGCTTTCTGTTGAACGACACGAAAAAATATTAGAGCAACTCGATAAAAATAAAATTGTAAAGGTCTCGGAACTGAGTAAACAATTACAAGTTACCGAGAAAACAATTCGGGGAGATTTAGAATTATTAGAGCAACGAGCTTTGCTGAAACGAATACATGGTGGTGCTGTCATTGCAGATGGTGAGGGAAGAATGCTACCTATTGCAGAAAGGCAGTCAGGTCACAGTGAGATTAAACATGCAATTGCCAAGGAGGCAGTAAAGCTAATTAAACCAAATGAAACGATCCTTATGGATGGTGGGAGTACAACAAGTGCGATCGCTGAACTGTTAGGTGATTTTCCAATTACAGTTATTACAAATGATTTAAAAATTGCAGGCATACTCCTTAAAAAGACGACAGTACAATTAATGGTTTTAGGTGGTACGCGAATCGATAATTCTTCATCATTAATGGGTGCCCAAGCGACAGAAATGCTACAACGTATTCGAGTAAACCGCTTATTTTTTGGTACGACAGGTATATCAACCGAACATGGTCTAACTGTTTTTAATAGTATCCATGCAGATTGGAAACGCCAAATCCTTAACTGTGCTGACCATGTCACATTACTTGCAGATTCTACAAAATTTGAAAAGGTTGCTCTCATAAATTTTGCACAAATCGATGAAGTTGATGAAATTGTAACAGATAGCAGACTTCCTTTAAATGTAATGAATACCCTTGAAGATAAACAGGTTACGGTTCACCTCGCAAATGTATAATCTAGCACGAAAGTAACAATTAGCGAAAAAAGATGACAAACGAACATTTAACCGTTGTCATCTTTTTTATTTATGATATAATCAAACCATAACGAACATAAATAAACATTAATAAACGAACTTGGAGGTGTAAGGGCATGGAATCTCTTTTTTCATTAAAAGGAAAAGTCGCATTATTAACAGGCGCTAGTCGAGGGTTAGGGCAAGGTATGGCCGTCGGATTGGCAGAAGCAGGGGCTACCGTTATTGGTGCCGGTATGAGTGATATGTCTGAAACTCGCAGCAAAATTGAAGCACTTGGTACTACTTTTCATGAGGTGAAAATTGATTTATCAGAGGATTATGCTGCGGCAAAATTAGTTACAGAAAGTCTATCCTTAACAAACAAGATTGATATTTTAGTAAACAATGCTGGAATCATTCGCAGGGAAAATGCTGAGAATTTTACAGACGATGATTGGTATGAAGTCATTAAAGTAAATCAACATGCTGTTTTTCAATTATCTCGTGAAGTTGGTAGACATATGCTTGAAAATGGCTCAGGGAAAATTATTAATGTCGCTTCGATGCTATCTTTCCAAGGTGGTTTAAGAGTTCCGGCTTATACAGCTAGTAAGCATGCTGTTGCAGGATTAACAAAGTCACTAGCTAATGAATGGTCAAGCAGAGGTGTAAATGTAAACGCTATCGCGCCCGGTTATATGGAAACAGATAATACAGCACAGCTCCGTGCTAACACTGAGCGGAATGAATATATCACATCAAGAATTCCACAAGGACGATGGGGCACACCAGACGACTTAAAAGGTTCTGTTATTTTCTTAGCATCAAAAGCATCTGATTACGTCAACGGTCATATTTTATGCGTAGACGGTGGCTGGATGAGTTCTTAATTATTAAAGATTTAAAATATAAATCACACACTTAACAAGTGAAAGGGGAATTATATAATGGAAATCAGACATACGACAAATCCAACAGATTTTAAAGCATATCAAACTGAGCGTTTACGAAGCGAATTTCTAATGGAATCATTATTTGTCCAAGGAGAAATAAATCTAGTATACTCTCATTACGACCGTGTAGTAACAGGCGGAGCAATTCCAACAACTGGTTCATTAAAATTAGAGGATCCAGATACGTTAAAAACTGAGTATTTCTTGGAAAGACGTGAAGTAGGAATTATTAATATCGGTGCTGAAGGTACAGTTTTAGTTGATGGTGAGGCATATACATTAAACAAACGAGATTGCTTATATGTAGGATTAGGGAACAAAGAGGTATTATTTGAAAGTAATAATGCAGCAGATCCTGCTAAATTCTATATCGTGTCGACTCCGGCACATAAACAATATCCAACAAAAAAGGCGCCAATTGAAGAAGCAGAACCAACACGTTTAGGATCTGATAGCGAATCAAATAAACGGACAATTTATAAATATATTCATGGAGATGGAATTCAAAGCTGTCAATTAATGATGGGGATGACATTACTAGAACCAAACAATATGTGGAATACAATGCCAGCTCATACACATGACCGCCGTATGGAAGTCTATTTATACTTTGATATGGAACCAGAATCAAGAGTATTCCACTTCATGGGCCAACCAAATGAGACACGTCACATCGTTGTCCAAAATGAACAAGCAGTCCTATCACCGCCATGGTCGATTCACTCTGGTGTAGGCACAAGCAATTATACATTTATTTGGGCAATGGGAGGAGAAAATTATACATTTACAGACATGGATACTGTTAAAATGGAAGATTTAAAATAAAAAAATAGTGACCCACCTGGAAAAGGAGGGTCACTATTTTTGATAGTTTAACAACTTAATCCCCCGTGCTGAAAGGTGGACTTACAAGCTGCTATCTAACTATATTGTCACAATTATTATTTAGGGATTCCAAGCCCTTGAAGCGGATAAATACGGAATACGACTTCACCAATGATCGAATCGTAAGAGATGAATCCAAAAGCCCTGCTATCAATACTTTTTATTCGATTATCACCCAATACGAACAACATATTCTCTGGTACGGTTGACTCACCCGTTATTTCTTCTAATGTAAAGTCCTCAGTTAGATTTAGTGTTGGAGATTCAAGCTTCTGATTTTCTAAATATGGTTCATCGAAAACTTTTCCATTTATGTAAAGCTGGTCATCTTTCATTTCTATATGGTCCCCAGGAAGCCCGATTACCCTCTTAATATAGTTTTCACCTTTATTGTTCGGTGAATCAAATACGATACAATCAAAACGGTGAATTTCTGTTGTTTTACTGATAACAACTTTGTCCTTATTTTCAAAGGTAGGTGCCATGGATGCACCAAGTACAGTTGTTGGAGAAAATAGAAAATGTCTGCAAATAAACGCGATAACAATTGCTAAAGCAATTGAGTGAATCCATGAATAGATTTCCTGTTTCTTCGTTTTTTCCATTGTAATCCTCCTATGGTAGATTGCTAGTCTTGCATACAGATGTTATCTAAATCGATCTCTAATTGTAAATCGAAGACATTCGCAATTATTCCTTTACATGTTTTGAACAGCTTTTTATTATCTTCTATTTAATGCCCGCTATCTCCTGCACCATGTAAGTTATTTGCTCGATTGTTTTCCAAATTAGACATTCACTCGACACTCTATTCGTACTGTTTCATCATCAAACAAATTCGTCAAATAAATTTTTAAAAAATAACAGGATAATTATAACATATATGGAATTAGTTATGAGAAAAAATTCAATTAGGAGATGAGAAAGTATGAGTGAGCAGGTCGTTGATAGAATTGTTGAACGAATTGATGCAGTATTTCTTCCGGTAAGAAATCTTGAGGAGTCATTGTCATGGTACCAAGAGGTTTTTGGCTTTGAATTACGATGGAAAAATGAGAGAATGTGTGGGTTATCAATCGCCCCAAATTGTGGGTTTCATTTAGTGCAAATTGTAGATTTTAAACCGGTAGACTCGTATACACCATTTAATTTTGTTGTGAAAAATGCTGAGGAAACACGCCAGCATTTCATGGAGAAAAATATTACAGTTTCGGAAATAAGACCTGGTGAACCAAAACGGTTTGATGTTACAGATGTAAACGGAAACATGATAAGTGTTATTGAGCTGTAGAGTAATTGACACTATTTGAATAATATAGGATTGAACGACGTTTTGATATGACTTTTAAGGAGTAATTAAACTTTCATTGAAATGTATAGTACTAGTGAAATGATTAGAACATTTTTTCAATGCCATGCAATTCAATTTGTTCAACTTCAAGACGTGTATCTAGATAGTCATATTCTGCGATGATTTTTAGTTTTCCTTTCTTAAAGAATGCAAGTAATCTTTTTGCCTCGTTTGTTAATTTCGGTTGAATAGTATTAAGTAATGCTCTTTTTGTTAGGAATTCTGATTCAGCAAATTGCTCTTTTGCTGACAATTTTGGAATTGAATCGATACCAGATATGTAATTGAGAGCTAATGAGCGCAAGAATGAATAACCATTACAATAATCATTATAAGTCTCTTCTAAAATAGTGACAGCATCACCTTTATTTGAAAGTAGCATTTCTAAATATAAGGTGATTCTTTCTTGTTCAAAAGATGCAAAAGGTATCATCGGTTCAAGAATTTTTAATAATAAGCTTTTTACATATTTATCACGATAATTCAATTCAATCAAACGAAGGTAGAAATCACTGTTATATACTTTTTCGATTTCTTCTGTAGAATAGAGCCATTTTTCGAAATCAGATAGTGATAATATGCCTTTGTATAATTTGTAAAACTGTCTTTCCATTTCAAGTTTAGCAGCTATGTTATTCAACTCCCTATTTTTTGTATATAATACACTGTTGGACGATACCTGAGTCCTTACTACCGCTGTACAAATAGAACTTAGCTGACTAATAGAAATATAGTCAGCCATGAAGTTTGTTCTTAAACAAGTATTTCACTCACGCCATTTAGCAAGAGTTAATTTACTTTTACAATTTGCCATAGCTGATTTGAGCCATTATTAAATGTCCATTGACTGCCATTGCCGCCATCCTGATTAGACTTAGCATGAATTTCTAACGCTTTTCCGCTATTACGATTGATGATTTTATAATATCCCTGGCCTGTTTGTGTTATTTGCCATTGCTGATTCGTTCCGTTTACATCAGCCCATTGTACAACATTTGCACCATTTTCTAACGAGAAATTATAAACGTCTAATGCTTTGCCACTATTTTGATTCACAATGTTAAAGTAACCGTCACCGTTCATTCGTAAATACCAATTTTGACAAGTACATCCATTGCTGCTCCATTGTTGGACGTTCGCACCATCTGTTAAACTGGCATTTGCTATTTCTAATAGCTTGCCACTATTGCGGTTTACAAGCCTATAGACAGCGTTTTGCTCAAACTGGCTTGAGCCATTGCTTATATTTCCCGTGACAGAATTTGTACTTCCAGCCTCATTGCTTACAATTGTACCACCAGTTGTAATCGAATTGTACACGACTTGATTATTTGTTGAAGCCCCAGTAATTCGTATCCCTGGATTGTTATAACCTGAGTATGTCTTAATTTCATTGTTTGCTAGTACGTTGTTACTTCCAGGTGCGAGTCGGATAACTGACTCAGGGTTTAATGAACGGTTACTTTGTTGGATAATATTATTAGTGAACGTATTGTTATCTGCTTGAACGAGTATTCCATGTATCCGGGAATCGATAACTGTATTTCCTGTAATAATATTATGATGGGCGCCACTTAGTATAAAAATCCCTCTAGGGTAATTTTTGATTGTATTATTTTTAACAGTATTATATGCACCGCCATTCGGGATTCGAATTCCACCGTAGCTATCCGATTGCTGATTTTGATTCAAAATTCGATTATCTGAGACTGTTGTATAGGTTGCTCGAGAAAGATTAATTCCACTACCACCTAATGAGTTAGTTATGAGATTGTTTGTGATTTCAACATTTGTAAAGTCACCAACTGGGTATCCTTCAGCCCCAGTTGCAATTGAATGTCCGCTTGTTCGGTCAAACACACTGTTTTGGATGGCAGAGTCTTGCAATCTTCTTAAAATGGCACCATTCGTTGTGTCGCGAATTTCTATATTGTCAAGTGTAAGGTTCCGAACCTTTTGATCAATTAACATCCCGCCTATTTGACTTAGACCTTTAGAGGCACGATTTGTGCGGTCCCCATCAAAAGTAAGGTTTGAAACTGTTACATTTAAGTCAATCGAATTTGTTGGTAAAATCGGGTTACCAACAATATAATTAACACCGGACTCCATTTTCTTAATAACAGTTTGTCCAATTCCTGCCCCAACAAGATTTACTCCTTTATGAAAACGTAGCTCTTTGTCGACGTAATAAGTACCGGCAGGAAGATAAACAGTTCCTGCAACACCTCGATCATAAAAATATTTCATCGCAGCATGAAGTGCATCTGTTTGAGATGATTGAACACCAGGAGTCACACCAAAATCTCTCGCATTAATAGTTTCCGCTGCTCTTGCCTCGGAATGGACGAGTATAATTGAGAAGAGGAAAGCGATAAGGTATAATCCACAATTCTTGACCAATTTCATTTTAGAAAATCTCCTTTAATTAATTAATTCTGTTATGGGTAACTTAGAGAATGCAGTAGCAAAAACCCATTTATAGCAATCAACATTCACCTCCTGAATATAATTATTAATGACAATGCAAGGGTAACAAATACAGAAAATTCAAACAATGGTTCAATGATACCGTTTACATTTTGGTGTCTATAGGACAAAGCAACGATAGTTAATGTCAAGATTAATTAAAACTTTTGTTGACAATATGGTAAAATTTGATATCATTTAATTGAACAGTGGTTAATAAGGAGATAGTCAGATGGCAGCTAGAAAAGCAGGAAAAGTTGAATTAACGAGAGAAATGATTATGGATGCAGCAAGAGATTTGTTTGTTCAAAAAGGTTATCAGCATGTATCAATGCGCCAAATTGCGAAAGAATTGAATTATAGTCATGGGGCTATTTATTATCATTTCCAAAACAAGGCAGAGCTCTTTTATGCACTTGTAGAGGAGCACTTTAAGATGCTTGATAATAAACTTCAGAAAATCCTTGCGCAAGATAGTGATAAGCGGACAAAATTAATTTCGATACTTGTCGGATTTATTGAATTTGGTCTTACACATCAAAGCCATTATGAAATTATGTTTCTAATAAAAGACGAAGAAGTCCAAGCGCTAATAAGTGATGGCCCAAATAAAAGCTACGATAAATTTGCACAAAGTATTTACATGTTAACTGATAAAGAGCTATCAATTAAAGAAATTTGGTCCATTTTTTTATCATTACATGGTTTTGTTACACATTACTGCAGACATGTAAATAGTTATGAAGAAGTAAAAGAATTGGCGATTTCCCATGCAGAGTTTCTCATTAAGGACATGTAAATAATTTAAGTCTTTTGAATTAAAAGGTATGTTTGTTCAAGATTAATAGTTGAGCAATTCAAAATGACTTCATACTGTAAGCAAAGGTAACAAAGGATGATATAGTCTAACTCAACTGAAGATTCGGACCACATTTTTCGGTCTTAATTTAAACGAGAGAGACAATATATATGTGCGAAGTGAAAGCCTGATATTTGTAAGCAATGGTCGATGATAATAACATAAAGCGTGAACTAAGAGAGAAATAATAATGTTAGTCTGCGAGAAAGATTTTTTTGACCTGAATTGACCACTGGTTAATAAAATACAAAGGGGATGTACAAATGAAAAAGGTGTTAGTATTAGGTGCTTCAGGTGGAATGGGGTATGCATTAGTTATGGAGTTAGCAAGCAGAGGTATTGAGGTGATTGCCTTTGCAAGAAATAAAGAAAAGCTTGATGAATTATTTGGTCATATGTCACTTGTTACGACTGTTAGTGGAGATATCTTTATTATCGAATCGTTAATGAAAGCTGCAACTGGAGTGGATAGTATTTTTCATGCTGCAAATATCCCTTACTCTCAGTGGCATGTAAAGCTTAGGCAATTAGTCAGCAATATTATTAAAGTATCAGAAGCACAGTCAACAAAGCTGATTTTTGCAGATAGCATCTATTCATATGGCCGGAAACCAAACGAACTTGTTCGTGAAGACTCGCCAAAATATCCGCATACTGTAAAAGGAAAACTAAGATTGGAAAATGAACAATTAATCAAACAATCGACTGTACCCACACTTATTGCACATTTTCCTGATTTTTACGGTCCTCATGCGTCAAACACATTGCTGCACTTTACGCTCAATCCAGTAGCTAAAAATAAAAAAACACGCTTCATTGGTGACCCAACGATTGCAAGAGAATTTATCTATACTCCTGATGGTGCCAAGGCTCTAGTAAATTTAGCATTAACTGAAAAAGCTTATCATCAAAATTGGAATATACCGGCGTACGATGTTATTACGGGTGAAGAGATTATTAAAATACTTCGTGAAGAGTTAAACTATGAGAAAAAGGTATCGATTGTAACAAAAGGTATGATTCAATTTCTAGGTTTATTTAGTAAAAATATGCGTGAAGTGGTAGAGATGTTTTATTTGAATGAGGAACCCGTCATATTATCAGGTGAGAAATATGAGGCTGAAATTGGGAGGTTACCGAAAACTCCTTATAAAGATGGGATTATTGCTACGATTAACCAAATTAAGCAGCAACAGATTTAATCCATTTAAAACCATAGTCAAGTCTGTATAAAAGTTCAATGACTAGACTTAGGCACGTCTAGTAGCTTTACTTTCTCTCAAGTAAAGAAGTATCGACATGAATAAACAGGAAGTTAGCCAAAAAATACTAATGATATGACAACGACACGCCCTGAAAAAAACGCTTACTGGAGGCGCTATATGATATAATAGTCTCAAAAGATATTAATTGATATTAAAGGCGGGTTTTTAAGAATGGGAAATATGATGAGTGGATTAAATAGAATTTTTGAGTGGATTATGAGGCTTTCGGTAATTAATGTACTCTGGATTGCATTTAATCTGCCTATTAGCTACTTACTTTTAACATTATTACTCGCAGATGATTCATCTGTTATGATAATGATTTTAATGACTATTGCTGCTTTAGCACCTTTTTTATTATTTCCAGCAACAACAGCTGCGTTTGCGGTTGTTAGAAAATGGGTGATGGGCGATCCCGATGTTCCACTATTTAAATCCTTTTGGGGTTTTTATAAGGAAAACTACGTTCGGAGCTTGGTAGGAGGACTATTGTTTACATTATTTTGGATTATCTGGGCAGTCGACTTCTATTATTTCTCACAAATAAATATCATGATTAGCTCTGTCTTCTTAGCTGCTGGTTTGTTTCTCATATTATTTACGTTTTCATTTATTTCAAATACTGTTCATACTGTTTTGCCATTTTGGCAAAGTGTGAAAAACTCTTTTTTCATTTCGTTAGTTTATCCGTTCACAAATATATTAACGATTGTTGGAGTGGGAGTAATCTTATATGTAAGTTTATCAACGTTTACATTTCTCTTGCCTTTTTTTACAGTATCAATTATCTCGATTATCGCTTTTACCGGTTACTATCAGAAAATGAGTAAAATAGTTGATAATAAAAAAGCAACAAATGAATAGGAAACAAGCCGAATCTGCCCTCAGTTCGGCTTGTTTTAATTACTTATTGAAATAGAAATCCAAGTATTTTTACGAATATAAAATAAAGAGCCGACCTATATTGAGGTTGGCTTTGCAAAAGGTTCATCATATTAACTATGATAAGCGCTAATGTTTAGATAGATTAAGCGTTTTCATAAATAACGCCTTTAAATTTGATTTTTAACTGTGGATGCTTTTCCTTTTTTAAGTTCTTTTGAATATCCTTAATTCTATTTAATGCATCAGTCATTCCACTCGCATTTATTTTATGTTCAATTGTCTCATTTCCTGTATCGATTAAAAAGACAAAATGTTTCATCTCGCAAGTCTCCCCTTAGTTGTGAATATTTTCATTACCTTTATTATAGTATATATGAACTAGCTTTTGTAAGCGTTTTTATAAATAAATGTGAACGATTTGTGAATGCGTTTTCAAAAATGGTTTTACTCAACAAATGTTGAGTAAAGTCCGCTAAAATAAGTAAATGGCAAAAGCAATAATTGTTAGAATCGCAAGGATAATATAAATCCATGATAGACGTGAAATATTTCCTTTCGTTTGTTCATCATAATTATGGTCACCCTTGCCACCTAGTAAAATAGTACCAACTAGTGCTAAAATACCTATAAGGATTACGAGAAAGATTGCAAATTTCATGACAGTCCTCCATAAAGAAAGTTATGTGCATACTTATACTATAGCGTAAATTTCCGATATTAGAAGGATGTTTTTTAATATCATGTTCTGTCATTCATTTGTTCGCTGCTTAAAGGACATTTGTTTTATTACTCGAGTCCTCAATTTTCATCTGTTCTAGCTCTAGTCGTAATTTTTCAGTTTCTATTTTAAAGTTCTCATGTTTTAGTTTTTCAAGCTCAAGTTCATCTTTTATCATTTTATGCTTTCTTTTTGATTGGCTTTCAAAATGACTTGTGATGATAGCGATAATTGGGATTGAAAAAATCATGACCACTGCTACTAATCCTGTCAACGTAATCTCACCTCTTCCCAATCATTTCTTGATTCTCCTATTATTTTACATGAGGTCATGTGTAAATACCATTAACCTTTATAATCAATTTTTCATTTATTCATACGAATCATAAAGAAAAAGGTTCCCTTTTAATAAGTTTTTTTCCTACTAATAAGATTTGAATTTTCCACTATGCTTTGCGAAATGAAAAAGCTGTCGTAAAACGAGGAGCAATAAATAACTCGTTTTACGACAGCTTCATTCATTCTTCACTTATTACTCAACAAGACCTAATGTTTTTAGTCCATTATAGATACCTGATTCGGTTACTTTCGTTGTTTTATGCTTGGCATATTGGAATAACTCCGGATGCCCATTGCCCATCGCAAAGCCCTCACCAACAAGGCTAAGCATTTCTTTATCATTCATCCCATCACCAAACGCAATCGCGGCTTTAACAGGGATGTGTAAATGGTCTAATATACTTTGAACCGCAACACCTTTGTTCACACGATCTTGAATCACATCGTAGCAATGACGTAAACCATCTACATTTACTTGTGATAAATGTATTGTCCGATCTGCTTTTTCATAAAGCTTAGGGTCATGCTTACTTAACTGAATGAGGGTAATACCTAAAATATGTGGGGTTACCTCAGGTGTAAATTGTTCATTGTATTGTAAGTGAAAGGCTTGGAGAAATTCCTGGACGATTGGGCTTTCTAAATTAGAAAAGTAATTTTTTTCATGTGTATACAATACAAGCTCATGACCGTTGTTTTTTGCGATGTCAATATAGGTATTAACTGTTTGTTCATTCATCGGAGATTTAAAGATGTCCTTCCCTTTATAGATGGCATATGCTCCGTTGTAGCCGATATACGAATCAATGTTTAGTTCTTCGGCAATATGTGAAATTTCATGTAAAGGTCTGCCTGTTGCAAGAAAAACCTCTATCCCTTTATTTTTCACTTCTGCAATGGCTTGTTTAGTCGACTTCTCAATCGTGTCATCCGGCCTTAATACAGTGCCATCAATGTCTAAAAATAAGATTTTGTATTTATTCATCATCTTCTCCATACGTTTAGTTTTTTTTCGAATTATGATTGTTGAACCTATCAAAATTTTAACATATATATGATATTTTGTGAAAATCGCACCAAATTGAAAAAAGCAGTTATACCGAATAAAAAATTTTTTTTTGCATTTTATGTTTAATAATTTTACGTAGGGACATAATAATAATCGAAATTATCATCAAACATCGTTTGAATGATTTAGGAGGAAATTGTAAATGGCACAAGGAAGAGTAAAATGGTTTAATGCAGAAAAAGGTTTTGGATTTATCGAAGTTGAAGGTGGAGAAGATGTATTCGTACACTTTTCTTCCATTCAAGGAGAAGGTTACAAAAGCTTAGATGAAGGCCAAGAAGTTACATTTGATATTGAACAAGGTAACAGAGGTCCACAAGCTGCTAACGTTCAAAAAATATAAACCAACATAAACCAATTCAGGTTTGCAAGTAGGTGAACCTAGAAGGAATATAGAGTATTCTCGTATTCTTTTTGAAGAAATGGGACTGCCCAATAATTAAAACGTCCATTCTATGAATCATTCATAAACGGGCTGATTATTAGGCAGTCCTTCTTCTATTTTATTCATGGATTGAATTTTTGCTAATTTGCTGTAGTGAAGCCCTTCATTAAATAAAATAAACAAAGAGTAAGCAATGTTTGCAAACTCTTTGTTTATTTATTTAAATTTCAATAATAATCGGAAGAATCATCGGTTTGCGTTTCGTATGTGTAAATAAAAATTGACCGATTGTTTTCTTTATATTTTTCTTCATAATGTCCCATTTGTAAATGTTATCCTCTTGCAGTTCGATTACAGTTTTTTTCACAAGGCGATTTACGTCTCTAAGAAGCTGCTCAGAGTCTCGAACGAACACAAATCCTCTTGTAATTGTATCTGGTCCAGATATAATTTTTCTTTCGGCTTTGCTAAGTGTAATGACGATGATAATCATTCCATCCTCTGAAAGCTGTTTTCGGTCACGAAGGACGATTTCACCAATATCGCCGACACCAACACCATCGACATACGTATCGCCTGCAGGGAGCCTTCGAGTTTTTGCTGCAGTCTTATTTTTAATGTCGACTACATCTCCATTTTTAATAATGAAAATATTATTTTTGTCTACTCCGACTTGTTCGGCTAGCTTTTGATGCTGATAAAGCATTCGATATTCCCCATGAATTGGAATAAAATAAGTTGGCCTCATAAAGGTGAGCATTAATTTCAAATCTTCCTGGTAGCCATGTCCTGATACATGCATTTTCGTAGAACTGCCGGAACCGTATATTACATTAGCTCCGAGCGTATACAGATTATCAATAATCCGTGACACATTACGTTCATTGCCTGGAATTGGTGATGCTGCAAAAATTACAGTATCCTCTGGTAAAATTTCGACATTACGATAACTATTAGTAGATAAGCGTGCAAGTGCGGCCATTGGTTCACCTTGACTGCCAGTACATAGTATCGCAACATGTTCTGGTGCAAACGTGTTTATTTCCTCAGCATCAATTAACATCCCCTCAGGAATTTGTAAATAACCACGTTTTATCGCCACATCAACTACGTTTATCATACTTCTTCCAAGCAATGCTAGTTTTCGATTTGTTTTTATTGTTGCATCTACGACTTGTTGGACACGGTTAATGTTTGATGCAAATGTTGAGATTATGACTTTCCGTTTTGCTTTCATGAACGCTTCTTCTACATGGTCACCGACAATTCTTTCAGAAGGTGTAGAGCCTGGTCGTTCTGCATTTGTACTTTCTGATAATAAGGCTAGCACACCGTTTTTCCCGATTTCGGCCATTTTATGAATGTCGGCGTATTGTTGATTAACAGGTGTTAAATCAAATTTAAAATCTCCTGTATGTACGACATTACCTTCAGGTGTATCGAAAACAATCCCTAAACAATCAGGAATGCTATGATTCGTTTTAAAAAAGCTAACCTTTATGTTCTGAAACGTTAATTCAGACTCTGAGTGTATTTCGATGAGCTCAGAATCACCTAAAAGTCGATGTTCCGTTAATTTTAATTCGATTAAACCTAGTGTAAACCGAGTCGCATAAACAGGTACTTTTAACTTTTTTAAGAAATACGGAATTGCACCGATATGGTCCTCGTGTCCATGAGTTACTAGTAACGCCCGAATTTTCTCTTTATTTTCTTCTAAATACGCAAGGTCAGGGATGATTAAATCGATTCCTAACAAGCTTTCATCAGGAAACTTTGAACCGCAGTCAATGACGATAATTTCGTCTTCATATTGCAAAACATACA
This sequence comes from Metabacillus malikii, assembly GCF_030813355.1. GTDB lineage: Bacteria > Bacillota > Bacilli > Bacillales > Bacillaceae > Metabacillus > Metabacillus malikii. The sequence goes on from NZ_JAUSUD010000002.1 coordinate 43,037, forward strand.
TGTTTTTCCCAACTTCATTCACACCACCAAGAGCGAAAATCGATAGTGTATTTTGCTGTGTGCTCAAAATCTTACCTCCCAACATGTTTTATTAAGCCGTAGTATTCCCTTATAGAGTAGCTTTTATCATATCCGTCTACTAAGTTTTCGGGAACAAGTGATTTTTTTAGTGAGAATGGAATAGGTTGTATGAAGAATAGCAGCAAAATATGAATAAGGAGGAAATGAGATGAAGGTAGTTGACAAGCTAAAAAATTTTATCGTCGAACAGGATGTGTTACCTAAAGCGATACATATCAATCCAAAAGCATTGCAAGAAATCGAGAATGAAAAATTTGTCTATGTGTTACCCGACACAAAGGGAACTCCTGTGAAAAGGTTTATGGGCATTGAATTGATTGCTTCAAGCGATGTGAAAGAATTTAAAACGATTGAACAAGAAGGAAAAGGTGAGCGATGGATTGTAAAGCAAGAAGTAAAAAAGATTAAAGAAAGATGTATGAAGCTGAAGCTAGACGGTGAGATTGTAAAGGATGTTAGTCTTTTATTATCTTACATTAGTTATTTGGAAAGAGAATTAGAGGATAAAACAAACTATTTGAGTTATTTACGAACGAATGCAGTAGAACAACGACAAGATGGGCTATAATAATCATAGTTTAACTTAAAAAGGGTCTGTTTTCTCGAGGGGAAAGTATGAGAAAACAGATCCTTTTCTCGATAATTTGTTGAATTGATAATTGTTCTCAGAATCGTCAATTTTACAAGTGCAAATTTCTTTATAATAAAGGTATTGAAACCCGTCAGTATAAACTCGAGGAGTGACAGAATGGACAGGAAAATAGAAACATTACGGAATATCCCTATTTTTAGTGGACTTGATAACGATGAGCTCCATTACGTCCAAAATATTGCAATAAAACGAAGCTATAAGAAAAAAGCAATTGTGTTTCTGGAAGGTGAGGAACGTGAGGCTGTTTTCTTTATTCAATCTGGGATACTAAAGGCATATAAAATTGATGAAGATGGGAATGAACAGGTCATCTCGCTTTTGCATGATGGCGATATGTTTCCACATGTCGGCTTCTTTGATGCATCACCATATCCGGCAACTGTTGAGGTAGTTCAAGATGTGGAGCTGCTCGTTGTGTTAATCAATGATTTTGAAGAACTCGTCATGCAGCAGCCACAGATTGCGATTAAAGTGATGAAAATCATGGGAAAGAAAATCTTAGATTTGCAGCAGCGTGTCCAAGATTTTATCTCTAAGGACGTGACACACAGACTTGTCGAAGTATTAATTAAACTTGCAAAAGAGCAAGGAATAAAAAATAAAGAAGGTATATCACTTCAAATTCCAATTACTAATCAGGATTTTGCTAATATGGTCGGAACCTCACGTGAATCAATCAACAGAATATTAAATCAAATGAAGAAGAATAAGCTTATCTTAACAGATCGTAATGGAATTTTTATATATGATTTGGAGAAATTGCAGAATTTCCAATAATTAATTCAACAAATCGAATAAATATGTGACTAACTTCACAAAGATGAAATGTTCTTCCTTTTATACTTGAGTTGCGGACTAATAATAAGGGAGAACGAATAGATGGAAATAAACTATAAAAAATTAATTATATCAAATGTTATTGGCTTAACAATGCTGGCTGGCTGTGCAACAAATGAGCCACCTCCTACTAACATAAGCACAGAAGAGACAGTTTTTAAACCACATGAGGGTGTAAATCAAAGTCCGATACCACTTGAAATAAATCGGTTGAATGAAAATGAAGTCCAGATTAATATGACTGCACAAATTACCGATATTGAAATTGACAAGGGTGTCTTTTATAAAGCATGGACATTTAATGGTGAAGCACCTGGTCCAGTTATCGTTGTAAAGGAAGGGGATTTCATTCATTTTTCATTAAAAAATATGGACCCGGCAGTACCGCATAGTATGGATTTTCACGCTGTTCATGCTGCACCTTCGGAAAAGTTCATAGATGTTATGCCTAATGAATCAGGAACTTTCACATATGAAGCAAGTAAGCCAGGGGTATTTATGTATCATTGTGGAACTGAACCTGTCCTCCAGCATATTGCAAATGGAATGCATGGTGTGATGATTGTTACGCCAAAGGGTGGGTATGAAACAGACAAAGAAATTGCGAGAGAATATGTTCTTATCCAAAATGAATGGTATGACTATAATAATCTTGAAAGCATGAAAAATGAAGAACCAACACATGTTGTGTTTTCAACAAAAGCATTAAAAACAGATGAATTAAACACAAATGGCAATGCATTTAGCTTAAAGGAAATGCCATTACAAGCTAAAGTCGGCGAGAAGGTTAGACTATATTTGAACAATGTGGGACCAAATGAGACAAGCTCCCTTCATGTAGTTGGTACGATTTTTGACGATGTGTATATAGATGGAAATCCAGCTAATCATCTTGAAGGAATGCAAACAGTTCTGCTCCCGGCAAGTGGAGGAGCAGTAGTAGAATTTACTGTAAAAGAAGCAGGAACATATCCGATTGTCACACACCAGTTTAACCATGCAGAAAAAGGTGCAATTGCACATCTAGAAGTAACGAATTAATGATTAGAATAGATTGAACAATTGTTGAGTGATGACTTTTGTTCAATCTTTTTTTGTTCAATATTTATAGTTCATTGTATACCTCCGATAATTTTTAGTCCGATGTCTCTCCAGTAGTGCAGCGAGAGAGGCTCACCATTCACCCTTATTGCTAAGTACTGTAGCAGCATTCTTCCAATACGTAACAAAGTAAATAACAACAATTTATATGTTTACAGCATTATATAAACCTTTTATAGAAGATAGGATTAGGAGCCGGTTTCCTTATATAAACACTAATTAATAATAATTGAAAGTATTCTAGTATCTGCTACAGTTGATGGACATTCATTTTATGAGAAAATATGGTCTTGCCGCATATGATCAGGCTAACTTATTCATAATCTTAAAGGGTAAGGGTGTATGGATGCATTTCTCTTGGGGATACTGGGATAGAGTTATTTGAAACAAACAGAGCCGCCTCAAAAAGTATTCTCTAAAAAGGATTAATAGAATGAGAGATTACTTTTTGAGCCAGCTTTATAGGGAAATGGGAACGGGCTTTATTTACTTATTTGTTATTATTTTTTAATTATTGAAACACGCCAAACATCAGGGCCTTCTTCAAGATAGTGCCACTCAAATTGATCAACATACTCAATCATGAATTGATAGCGAAGTGGTAATGGGTCGTGGTCATTCACAATTTCCATTACTTCACCTTTTTGTAGAGATTCAAATGTACGAATAATGGTTGGATGTTTTTCCTTTGGTTCATATAAGCGTACATCAATAGTTGTTGTAATTATCATTTTTATTCCTCCTTATGAACGATTACTATGAGACAAGTTTCACAAAATTAGCAAGGAGTTCCATCACTTATCTCACAATTAATAGTTTCCGATGGTAACTGTATGTGTAATATTATTCGTTCTAGCATCACCCCCATAAAAAAGCTTTTGCTGCTTTTGACATCTTATCTGGTGTCCATTCGGGTTCCCAAACGATATTTACATGAACTTCACGAGTTTCTTCATGAAGAGAAACAGCATTGATTACTCCAGTTTTAATGCTGTCATGTAATGGACAGCCAGGAGTTGTTAACGTCATCGTAATGTCAACGATGCCAGTTTCGATTATATTTACGTTATACACGAGACCAAGGTCTACAATATTTACGCCTAGCTCAGGGTCATCAACTGTTTTAAGAAGTTCAAAAACATCTTGTTTTTCCATAATAAGAAGCTCCATTCATATTATTTAGATAAAACTTTTATCATTTCAAAGAAATAAGCAATGCTTGTTAAAACGAGAATTATTTGTGAGATACGAAACATCATCGGCATATTGAGTACCATTGCTATAATATTGGCTAACATACAAAGGAAAATCATGATGAAAATACATTTGCCATTTTTTTCGTTTGTCATTTCTTTTAGAGAAAGAACTTTAGCCTTGCCGATTTTTTCACTATAACGATAAGTCCACCATAGAAACGGGAGGATTTTGAAAAGATAGCCTAATATACTTAGGGAGATCCATCCCGTTAACACAACATAAACGACTGCTGTGATGTGAACCGTTTGATTTATACTAACGCTGGTGAGTATAACAGTGATAATTGAGACTATACTTATTGGCCAAGCACAAAGAGCAACTTTAACACCTAGATCAAGGTTTTTCTTTAAGCGTTTGCTTAGAATAATTCGGATTTGCAGCATGAAACAAAGTAAACCAGCTAAAATAAGTGAATAGCCTAACCAAGCAAAAGTGTCGTATCTAGTAACTTGTTGTCCAACAATTAATAAAATACCAAGATTTATAAAATGAATCGTATATTGTGGTAACTTACTCTCATAACCATGTGACAATGTAAACATTGGGATTAATTTATAAGAAAAGCCAATGATAATAAGTGTAAACCAGCCAACTGTACCAAAGATAATGTGTATATAAAGGAACCGGTCATGCCATTCATCTAAATGTGGGATAAGGAAATCTAATGCTAACCAAATGCCGAATAGAATAGTTAGGAAGAAGTAAATTAATGATAGTTTAATAGCGAACCCAATTTCAGTTTTCTTTGCACCTCGTATACTTATCCACATATTTATTTCGAATAATATGATAGCGATTAATGTAATAAGAGAAAAAATAACAAGTCTGCTAGGGGAAAAGTCGATAAAACCCCAACTGATACCTAACACTCCAACTACGTAGAGGACATATTGGCTATAGCCTAAGCGTATACTAAAAATATTCACTTGCATGGCGACAGGCACTAATTGATACATCGCTCCCATTGTAATCATGACAGCAAAACCGAGTATTAGAATATGGACTGCAGCCCAAATAGTTGGTATACGTGCTACATCAATAGTTAATGAATTTGTTCCATTAAGTAATAAAGATTGTGCAACAATGAACAAAATAAGACCTGAAAAAATAAATAAAAGAGGTAGTCGAATATCTTTACTATTAAATGTATTTTGCGCAGGGATCATATTGGAAACTCCTTTCACGATTAGAGTTTAGCCTTTGTAATCATGATTTGATAACCTCCGTCTGGGTGTGGGGTTGTTTCATGTGTAAAGCCTAATTCCTCTAATTCTGGATAAAGAAACATCGGTGGTCTGTCGTTTATTATGATGAGGTATTCATCACTTGCGAGTGCTTCAAGCTTTTTTAAGGTTCGGATCATAGGCTGCGGTGGTTCTAGGCCACGATTATCTACTATATAAGGATTGGTCATCTTATTCTTCCTTTCTAAATAATACGGTCCAATGTTTCTTTTCAAGCTGATTTATTTCAATGGTAAAGCCTTTTTTCTTCATAATTGTTAGTAAAGGTGTCGGCTTAAAGGGTGCATGTAACAGAAAGGTTTCTGATTTTTTTAACAGTTTAACAGTCGTCATGATTTTTTCAAAAGGGTCACCTTTTTCTTTTAAAATAGGTCTTACGTCCAACTCGATTACGTTTTTTTTATTAGTAGTCATCACCCGTCATTCCTTTCTAGTAAACTATGCATGTATGTAGTGTACTAAGTTCTAAAGCATAATTTTGTGATGTGCATCACAATGATTGAAATGAATAAAAAGGGTGTCTTTAAACGTTTTGACTCCCTACAGAAAAAACTTTATCAGGAGTTTGTCCTTTTGTTTAAAGACACCCTATTAAGTATTATTGATGAGGCTTGAGGATTACTTTTATACAATTATCCGTTTTTGTGTCAAACACTTCATAACCGTGTTTCGCTTGGGAAAGTGGAATTTGGTGTGTGACGATATCGCTAAAGTCCAGCTTTTTATCTGTTACCAATTGATATAGTTTTGGTATTAATGGGATTACATGTGCTTGGCCCATTTTCATTTGCACGTTCCGTTGAAAAATATCCCCTAATGGGAAAGCGTTATATCTCATGCCGTATACACCGGTAAGTTGAATTGTTCCACATTTTTTCACAGCCTGGCTTGCCGTAACAATTGCACCCATTGCACCGCCATGAAGTTTTAAGCCTGTTGCAAGAAACTCCATTGGTGACATTTTTCCATCCATTCCAACACAATCGATGACAACATCTGCTCCACCGTTTGTGATTTCTTTCAAGTATTCACCTGTGTTTTTCTCAGTCTCAAAATTTACAATTTCAACGTTATTCGTCCGTTTTGCATGTTGTAATCGATAATCGATATAGTCAACTGCAATTACTCGTTCAGCTCCAAATAACCAGGAAATTTTTTGTGCTAATAAACCAACTGGGCCACATCCTAGGATAATAACGGTATCACCCTTTTTAACTCCGGCATTCTCCACAGACCAATAGGCAGTTGAAGCTGCATCAGATAAGAGAACTAAGTTTTCATCACTAACTTCACTGTTCTCGGGGATTTTAAACGGAGTGAAGTTTCCATAAGGTACACGTAAATACTCAGCTTGCCCTCCTGCGTAACCACCAGCATTTTCGGAATATCCAAAGTAGGAACCCATTTCAGCATTTTTATTTGAATTATCACATTGGCTTGTTAAGTCATGATTACAATACCAGCAGTGTCCACAGCTAATATTAAAAGGAATGATTACACGGTCCCCTTTTTTAACTTTTGTTACATCAGGACCAGTCTCTTCGACAATTCCGATTGGTTCATGTCCGATAATATAGTTTTCGGGTGTGTTCGGTATCATTCCGTGAATTAAATGCAGGTCAGAACCACATATTGCGGAGCTAGTGACTTTAATGACTATATCATCAGCTTTTTGAATCCTCGGGTCTTCAACCTCTTTAACAGCAACATCCTTTATGCCTTGATATGTAACTGCCTTCATCCTATTCGCCTCCTAAAAATTCCTCTATTTATTCGGGGTTGCAAATGTTCCTTGTCTATCTGTATCAGTTGGGAAGAGCTCCATACTTGCTATTGTTAAGGCCATATCTGCAGACTTAATATCTAATTCAATTTGCTTTTCAAGATCGTTTGGATAGAGCCACCCTTTTTCAATCATTAATTCTGAAATTTCCTGATGCAAATCAATAGCTTTTTCCATTTGCCGATACAAAGCTTGTCTCAATTCAGAACTTGCTGTTTCAGTTAGGGCAACAGCGTAGTAGCGGATTCCAGTCTTGACTGACAATAAGAAATCTAACGCAAAAGCCGAATCAGCCATTTTCGGCATACCTTCTGCATATTTTGGGTCTAAATAGTCCTCATTCATCAATGATCACCTCTAATAATTTGTTCGTGCCTTTTCGTATAGACCTTTTAATTCTTGGATAGCTGCAACTGATTGTTCAACATCCTTTTGCATAAGCTTTTTCAAGTCATTATCAAAACAAATGCCAATCATTAATTTAGAACGTATTAAACAAATTGTCTTAAAATTTAACATCTCATGGGTATCCATCGTTTCATGATAGGCAAGTGCATCTTCACTCATAAATTGTCACTCCTTTTTTACTTGTTAAGATGCCCGATAAATGCAAAAAAGTATAATAATTCACACTCCAATATTATCCAATTCTTTTATCGAATAAGATGATATTGTTTTGTTATTCTATTACTAAGAATCATTGGAGGAGCAGATAATATGACACAACCATTCGGTTTACATGAAACACTTGAGGTACATGAACTTCTAACCTTTAAAAACCTTGGTTTGACGAAGTCCTTTACGATGAGAGGCTTTGTACAAGACGTTGAATTAAAGGATTTGCTTACTGCAGACGTTGAACGCGGCAGAAATTTCATTAACCAATTACAGGAGTTGGTAGGTGATCTAGATGAATGATTTCATAAAAAAAATCGTTGGAATGGGTGGAATGACGGACCAAGTGATTGCAACTGATTTTCTAATTTCCACAAAAGCTGAAATTAGAAATATAGCATTTGCACTTACAGAAGCATCATCACCGAAAATAAAGGATACTTTAAGAGAACAGCTCAAAAACGCGGTTGATACGCATGAAAAGTTAACAAGCTATATGATTAACAAAGGAATTTATCATCCGAGTGATATAAAAGAGCAACTAAAAACAGATTTAACAATTACACGGACAGCATTAACTTTAACAGATTAATTTATCGGCTAACAAAAAGTGTCTAGCCCTTCTAACAAACACAAGTATATTGTGTTTTGGAAGAGGTAGACACTTTTATTTTGTTATATGGCACTTTTCTTTAAGATTGTGGCTGCACTAACCTTTTTAAGGTTTGTTGGAGCTGTTTGCTTATAAAGGGTTGACTACTTAACCTAGAGTTGGTATTTTTCTGCGGTGAAATGATGTGTTTCATTGCTCAGGAATATCTTTCGCTAGTTTGTAAGTTACTAAACCTTTCATATGATAATTTATTATTTTCGATTTCGCGCTTAAAACGGGTTTTAATTAGATTACATAATAAATTAGCTTTAACTTCGCCATGAACCAATATATAAAAGGTACTTATAAATATCAGTCTCAAAATCAACAATTTAAAATAAAAGAATCTTTATTAAATTGCCATAATTAACATACATATTACACTAGAGCTTTTTAAGGGGGATGAAGCTTTATCGTTTATAAAATATATAAAAAATAGGAGTCCTAAGCAAAAATTCATCATGAAAAATAAGAAAGTCAAGATTAACCCTACACTCTAACTAAATTATGTGTATAATAAAAGACGGATTAAAGAAACATGTCTAGTTTCCTCGAAATTTAACACAATTTGTAAAAGTAGAGGATAATAGAATGATTTTCTCACAAAAATAGATTAGGAGGAAGAAATGTGAATTGTAGTAATTGTGGACACCTTAATGAGGGTGGAAAGTTTTGTGTAAAATGTGGGACGAAGTTAGCTGGTGACTCAGCAACGGTTGAACAACAGCAATCGGCAACAATTGAAAACCAAGCTGCTCATGTACATACACAGCCTGTACAACCAGAACAGCCAACACAACCTGTACAGCCAGTTCAACCAGCTGAACCAAATAAGCATGTTGAGACAGCTAAAGCAATGTCGAAATTATATTTCTCATATTTTATTCAAGGGATAAAAAATCCTACAACGGCTGCACAAAGTGTTCGTGAAGAGCAGTTTATAAATGGCCTAATTACAATGATAATTTATGCACTATGTGTACCGTTAACTTTATACTTCGGTATTAAAGCAGCTCTTTCAGATATGTTTGGCGAATTCGGTAATGAACTATCATTTTCAGTTGTCTTAAAACCGATATTCTTTAGTATAATCATTTTAGGACTCATTGCGCTTGTCACTTTCGCAGTCATTAAGCTTGGTAGAGTACAAGTAACCATTAAAGATGTATTTGCTAGATTCGGGACATTCCTTATTGTTCCAACAGCTTTTATTCTCATTGGCTTTATACTTTCATTAATACAAGTTGAATTGTATACGTATTTATTATGGGCTGGCTTAGCAGGAATGCTTTTTGTTATTCCATTTACAATTTTTAGCTTCAAAAAAGATGTTACATTTGGATTAGATGCTGTATATGGAACATTGTTAACTTACTTATCAATCGTTATTATTTTCAAAGTGACAATTGATAGTGTTTTAGGTGATTTATACAAATATATTGGATTTGATTCTAGTTTCTTAAACTTTTTTAATTAACTTTTAAGAAATGAAGTATTTTCATAACGAGGGCAAGCGTCAGATTCATTTGGCGCTTGCTTTTGTTCAAGACCAGTTATTTGTTTCGGTCATTGCCTTGTTCCTTTTAAAAATAAAAAAATAAGTAAACTTATAGAGGGGGGATTCTCTATGGAATTTTGTCGGAATTGTGGTTCAAAATTGATAGAAGGGCATCAATTTTGTGCTGAATGCGGTGAACCAGTAAAATTGACGAGTCAGCAAGTACAAAAGCCAAAAGAGGAAACACCAGTAAAGCAAACAAGAAGTCAAGAAGTGAATCATGCACAGACACCAATTCCTCCTAAACAACCTTTATTTAAAAGTAAAAAATCTAAAGTATTAACAATTATCAGTGTCATCGTTATCGCACTTCTAGCTGGAGGATATTATTTTGTCAAAGACATGACATCACCTACGTCAGTTGCCGAAGGTTTTATTCATGCGATAGATAGCAAGGATTCCGGAAAGGTTAAGGGGTATATTAATGGTGGCCAGTATGAAAAAATCACGGACAAAGAGGTTAAAGCATTTTTATCCTACTTACATGAACATCCACAAATGCTCTCAGCTATTACCGATGGATTATTAGCTGATGCAGAGTCTTTAGAGGAAGGAAGCGCAGGCTCAATTTCTGAAGACTCAAATTCATATGCCTCATTGAAAAAAAACGGGAAAAAGTGGTTATTGTTTGATCATTATTCTGTGAAAATGGAAACTTACTATCTTGAGGTTGCGACGTCACATGAAAAAACTGAAATATATGTGAATGATGAAAAGAAAGCAACGATTGATGATGACAAGACAATAGGGCCATTATTACCTGGGGAGTATAAGATAAAAGCAGTTATCGATGGGGAATACGGGAAGGTAGAAGATGAAATCAAGATAGAAACTGAGGATTTTGAAGACGAAACAGATTCTATCCGCTTTGATTGGTCCGATTTTTACGTGTATGTATATTCTAATCATGATGATGCAATTCTATATGTAAATAATAAGAGTACTGAATCTGAAATTGGTGATATTGATGAGCTAGGACCTGTACCATTAGATGGTTCAGTTAAACTTTTTGTGCAAAAGAAATTCGGTGAAGAAGTCAAAAAGAGTAAAGTTGTTACCCTTAAAAAAAATACAACAGATGCTGAACTTTATATAGAATATGATGATACTGCATTGATTGAGGATTATGATTATGATTCGATTGACGCAACTAATGATGCTGCAAATATCCATGCGACAATACTTCAGCACTACGAGAGTATCTCAAATGATGATTTTGCATCAGCATATGACAAGTTCTCTAGCTCATATCAATCAAAGGTAACATTTGAAGGATGGACGAAAGGCTTGCAACAAAATATTAAAGATGAAGTGACAAAGTTAGAAATATCGAACATTGAAGGAACAACTGCTAAAGCAAATGTAGAAATGACTTCATATGATGAGCAACCTGATGGGAAAACATTAGTCCAAGAATGGGGTGGAACCTGGAATCTAGTGAAGGAAAGTGATGGTTGGAAACTTGAAAAAGCCCAATTAGAAAAATTAGCTTCCAGAACGGAATAATGAGAAAATCAAACAAAACAAAAGGAATGAAGCGATTCATTTCTTTGCTATTTCTACTGTTGGCATTGATTGTAGCAGCAAGCTATATTCTTAATTTGAATGGCAATGATGAAATGACGAATAGCAAAAAACAAGTCAATCCACATACTTATTCAGAAAAAGCGATCGAAACGAAGGAAGAACAGGTTTCAAAAGAAAAAAAGGCTGAGACGACATTTACTGAGCAGGAACAGACCGAGACCTCTCTTGAAAATAAGGTTAAAGATCTGTTGTCTACAATGACATTAGATGAAAAAATAGGTCAACTCATGGTAATCGGTTTTAACAGTAAGCAAATTGACAGCCATGCTAAGGAAATGATTACAGACTATAATGTTGGTGGAATTATTTATTATGACCGTAACATGGAAACACCTGCACAAGTAACAGAATTGAGCAATCAACTTCAGAAATTAGCTTTAGAAACTGATAAACAAATTCCTTTACTCATCAGCATTGACCAAGAGGGTGGTCAAATTGTGCGGATGAAGGAACAGGTCTCACCAATACCTTCTCAGCAGGAGCTTGGAAAAAAGGGAGATGCAAATACAGTATACGAAACAGCAGTTAAAAACGGTCAAGAGTTAAAGGCGATGGGAATACATGTAAACTTTGCTCCTGTTCTTGATTTGTCAGATACTGATAGTCGTTCATTTGGTTTGGACCCTAATAAAGCTGGTATGCTAGGTGAAAAGGTGATTGCTGGCTTTACTGATGCAGGTATAACAGGAACATTGAAGCATTTCCCAGGGAATGGTAGAAGTGATATTGATCCACATCATGAAACTTCATCAGTCGAAGCGGACCAACTTGATCTTGAGAATAATGATATTTACCCATTTAAAAAAATGATCGATGAAGTCGATAATCAAACGTTTTTCACAATGGTGACACATATTAAATATCCTGCCTACGACAAGGATAATCCAGCAAGTATATCGCCGATAATAATAGGTGATTTGTTAAGGGAAAAGCTAGGGTACAAGGGAATTGTTGTCACAGATGACCTGGAAATGGGTGCAGTCAATAAATATTTTACTTATAAAGATTTAGGCTCAAGTGCCGTTGCAGCTGGAGCAGATTTGTTATTAGTTTGCCATACATTAGAAAGTCAAAAAGAAGTTATTGCCGGAATTAAGGAAGCTGTTGCGAACAGGAAATTATCTGAAGAACGTATTGATGAAGCAGTAACAAGAATCTTAATGTATAAACTGTCTTCAATTACTGAAACAGAATCTGATATTGAAAAGGCAAAAAAGACGGTTGGTAATTAATTAAGGCTGTTTTCGTAAACATTGTTGCTTTTAACTGAGTTGTCGTTTAGGGTTTATTTCCGCTACAGTGCTCGCTTTCCGCGGGGTGGGTGGTGAGCCTCCTCAGCGTAAACGCCTGCGGGGTCTCACCTCTCCCACGCATCCCGCAGGAGTCTCGCACTTCCGCTCCAACAAACCCTTAAAAAGGTTAGTGTAAAAAGCCACAATCTTTTAGAAATGAGCCTTAATTAAAAACGCTGTTTTCGTAAATCATGAGGTATTTACATCATGATGGTATAGTTTGTTGTAGGTATTGTCCTCACAAAGGCCGAGGTGGAAAGTTCCAGCCTTCAGGATTTACCTGCTAACAAACTTCCTATAAAAGCAATAGAAAAATTAATGGGAGTAGGGGAATAAAAAATGATGTATTGTTCAAACTGTGGTGCACAGCATGAAGAGAATTCAAAATTTTGTGCATCTTGTGGTACAAAGTTTAACGTGGAAGTTAACACAACTCAAGAAACGATTAACAATGAGCCAGAAATAAACATTGCCCAACAACAAACAGCAGCGAATATTGAAACGGGTAACAACACAGTTGTAAAGACGAGAAAACCACTATCTACACTTAAAAAATCACTTATTGTAGCAGGGATTGTCGTAATAGCCGGAGTAGGAACAGCTGCAGGCATGCTCCTACATAAATCACCAAAAGAGCTGTATTTGTTATCAGAATTAAACTCTTACAATCAAATGGTTGAGAATCTTGATAGCAAATACGGTGACAAACTAGAATTTCAAGAAAAGGCACTTGAAAAACCATCAAGCTCTGAAACAACAATTAGCGCTGATTTTGAGATTGAATCTTTAGAATCAGACCCAGATGTTCAAATGGTAAAGGATATTTTAAGTGAAGCATCACTTAAAGCAAAGACAGAAATGAACCCATTAACGAATGAAGGCTTCTATTCTTTAGGTGTCGACCTTGCTAACGAAGAGGCTGTTAATGTTGAGTTATTTCAGTCCAAGGAACAGCTGGGCGTTAAGGTACCTGTTTTATATGAGAAGTTCTTATATGTAAATCTAAACGAGTTCGGTGAAGTCATGCGAATGATGGACCCTAGTTATGATGGGCCAGACACTTTAGAGTTTTCAGATCTACAATTAAAAGACCTTGAATTAACAGATAAGGAAAAAGAACATTTACAGAAGCGTTATACAGACTTTTTATTAGATCATTTAAAAGATGAACAATTTACACTTCAAAAAGGTGTTAAATATGAACACGATGGCCAAAACCTTAAATTAGACAAAGTAACATTTGAAATGTCTAAATCAGAAGCAAATCAATTTGTTATTGATTTCATTGATTATGTGATTGAAGATTCGAAGTTGCACAAAATGCTCGTTGATCGAGTAGGTAAAGTTGTTGAAGCTGCAGCAACTTTAGAAGATGCTAGTTTAGAAGATTTTGATGCAAACGATATGAAAAAAGAGTTTATCGCGGAATTAAAAGATTTAAAAGCGGATTTAAAAGATACAAAGTATTTGTCAGGAATTAAATCAGAGATATTAATTGATAAAAATGAACAAATAATTGACCGCAATGTTGTGATCGGCTTTGATGAGGGTTCATCACATGCAGATTTAAAAATAACAAGTAAAAATGTCCCGTTAGAGGATAATGATAGATATAAAGAAATGAAGATTTCCGTTGTGACAGATGAAGATGAAGACTTTGAAGTTGCTTTTGAAATGACTAATAATATCGAAGCAAAGAAAGCAGATAATGTCATTGAAAATCTTAATTTTTCTTTCTATGTAACAGAGTACGGTGACTCAAATGAGATTTCACTTGGTGTTACATCAAATTACAAAGGGAAACCTGGTAGTAAACAAACGGTAAATCATGAATTTGATTTGAAAGCTTCAGGAGATGAATTTTATGACTTCCCTTCTGAAATATCGGGAACAATCGTTGAATCAAAAGAAATTAACTTGAAGAAAGAATTCGCTAATGAGAAATATGACTTCACATTTAATGTGGAAGATAGCTATGATTCTGGTTCAGTTATGTTAACAGTTGATACCAAAACACAGTTAAAGAAAAAGGCTGAGTTACCTGAATTAAGTAATGATTCTTCAGAAGGAATTAATGTTGCGAAAATTACTGAAGATGATATATATGAAATTCAAGAAAGTGTTTATACCAATATGATGGACCTTGCAGAAAAATTCGGTCTAAGCTATGAGGATATTTGGGGTTCTTCATACGAGGATGATTATTATTATGAAGAAGACTTCTTCGGAGAAGACTACGAGGATGCTTACTTTGATGAGGAATCGCTAGAAAGCTATTAAAAGAGAGCGGAAAAAATAAGAATAACTAACGAAATGTCTGACTCCTCAAGTGCGTTTATTTAATCGTATTAATAAGAGGAGCCAGACTTTATGTAAGTTATTATGATACATTTAAATTGGAGTCATGCTATGAAAAATGTCATTGTTTTTACAGGCTTTCAATTGAATATTTTATGGAAAAATAGGAAGTCAGCTATATTACTATGGCTAAGTCCTATTTTCTTTTTTTGCTTGCTTTTATTTATCGGGATGTCAGTGATAAATGATGAGCGTCGTGTCGATACGTTTCAAATTGCCATCGTGAATGATGACCCTACACTTGAAACAAAACTTGTAATCCAACAACTTACCGAGAATGAAGATTTTAATCAGATTATTCATACACTACAAATCGATGAAAAACAGGCATATGAATTACTAGAAAAAAATGAGATTGCAGCAATCATTTACATTCCTAAAGGGTTTAGTATGGATGTAACACAAGGCATTAACACACCTGTTCAAGTAGTAGGAAATAAACATCAGCCGTTACAAGCGCAAATGATCCGATACGTGATGGAAAGTGCTGCTAAATACACATCTGCCGCACAAAGTGGGATTAATACTGTTAATGACTTTATGAAGGAAGTTGATCGTGCAGAGGAAGACCGTTCTGATATCGTGAAACGGGCAATTATTTCTTACTCGTTACACGTTCTTGGAAGAAATGATGTTTTTTCGGAAACAGAGCAACAAAATCTCTATCAGGAAAGCATGGTTGAATATTATCTTGTTTCATTTACAGTCTTATTAGTGATGATATGGTCATTTATCGGTATTTTGCTGATGAATAAACAAATGAACCATTCCGTAAAACAACGATTACTTAGTCTCGGTGTTTCAAGCTTTCAAAGGTTGGTGTCAACATTTTTAGCAACATCTTTTATTGTGGTTGTCAGTATGATTTTAATCATTATTCCTTTAAATATGTTGGGTGAAGAGCAGTTAGTTTTCAACGCTTCTCTACTTTGCGCTATGATAAGCATTCCATTGTTGTTTACTGCAATATTTAGCTTGCTGCAATCGATTTTCGATCAAGAGCGCACGTTTCAATTATTCGGTATTGGCGTCATTTTATTTGGTGCACTGACAGGGGGACATTTCATTCCCATCATCTTTTATCCTGAATGGCTCCAGCACATTAGTCAATGGGTTATAAATACATGGGTGTTAAAACATATAATCACGATGTTTGAAGGGGATCCTTTGTTTGATCCCTCTTCCTATTTGTTATGCCTAGCTATCACAATTATTTTGCTCTTAGTATCGAAGATTATTTTGTACATACGATCAAAAGTGAAGGTTGGTGAAGGCTAATGAAATTGATGCTAATGAAGTTGTTGCAGTTAGTGAAAAAGCCAGCAATGCTCATTTTGTTAGTTGGACCGGTGCTATTAACACTACTATTCGGAACTGTTATTGAGTCACAGCAAGAGGAGTATGTCATTCCGATTGCAATCATTGATCATGACAAGTCAAGCATGAGCAAAACAATCACTAACAGAATAAAGGAACAAAAAAGATTAGTTATTCATGAAGTGACAAAGGAAGAGGCTGAGGAGCTCCTGGCTAAAAAGGAAATTGACAGTGCGTTTCACTTTAAGGAAGGCTTTCAACAAATGCTTCTCCAAGAAAAACGCGAAGGTCTAATTGAAATAAAAATAGTACCAGCCTCGATTGCTTATCCAATTGTACGGGAAGTTATTGCAAGTGAAGTGACAAGAATGACGAGTGCTGTAAAAGCAGCTAACCAAGTCGTGAATCTATATAATCAATATGAAACGGAAGTAAGCAATCCTAAAGTCATTTGGAATGAGGCATTTGCTTATACGGAAAGTCAATGGGATCCTGTGCCATTGATGACGATCGATTACCGAGAAGCAACCAAAATGGCTACAAACGACGTAACAATGTCAACAAGCTTTTCACCTTTTCTCGGGTTATGGGGATTTTTTACGATGATTACGAGTTTTCTCCTATCTGATTGGATAATCAAAGAACGGAGAAATGTTTTTTCACGTATTCGCACGAGCTATTATGGTATACCGAATTATCTACTGCAAACTGCAAGTGCAATGTTTATTTTCCAGATGATACAGTCAACGATAAGCTTCTTAATGATGACGCAATACAACTATATTGATTTTGACCCATCAATTATCTTATTGATGTTTATTTATTGCTTTATTAGCATTGGAATGGCAGTTTTTGCTGCAACATTTTTTCAACAAGTCGGTAGCTATTATGTTTCTTCCATTCTTATCAGTTTAGCAACATCTATCTTTAGCGGAAGCCTTTTTCCGATAGGAGAGTTTTTAGGGAAGGTTGAAATTATCACGACTTATTTCCCACAGGCTTTACTTATCGTATCGGAGGGTACCACAAGGCATGTTAGCGAAATCATCATACTAATTATCACAGGGGTATTCCTCTGGGGATGGTCAATTTGGAGGTTGCAGATAAATGATAAGCATTGAAAATGTTCACCGTCATTATGGTAAAAAGAGCATACTTAACGGAGTGACGCTACAAATTCAGGATGGGGAAATATTTGGCCTCTTAGGTCCTAACGGTGCTGGGAAGTCCACCTTATTGTCAATCCTAACAACAGTAATGAAACCTTCTGAGGGACAAGTATACATGAATGGATTTGATGTGACGAAGCAGCATAAGCAAATTAGACAAATGATTGGCTATGTTCCGCAAGACATCGCTTTATGGGAAGAACTAACCGTAAAAGAAAATATTAGGCTTTGGAGCAAATTTATCAAAACAAAGATTCCAAAAGAGAGAATGATTCAAGTCTGTGAGGAAGTTAATTTGCACAATAAGTGGCACGAGAAGGTTTCACAGTTATCAGGCGGAATGAAAAGGAAATTAAATATCGCGGTTGCCTTGCTACATGACCCAGACATCCTCTTAATGGATGAACCAACTGTTGGTATTGATATACAGTCAAAACTAGAAATAAATGAGTATATGAAAGTATTAGCAAAGCAAGGAAAGACAATCGTATATACAACACATGATATGAGTGAAATAAAAGGGCTATGTAGTCGTATCGGTGTATTGAAAAAAGGGAAATTGACGTTTATTGGGACAATTGAAACAGCTAAAGCATCTATTAATAATCAGCTAAATAAACCGATAATAAATGAGGAAGAGATTATTTTTCATTTATTGAAGGATTAAAAAAAGAGAGAAAAGTAGATTTATTCGTTTAGGGGGCAATATATATGTTATTTTGTAAGGAATGTGGTGCACAACTAAAGGAAGGGGCAGCCTTTTGTCCATCCTGTGGGACTAACGTTAAGACTCATGAAAGTGAAAGAATCGATCAAACTCGCCAACAAATCGCACCAGCTAAGAAGATGTCAAAAAAGAAAAAGCTTGTAATAGCAGGAATTAGTGCAGCTGTTGTTATACTATTTGGCGCATATAAAGTTGGCGAACATTTCACAGATAAAAATCGAAAAATAGAAAACTTTGAAATGGCCTTAATAGAGGGAAACACTGAAAATGTAGCAAAACTACTCAATACAAATGATCCACAATTAAAAATTTCAGAAACAACGGTTAAAGGATTTGTAGACTACTACAAAAAACATCCTAATGAAGTCAATGAATTAATCAATAATTTACAAGACCAATCGACGTATATCGATAATAATACGAATAAAAAGAGTACATCTTCATTTTTCAGTGAGGATGATTTGAAAAATGGTGTTGTTAATTTGAAGAAAGATGGGAAGACGTGGCTGTTCTACGACAACTATACTCTAGAAGTAGAAGAAGTATATGTTTCTATTTCTACGAATTATAAAAACACACAACTTTCCATTGCCGGAAAAGAAATTGGCAAAGCGGATAAAAAGAATTTTGAACAAACATATGGGCCATTCTTACCTGGTATTTATAAAGTCGAAGCTAAACTAAAAACTGATTTTGTTGATTTGAAGAAAAAGAGGGAAGTAACATTAATTGATGTTGGTTCAAAAGTGAACATTGATATGTATTTGGAAGGTGAAGAAGTAACGGTAGATATGGAGTCATTTGACCCAACAATTAAGGCAGAATTGTTCATTGACGGTAAAGATGTGAAGATAAATCCAAACGAAAATCCGACGTTTGGTCCTGTTTTAACAGATGGGTCAATGAAACTCAATGTTGAAGCAACATTACCATGGGGAAAAGTGAAAACAAATGAAATACCTATATCAAGCAGTGAAGTGGAAATTAATCTTGGACAAAGCAAAGACCTTCAAGAAACAATTTTTAATCAAGTAGTAAGCTATTCTAAGGAAGCACTAGAGGCGTATACTTCAGGAAGTGCGGATAAGGTAACAACGGCTACCAATCGCAACAAGGAAGATATTCTCGAAAGAATTGAATACCTCCAATACAGAGAAGAGTATTATAAAGGGCAATATTTAGGGACAACCTTTGCAATTGATTCACTTAATGTAGAGTATAACGGTGAACAATGGGAGGCTGAGGTAGAAGTTTTACAGACGTATAATGAAGCTGAGTATTATGAAGGTGAAACTCCTCAGCTAGAGAAAAATGAAGTAAATCGTGTTTATACACTAGTTTATAACGAAGAAAACAAGAAATGGCTTATCGAGACAATGGATTATTCTTATGGATATGGAACTGACAACGTCAAGGAAATAAACGAAAAAGAACCAAAAACATACCAAACGAGCTGGGGAAATAGCAAGATTACCGATGACAAATCACAACAGATTGCTTCCTTTGTTGAAGAGTATATGTATGCAAGCGTAGATGCGATAAATGCAGAAAATTTCTCAATTGTTGAGCCATATCTCGACTCCTCGGGCAAGAAATATAATGAACAAAAAGAATATACAGCTTATTTAAATGAAAAAGGAATCACAGAGGAATTACTAAATATAGAAATTAAAGAAGTGAAAAAGCTTGATGACACTACTTATCAAGTAACTTCTCTAGATGAGTACAAGCTTATGTACAGTGACGGAACAGATAAAACAACTAGCTTTAAAACAGTCCAAAAGGTGAAAATTCAATCTGATGGTTCATTTGCGATGAATGAGTTAATCAGCACAGATGAACAATAATTGGATGTGTAAGTTTAAGGCAAAATATTAGCAGACGTAAAGGTGGTATCAATTGGATACCACCTTTTTTATGCATTGACAAAGAAGGAGGGGATTGAAAACAAAAATAGTCTTGTTAAGAATTGGAATTGTTTTGAAAAATAGAAACAAATGTTCTATAATGTAATTAAAACAATGAAGGGGAGAATTAGTTGAGACCTATTCTATCGAAAGATATTCATGTCGATACATTTAAAGATTATTACTGGTTAAAAGAAGAATTACAAACCTTTTGCAGGGAAAATGGAATAAGTGCCTCAGGTTCTAAAAATGAGATATCGACTAGAGTGGAGATGTTTTTGCAGACAGGCAAAATAATTAAACCGAAAAGAATTACTAGAGATAAGCAAAAGGTAGCTGAAACTGATACGACTTTAAGCCTTGATACAGTCATTACAGAAGGACATCGTTGCAGTCAAAATGTAAGAGCCTTTTTTAAGTCAGTCATTCCGAAATTCCACTTTTCCACCTATATTCAAAATTACTTTAAAGACAATATCGGAAAAACTTATCAAGACGTAGTGAATGCTTGGTATATGGAAGAAGAACGCAAGAAAGATTCTGCATACAAAACAAATATTGGACCTCAATTTGAATACAATCAATTCATCCGTGACTTTTTTGCGGACCCAAATAATAAGGGGAAAAGTCGTGAACAAGCGATCAATGCATGGAATGAAATAAAAAAACGACCTGGAAGCAATAAATATACGGTTTCCAATTAGGTAACATAACGAAGTTGACTTTAATAGGAATAGCTAAAAAGACTAGAAATGATTGTGTTCATTAGACACCGAAATAAAATGTTCCTAAAACATGATAGATTATTGGAAACATGAACAGTAATATATTTATGATAATTCCAATCAATGATAGTTTACCTTTGTATAACCTATAGGAGATAAAGCCCAACATTGCTCCGATTGGACATAAAAAGATTGGCATAATCACTGGTAGACCTTGGAGCTTTTCTAACAGAATGAATGCTGAGAAGAAGTTAATAATCAGAATTGTTACAACTACAGGTATTAAAATTGAAATGATTCCTAGCACAAAATTATGATTACTTTTGTTACCTAACACATTCATGTTCACAATTAATGGATCCTTTTCAGTTGGTTGTTAAATGTTATAGTTTGTGACGAATTATTTATGAACCAACTAATTATACCATAAAGTTCCAAATGAATTATGAGAAAACATAATGATACTAAATTGAAATAGTCAATACATATTAATCTTAGATATAAAGCTAGAAAAGCATTCTTGTTGTGAATAAAACAGCTATAGGTTGATGAGAAATAAAAAACGCTTGTGCAAAATCTCAAGCGCTTTACTTGTTATATGAAAAATAGGAAACCATCAGGCAACTGTAATCATCTAATAATACTTAATAGGCTTGCTTGATTTCGTATCGTCACTATTTTTCCACTTCTTTCTCATAAATAAGCAAAAGATAAAAATAATCGAAACGAACAATATACTAACGAAGAAGCCTGGACGTATTGCTTTTTCTAGCAATGTCCCTGTAATTGCAGCGAAAATAAGTGTAATTCCTATATAGGCAAGTATTTTCCCCCAGCCTTTGCTTTTCAATATTCGCAAAGATGAAATGATGATAAAAAACCAGTTATACAAAATTAAAATCCCTGCAGCAGTTGTAATGTATTCGTAGATTTTACCTGGAAGTAATAATGCTGTAATAATTGAGGCAAGAAGCCCAATTGCTGCTAGTGTTAAGGATGGGAGGGGCAGGTTTTTAAATTTAAGCTTTTTTGAAAACATTTTAGGTGCATCACCATCCTTAGCCAGTGTAACAAGTAAGTTAGTCACTCCGAAAAGTGAAGCGGTCATTGTTGAGAAACCAGCAATAATAATAGCAGCATTAAAAACATGCGGGAAGAAAGATAAATTGTAATTTGTTAAAGCAGTAACAAAAGGGCTTTCTTTCTCATGAAATAGGTCAACTGATACTAACGAGACTGCTAAAATAAGTGAAAGTACATATACAGTTGCTAAGCCTATTAGCATAACTTTACCTGACTTCGGTGCATCAGACTTGTCCTTAAGTTGCATGGCCATTAATCCAATTACTTCAATCCCACCATACGCATAAAATGCATAAATTAATGATGCCCAGAAGCCTCTAAAACCATTATGGAATAATTCCTTCGGTGCTAATGAAAACCCATTTGGTTTAGCATCGCTTGGTATCCAACCGAAGAGGGCAACAATAGCAATGATGATGAACATAATAATCGCTGAAAATTTAATAATTGCTAGTAAATTCTCAATTCTATCAAATCCGCTTGTCCCTGTCAGGACGACAATGATTGCTAATATTGCATAAATAGAGGCAAATACCCATAAAGGTACATGTGGAAACCAAAAGCGTGAAAGGATTGATAGTGCGGTTAATTGGCTTCCCATAATAAGAATGTTTGAGCACCAATAATTCCAACCACAGCTAAAACCGGCCCATTTGCCGTAAGCTATTCTGGCATAGTAGCAAAATGAACCCTCTTGTGGGTCATCTGCTGTCATTTTAGCTAAAACATTGAAGACTGTATAAGTACCCAAGGCAGCAAGCAGGAAGGAAAACACTATCGATGGACCTGTAATACCAATCCCTATTGCTGAACCGAGAAAATATCCTGTCCCAATCGTGCACCCAACCCCAACAATGGACAATTGCCACCATTTTAATTTCCCTTCATCAGAAGCTTTTTTTGGTTTCTGATTTGAGCCAGGACTACAGCTTACCTTACTCATACAAACCCTCCTAGGTCAAATAATTCCAGTAACTTGTCTTAAAATGAACAGATAAAGACGAACCGTTTCAAAAGTCCATCACTCGAGAAGAACTATTGATTCAGTCGGTATATTATGTTAATAATAGTTTTTTAAAAAAAGTTGTTGTATTACAAAAGGATTATGATTGGTTCGTTAAAGTTGAAAGTAAAAACTAGTGTATACATAGGTTGTTCTGTCTTATGTAGTTGTTTACCGCGTGAAATTCACACTAAAAGAGCGGTGGTGGCTTGCATATCGGCGTACAAACTAGACGCAACTAGAAATTTACTTATTGTGACGCTGAAGCAAGGAAGCTCACCACCCCATCGCTACCGTGAATACTCTTGCAGTATTCATTTAAATCCAACTAAGTTAAGAGCAGCATCAATGTTAACAACCTATGTTAACGAATCAAATGAAAATCCATCAACTGAAGAAACTTTACCTCGCCACCATGTACCTTTAGATAAGTCATCGTTTGTTCCATTAAAATATCTTGCATCCTTCAAATGGATATATGAGGGAGAGAATTCTTCTGATTCTTCTTTCGAATCTTCATCTTTCTGCTTGGCATATGCTTCTTTTAAATCATTAAACTTTTTCGAAATGATTTTAGACATTGTATTATCGTATAATGATTTAGCGGATTCGGTAATGCCATCATAATAAGCAGTTGCACCAATAAGAGTACCTGATATGATTGCACCACTTACACTAACTGTCATTTTTACTTCTACTCCATCTTCCTCAACTAAACGTAAGAACATTAGAAGAACCGCATCATCAGTACTTAATTCTACAGGCTCTTTATCTGCCACAATCAATCACCTCTTTTAACTAGATATGGTTATCATGCCCGTTATTTCTATGGTCAAACAAAGAAAAATTACCAATTCACTTTAAAATTTTCACTCGTAACTGTCATAGCTCATAGCCCTTTTCATATAATGTACAAGTTGTCATTTTCTAATCAAAGATAATTTCTTGTAACATAGCTTCATTTCAAAACTAGATGAAAAGAGTGGTCCTCATTGAGCATAAGTATTATCATAAGCTACATTTTTTTAGGTATTTCGTTAGCCGCTCCTATTGGTCCAGTTAATTCAGTACGGTTAGATAAAGGGATAAAAAATGGATTTTGGCATGCATGGATTGTTGGAGCTGGGTCAATGATCGCTGATGGTCTCTTTATGCTATTTGTTTATTTAGGTATGGTCCAATTCATGGACATCCCTGTCGTACAAATTTTTCTATGGTTATTTGGTGGATTCATTCTCATTTATTCTGGATTTGAGAGTATTATTGGTGTAAACAAAGTAGCCTTGACCTACAGCAGAAAGAAAGAGTCATTAACGAAATGTTTTTTTACAGGGTTTATCATGTCAATTACAAGTCCATTATCAATTTTATTTTGGTTAGGGATTTATGGTTCTGTATTAGCAAAAACTGCACAAATGAATGGTACAGGCCAGTTGTTATTATATAGCTGCATGATATTTGTAGGACTGACGATCTGGGACGTATTCGTCGCTTCTTTAACTACCTTTTTTAGAAAGTATTTAAATGATACAAGCTTGAAAATCATTTCGATTATTTCGGGAGTATCATTGCTTGGTTTCGGTTTTTATTTTGGTTACCAAGGTATTATTGCGTTGATTAACGGTTTATGAGTCCTCATACCGTTTATCTGTTTTTTTACTTTTGTCATCGTGTGTTGGATGGGAATGAGGAAATTGTCTTTGTAAATCTTCATGTAATGTTCGATTTTCATATGCAAAATTACTATAGTACTGTTGCCCTTCTTGCCAAGGAGTACTTTTATTTTCTACTTTTTCATTTTTGCGAATCGGCGACCCGAACGGACCGTCTGGAAACTCTTCAGCAGTAAGAAAATCCCTACCAGTCTCTACATTTGAAAAATCACGATATTCTTCATCATTATTTAGCATCTTATACCTCCTAAGTCTCTAGCATTACAAGGTAGTGTTACCTGTTTTTCACAGAATATGATTTGATTGCTAGAGATTATGTAGATGATCTTGTAAGATGGAATAATAAACGTATTAGGGAGAGTATGGTATGGATACTGTCATAAAATTAACAGATGTATCACTAAAAAGGGATGGACACTGGCTATTACGAGATATTAATTGGCATATTAAAAAACATGAAAATTGGGTTTTATATGGATTAAATGGAGCAGGAAAAACAGCATTATTAAATATGCTTTGTGCTTACTATTTTCCTACTATAGGTAATGTCACAGTGCTAGGAAGTGTTTTTGGACGAGACTATTTAGCAGAGGAGCTACGAAAGAAAATTGGTATAGTATCAGCTAGATTGCAGCAAAAGCTTTATCCGGCAGATACAGCCTATGAAATTGTGCTAAGTGGTGCTTTTGCATCGATAGGTTTATATGATAAACCTACTGAAGCTATGAGGCAAAAAGCAATTGATTTATTAAAAGACTTACACTGTTTAGAATACGCAGATAGAGCTTATGAAACATTATCACAAGGTGAGAGGCAGAGAATATTAATTGCAAGAGCTTTAATGGCAAATCCGGAGCTGTTAATTCTCGATGAGCCGACGACAGGCCTTGATTTTCTTGCAAGAGAACGATTATTAGAAGCTCTAACTAGTATAAATAGGTGGGAAAACGCTCCAACTTTATTATATGTAACACATCATGTTGAAGAAATACTACCGATATTTACACATACGCTGCTATTGAAAAAAGGAAACGTGTTTGCGACAGGAAAAACAGAGGATGTCATACAAACTAAAAATCTTTCTGAACTTTTTGATTGTGAAGTAATTGTAAAATGGGAGAATGGAAGAGCAACTTTAAGGAAAAAATAAATAAGCTGGCAAAAGTGGGCGACAAGAAGGTCAGACCTAACCAACAAATCTGATATAGAAGTAATCTATCTTTTATTTCTATATATCAGGTTTGTGGGGTCTGACTTTTTAGTTTGAATAAACCTCTTTTCCTATGAGCGATGATGTTGCATATATGAAAATGTTTTTGCCATCTATTACTAGTATAGCGGAGTGAAACAAGATTGCTGTAGACCCACTCGCTTTTTGCTTGTTATGATGTTCAAGTAATTGGAAATGTGGAGGCTTAGTGATATGGAACAGAAAGTAAACGAATTAAAAATGGGTGAGCGTGGAGTTATCGTAAGCATTATTGCTTATATCGTCTTATCTGCTTTAAAGCTAATCGTCGGGTATATTGGACATTCTGAAGCATTAAAGGCTGATGGGTTAAATAATGCAACAGATATTATTGCATCAATTGCGGTATTAATTGGACTTAAAGTATCGCAAAAACCAGCTGATAAAGACCATCCATATGGACATTGGAAGGCAGAGACCGTTGCTTCAATGGTTGCCTCGTTTATTATGGCAGTTGTCGGGATACAAGTGTTATTTGATGCATTACGTTCAGTTTTTACTAAACATGACCAAGTGCCTGATATGATTTCAGCGTGGACAGGGCTTTTCTGCGCAATTGTTATGTTTCTAGTCTATCGGTATAATTCGAAATTAGGTCGGAAAATCAATAGCCAAGGCTTATTAGCAGCTGCAAAAGATAATTTATCAGATGCTTTAGTAAGCATAGGAACTGTGATTGGAATCATTGGTTCACAATTCGGCTTACCATGGCTCGACCCAATTACAGCAGTACTCGTCGGAATCATAATTTGTAAAACTGCCTGGGAAATATTCCGAGATGCCTCACATCATTTAACGGACGGCTATGATACAGAGAAAATGCATGCATACAAACAAACAGTATTAACAATTTACGGTGTAAAAGGTGTAAAGGATATAAGAGCAAGAAATTATGGAAACAATTCTGTCGTCGATATTGTCATCCTCGTTAATTCAACGCTAGGAATTAAGGATGCACATGATATCTCTACCGAGGTAGAAAATGAATTGAAGAAAAAGCATGGTGTATATGATGTAATTGTTCATGTTGAACCAAATTAACCATGAATAGATTCGAATTAAACGTACAAGATAAACATTGATAACGAGAGATTTCTGACTAATTGGAGGGTTGAAGATGGAAAAAGACCAACAAAAAACATTACAACAGGCTCAAGATGAGGTTCGTTCTGCCCATCAACAATTACAAACAGAAAATCAACAACTATTGCAAGCTAGTCAACAGGTTCAAACAGAAATCCATGAGCTAAAAGTAGCACAACAGCGTGTGAAGGATGAACAATTAGATGTATTAAATGCACAGCAAAATCTCCAAAGAGCACAGCAAACTGCAATGGAGCTTCAAAATAACCTAGAAAACTGAAAAAGCGAAGAGGCTGGGACAGCTGGGACATAACAAAAACCCTAGTAAAATTATACAAATAATCATAGTGTGAAAAAACATTATGAAAACAGTATATTTACTAAGGGTTTTATTGTATATGTCACATTAATCAGAAGGTTGAGTTGTTGT
This sequence comes from Metabacillus malikii, assembly GCF_030813355.1. GTDB lineage: Bacteria > Bacillota > Bacilli > Bacillales > Bacillaceae > Metabacillus > Metabacillus malikii. The sequence goes on from NZ_JAUSUD010000002.1 coordinate 70,420, forward strand.
TTCTAGACTACTTTTGGATACGTGGGAGAGGTAGACGACACAGGTGTATACCCCGAGGGGCGTTCTTCGTAAGTCTAATAAAGACCAAAATAAGTAGAGGATATTTACTAAACCGTCTTTATAAGTTCAATGAAGGAGAAAATGAAACGAAGTCAGTTGCAAAATCGTCTTCATAAATTCGATGAAGGAGAAAATGAAACGAAGTTAGTAGCAAAATCGTCTTCATAAGCTCGATGAAGGAGAAAATGAAACGAAGTTAGTAGCAAAATCGTCTTCATAAGCTTGATGAAGGAGAAAATGAAACGAAGTTAGTAACAAAATCGTCTTCATAAGCTTGATGAAGGAGAAAATGAAACGAAGTTAGTAGCAAAATCGTCTTCATAAGCTTGATGAAGGAGAAAATAACTCGAAGTCAGTAGCAAAACCGTCTTCATAAACCCTAGAGCATAGTTAGCACCAAAAATGCTTACGTAAACTGATGAAGGCGAAAATTAACACTCCCCGCGGTAAGTGAGTACTGGAAGAGGAGACCAACCCAAAACGCCAGCCATGCATAAAGCAACATTGTCTACGAAAACAGCCTTGTAAAATGTTACATACAAGCAAACTCTACTAAAATCCATGCTTACAATCAATAGAGAGTTATGTTCATTTCTTTCCAAAATAATTAACTTCTGGTATTGTATGAGAAGAAAAAAATGAATAGATTGAACAGTAGGTGAATGTCTGATGAAAGATAATCGATTTAAAATTGCTCATAAGGAAGCGAAAATTGGCATCATACTCGTATTAATAAATTTTATTTGGTGGTTTAGTTTCGCTTATGGGTTTGGCTCAGGTGATCCCTTGGAATACCGGTACATACTTGGTTTTCCTGAATGGTTTTTTTATAGTTGTGTAATTGGCTTTCTATTAATGGTATTACTAGTATACATAGTTGTTACGTTTCTGTTTAAAGAGGTACCTTTTGAGCAGGATGAGGATGGGAGAGAAAACTCATGAATTGGTTTGTCATTCTCCCGTTACTCTTTTTTTTAGTTGTTATTTTTTATGTAGGCTTTTGGGCCAATAAATATGTGAAATCATCTAATTCATTTATACAAGAGTATTTTTTAGGTGGCCGACAGTTAGGCGGCTTTGTTTTAGCGATGACGATGATGGCCACGTATGGAAGTGCTAGCAGCTTTATAGGTGGACCCGGTGTTGCCTATGCAAGGGGCTTAGGCTGGGTACTATTATCAATGGCTCAATTAGCAACTGGCTATTTCGTCTTAATGGTATTAGGGAAAAAATTTGCGATTATGGCAAGGGAATACGAAGCGGTGACATTAACTGATTTTTTAAGGGCTCGTTATCAAAGTAAAACAGTAGTTATTTTATCCGCGTTAAGTATCATTGTATTTTTATTTTCTGCGATGGCTGCACAATGGGTTGGTGGTGCTAGACTTATCGAGTCGTTAACAGGGTTGCCCTATACAACTGCTTTGTTTATTTTTGCAATTTCTGTGCTCATTTATGTCATTATTGGTGGTTTCCGTGCGGTTGCTTTAACAGATGCTGTACAAGGAGTCATTATGTTTGCTGGAACAGCCATTTTATTAATTGCAACGATTATAGCTGGCGGTGGTATCCCGAACATTATGGCAGACCTCGTAGGTGAAAATCCGAACTTAGTTTCACCCTTTGGGGCAGAGCAGGATTTAACACCACTATACGTATCAAGCTTTTGGATACTTGTAGGTGTGGGGGTAATTGGACTTCCACAAATAACGGTGCGTGCAATGTCTTATAAAGACTCAAAATCAATGCATCGTGCCATTATTATTGGAACGATTGTCATCGGCTTTATTATGCTGGGCATGCATTTAATAGGAGTTTTTGCTAGACCAGTAATCCCGGGAATTGAAGTAGGAGATAGCGTAATGCCTACTTTAACACTTACCGTTTTACCACCTCTGATTGCAGGGGTTGTACTAGCTGCTCCAATGGCAGCAATAATGTCGACAGTCGATTCTCTTCTCATATTAGTTAGTTCAGCAATTACAAAAGATATTTATTTAAATTACCTTAATCCTAACGCGACACAATCTCAAATTAAAAAAGTAAGTCTATCGGTCACTTCAATTATTGGAATCTTAGTCATTTTGTTTGCGCTTAGTCCACCAGATTTTTTAATTTGGTTAAATCTCTTCTCATTTGGAGGACTCGAATCTGTTTTTATATGGCCGGTTGTGTTTGGTCTTTATTGGAGTAAAGGTAATAAATATGGTGCAATTACATCAATGCTCGTTGGGATGAGCTCGTATATCCTTTTTGATAGGCTTGCGCCAAATGCTTTAGGTATGCACACAGTTGTTTTACCTATTTTGTTATCACTTATCAGTTATGTTCTCGTTAGTTTTATGACGCAACAAAAAAGCTAAATAAATTGTTCGAGCATCTCTGCTGTTTGTTTTATAGCGACAGAGATGTTTTTTATGTGCTTCACACAAAAAATGAGAAGTCTTTAGAACTAATAAAAGGGATGATACTGCAAAATTTAAAAAGCTCGATCCTCATTTAGTTCGAGTCTAGTCACAATATTTAAAAAGTTTATTGAAATGTATTTCAATACCGTCTAAAATTCATTATATGAACACATATTCATATTAGGTGGTGTTAATTTTGTACGATGTAATGATTATCGGTGCAGGTCAAGCGGGGCTTACAATTGGATACTATTTAAAACAGTCTAAGAAATCATTTATTATCATAGATAAAGCTAATGAAATCGGAGAAAGCTGGAAAAACAGATATGATTCATTAGTATTATTTACACCAAGAATGTATAGCTCCTTACCTGGAATGAAACTTGAGGGGGATGCACATCAATTTCCTTCAAAAGATGAAATCGCACAGTATTTAAAAAAATATGTAAAAAGGTTTGAATTACCTGTGCAGCTACAAACAGAAGTGAGAAATGTGTCTAAGCGAGATGGCTGTTTTCACATACATACAAGTCAAGGATATTTCCAATCTCGCAATCTGATAGTAGCCATAGGTCCATTTCAAACAGCAAATATACCTTCATTCGTTAAAAATCTATCACATTCAGTATATCAAATTCATACGTCCGATTATAAAAATCCCTCGCAGTTGAAAGAAGGGAATGTTCTTGTAGTTGGTGGAGGGAATAGTGGTGCTCAAATTGCTGTCGAGTTATCTGAAGAAAAAAATACATATTTAGCACATCGTAAAAAGCTTAAATTTTTACCTGTAACGATTCGCAAGAAAAGTATTTTTTGGTGGTTTGATAAACTTGGAATTTTGAAAGCAACGAATTCATCAATGCTAGGAAGGGTCATTCAAAAGAAAGAAGATATCATTTTTGGATATGAATTAAAACAGGCAATAAAAAATAATAAAGTAAATGTAAAGAATATGGTAATAGATGCAAAAAGGAACCGTGTTTTTTTCTCAGATGGCTCGCATCTTGATGTAGAAAATATTATATGGGCAACAGGATATAAATCTAGTATACCTTGGTTGGAAATAGATGGAGTTTTTGATGATTTAGGTAGAATAGTTCACCATCGAGGCGTCACAAATATTGAGGGCTTATTTTTTATTGGTTTGCCTTGGCAATACCGTCGTGGCTCCGCACTACTCCAAGGGGTTGGTGCTGATGCAAAATATATAGCTGATAGGGTTATGGTAGATAGATAGTTGTTGTGGAGTGTATTTTCAAATATGATAGGTGTCGATTTTTCATCTTTGGAAATTCTTCTCCACTTATTCCTTTAGTTTTTTTATATATAAATAGATACATAAAGTATAATGAAAGTATAGTGTGAACTACCAGTTCCTCTCTTTCTGTTAGGTAAGGAATAAATTTAAAATTGTAGATTGAAAGAAACAAACGATTATTTTTTTGGTAACAACGAACAAAAATATTACGGTATAATGAAAACGTTTTAAAAAGGGGAGGGAAAATGGGTGCAATACTTATAATTGTCGGTATCATCGTTTTTATTATTAGTGTAGCTACAGGTCTAACAACTGGCTCATTTTACGGATTTTTTATTTGGACATCCGTTGGTGCAACAATAACTACCTTATTATTTTCGATGTTTCAAATCATGAGAAACCAAGAAAAGATATTACATTCTTTTGCTCAAAGCGGTGAAATTTTAAGGAACAATCATATCATAAATAAACAATGCCAGAATTGTAAATATGAATATGGACTTTTGTTAAACTTCTGTCCGAATTGTGGCTATAGGGATGGAAGGAAGTAACTTAGATTATTTACTTATTTTTAATAATCTCTTACTAAGAAACATAAATTCTAATTGTCCAATATCATTAATAAGGGCTTCACCTCATACTATAGGTTGGAGAGGTGAGAAAATTGGCAAGAGTGAAATATAGGGATTCTGATATTGACTTAATGGCAAGGATGATGAGAGCAGAGGCAGAAGGAGAAGGCAAGCAAGGAATGCTTTATGTTGGAAATGTCATTGTGAATCGGCTCGTGGCAAATTGTTTAGATTTTAAAGATTTACGAACTGTATCACAAGTGATTTATCAAGTACAAGGTGGAAATTATTCGTTTGAAGCTGTTCAAAAAGGTAATGTCTTTTATCAACGGGCTAGATCAGTTGAAAAGCGATTAGCAAAGCAAAATTTAGATTATTGGCGGCAGCATCCGGGAAAGTTTGCGCTTTGGTACTTTAACCCATATGCACCATGTCCTCCAACATGGTATGGGCAACCTTTTGCAGGACAATTTAAAAATCATTGTTATTATGAGCCAAAAGCTGGAACATGTGAGGGAGTATATAGTGGTTGATGGTCATTCGTTAAATGATAAAGACAACGGTAGTTGATTCAAACCAGATAATGTGAAAATTATTTCAAAGGCAACTTTATAAGTCGCCTTTTTTTATTGTAGCTGCTTACCACAAGCAATAGAAATTTTTAATATAACATTTGTTGAAGATTGCAATTTCAGTGAATAGCGGCTTTATGTTTCTCTACCATGTTGAAAAATATTAATCAACATGGTAGATGCTTTATGGTAAAATTTAGATAGTTGTTATTTGGTTTTAATTGGAGCTAAGAACCGAATGTAGATATAGTTACTTAATAACTTAATAACTAGTATATAAAAGTGAAAAAATACTAAGATTCCCTAATAATATGAAAAATAATTAGTGAGGTTTTCTATGAAACTTAAAAAATCACCATTTATGAACCGAGGAGCAGGTATCCTTTCTCTTCTTTTTCTCGGGTTTTTTATCGTTATTTTAGCAAGGTTTTTTTATATCATGGTAACTGGTAACATTCATGGTGTGAATCTAGTAGATACTCGAGAAAAACTAATCACAAACCAAGAATTACTTGAGGGGAAAAATGGAGATATTTTAACACGAGACGGCAGCGTAATCGCAACAGATTCACATGTGTATACAATTGCTGCAATTATTAACCAAAATAGTGATAATCATGTGAAAGATATTCCTAAAACGTCTGAAAAGTTAGCATCAGTTTTAGACGTTGACAAGGAGAAAATTGAGCAAATGTTAACTGAAAATAAAAATAAATACCAAGTAGAGTTAGGGAATATCGGTAGAAATGTGAGTTTTTCACAGATGAAAGAGATAAGTGAGATGGAGTTACCGGGAATAGTCTTTACACCTGATTTGAAACGGATTTACCCCTTTGGTGATTTCGCTTCACATGTTGTCGGAATTACAAACTTCGATGGTGAAGGAATTTCCGGAATCGAGAAACAGTTTTCGAAAGATTTGGCTGGCAAAGACGGATACATAAAGGTTAAAAATGATAAACAAGGTCTAAGATTACCTACAGAAGAAATCGAATCAAAGCCACCGGTAAATGGGCATAACATTGTCACTACATTGGATACAAATATTCAAACGTTATTAGATGATTCGATGAACCAGGTTATAGAGGAATATGCACCCGAGAAAATAATTGGAATCGTAATGAATGCAGAAACTGGTGAAATTGTCGCAATGAGTAATCGGCCTTCTATTTATCCTAATGAAAATGGCGAGGTCAATTACTTGAACTATGGCATTTCTTATCCGTTTGAACCAGGTTCAACAATGAAAATATTTACGCTTGCTGCGGCAATAAATGATGGTGTTTATAATGGGAAGGAAAAGTATAAATCTGGAGCTATCGAGATTTCTGGAGAGACGATACATGACCATAATGATGAAGGTTGGGGAACGATTACTTTTAACAAGGGAGTAGAACTCTCCTCGAATGTCGCCTTTACGATTATAGCAAAGGATAAATTAGGGTATGAACGGTTTTATGAATATTTACATGAATTTGGCTTTGATAGCAAAACGGGAATTGATTTAAGTAGTGAGGAAAACGGTAAGCTGTTAAACAATTATCCAATTGAAAAGGCAACTACTTCATTTGGACAAGGCTCAATCGTGACACCGATCCAATTAGTAACGGCAGCCTCTGCAATTGCCAATGATGGGAAAATGATGAAGCCTTATATTATCAAGGGCATAACCGATGAGAAAGGGAAAACGGTTAAGGAGTTTACACCGTCTGTAATTAATGCTCCGATTACTGCAGAAACAGCATTAGCTACTAGAAAGCTGCTAACCTCAGTTGTCAATGATGGTACGGGAACACTATTCCAGCTTAATGATTATCAGGTCGCTGGAAAAACCGGTACTGCGCAAATCCCTGATGGTAAAGGGAAATACCAAACTGGCCGGAATAATTATATCTTTTCCTTTTTAGGGATGGCGCCTGTCGATGACCCGAAGCTAGTGGTGTACGTCGCTGTCGAAAAGCCAAACTTAAAACCGGATCAAATCGGGGCACAGCCTGTTTCAGAAATATTTAATTCTGTAATGGATTATGGATTAAAAAAGATGGATGCAACAGCTGATAAAGGTAAAGTAATAGGTGAGAAACAAAAATCGGCTACGATAAAACTACCTAATTACGAAAGTCACCAAGTTTCAGAAACTACAAAAGCAATTAAAGAAAATGGCTTGACACCAATTATTATCGGTAGAGGTACAGAAGTTGTAGAAACATTTCCTGGAAAAGATACAGAATTAATGGAAGGCTCAAAAGTATTAATAAAAACAACTGGAGAACCAACAATGCCAAATCTTAATGGCTGGAGTTTAGCTGATGTTATGAAGCTTGGAAAAATAGCGAATTTAAAGGTTACTCATAAAGGTGAAGGGTTTGTTAACATGCAAAGTATTGCACCTGATGAAGTTATAAAAGACAAGACGTTGTCGATTTCACTAACCAAGTCAGTTAATTAAAATTAACAGACTTCAAAGAGCTGGTCCCTCCATCCAAAAGATATAAAGGAATGTTTGTTCCATGTCTGGTGAAGGGCTGAACTCTAATCAATAGTTAAGAGGCATTATTTTTCCATTTATGTCGTATGCCGGCCCACTTTGTAAATAGAACAATGAAGTAAATGAAGCCACATACGATAATATTGCGAAACCAATCAACATTGCCATGAAAAATGAACTGATAAACAACCGAGACAACAAAATAGATTAAAGGGAAATGGAAGGTTTTCTTAAACATATGCAGCTCCTTTTTTGGATTATTGCAACTGAGTTGTTAGTTTCCCATAATTTAACTATACAGTATAATGAAAATATATCCAATTGCAACTATAAAAAAGAGTACTAATCATGATGTAATAGTACTCTTTTTATTTAGTAATAATATTTAATTAAAAACTGTTTATCTAGATTAACACCTTTTTGGCATAAGTATGACAAGCCTGAATAAACATCCCCAGTAGTAGGACAAATATTAAACTGCCCAATCCTACTGGTCCTCCAACTAAATACGCAATGACAAGTCCAATACCCTCTAATATCGTTCTCGCTATATTCATATTAATACCAAACCGTTCAACAAGTGCTAGCATTGTCCCATCATAAGGCATAGCTGGAAAGCTTGAAACGAGATAGACTCCTATCCCAACACCGATTAAAATGACAGCAAATAGAAAAAAGGCCCAGCGCGATAATAAAGAATAATTAACTAGGTCAACATTTCTTAAAAAGATTTCATAACAAATATCAAGGATAATCCCCCATAAGACAAACGTAATAACGGATTCAAAAGCTGGCCGTTTTTTTAATAAAAGGCTATTAATAAATAATAATATGATTTGTCCAATAATCATGCATGTTCCGATGGAGAGATGGAGTTTATCAGCTGAACCTGCGTAAAAAGCATCCCATGGTCCTGCACCAACATCTGTTTTAATGACTAAGCCTACCCCAGTACATGCAATAAACATTCCAACAATATAAAAGATGCTTTTTTTCAGCATAAATATCCTCCAGTTTGCATTAGTAAAACGCTTAAATTTCATTATAGAAATAAAATGAGGTAAGGTAAATAGCTTTTTCAGTGTACTAATTTTTGTACCAGACTAAAAGTATAGTATTATGAACTATATAAAAATATGAAACGAGCAACAAATTTATACATCAGGAGTGTGTAACATGCCAAATATCGAAACAGAAAACCTACGAATGATTACATTTACAAAAGAAATGATGAAGGCAATACTAGATGGAAAGATTGAAAGACTTCCTTATCATGCAGCGGAAGAATGGCCATTACCTGTATATTTACATATGTTCCAATATAAAATTGACCGCTTTACTACTTATCCATATGAAGAAAAGTGGGAGGGGATTATTATTCATAAGAATAATAAGCGAATTATTGGTGATATGGGATTTAAGGGCGGACCAAACAATGAAGGAGACCTTGAAATTGGATATAGTATCGTTCCGAGCTATCAAGGCAACGGATATGCAACAGAGATGGGAAGGGCGATGATAGAATGGGGGATGAGACAAGAGGGGGTTAAACGTATTACTGCTACGTGTGATTCAGATAATCTAGCATCTAAAAGAGTACTTGAAAAGCTAGGCCTTCATCATATTAAGGAAGACAAGGACACAATTTATTGGTCCTTGTAATCTATCGCTATATAATTTTACATAACGCTAAGGGATTGACACATATAACCCTTAGCGTTTTCGTGAGATTTTAAACCCGTTATCTATTTTATCAAAACCGATTTTAGGATAGTACTCCATGGCAGTAGGTGATGACAGAAGTAAAAGTGCTACCTCTTCTCCTATTTCTTCCTGGAGAAGACGAACGAGCTGCTTGCCAATTCCTTTATACTGATAAGTCTTGTCAACAGCTAAATCTGACAGATAGCAGCAGTAACTATAATCAGTTATCGCTCTGGCGATCCCGATTAATTTATGCTCATCCCATGCCGTAAATGTTATATCAGCATGCTCAATCATACGCTGTATCCTTGGGAGGTCATCTATAGGCCGTTTAATACCTGAGGACTTATATACACGTGCCACATCCTCAGCTGTTAGTGGAGCATTTAGTTTATAAGTGATACTTTCAATGATTTTCATTTGAATCCCTCCAGCAATTGTTGAAACCTATTTTAACTCATTTGAGATGCTGAGTGAACATTTTTTTTGTTACTCTTCGGGGATGCAAACGAATAAACTGTCCCACAAGAAGAAACGTGTAGAATTTGCCGGAAAAGCCATTTTATTGCCATTTCGTCTTCAATGTTGAGTATTAATGCTATCTTATTTTTAGGAGTGGAGAAGTCTTCATGGTGCAGATGAAGGTAATAGCAGAGGCTGGTCTTGAGAGAGAAAAAATCTCCACAAGTCAGATGAAGATCAAAACAATAACTGGCTTGAAGAAAAAAATCCTTACAACGTGGATGAAGACCAAAATAATAATGGAGCTTGAGAGAAAAGGTCTTCATTAAATAGATGAAGCCCAAAATGTTAATGGAGCTCAAGAAAAAGGTCTTCATAGGATGGATGAAGACCAAAACAATACCTGGCTTGAAGAAAAAAGGTCTTCATAAGGTGGATGAAGACCAAAATAATAATGAAGCTAGAGAGAAAAGGTCTTCATGAAATAGATGAAGCCCAAAATGTTAATGGAGCTAGAGAGAAAAGGTCTTCATAAGATGGATGAAGCCCAAAATGTTAATGGAGCTCAAGAAAAAAGGTCTTCATAGGATGGATGAAGACCAAAATAATCCCTGGCTTGAAGAAAAAAGGTCTTCATAAGGTGGATGAAGACCAAAATAATAATGAAGCTAGAGAGAAAAGGTCTTCATAAAATTGATGAAGCCCAAAATGTTAATGGAGCTTAAGAGAAAAGGTCTTCATAAGGTGGATGAAGCCCAAAACAATAATGGAGCTAGAGAGAAAAGGTCTTCATAGGACGGATGAAGACCAAAACAATAACTGCCTTGAAGAAAAAGGGTCTTCATAAGTCAAATGAACATCAATACATCAACGCTTTAAAGAAAAGGTCATCATCGTTTTTATGAAGGTCAATTCCAAGGGACTCTTTTTACAATTAGGCCTTCATGAATCGGGTTTATTTAGATATTACTTGGAAATATCTCATTTCATCGTTCCAATGTACCATGCTCCAAATAATACGACAGTTACTTGGGTTGAGGGATATATCCATTATAAGCTCATGGTGCAAAAAAGAGGGAATTCTGATGATTGCTCATTCAAAATTCCCTATCAGACCGAGTCAAATAAAGAAGGTAACTCTAGGTTCAGGACCCTCAGACAATAAATGCGAACGAATAAAAGTCATCCTACTTTATATTAACGTTTTTCGGAAATGGTCAAACTCTTTCCAAATTTATTAAAATTGTTTTGCTTCTGTCGCAGCTTTATCTAGGCCTTTCGCAATGATTGATTCAGCCTCTGCTGGATATTGATTGTGTCCTTCAATAATTACGGAAGTTATATTTTTTACACCCCAGAATGATAACATAGTATTTACATAATTAACGGCCATTTCAGTTGCTTGAGCTGGACCTTCAGAATAAACGCCACCTCTAGCATTAAGTAATGCCACTTTTTTATCTGGTAGTAAACCGATAGGACCTTCCGGAGTGTAACGGAATGTTTTCCCAGCCTGTGCTAAATAATCTAAATATGTGTGTAATACTGCGGGTACAGTGAAATTCCATAGTGGGAATGCAATGACAATTTTGTCAGCAGCAAGAAATTGGTTTAGATATTTATTAACTAAGTCAGTACCTTCCTGTTCAGCAGCTGTTAACTCATAGCCATTAGCAATTTTATACATACCATTAATTTTATCAACATCATAGTATGGTAGATTTTCAGCAAATAAATCTAATTCAGTTATAGTATCATTCGGATTTGCTTCCTTATAGTTTTCTAGAAATGTATGATATAGTTTCACACTTACTGCTTGTTCGATAGGACGAGAATTTGCTTTAATAAATAGTACGTTAGTCATGTTAAAACCTCCAGAAATTTGTTTTGAAAAAGGTTGTTGTAGCAACATTTTGAGATGTGTAAGTTGGTATAGCAACTAAAAGAGTGCACGTCCAAAATTATTGTGACTTTTGGACATTTTGACTAATCTTAGTTAGTAATCTTTCAAGCTCAATTAGCTCTTCTTTAGATAAACCATTGCTAATCTGCTCGTTAAATTCTTCCGAAATGGGGAGTATGATATCGCCGAGCGCTTTTCCAGTTTCGGTAAGGTGTAACGTAACAGACCGTCTATCGTTCTGACTTTCACTACGTCTAATGAATCCTTTTTTTTCAAGGCTTGCTGCCATTCTCGCGATGTTCGTTTTATCTTTATTTAGCTTTATCACAAGTTGCTGCTGTGTTAGCCCGTCATTTTCCAAAAGTAACATTAAAATAAGATTTTGTTCAGGGGCTATATTATAAGATTCCAATTTTGTTTTAATAAAATTGGTCAGCAATAAGTCTGTCTTATGTATCTTAATACTAATATAATCTTGAAATGAATATCTCATTGGAATCCCTCATTATATAGTTGCTATACATACTAAATTCAAATGCTAGTATATCTAGTCTTTGATTATATGTCAATGTAATTATATCTATTTTCACTTATCATTTATAAAACATGTAGTATTTCTTTTCGTCACATTTTGGGGTGATACTAGTTTACGTATTTAGCTGGAGTAGGGAGTTACCATCGTCAATAATTTCAATGGACTCCCGCCCCTTTCATTTCCAACAGGGTGCAAATTCACCCTTGTTGTAAATATTACCCCTTTTACAGGGAGGTAGTTAAATTAGTATCGAACTGCTCTGTTTGCATTAACTCTACCATAGAGCCAATATGTTCCAGTACCTTGTACTGGGTCTGAACTGTTTTGAATGACAGTACGGATTTGCGCGTTTCCGCGACCTTGACTAGCTAGGAGTGCAGCAACTCCAGCAACTTGAGGAGATGCCATTGATGTTCCGCTTAAATAAGCGTAGCGACCACCGATATACGTTGATAAGATGTTAGAACCTGGTGCACTAACATCAACCCAACGTCCATAATTAGAGAAGTTTGATTTTCGGTCAGATTCGTCAGTTGAGCCTACAGCGATAACATTCGAATAGTTTGCAGGATAAGTTGGAGTAGGAACACCGTCGTTTCCAGCTGCAGCAACTATCACAGCTCCTCGATTCCACGCATAGTTAACAGCACTTTGTAATGTAGAAGCACCTTGTGGGCCACCTAAACTTAAGTTAATAACTTGAGCACCTTGATTCGCAGCATAAATAATTCCGGCAGCAATATCACTCATTAATCCGTTCCCGCTATTGTCCAATACTCGTACCGGGATAATAGAAGCTAGTGGTGCAATTCCTGCGATGCCTCGAAGATTATTCGTAACAGAAGCAGCAATTCCTGCAACATGTGTGCCATGACCATTGCCATCATCAGGGTTATTATCGCGGTCTACAAAATCGTAGCCAGATAATAATTTGCTTTGAAGGTCAGGATGATTTAGCTGAACACCTGTATCAATTATTGCAATTTTTATAGATTGGTTACTTTGAGTAACATCCCAAGCGGCTGGAGTATTCATTTTTTGTGGGGCATATTGATAGGAGAAATAGGGGTCGTTCGGTACTACTGAAGCCTTATAAATATAATTAGGCTCTACGAAATCTATTTCTGATAATTTACTATACTTCTTTAACATTCTTTTAACATTTCTTTTTGATTCAATAACGTGAATACCTAATTCCTTATTCTCTTCAATCATCTTACACTTCATTCTTTTGTGAATTTCATCTATTTTTTCAAGCGGTGTATCGTCTAAAAATTTTACGATTAACTGCTTCTCTTTATATTCCTCAGCAGTATCTTCAGTTGAATTTCTCGAGATTAAGAAGCTAGTTAATAAGATTACAACAATTGCGACTGAAATACTAAGCCAAACCAACATTGAAAACCCTCCTATTTTTATAAGATTAATAACAATATATGTGGAGGGTTATAGGATGGTTGTACGTTCAAACTAGTAAATAACGATTTGTGCATTTGTTTAAATAATAGAGGAGAGTGTAATATTACCGGGGAAATACGACAAGAAGACAATTTGTTACGACAATTATTTCAAATAGGAAGGAAAATACTAACAATTTATCGAAAGGTTATTTTAGTATTATCACTTGCTGCTGTGTTGGGAGGATAGTTGCACCCTTTGCCAGACAGTCAATGTAAAGCAAAGCCTTGCAAAATCTATTAAAGAGCCGAGGAGGATGACAATGGAAAGACCTAGCGTGAATGAATATGATGACTATTTTAAGAGATATGTAGAATTAGTTCCTGACGGTAATATTTTTTCTCTCTTAAAGGAACAAATCAATGAAACGAAAAGGCTATTATCTAGTCTTTCAGAAGAACAGCTGCATTATCGCTATATGGATAATAAATGGAGTATTAAAGAAATTATTGGACATTTAACAGATGGAGAACGAATGTTATCACATTTATTACTATGTATTGCAAGAGGAGAAAACAGTTCATATGCGGGCTTTGATAAGGACAAATATATAATGAATGGCTCTTTTGATAATCTATCAATCGAATTATTGCTTGCACACTATCAAGCTGTTCGAACATCGACAATTGCTTTGTTAAATACACTAGGTAGTAACGTCTGGTTAAATCAAGGAATTGCTTTACATTCTCCAATAACTGTTCGTGCACTTGCTTGGATAATTGTTGGACATGAAATTCATCATCGAAACATCATTATAGAAAAATATATAAATAAGGAAATTTAATATTATCTGAAAATATGAAACCTTTCTCGATATTCACCGTACATAAATAGTAACAAATATGAAAAGGTGGTATTAGTGATATGTCCTTCTTTAAAAAAGTAATAACAAGTATCGGGATTGGTTCAGCAAGAGTAGATACTAAATTGTTCAGTCAGACAGTTACTCAAGGTGGGCAAGCTGAAGGGATTGTTGAAATTAGAGGAGGAGAAGTAGACCAGGAGATTGCTGCTATTAAGCTAAATCTCATGACATTGTATGGCCACGAGGATAGTGAACATTTAACAAATACATTAGTATATTCCTATAAAGTGAACGACCCATTTCTTATTAAAAAAGGTGAGCTTATGGAAATTCCGTTCACCTTCAAGGTACCGTTATACACTCCAATGACTATGAGGGATAATCGAACAGGGAGAAATGTGCCTCCTGTTTGGATTGAGACAGAATTAGATATTCGGAATGCGGTTGATCCAAAGGACCAGGATCATATATCTGTTGAGCCTTCTAAAGTATATGAAACGATATTAGATGCGATTAAAATAGTTGGTTTTAGGTTTAGACAAATGGAAAACCAAGCACCCCCACGATTTGTTAAAACAAGATTACCATATGTACAACAATTTGAGTTTCTCCCTACACATGGAAAGTATAAACGTAAACTAGATGAACTTGAAGTATATATCTTACAAGATGATGAAGAAACAACGATTTATTTTGAAATCGATAAAAAAACAAGGGGTGCAGTCGGTTCTCTATTAGAAAAATTGAATCTGGATGAGCATCATCGTAAATTGTCATTCTATAATCATGAAATTTTGTCAAATCGCAGCTACATAAGTGACAAAATTGAAGAAATGATTGATGAACTAGTATAATAATTTAGGAGTTAGCTAAATGAAACGAAAAGGCTATATATCATTGATTTAGTTGGAACACTTTACTTTAATGGCTACGAGATAGAAGGGGAATTTGATTTTATTATGGGTTAAAAAAGCAGGAAATCCCTTTCCTTCTTGCGACCCAAAATGACTAGCCTAACGACTTATTGCAATAGGTGATGACCTTGAAACAGATGTCTTAGAGGTGAACCAAAACGGACTTTTTTCAGTATTAGTTCAAACAGGTAATTATAAAGATAAACAGGAACTACGTGTGGATATTAAGCCTAATCTTAGTATTGATAGTATATCGACTTTATCAAAACGCTAAACACCTTTAAATGGTGTTTTTTTCTTTTCAGCGGTTTGTTCTTGTAAGTATAGTAAGTGTAATTATAATTTGGTTAATTCTACTAGAAAAGAGAAATTCAACTACATAACGATTATAAATCACCAAGTTCAGGGAATAGTATCCAATGAAGATTTAGTAATCTACATACAAGGTGTGTGAAGGGTATGGATTGGAATTGGATATGGAAGGCGATATTAATCGTCATTGCAGGTACATTTCTATTACGAGTTGCTGGGAGAAAGTCAATATCACAAATGACTTTGGCACAGACAGTCATTATGGTTGGGATTGGTTCGTTACTAATCCAGCCCGTTGCGGGTAAAAATTTAATGACTACATTTGTCGTAGGAGCTACTTTGGTGAGTACTTTAGTTATTATCGAATTTTTACAATTGAAAAATGATAAAATTGAAAAGTTTATTACCGGTAAATCAAAAGTTATTATCGAAAACGGCAAAATAAATGAAAGCAATATGAAGAAAATGCGCTTTACTGTTGACCAACTTGAAATGAACTTACGGCAAAAAAGTGTAAGTAAGATTAGTGATGTACACTGGGCTACTTTAGAACCGAACGGACAACTTGGAATTATTTTAAAAGAAGATGCACAACCCGTTACAAAAAAAGAACTAAAGAAGCTCGAAGAAAAGCTAGATTTTATTATAAATACGTATACGATGGTAAACGTTGTTCAGTCAACTACTATAGATACCCCGCAACATAAAGGAACACTATTTACAGAAGTGAAAAATAAAAAGCACGATAAAGAACCTCCAACACATTTACAATAATTGCTTAAATCCAGCATGTGCTTTTTCACATAAAGATTATTCATGGGGTTATCCTAATGATGTAAATGACCTGGAGGTGGCAAGTATGTTTTTCCATGTGAAAGAATTACAATATAGAGCGAAACCGAATAAACCTGACCCTGTCTATGCAAAAAAGCTGCAAGAGGTGTTAGGAGGACAATTTGGCGAAATATCTGTCATGATGCAGTATCTTTTTCAAGGCTGGAATTGCCGGGCAGAGCAAAAATATCGTGACATGCTATTAGATATTGGAACTGAGGAAATTGCCCATGTTGAAATGCTGGCAACGATGATTGCTCAATTGCTAGATAAGGCACCTGTAGAAGAGCAAGAAGAGGCGGCAAAGGACCCAATAATCGCAAGTGCAATGGGTGGAATGAATCCCCAGCATGCGATTGTGAATGGTTTAGGAGCGAGTCCAAACGATTCAACTGGCTACCCATGGAATGCCAGATATACTATTGCTAGTGGGAACCTTCTAGCAGATTTTCGGGCAAATTTAAATGCTGAATCGCAAGGGAGATTACAAGTGGTTCGCCTATATGAAATGACAGATGATTATGGTGTGCGGGATATGCTATCATTTCTTATCGCTCGTGATACGATGCATCAAAACCAATGGCAAGCAGCTATCGCAGAGCTTGAAGAGAAGGAAGGAATCGTTGTTCCAAGTACGTTTAACCGTGAATATGAAAAGTCTGACGTTTCACATACATTTATGAACTGTTCGGAAGGTAAAGAAAGTGAAGCAGGACGTTGGGCGTCAGGACCTTCAATGGACGGAAAGGGTCAATTTACGTATGAAGAGCATCCTGTTGCAACAGGTCAAGCACCAGAGTTAAACCCAGCTCCGGGATATATTCATGGTACACCACCTGTAAAATAAAGACTTTCAAATTTAGAGACTTTCATCACCTTGATGGAGGTCTTTTTTATGTATATCAAATATATTTAGAGGAATTAGCAATTTATTGGCGAAATTGGTAGTAAATAGGGGGTGATAATTTTGAGTATCGTTACAAGCAAGGTTGGTGGAATATTTATACCTGTAAAGGATATAGTTGCAGCCCGTGACTGGTATTGTTCGATTTTGGAAGTTGAACCAACGTTTGAAATTATTGTTGGGCATTTATGTTGTATACCGATGGATAACAATGGTCTTAATATCATATTAGATAGTAAGATTTATACCGAAGATGCATATGCTAGAACACCGATGTTTCACTTTAATACGGATGATATCTATGAGGCATACCGTTTTATGAAGGAAAGAGGTGTCGAGCTGGTGACGGATATTGAACACGGTCATTCATTCAATTTTAAAGATCCTGATGGCAATATGTTAATGATTTGTCAGCTTAACACTTAATTAGAAAAAGCCGATTTCAACCTAAAGGATGAAAACGGCTTTCGAACTTGTTTAGGAAACTATAAAATTCTTCTACTGTGGATAAGCGCTTCGACATCTAGCTCCAGCGCCTAGCCCCTCGAGGTCATAAGCCACAAATGAATCGAAGACAAAGAATGTCTTCTATTCATTTGCGTCTTATGCTTGTCGGGGCTGATCAAGGCGCTTGCGCTTTTGTTCTTATGAGGAGCAACCGCCACCACAGCTTGAACAGCTTGAACCACCGCCATCACTGCCACCGCCATCACTACCATTATCGTTGCTACCGCCATGGTCATGGCTATCTGAGCCAACACCACAGAAGACAGCAGAGGTACAGCCACTTGTATTGTAAGCTGCATTTCCATATGCATATTCCTTTGCATAACTCCAATACTCATCAAAGTGATAATAGGAATAAAATACCATCACTAAAGATAGAGTACTCATATCACCAAAGGTTTGCTGCTTGGCAAATTTACCTTTAGGCTTCACACTATATGTTTGCTCCGCACTAGCTAGTTGCTCCTTCATTTTGTCAATTAAATAATAAATTGCCTCAGGACAATCAGGACAATCCTTAAAATACTTAGTTGCTAATTCTTGTCTACCTAACGTTTTAAAGTCTTTTAACGTGTCTTTATTGAGGGGGTCACTAAAAAAGTCGCCCCATGCATTCCAGGTAAACTCTGTAATGGAAAAGAACTGTGAGAAAACCCAATCAAAGAATGCACGTTCCTGTGGTGCTGGTACAGGGTCTGTATTAGGGTAATGGTGAAGCATTTTACCATAATAATTTTGAGAGAACTTTTCATAGTCATTTGTGAATAAAATCATTTCGTGCCAGATTTCATCAACATCCCCACTAAACATAGGTGTTGATTTCAATACTTTTGTTAAGATAAAGTAACGTTTTAGTTCAAAAAGCAGCCATTCAAATTCATCTTCTGTTCGGTTACTATCTTCTTGTAAGAACCGTTTTTTAACCTGTTGTATGTATTGTTCATCTAAGGCACTATTTAATTGATTTATTAGCGGAGTAATCGGGGCATTGTCAAGTTTTCCAAGCTGTGACGGTATATTCTCCATCGAAAGTTTTGGTCGCTTTTTTCCACGCTTGTTGATGACGAATATAAGTAAACCAATAAATAGAATAATTAACATAAAAATACCTGCATCCAAGTCAGTCACCACCTAATTTTAAAATATTAGTACATTCAATAATACGTTTTTTATTCCAAAAAGTTTCAAATTTTCTGTAATAAATAGTAAATGAAAATAGGGACTTACTTCTTTATCTAATTATAAAAATTGTAATCCTAACACATCGTTCAAAAATGCATAGATATAACGTGGTTTGCCAATAATGAAACGAAGTATTTAATCGTCTTCAGTGTTAAGAGAATATTAATGAGAGGGAGTATATCAGTGGGGACAGATTGGAAACTTTCATATTTACAGCCATTAATTCAATCGTATTACGAGCATCATGATGAACAATATGCTGAGTGGTCGAAACAATATTTGCGAAATCAATTTGAATTTATTGGGATACGCACACCAAAACGTCGACAGTTAACTAAAAATTTTTTAGAAAATAATGGACTACCTCCAAAAGAGAAGTTAAAGGAAGTTATTCAGGCACTTTGGAATATGGATGAAAGAGAGTTTCAAAAGGCAGCATTAGATATTCTTGAAAAGTGTAAAAGACAGCTAAAGGGCGAGGATATACGCTGGATTAGTCAATTAATTGTTGAAAAGTCATGGTGGGACACGGTTGACGTATTAGCCCCACATATAATAGCTAATTTATTTTTAACCTATCCTCAATATACGTCACAGTATGTCGAGTCTTGGATAGAGGACGATAATATTTGGCTTCAACGTTCGGCGATTATTTCTCAACTTTTTTATAAAGAAAAAACAGACGAAAAACTCCTCTCACACTGTGTATTGAGACGAGCAAATAGTGACGAGTTTTTTGTACAAAAAGCAATTGGATGGGCTTTGAGGCAATATGCTAAAACAAATCCTGATTATGTGCGTTCGTTTGTAGCTGATAATGATTTAAAACCTCTTAGTAAAAGAGAAGCCCTAAAGAACTTGTCCATTTGAATGAATGCTAAAAAAATTTACCATAATTAACATATTTGAGAGTTTAGTTAGTTCCACAACACTACCCGAGTAAGGCTTATATATATCAAATAAATTAAAAACAATGTCACATCATTTAACTTGATGAAGTGACATTGTTCGTATTGTCATTATTCATTACTAAGTTCAACTAAATTTGTCACCGAAACGCTTTGTTTTTTGCTTGGATTTTCAAGTGGATGAATTGTTGCAAGTTCTTTATCTTGATCAACATGTTCAATATAAACTTGATTACCTTTATACATGACACTTGCCATCTCCGGTGAGCTTGATATTTCTTGAGCACGTTTCGCATCCATGATTAATGTCTCCTTTTTTAATAAAAGATATAATGAAACCTGTGTTAAGCTGATAAGTTGGTACCCTAGAGAAGTGTAATAACCATAGCTACCATTTACAGTATTTGCGAAACGAACTGAACTATTCATTATTGTTAGGGTCATAAGTAAACTTCTTCAACTTTAAGTGGTGTAAGTGCAGTCGTCTGGTCAATAAAGATGAACGCATTATAACGTTTAGACATGCTTGAGGGGACATAATTTCCAAAATGTTCTCTTTGTGGGTGGTACACAACACCAATTGCACGATGACCAACTGTTTGTTCAAAGATGTGCTGATTTTCTTTATTGAAAATAATGATTTTATCCTCATCACTTGCTTGGTGCATTAGGTCTTCCCAGCTATTTGACTTTGCTTTAGGAACAACCATGCGTTCTAAATTTATACCCCATTGATCTGCTGCAATAACGGTTCCGCGATGAGTACCGAAACCAACAATAAAAATCTCTTCTTCGCTAAATTGTTCTCTTAATAGCTGACCAACGTTTATTACACCTTCATCCGCCATATCTGTTGCTCTGGCATCGCCAACATGTGTATTATGCTCCCAAATAATACCCTTTGAATCTTTTCCGTAATAGTGAGCAATCGTTATAATAAGTTGAACCATATGCCGGTCACGGATGTTCCATGATTCATTATCATTGATAATCATTGTCCGATAGTAATGCTCGGCATTAGCCGTTAGTAAAGCATTAGCCTCAATGTTGAGATGACTCTCCTCAAGGTCTTTTAAGTGATGCTTTTGTTTCATAATATCTAGTAATAATTGGATCACTTCATCATGACAATTTTCTTGATAGAAAGCAGCAGATAAACCGTATTTTTCGGGTTGTCGATTAAAAGGTTCAAAGCATTCAAAAGCTCTTTTAATTGATTCTACGTTTGTGGAATCTACTTTTTTAAAATAGTGTATGATTTCATCCATTGATTCCCACAATGAATATATATCAATTCCGTAAAAGCCCACTTGTTTATCGGAAGTCTTGTCTTGGTTATATTTTTTTAACCAATCAATTAATTCAATCATTTCTTCATTAGCCCACATCCATGTTGGCCAACGGTTAAACTTTTTTAATGCATCCTTAGCACTTTTGATTTCATGGTCATAGCCTTTTATGTATCGATTTACTTCCATACAAGCAGGCCAATCACCTTCAACAGCAATAAAAGTAAATCCCTTCTCAGTAATAAGCTGCTTCGTTAAATCACTGCGGATTTTATAAAATTCAGATGTTCCATGTGAAGATTCCCCGAGTAAAACAAACTTTTGCTCATCTATTTCGTTTAGAATTACCTGATTATCATGGGGAATGTAAGGTTTTGCATAATGTTTAATAGCTTGGATGATTTGTTTATTCATGGATGACCTACCCTTTTATAATTTAGCTCTGTTAGTCCTTATATTAATTTTTGTGCTTTTGACTTTCGGTATTAATGGGTGATGCTCTAGTATATCGAGCATTCGAACACTCAATATCTGTAGATTTAATTCTTTCTTATTTTTTATATTCAGCATTGTAAGAATTCTCACCACTATGTACCGACAGCAATGTATTTGCATAGCCGACGAGGCGATTTACTAGTTCATCTGCTAATGCATAAACAAGATGATATGTCTCGTTTCTATGTGATTTTGGGTCACCCGAAAATGATGGTTGTGTTGATGAAAATATATTTTGTATCATAAAGGTTATAGTGAATAATTGCTTTGCCAGCTGCTCCACATGTTAATGGATCTTGGTAATTAGGGTGAAAAATATACGATTCTTCTGCAGTAGGTGAGCGGAAGTTTTTTGTGAAAGTCATACCTTATTGATTTGTAGTTGCAAATGTTCATCTTTGACGTCAACGACTTTTTTATTTATTCCGTACCAACCATCATGAAAGATACAATATACATTATGGAGAAATAGCCTCAAGGAGAGACCGATAAGTTACATACTTAATATTTCTATATTTAAAAGAAAGTATGTATTAAAGAAATAGGCGCTTTTCTAAAAGAATGTTGCTTTTTAGTAATAGTTTTTTCAAGAGTTGGTTGGAGCGTAAGTGTGAGGCTCCTGAAGTTTACTTGTGTCCCGAACCGGAGCTATGAGCTCACTCACCACTCACCCCGTTGCCTCTGTTTAATGCAAGAGGAGACCAACCCTAAACGACTACTTGGTAAAAAACAATTTCTACGACAACAGCCAAGGAATATTATTAAATGTAAGTTATAACTTAAATTAAGTGCTTATGATAGTAAATAATCTCAAGACAAAAAAATAGCAACTGAATTCAGTTGCTATTTACGAGTACATTAAATTAAATTTTCATGACTCCACCAGTACTAGCTGATGTTACAAGTTTAGAATAACGAGCTAAGTAACCTTTTTTCACTTTAGGTTCAAAGCCTTTCCAATTTGCTCGACGTTTTTCAAATTCTTCATCAGAGATTTCAAGTTGAATCGTCCGTTTCTTTAAATCAAGTTCGATGATGTCACCATCTTCAACAAATGCAATTGGTCCGCCTTCAGCTGCTTCAGGAGAAATATGGCCAATTGAAATACCACGAGAAGCACCTGAGAAACGACCGTCTGTAATTAAACCTACTTTTGCACCAAGTCCACGTCCAACAATTTGTGAAGTTGGGGCAAGCATTTCAGGCATACCAGGTCCACCTTTAGGGCCTTCGTAGCGAATAACAACAACATGTCCTTCTTTCACTTTTCCTGTAATAATACCTGAAAGTGCATCCTCTTGAGAATCGAAGCAAATTGCTGGGCCTCTATGATATCCACCTACCTCTGGGTCTACTGCTCCAACTTTAATAATTGAACCATGAGGAGCTAAGTTACCAAATAATACAGAAAGTCCGCCCTCTTCAGAATGTGGATTGCTTAACGGACGAATAACATTTTCGTCTAATATCTCAGCGCCTGCAACATTTTCACGTAATGTTTTACCAGAAACTGTTAAGCAGTCACCATTAATTGTACCAGGCTTTTTGAGAAGCTCATTGATAATAGCGCTCACACCGCCAGCATTATGCACATCTTCTATATGGTAATCAGAAGCTGGTGCGATTTTTGCTAGATGTGGTGTACGTTTTGCTACTTCGTTAATTCTTTCAAGAGAGTACTCGATTTCAGCTTCTTGTGCTAGTGCTAACGTATGAAGGACTGTATTTGTTGAACCACCCATAGCCATATCTAATGCGAATGCATTATCAATCGTATCAATTGTAACGATATCACGTGGTTTAATATCTTTTTCAATTAACTCCATTAATTGTGTCGCAGAGCGTTTAACAAATTCCTTTCGTTCTGGAGCTACTGCAAGAATGGTTCCATTACCAGGAAGAGCTAGTCCAAGTCCTTCTGCTAAACAGTTCATTGAATTTGCTGTGAACATACCTGAGCATGAACCACATGTTGGGCATGCAAATTGTTCAATTTCTGTTAATTTCGCTTCATCGATTAACCCAGATTGATAGGCGCCGACACCTTCAAAAACTGATGTTAAATCAAGTGGGTTCCCATCTTTATCAACTCCAGCCTTCATCGGTCCACCGCTTACAAAAATCGTAGGGATATTGACGCGAAGAGCAGCCATCATCATTCCAGGTGTAATTTTATCACAGTTCGGAATACAGACCATTCCATCAAACCAGTGTGCAGAAACAACTGTTTCAACTGAGTCAGCGATAATTTCACGACTCGGTAGAGAATATCTCATCCCGATGTGTCCCATTGCAATTCCGTCATCAACACCAATTGTGTTCATTTCGAATGGAACACCACCAGCTTCACGAATCGCATCTTTTACAATTTTCCCAAACTCCTGTAAGTGTACATGACCAGGAACAATATCAATATATGAATTCACAACCGCGATAAACGGTTTTCCAAAATCCTCTTCTTTTACACCTGCGGCACGGAGTAAGCTTCGATGCGGTGCACGGTCAAATCCTTGCTTAATCATATTACTACGTAATTCTGTCATGCTTTAATCACTCCAAGTTATAAAATTTCATCAATTCAAATAATTTAAATTATTAATATCTTAACATTATTTTAACTATTATCATAGTTTATCAGTTAAAACTTTTTTTAGAAAAATATCCTAATCATAAGTTCCGATTTTTGGATACAATCCTCGTTTCTTATAGCTTGGATTAATATTGAGAGGAGGATTGTGAAGGTAAATAGGGCTCTAAAGGGAATAATTACTAGTACTTTTGGTCGGTTTTTTCACAAATAATGCTACATTTCTAGTACTTTTTTATCTATAAAAGTATTAAACTAATATAGGCATTATAAATAAAGGTGGGAAATATCGTGAATCAAGAAAATGAATTGAGAAGGTCAAGAGTGACCAAAAAGAAACGAAGGAAGAGAAATACAATCATACAAGTGATAATTGTTTGTACAATTCTGTCTATAGGAGTTGTTCTATATACTCAATTAAAAACAGAAGATGCTATAGCAGAACCTACTGCAGAAACGAATATTGTGAAAAATGTTACTGAGGAGACACAAGAGACAGAAGAAAAGGTAGAAGATATAGATGATAAAAAAGAGGAACCTAAGAAAGTTGTTCCAGAACCAAAAGAAGAAATAGAACCAATCGTTGAAACCCAAATAAAAATTAGTGCTGCAGGGGATTTTACACTCGGAAGAGATGAAGCATATGCATATTCAGGTTCCTTTGTTGATGAAGCGACAAAACATGGGTTACCGCACTTTATAGAAGGACTTAATAATATATTTATAGAAGATGATTTGACGACAGTCAACTTGGAAACAACATTGACAAATGCGACAAATAAAGCAAATAAGAAGTTCCGCTTTAAAGGAGACCCTTCATATGCAGAGATTTTAAAACTAGGTGGGATTGAGGCTGTTAATCTAGCAAATAATCATATTTTTGACTATCTAGAACAAGGGTACAAAGATACGATGACAACACTAGAAAAGAAAGAAATTAGATACTTTGGTTATGATAATATTTTTATAGAAGAAATAAAAGGAATTAAAATTGGTGCTTTAGGTTATGAAGGCTGGGACGATACGCCAGAAATTCGTAATCAAGTAATAAAAGATATAAAATTATTAAGAGAAAAAGGGGCACAAATTGTATTAGTGCACTATCATTGGGGAACAGAAAGACAGTATGTACCAAATGAAGAGCAAAAAACGTTAGCACGCTATACTATCGACAGTGGTGCTGATTTAATTTTAGGTCATCATCCTCACGTCATTCAAGGGATTGAAGAATATAATGGGAAGTTTATTGTCTACAGTCTCGGGAACTTTATGTTTGGCGGCAATCGCAACCCTAGCGATAAGGATACGTATGTTTTTCAACAAACCTTTCACTTATCGAACGGGAAATTGACAGATAAGAAAGACATAAATGTAGTGCCATTTTCAATTTCATCTGTCACTCATCGTAATGATTATCAACCGACGATGTTAACAGGGTCTGAAGCTGAGCGAGTAAAACAAAAAATAGTTCAGTCTTCTAACCAAATCAATGGTACAGACTGGCTTGTATATGACCAAAATAGTAATTAAGGTGTACGTTTATAAATTTTAAGTCTCTTTTCTTTTGGCTGTTTTCGTAAACATTGTTGCTTTTAACGGAGTTGTCGTTTAGGATTTGTCTCCTCTTGCAGTACTCGCCTTCCGCGGGGTGGGTGGTGAGCCTCATAGCTCCTTGCGGCACGAACAAGCAAACTTCAGGTCACCTCCCTACGATAAGTCATCATCGATTCGCCATTCGGCTCATCGTGATTCCTTTGGTCTTAGTCGATACCCCTCCAGTTTGTACGTCGATGGGCAAGCCGCCTACGCTTTTCGTATTCCTCAGCGTTAACGTTTGCGGGGTCTCACCTCTCCCACGCATCCCGCAGGAGTCTCGCACTTTAAGCTCCAACAAACCCTTAAAAAGGTTAGTGCAAAAAGCCACAATCTTTTAAAAGCCTAACTCTTGTAGTTGGGCCTTTTTTGAACACTTTGTGAATAGATAAAAAGTCTATTGCATTACATGCGAAAAGGTAGTAAAGTAAAGGTGTAAAGAAAATGTGAAACACTTCACAAACACAATTAATAGGAATCCTAAAGTATAATGCTCTAATTAAATATTTTTTTAACTAAACTTGTGAAATGTTTCACAAATAAAAAATTAAGGGGTTGAATCATTATGAAATGGTTTGAAAATGAGAAAGTAAGTGTTATTTGGACAGTACTAAGAATATGGTTAGGTATCCAATGGATAGAAGCTGGTTGGCATAAAGTTGTTGATGGCTTTGCAGCAGAAGGGTTTCTCCAAGGAGCGATTGTGAAAGCAACAGGTGACCATCCAGCAGTACAAGCTTGGTATGCTAATTTCCTTGAAAACTTTGCATTGCCAAACGTGAAACTATTTAATTTCCTGATTCCGTGGGGCGAAGTATTAGTAGGTGTTGGCTTAATTGTTGGTATTGCTACAATTCCAGCTTTACTAGCAGCAGCATTTATGAATTTAAATTTCCTATTAGCAGGAACAGTAAGTACAAACCCAGTATTGTTTACAGTAGCGATAATTCTCTTATTCGTTGGAAAGGGTGCCTACATCTGGGGTGGAGATCGCTTCATACTCCCTTATGTTAAAGAAAAATTTTTCAACAAAAAAGATAACGGGAAAAATCATCCACATACAAATAAAAAGGCAATGGCTTTATAATAAACAATTAGGGTGACTCTATTACGAGTCACCCTAAAATTACCATTAATTTAAACCGATGCGACCGCTACTCACATCTAAAGAAATAGAATGTTTTCCAGTTCCGCTAGTTCCTTCAATCGAATGTTCATTTTCCTTTAAGTTAGACATATTTAGACCATTAGTTGTAATAACTCCACTACCTATTTTCCCTTTTAAATGATAGTCAGCATTTTCAGGTAAATCTACTGTCGCGTCTCCTGAATGAACTTTAATATCGATGTCACTGATTAATTCTGCCAGTTGTAATTGTAGGCGGCCCGAAGTGATATCTGACTTTAATTGTCCACTATAATTATTCACTTCAACATTCCCTGATTTTACATCAATTGACCCCGACTTTGTGGTTAAGGTATCAATCTTAAAATTACCTGATTTACTGTTACTTACAAATTCATTCGTCGTCATTTGTTCTAGGCTAAGATTTCCTGAGCCAATTTCTATTGATACTCTATCAAAATTAATTTTCGAATTTCCAGCAAACTCGATATTCCCGGAGTTGCTATTCATAATAAGTTGATTTTGATAGTGCTCTGGTATATATATTTTTAATTTTTTCTCATTAAATGATAAAAAATGAAACCAATTTTTCGATTTATATTCAATTTTTATAGTATCGCCGGTCTTTTTTAATTCAACTTTACCTTTTCCGTTATACTCAACATCAACTGTATCACGGTTTTCAGGAATAACTTGCGTATTTCCACTAGAGGCATGAATCTCAATCTTGTTTATAGCGTCAGTTACTTCAATTTTTTCATTATTCTGACCAAATGAAAGCCAAGATGTATTAGTGACAATTAAGATGAGTAATCCAACGATAAAGAATAAAAAAAGTATAAATTTCTTCATTTTTAAAACCCCTTTGAATCTTATATTTTGATGTTATACAAGTGTCATCAAGTTGTAATTTTATTTTAGATGATTTTGGAAAAAGTGACAACGCACTCCAGATGGAGAATCATCTAAGACTTGAGGTGTAGAAAAAAATAGCAATATGTCCAAACAATAGAGTAGAACTCTCATAGACTATCAATATACGATTAATAGATTAAAGGAAGGTGTGAAGATATGAAACTTTATTTAGATCCGGGTCATGGTGGCGCAGATTCGGGAGCAGTAGGTAATGGTATAAAGGAAAAAGATATTGCATTAGATATTGCTCTAAACATTCGAACGATTCTAACGAATGAATATGAAAATATCGAAGTGAAGATGAGTCGTGCGAATGATGCGACGAAAAGTCTTTCTGCTAGAACAAGTGAAGCAAATTCATGGGGAGCAGATTTCTTCTTATCTATTCATTGTAATGCAGCAAATGGTAGCGCTAGAGGATATGAAGATTTTATTTATACTAGTTTATCAGATTCATCGACTACTGCAAAATATCGAGACCTGATTCATGAGGAGATAGTAAAGGTTAATTCACTCCAAAATCGTGGTAAGAAGAAAGCTGACTTTCATGTGTTAAGAGCGTCAAACATGCCAGCAATTCTGACAGAAAACGGTTTTATTGACAATAGCCAAGATGCAGCGTTAATGAAGGATGCGAACTGGCGCAAAAAAGTCGCACAAGGGCATGTGAATGGATTAGCTAGAGCTTTTAACTTAAAAAAAAAGTAAATAACGGTAATGTCTATAAAGTAATAGCAGGGTCATTCACGAATGAAGAAAATGCAGATGCAAGAGTATCATTTTTAGAGAGCAAACGAATCGATGCTTTTGTCATACCAATGACGATTAATGGGACAAAGTGGTATCGTGTGCAAGCAGGAGCATTCACGAATAGTGAAAATGCAGAACAACGTCTTAAACAAGTGCAAGATTTAGGTATTGCTGATGCTTTTGTATTAACTGAATAGGCTATGCATTTGATTCAAAGCTATAGGGTCAGCCCCTACGATTAATGATAGAAAAGTATACTTTACTATCAGTGGTTGTAGAAGGAGCTGCCCCTCACTTTTTTTGCTTATCGTATTACTAGTAATTAAAGGTTTTCAAAAAATACACGTAAAATATCAGCTCCACTAATGAATGTCCCGAGTGAGCTTCCGATATTTGCTAAGACCACTATAAGTAAAATTCTGCTAACCTTGTTACGCCAAAAGCCTTTTATACTATAAACATCTTCAGATAATGATTCAAAATCTTTTACATTAGGTCGTCTTACATATGCTTGGGTAAGACCTGCAAACCAGCCAGCTGCTAACAGCGGGTTTAATGATGTTATCGGAGCGGCAATAAATGCAGTAAGGATTGTTAGAGGATGTCCAAATGCAATAGCTGCGCCTATAGCAGATAACGAACCATTCCAGATAATCCAACTAATTGTTTGTGCAAGCCCAGCCGACGGGTTAGACAAAAATGTATAAGCGATAATTGCTAAAATGAGTACAGGAATACTCCATCCGATTATTTTTGGCAATTTAGATTTAGGTGGTACAGTGTTTAACTTTTTTAAATCATGCTCCTTATGGAGTTCATTTTGAATTCCAGGTACATGGGCTGCCCCTAAAACGGCTACTACTTTATTTCCTGGAGCATCCTTTATCTTTTGAGATAAATATTGATCACGTTCATCAATTAAAGGAACTTTCAAACGGGGAAATCCTTCAGTAAATTCATTCAAAATCGCATTTATTGTGTCTTGATTTTTCATTTTTTCAAGCTCTTCTTCGGTTATTTCTTCCTTGCTAAAGATGCTAGCTATGATTTGGCTAAGTAAAACAGTTTTCCCTTTGAAACCGAGGTTCCCCCAAATACGTGCAAATGTAATTTGGATATTTCGGTCAGCAAGGACGAGCTCTGCACCTGTTTCCTTAGCAGATTCGATACCTTGAATCATTTCCTGTCCTGCCTTAATCCCCAACTGTTGCGCAAGACGGTTTTGGAATGAGGAGATAGCGAGGTTAATTAATAGCAATGATGCCTTCTTTTCTTTGATTACTTGTATAATGTCCATATCTTTCCACTTGTTGCCTTCGGTTATGGATTGATAGCGCTGTTCATCCAGTTCGACACAAACCGAATCAGGCCTTTCTCTTTCGATGACTTCCTTTACTTGCTCGGCGCTATGTTTCGAAACATGTGCAGTGCCAATTAATATGTATTCTTTTCCATCTAAATGAATCCTTGTTATATTTTCCTCAACCATAGATACCTTCCTTTAAATAAGCCTGTTATTGCCAATATTGAAACAATCATATAGTATTGTGATGAATATCCAAATGTTGTTATGTCAATGTCATTATAGCATGAACAAGGTGTACATTGACTACTGTAAATTATTCATATTTATTTTTGTATACATTGGAGTTTCTCTTAAATGCCATTTGGGTTGAGTTTTATGTAAAACTTATAATCTTAATATATTATACCGAATGCTTGTATGCTTAAGTTGCCAACAGAGCAATCTGCAGGTTATTTTCAAACAATCGACCAACCATCATCGGATCAAAGATTCGTGCCATCTTATCCTCTAGCTAAATTGGTCAAGCTCCCGCTTCTTAATACTAAGAGACGGATTCTAAACATCTTACTTGCTTAAGTACAACAGCAGTCCCGCAATCAATTCAGTATAATAATAAGCAGTAATCATTAAAAGCGTCGCATTACTGACACAAATTAGATAAGACTTCACTCTGTTATTAAGAGTGTGATAAATGGTACAATAGATATAAAATATATTGAAAAGGAACATAATGAAGTATATGAAAAAAGGTAAACAAACAGAAATGGCAAATCAGTCAACGATTAGTATATTATCCGAAACAGTCAAAACAGGGATTATTAAGTCCAATATTATTACGATGCTTGCTGGACTTACTCTATCTTTATACACATATGAATATAGTATAGGAGATAAATTACTAGAAATTGTGCTAGCTACTATCGGTTCTATTCTCGTTATAGGTGCTGCAGGATCTTTTAATAATCTATATGATAGAGACATCGATTCAATTATGAATCGAACGAAAAATAGACCAACCGTAACAGGTAATATTTCGTTCCAAACGACATTATGGCTCGGTATTATCATGTCTTTATTAGGCATTACTGCACTTTATTTTACAACTCCTTTAGCAGCATTATTAGGGTTTTTAGGCCTGTTTTTTTATGTCGTACCCTATACAATGTGGACAAAACGAACAACTGTATATAATACGGAAATAGGTAGCATCTCCGGTGCGATGCCGCCATTAATTGGGTGGGCAGCGATTTATCCGGATATTACTCACCCAGCGATTATTGGATTATTTGTCATATCAGTTATTTGGCAAATGCCACATTTCTATGCAATTGCGATTAGAAGACATGATGAGTACAAGGCAGCAAACGTACCAATGTTGCCTGTTGTAAAGGGAATTAAGCGAACGTATATTCAGACGAATGTCTACTTAATTATTTTAATACTATTTAGTTTTCCGTTCATTACATTAAGTCTCGGACTCATGTTAGTTGCACTTATATTAGGCGTTGCCTGGCTCGTGTTAAGTATTTATGGTTACAATAAAATGGACCCGGAGAAATGGGCGAAATCAATGTTCCTTTTTTCTTTACTACACATGACAGTACTCTTCTCAACAGTTATTATTTATTCGTTAATGGGAATATTCTTCAACTTATAAGGCCTCCTTTTATAGGAGGTTTTCTTTATGTAAAAGAACTGAATCTATAAGCGAAAATTAAGAGTCGTTCCTCATACATGGAAAGACTCTTTTTCGTTTTGGAGTTTGGTTATTGTTTTTCATTATTATGAAGAAAAAAATAGATTGTACTAAAAGACTATATCGATTAAAATTTATCGTAATAGTATTAGATATTGGAGGAATTACATGTCATTAACACAAAAATCTGAGATGATGCTCAATCTTTTTATGAAGCTACAAAGGAATAATGTTTATGTGAAGGAAGTTCCAAGTAAGTTTCATCAGATATTAGATGATGCGGTCTCGAATCATTGGATAGAAGTTAGTAGTGAAGGCCTTTGTCAATTAACAAGTGCAGGATATGATAAGCTAAATCAACTTTTACATAGACGGCCTGGTCATACTCAAGCTAGTTTTAAGAAGAAACCCTATAAGCGTAGGGGGTTAATCCAAATGGCAATTTTACATCTGTTAAAAGAGACTCCGATGCATGGTTATCAGGTTATGAAATTATTGGAGGAACGGAGCAAAGGAAACTATTCACCAAGTGCTGGAACTGTATATCCTGCTTTACAAGATTTAGTTGATAAAAACCTTGTCGCTGTAAATGAGGAAGATGATAAAAAAATGTACACACTTCTGCAAGAGGGCATCGATTTTATGAATGATTTTGGTGACGGAGATGGATTTTGGGAAGAATGGAAACTCCGACTGCAGATGAGGAAATCAAAAGAGATAGGTCTGTTGTGTGAAGAATTTGAACAATATCATTTAGAGTATCACTATGCAACTAGATTACTAGTGAATGATCCGGAAAAAATGAATGAACTCCTTTCTGTCTTACAAACAAACCGAATGCACTTAGTCCGATGGTTAACTGAACAAACGGAGGAAGATGAATGAGAGCAGTTAGAAATTTATTTTCATATACGAAACCATATCGGATATTTGTTTTATTAGCACCATTGTTAATGGCATTGGAGGTAACGATGGATCTTTTGCAGCCGATGTTTATGCAAACAATAATTGACGATGGGATTGCAAATGGTGAGCTGTCTTATGTCATTGAAATGGGGATATATATGTTGTTGGCTGCAATTGTTGGTTTAGTCGGAGGCATTGGATGTACGGTTTATAGTACGAAAGCAGCTGTAAATGTTGCGTCGGATATACGAAATGATTTATTTAATAAAGCGTTACATTTTTCAAGTGAGAATCGTGACGCTATTGGAATCGGCAAAATGATTACGATTATTACTAGTGATGTAGCTTTAATCCAACATGCATTAATGATGACATTACGTGTATTTGTGAGAGGTCCACTTTTATTTATCGGTAGTATTATTATCGTTTTCTTTCAAGCTAGAGAGTTATTTCCAATTATTATTGTTACAATACCAATTTTACTTCTTTGTATAACTTATTTTTCAAAGAAGGCCGGCAAATGGTTTAAAAAGGTTCAAGAAGGACTTGATATGCTCAATACAAAGTTACAGCAAAGTATAGCTGGTATTCGAGTAATTAAAGCTTTCGTCCGAAAAGACTATGAAATTCAAACTTTTAAAAAAATCAATGATCATCTAACTAATCGTACAATTGCAGCAGATAAACTTATGACATTTTTAATGCCTATCTTACTTTTTATTATAAATATAGGGATTATTGTTGCACTTTTATTAGGAGTAATTCCAATCGGACAAAATGAGGTTCAAATTGGAGTTATATTAGCCTTTATAAATTACTTAAATATTATTTTAATGGCGTTAATGTCAAGTAGTACGGTTTTGATGCAATTAATGAGAGCTTTTCCTTCTGCGGAACGTGTCCAAAATTTATTAGAGACGAAACCGAGGATTCGTAAGGAGTTGCAAAATGAATCAATAAAATTAATAGAAGGTGACCTTGAATTCCGTGATGTATGTTTTGCCTATGAGGAAAATGGTGAAAATGTTTTAGAACATTTATCTTTCACAGTTAATAAAGGTGAAAAGGTTGGAATAATTGGTCCTACTGGCAGTGGAAAGACAACATTAATTAAACTTTTTCCAAGGCTTTATGACCCGACTCATGGTGAAATTCTGCTGAATGGTCGAAACATTAAGGAATATCATCTGGACGAATATCGTTCACTTTTTGGGTACATCTCCCAAAAGGCGAGTTTGTTTTCAGGTAGTATTGCGAGTAATTTGAAATTTGGGCGTACTAATACTACAAACGAGCAGCTTCATCTTGCAACAGTACATGCGTGTGCGTCCGAGTTTATCGAAAAATTTGATGACAAGCTTGAACATCCATTAACACAAGGTGCAACGAACCTATCTGGCGGTCAGAAACAACGTCTATCCATCGCAAGAGCTTTAGTTAGAAACCCGTCGATTTTAATATTGGATGATGTAACATCAGCTGTTGATGCTCATTCTGAATCATCTATCTTGAACACATTACAGACGGTTTATAAAGAAAAAACTCAAATTATTGTCGCATCGAAAATTTCTTCAATTAAGCATGCAGATAAAATATTAGTCATAGATGATGGAATGATTGTTGGGGAAGGTACACATGAGCAGCTTCTCGATATTTGTCCTTTATATCAAGAAATTTATGCAACACAAACGGATAAAGGAGGAGTTGCCGTTGAGTAATCAACCGAACCGAATCGAAAAAATCCAACAGGCATCAGGAAGGCCTAAAGGAAAAGTTCAGATGAAGGCAGAAAAAACGAAAAATCCAAAAGGTACTCTTTTACGCGTTTGGAGATATATGGAACGACAAAAGGCTGGTCTTGTCATTGCATCACTTTTAGTTATCATTACATCACTATTAAGTCTGTTAGGGCCATATTTAATTGGGGTTATCATTGACGAATATATTATTCCAAAGGATGTAAATGGTACTTTAAAAATGTTAGCGACCCTTTTAGCCATTTATTTTGCAACATCAGTATTTACTTGGTTACAAGCATATATAATGGTTAATATCTCTTTGAAAACGATAGGTATTCTTCGTTATGATTTATTTACTAAGCTTCAATCATTAACATTGAGATTTTTTGACCGTAATAAAGATGGAGATTTAATGAGTCGTTTTACTAATGACATTGAAAATCTTAACCAGGCTTTAAGTCAAAGTGTCATTCAAATTATTTCTACGGTTTTAACGGTTACAGGTGTTTCAATTGCAATGTTTTCATTAAACTGGGTGCTGGCAATTGTTTCATTTGTCACAATTCCATTTATGCTATTTTTGACTAAAAAAATAGTGAGCTTAAGTAGGAAAAACTTCTCAAAAAGGCAAAAAGACGTTGGGGATTTAAATGGTGTTGTAGAGGAATCGATTAGTGGCGGTGAGGTTATTACATTGTTTGGAAAGGAAGCAGATACATTAGGACAATTTCGTGAAGTGAATGAAAGACTGCGACAATCAGCAATGCGTGCCGATATGTTCTCTGGATTCCTTGGACCTGTGAATAACTTTATAAGTAATCTTGGGCTTGGTCTTGTAATCGGAGTTGGGGCGTTAATGGCATTAAAAGGGTATACGACGATTGGGGTCATTGCTTCTTTTGTCACTTATTCAAGACAGTTTTCGCGACCGATAAACCAGCTATCTACATTATTAAATTCAATACAAGCTGCACTAGCTGGGGCGGAGCGGGTTTTTGAAACAATGGATGAAGTTCCTGATATAAAAGATAAACAGAATGCTAGAGAGGCTTACCGATTTAATGGTGATATCCATTTCAAACATGTTCATTTTAGCTATGATAGTCGTAAAAGGATTTTACATGACATAAGCTTCCAAGTAGAAGCAGGGGAGTTAATTGCGCTTGTTGGACCAACAGGATCAGGTAAAACAACTATTATGAATTTATTACTTCGCTTTTACGATATTGAATCAGGAAATTTATTAATAGATGGAACTGATATAAGAGATTATAAAATTCAGAGTTTACGCAAACGGATAGGGATCGTTTTACAAGACCCATATTTATTCGCAGGAACAGTTATGGAGAATATTCGTTACGGCAGACTAGATGCTACAGATGAAGAAGTGATTCAAGCTGCAAAGACTGCTTCTGCACACACATTTATTAAATATTTACCAAAACAGTATGAAACAGAAATTACCGCCGGTGGAGGTAATTTAAGCCAAGGGCAAAAGCAATTAGTATCGATAGCCAGATCAATACTAGCAGATGCAGATATACTTATTTTAGATGAAGCGACAGCAAATATTGATACACGAACAGAAATTGAAATACAAAAGGGACTCGCTAATTTAACAAAAGGTAAAACAAGCTTCGTCATCGCTCATCGCTTAAAGACGATTGAAAAAGCTAATAAAATTTTCGTCATCAAAGATGGGACCCTAATAGAACAAGGAACACACCACCAATTACTACAAGCTGGCGGCTTCTACCACTCACTTTATCGGGGGACTGTCCCTCAATAGTTTACCGCGTTAAAGTGGCGGGGGACAGTCCCCGGTGATATTAATGAGGAGTTTACAAACATGCAAACAAATGTAGAGGTTCAGACACAAAGGAAAGTAATCTTTTTACCGTTTATTGTTATTTTTGTTGGGTATTTAGTTTTTGGATTCTCGGAAAATATTAAAGGTCCTGCAATTCCGCGCATACAAAGTGAGTTTGGAATTGATGAGCTGCAAATAGGAACGCTCTTAGCCTTGAATTCACTCGGATTTTTGCTAGCCTGTAGTTTTACAGGTTTATTAACTTCTAAATACGGGATTAAACTTTCTAGTTTACTTGCCTTCGGTTCAATGACCGTATCAGGAGTACTAATCTATTTTTCTAACAATTTTACATTTTTCTCAGCTTCCTATTTTTTAATGTATATTGGCAATGGTATGCTTGAAATTGCCTTAGCGATTCTTGCTGCAAGAGTGTTTACAAAAAATACTGGATTTATGATGAATTTATCGCACTTTTTCTATGGTTTAAGTTCAACAGCTGCACCGCTTATGGCGTCTAGTTTAATGGGAATGCATTTACTTGGTGGAGGAGAATTGGGCTGGAGAGGGATGTACCTCGTGATGCTTTCATTATGTATCATTCCATTCATACCAACGATGTTCAGTAAGTTCCCTAACGATACAGCGACAACTGAAAATAAATTACCACTTAAGGTATATTTGAAAGACCCTGCAGCATGGTTCATTATTATCATCTTATCATTAGGGGTAATAGCAGAATTATCTATCGCTGGGTGGCTTGTGAATTTCTTAGAAAAGGCATATCAATGGACAGCAACTTCTTCATCAGCAATGCTATCACTTTTTTTCTTA
The DNA here is from genome assembly GCF_030813355.1 of Metabacillus malikii. Classification (GTDB taxonomy): domain Bacteria; phylum Bacillota; class Bacilli; order Bacillales; family Bacillaceae; genus Metabacillus; species Metabacillus malikii. Next base: position 107,252 of record NZ_JAUSUD010000002.1, read on the forward strand.
TGTTTCATGCTTGGACGGCTACTACTCGGCTTTATTACAGATAAAATTGGGTTCATGACATCATTAATCATTTTCTCGGGAGTTGCAGGAATTGCAACAATTTTGGCAACTGTTATAGGTCACTCAGCTATTTGGTTATTTTCACTTGCTGGCTTTGGGATTGCTCCAATATACCCGACTGTCATGGCTCTATTAGCGAAACGTTATCCAACTGGCATTGATGCGGCAATATCAGTCACAGTAACGATAATGGGTGTAGCAGTTGTCATTGGTAACTTTGCTATCGGAGCAATTATTGACTTTTTTAAAGCGTGGTTTACGAATCTACATGGTGCTGAAATCGGTGTTACGAGAGGATTTCAAATGGGGTTCGTTTTTATTGGTGTTTGTAGTCTTCTATGCACAGTGATGAGTCTATACTTGTATAAATATTTACGTAAGCGGAATGAATTAATGTAAAGCCTAACATAATTTGTAACATAATGAAGAAAATTTAGTAGGTATCAATGGAATTTCAACGTGTCCCATCTACGGGAATGCCGAAACTCCCGAAGCGATAGCGGGAGTCCCAAAAATAATTCATCAAAAATTATGAATCCCTACACATACTAACTTTAGTAGTACAGACCAAGGTCATGGTTTGTGCTACTATTTTTTTCGGATTGAAGTAATGTCATTCATCTCTGTGACACAAAGCATGAGTGTAAGTGCTTTTAAGCTCTCAAACATTTTATTTACTAGTATTCGCTTGTTAGAGCATTCACTCACACTATCACTTACTTGTGAAATTCTATCTGTAAACTAACATTATTAGCCATGTGCTAAATCTTTACGACTTAGTGCTGAGGGTGGTTTTTCAAGCCAACCGTTGTACTTACATCTTTATCCCAACCACTCTTAACCTTTTATAATCTGCAATCCACACACCATCTTTACATAACACTGGTGAAAGGTCTTCGACTACTTTCGTTATGATTTCTTGTTTTAATGAGTCGTTAATACCTTTGAAAAAGCAGTTAGCAAACATCATAAGCCAGCTGGTCATTCCTTCATCATTAACTAAAGGTGTAGGTCGATCAAAGTGTTGAGCAAAGACAACACGAAAACCGTAAAGTTCCATCATTGATGTATACTCGCCAAGACTAGGGAAAAACCATGGATTGTCATGAAGATTATCAGCGAATCCATGTTCCGTTAATTGTTTTTCGATACTGGCAATGATAAGTTGTACATTCCCTTTCCCGCCAAATTCAGCTACAAACCGGCCACCAGTTTTTAAACTACTATGAATACAAGTTAATGCTTTGTGAGGAGGTTTGATCCAATGAAGTGCTGCATTTGAAAAAACAGCATCAAACTCATCTGAAAAATTCATGTTCGTTGCATCACAGACTTGAAAAGGGATGTTTGGGTATTTTTGTTTAGCTTGTGTAATCATTCTTTCAGAAAAATCGATACCTAACGTATATGCTGTTTGTGTCGCAATCCTATTTGTTAAATCACCAGTTCCGCAACCAATATCGAGTATCCTTTCATCTTTACTAGGTTTTAATAATTCAATAATGGACTGACCGAACTTTGATACAAATGAATGTTTAGCATCATAAAGTGATGGATTCCAACTGTCAACTTTACTTTTCTCTACCATGTAATCACTCCTCGTATATATGTTGGTTATATCTGTAAATTGAATTATACTGATAGTGAGTGATAAAGAACAGTAACGATTTTGATAGAAATTGATAACAAATTGTTATAAGGGGAACGATATGGAAATAAAGTGGGTTAGAACATTTATAATTGCAGCTACATATGAAAATTTTCGTAAAACTTCTGAAGAGTTATATCTTACACAGCCGGCAATTACTAAGCATATAAAAAACTTGGAGGATTCACTAATGGTCAAACTGTTTGAACGTAATGGAAAAACAGTCACGTTAACTTCGGCAGGACATCATTTCCTCCCATATGCTAAAGAAATTGTATCTGCTTACGAAAATGGATTGGGAAATTTTGAAGCATGGAAACAAGGTTATCAACGAAAGTTAGTAATTGCATCCGCTCCACAAATTGCATCATCATTATTACCGGTAATTTTAAGTCGTTTTATTCGAGAGCATCCAAACATTGAGGTAATTATAAATATAGTAAAATCATATGAAATTGCTGAATGCATTCGTTCAGGTTTAGCGGATCTAGGACTATCAAGAATAAAGCCAAGTCATGAAAATGTCTTTTGTCGAAAAATACATGAGGATCGTGTTGTCCTTGTTGCACCACCTGACTCGAGTGGAGATGAGGAACAAACCCTCACCAAATATAGAGTGATGACCAATAACCACCCAGAATATTGGGATAATCTTATTAAAGAAATAAAAAGTCATTATCCCTTTGTTCGAACCATGAATGTCGGTCAATTAGAAATTACGAAACGTTTTATTGAAAGTGGGTTAGGTGTATCATATTTACCGTATACAATGGTAAAAACCGAATTACAAACAAAAAGGCTAAGGGAAGTAATATCTGAAAAAATAGTCGAACCTACTTCGTCTACATATACAATAAAGAAAGTTGATACGCAGGAAGCTAACGCCTTTTTGCAAGTATTATATGAAGAAATACACACCATTGATTAATAGCGGATTACAGTGAGAAGTTGGGGAGAATGTTTTGATATAAGACTAATCCGAACTAAAAATTAGGAGCTGAGTTTAACCTTCGTTTAAATTTTTAATAATTTTAGTTATAAATCATTATATTATTGGTTTTCGAGGTAGACGATTTGATTGATTGCAGAGCAAGTAATCGCTTTATGTGGGGTGGGAGATGATCCTTATAAATCCGCTGGCACGAACGGGCAAACCTCAGGTCATCTTACTACGATAAGTCATCACTGATTAGCCATACAGTTAATCGTAATACTCTTAGTCGATGCCGGTCTGAAGTTGTGGTCGATAAACAAGCCACCTACGCTTAAATTGATCCTCCTCCGCAAACGCCTGTGTGGTTTTATCCCTCCCACGCTTCCTGCAGTCGTCTTGCGATCAGCTCCAATCAATCTTTATAAAAAGTACACATCCCCTACTAAAAAATAAGGTTCGTGTTTAACTATGTGTCTTTTGTTATGTCCCAGCCTCTTTCCTTAAAATAGATTTTTTTCTCGCTAAACTCGAAAGTAGACATTCATTGTTGTATAATAGACGTGACAAAAATGGTTAACAAGGGAAACAATAGTATATTCCCTTTTTACTAACAGATAATGTGGAAAGAGAGTGTTAATATGGGTCGTAAATGGAATAACATAAAAGAAAAAAAGGCTTCAAAAGATGCAAATACTAGTCGTATTTATGCTAAATTTGGACGCGAAATATATGTAGCAGCAAAACAAGGGGAGCCAGACCCGGAATCTAACCAAGCGTTAAAAATTGTCCTAGAACGAGCAAAGACATACAGTGTTCCGAAAGCAATTATTGACCGTGCAATTGAAAAAGCAAAGGGCGGAGCAGAAGAAAATTTTGATGAGCTTCGTTATGAAGGATTTGGACCTAATGGATCAATGGTCATCGTTGATGCTTTAACAAATAATGTTAACCGTACTGCCTCTGATGTTCGAGCAGCATTTGGGAAAAATGGCGGCAATATGGGTGTAAGTGGTTCTGTTGCCTATATGTTTGACGCGACAGCGGTTTTCGGCATTGAAGGTAAAACAGAAGATGAAGTATTAGAATTATTAATGGAAGCAGATGTGGAAGTTCGCGACATAATGGCGGAAGAAGAAACGGTTATTGTATATGCAGAACCTGACCAATTCCATGCTGTCCAAGAAGCTTTTAAAACAGCTGGGATAACCGAGTTTAATGTAGCTGAACTGACAATGTTAGCACAAAATGAACTAACTTTACCAGAAGATGCAAAGGCCCAATTCGAAAAGATGATTGATGCACTAGAAGACTTGGAAGATGTTCAGCAAGTCTACCATAACGTTGATTTAAGTGAATAAAAAATAGGGTGAACCAAATCGGTCAGACTTTTTAAATAAATCACAATTATATCGTGAATTAGAGAAGTCTGACTATTTGCGTTCACCTGATTACGATCTATTCTCTGTTTTCGGTAAATTCTTCGGCAGCTTTTTGTAATTTTTTAATATCTTCTTCCTCTGCAAATTCAGTACTAAATGCCAATGTCGGACTCATCCTTCTTTTTTGGCTTTCTGCTTTTGGAGCAGCAGGTAATCGTTCCTCTAAAAAAAGGTGAACGAGAATTTCTGAAGCTGTCACAATTGTAGCAGCGATAATACTACCCCAACCGATTTGTAAGTAATTATCTAAAAGGATACTTCCAAAAATCCACACACTTAAATAAGTTAGAAGAAAATCTGAAACAGCAGCAGCACGTCTCCCCAATTGTGGCAGGATAATTCTGTCTCCGAGAACATAGGATGCAATCGTTAAAAATAAACTGAATGAAAGAATATCCGCAAATGTAGCGTCGAAAAATAAGTCTAGCCCGACCCCAAACGCAATAAGACATGTAATAAATTTTAATAAAAGGATTGTAAGATGCTTCATTATTTTCATAACCTCCTACACCTAGTGTTACTAAAAGAACGAAACTTCATACGTGAATTCAATTGAAAAAATCCCAAAAAATTCATAATCATGCTAAAATAATGATAGAAAATATTCAGGGATTATGATAAAAGACATTACACTTTGTCAATTACATAAATAAGTTAGTAAAGAAGGGTGAGGGAAAAGATGATTAAAATAGATAGCATACATCATGTCAGTTTAGCCGTGAAAGACTTGAGTAAGGCAAAACAATTTTATGGAACAATTCTGGGGTTACAAGAAATAGCGAGACCAGATTTTGATTTTCCAGGAGCATGGTATCAAGTTGGTAATCAACAGCTCCATCTAATTGTTGAACCAATGGCAACGACATTTCGAAATAACCCAAAAATTGATTCGAAGGATGGACATTTCGCAATCCGTATTCAGAACTATGAGGAAACACTAACATATTTAAAATCCAAAGGTGTAAAATTTGAAGAATACCGATATAGCGTAAGTGGCTTTGCGCAAATTTTTTGTGCGGATCCAGACGATAATTTAATCGAGCTGAATGTCGACCAAAATACATTAGTTTAAATCAATTTACTACATCGGTTGAAATTAAAAAGGCAATTGTGTTTTTATGTGGACAGGTCGGCGGGGCACTATTTTATCTATGCGTTGGTTGCCGACACTCGACCTTGCTTCCGCTAAAAAAGCGAAAACTTCTAGTCGTTGCCCATCCGTGGAAATTGAGTCCTGAGCTTGAACCTTTAAAACGTTTAGTTCTATTAAGAGAAATGATTTCATCATATTCTTCAATATATTGTTAAAAATATTATTTGTATCTACTTTTATATAATCACTTCGTTTACTTAATAAACTATGTTAATTTATACAGTGTTATGGTACATTAATGTATAGATATCTCTGACAAATTGAATATGTTGAAAGGCATGGGACTATGAGATTTAATCTGGCAAGACATAATACGTTACGTAATCAAATTTTACTAGTATTCTTAAGTGTTATGGTTCTTGTTCTCTGTTTAGTAGGTATTATGACTTACAACTTAGTATCTAGCTTACTTCAAACAAATGCTGAAAAACAAATCCAGCAAACTGCCATTGAAGCAACAGGAAGAATGGAATCACTATATGAGCAAATAGATATGCTAACAAAGCAAATTGCAGCAGACTCATATGTTCAATCAATATTATTAAAAGAGAAACAAGGTACACTTGCCACGTTTACTGAGAGGCAAAAAATTATGCAAAGAGGAAGTGAATTACAAGCTGTTTATTCTTACGGAATTACTTCTTTTGAAGTATATTCGCTCAATAAAAGGCGTTTAATTCCACTTCGTGAGGGTGGATTGTATGACCGAATTGGGCATAAATGGATTGATGCTGCTAATAAGGCTAAGGGGAAAATGGTGTGGGCTGGTAAGGACCCAAAGGAGCTAGGGCATTATTTAGTCATAAAACAAGTAAGACTGATTACTCAATCTTATGAGCATGGAGGCTATTTAATAGTCAATATCGATCCGAATTATTTTGACATGACCGAAACAAATGATAATCAAGAATTTGTTGTGTTAGTTGATCAAGATAATCACGCAATTTCATCAAATTATGAAGGTAACATACAGGAACTTGTGAAGGAAAAAGACGATACAATCGAGATAGATGGAAGCGATTACATGATTGTGAAGCAAACCTCGAAAGTTACAGGATGGACAATGTATTATTTAACACCATTAAGCAACGTAACAGAGGGAATGACGGTTCTTCGTTCAGCTATCATTTTATCAGGAGCTTTTGGATTTTTGATTTATGTCGTGTCATCTATCTTACTGTCAACAATGATTACTCGACCAATATTAAAATTAACGAAAACAATGAAGCGGGGTCGAGATAAGGGGAAATTAACAATTAACCCTGATATATCCTCGACGATTGAAATACAGGAATTAAATACAACATACAATCAGCTAGTTGAAAATACAAACCATTTAATTCAAGTTGTCTATGAAAAGGAAATATTAAAAAGTCAAGCAGAGTTAAAAGCATTACAATCACAGATAAATCCTCATTTTTTATTTAATACACTTGATGCTCTATATTGGTCATTAGATGAAAAGGGAGAAGATGAACTAGCGAATTCTGTCATTGCTATGTCTGAGTTATTTCGTTACACAATTAGTAGTCAAAAGCAAGATGAGTGGGTAACGCTTAAGCAGGAAATTGAGCATATTGAGATGTATATGCAATTAATGAAAATGAGGTTTGGTGATCGTTTTACTTGGAGTGTATCAATTCCAGAGATATTTGAAACAATTAACATTCCAAAGCTGCTTATTCAGCCAATCGTAGAAAATGCTATCTTACATGGGGTAGGAAACAAAGTAGGGGAAGGCTTTGTACATATTATTGTGACACCTTCTTCAAAACAAGGTTATTTGCTTATCTCAATTCAAGATAATGGTCCAGGCATGAAAAAGGAAGCAATTAATGATATTTACAACTTATTGGAGACAGGGAAAGTTTATTCAATGAGGGGAAACGGAATGGCCATTGCAAATGTAAATAAGCGTTTAATACTATATTATAATCAGGAAGCTGAGAAACTCATAACAATTACGAGTGAAGAAAAAAAGGGAACTTGTTTTACATTTGAAATCCCGATACGACATGATGTACTGAAGGGTTAAGTTGTTAATCGGATTAAAGGGGGCTTACTAATGCTAAAAAAATCCATTTTAATAGTTGATGATGAGCCAAGAACACGGGAAGGCCTGAAAAAGACACTAGATAACTGGAGTGACGGGAAATATGAAATCATTAGTGCTGATAGTGCAAAAGCAGCAATCCCGATCCTTCGGCAAAAGAACGTAACCATTTTATTAACTGATATTTCAATGCCAGAGATTAGCGGACTAGAAATGTTAAAGTTGTTAAAAGAGGAAGGAAAAAATTTAGTTGTTATTGTTATCTCTGCATATTCAGAATTTGATTATGCAAGAGAAGCATTACAGCTAGGTGTTTTAAACTATTTATTAAAGCCTCTAACAAAAGATAAACTAATCGAAGCTGTCGAACAAGCATTAACGGAACAAGCAAAGAGAGAAAGAGAAGAAAAATTGCAAAAGGTTGTTGATGCTAGATTAGCTGATATACAAGATGATGAATTAGAAGAAAAGACCCCGATAACAACTGCAATAAAATATATTGATGAACATCTTGAAAAGCCGTTTACAATGAAGGATGTAGCACAGCATGTACATTTGAATTCAAGTTATTTTAGTGCACTATTTAAAGAGCAAGTCAATATGACTTTTAGTGAGTATGTAACGAGAAGAAGGCTAGAAAAGGCGAAGAAACTGCTACTCTTTACAAAACAATCAGTAACTGGGATCGCTGAGCAAGTAGGGTATAATACATCAAAGTATTTTATTAAGCTTTTTAAAGAAAATACCGGACAAACACCTAGTCAATATCGTAAAAACTCGGATATAAATGAAATTGAAAAGCTGAAAAATTAATTAAGTTAAAACAATATCTAGAGAGAAAGTATTTAGAAAGTTGTTTTTAAATATGAATGGTTACATACTTATAAATTTTTTGTAAGCGAACGTGACAATCATGTTGATTATTATTTATTGAGGGCATTATTTTTTTATAAGATATTGCTCTTTTTTATATGGAAAACGAATATTTAAATAAACAATTGGTTGAAAAGTGTTGAAGTGTAAACTATAATGAAGATATATATCTACCATACTAGTATAACTAGTTTAGTTTTGTAACTAGAAGTAAGCGGTAGTTCTTGTTAGGCTAAATGGACAGGAATATTGTTTTCATGCTTACGTAATTGAGGTAAATGGTTAATAATTCGGATATGCAGAACACGTTTTTACTGATAAGTAGAAAGGGGATTAACATGAATAACTTGAATTATTTAACAGGTGCAACAGAGGTTAGTTATCATTGTTGGCTTCAATATACAAAAATTGAAGATGAAGCATTGGTTGAGCATTACCAAAGATATTGTCAGAGTTTATTAGTTTTAGGGAAATCTACAATTATTGAATCAGCTGTATCAGAATTACAAAAAGGGCTACATTCATACTTAGGCTCTAAACCATCAATAGCGACACAAGAAATCAATTCTGCAGCAATTATTTTAGGTACGGCTGATAAAGTAAATAATCCGATTGTCAATAATGAACTAATTGACAAATTAAATGATGACGGTTACATAATAAAATCTGTTAATGAAAATGACAGGAATATCCTTTATCTGGTAGGGAAATCGGATATAGGAGTTTTGTATGCTGCATTTCATTTATTAAGGTTGATGGCCTCACGAAAAATGGTTGATAATCTTTCGATCATAGAAAATCCTAGAAATCAATTTCGGATGATTAACCAATGGGATAATATGGATGGGAGTATCGAGAGAGGATATTCGGGTCAATCAATTTTCTATACTGATAATCAATTTAGTGGTGATTGGGAGCGGATAAAAGATTATGCTCGGTTATTATCATCGGTTGGTATTAATGCTATCTCGATTAATAACGTCAATGTCTTTAAAGTTGAAACAAATTTAATAACAGAACAATTTCTTCCAGATGTAGCAAAGACTGCTGATATTTTTCGGGCTTATGGGATAAAAACGTTTCTTTCAATTAATTATGCGAGCCCTATTGAAGTTGGCAAACTCGAAACAGCAGACCCGTTAAATCCTGAGGTGGAAAAATGGTGGCAACAAAAAACAAAAGAAATATATTCATATATTCCTGACTTTGGTGGTTTTGTTGTCAAGGCAGATTCGGAACATCGTCCAGGGCCTTTTTCATATAATCGTAATCATGCAGATGGAGCAAATGTACTTGCAAAAGCTCTACAACCATTTGGAGGAGTCGTCATCTGGCGTTGCTTTGTCTATAATTGCTTGCAAGATTGGCGTGACAGGTCAATTGATCGTGCGAAGGCAGCATATGACAATTTTAAGCCATTAGATGGTAAGTTTCTAGATAATGTCATCCTGCAAATAAAAAATGGACCGATGGATTTCCAGGTTAGAGAACCAGTATCACCGCTATTTGGTGCAATGAGTGAAACAAACCAATTGATTGAATTTCAAGTTGCACAAGAATACACAGGACAACAAATCGATTTGTGTTATTTAGTACCACAGTGGAAAGAAGTATTGGATTTTGATACGTATGCAAAAGGAAAACAATCAGAAGTGAAAAATATTGTTGATGGTTCATTATTTAACTTTAAATACAGTGGTATCGCTGCAGTTTCTAATATTGGAAATGATACAAATTGGACTGGAAATACGTTAGCACAGGCAAATTTATACGGTTATGGCAGGCTAATATGGAATCCGGAATTATCTGCAGAAGAAATTGCTGAAGAGTGGGTCGAGGCTACATTTGGTCATAAGCAACATGTGAAAGAGATCATATTGAATATGTTGATGCAATCATGGCCAATTTACGAAAACTATACTGCTCCACTTGGAGTTGGTTGGATGATTAACCCGGGACATCATTATGGACCGAATATAGATGGCTACGAATACTCTGTATGGGGAACATATCATTTTGCTGACCATGATGGTATCGGAGTAGACAGAACGATAGCAACGGGAACTGGTTATACTGGACAATATTTTAGGGAAAATGCAGATTACTATGAATCTCTTGAAACATGTCCTGATGAACTGCTGTTATTTTTCCACCATGTACCTTATACGTATAGGCTACACTCTGGAAAAACCGTTATTCAGCATATATATGATACACACTTCGAGGGAGTGGAACAGGTTAAGCAACTACGAGAAATGTTCACTCGACTTGAGAAGGACCTTGATAAGGCGATTTATGCCAATGTGTTAGATAGACTTGAACGACAATTAGCAAATGCTAAGGAATGGCGGGATAAAATCAATACGTATTTTTATCGAAAATCAGGTATCAATGACGAAAAAAATAGGATGATTTATTAAGAGGTTAAACTTAGTGTACCTGATTTTTGTCTAATGGCAGATGGGAGAGAAAAAATATGAAGATGGTATTTAGGTGGTTTGGCAAGGGGAATGATTCTGTATCATTAAAACATGTAAAGCAAATACCAGGGGTAGAAGGCATTGTCTGGTCATTGCATGATGTACCTGCAGGTGAAGAGTGGCCACTTGATAAAATAGTAGATGTTAAAAATGAAGCCTCAAAATATGGTTTTCACATTGATGTTGTGGAAAGTGTGAATATACATGATGATATAAAACTAGGATTACCGACAAGAGATAAATATATCGAAAATTATAAAAAGACTGTTGAAAAGCTTGCTAGTGTTGGTGTTAAAGTTATTTGCTATAATTTCATGCCTGTTTTTGATTGGACACGAACGGATTTATTTAAAGAAATGTCAGATGGTTCAACAGCACTTTTTTATGAGAAGGCAAAAGTAGAGAAAATGGACCCAAAAGAACTTGTCGAGAAGATTTCGAATAACCCGGATTTCACTATGCCAGGTTGGGAGCCAGAACGGCTTAGCCAACTTAAGTATTTGTTCGAAGCATATAAGGAAGTAACAAATGAAGATTTATGGAATAACCTTCAATATTTTTTAAAAGAAATTATTCCTGTTGCGGAAAGACATGATGTGAAAATGGCAATCCATCCGGATGATCCGCCATGGCCAATATTTGGATTACCGCGTATCATCACTTCTGCTGCAAGTATTCGAAGATTATTAAGTTTGATTGAGAGTCCTTCTAACTGTGTTACATTATGCAGCGGTTCGTTAGGCGCTACTGAAGATAATAATCTTATAGAAATGATAAAAGAATTTAAGGAGAAAATTCCATTTGCTCATATTCGTAATCTTAAACGATATGAAAATGGAGATTTTATTGAAACATCTCACAGAACAGAAGATGGTTCAGTTGATATTACTGGCATTGTTAAAGCGTATCACGATATCAACTATACCGGTTATGCCCGACCAGACCACGGTAGACATATTTTTGATGAAGAATGTCGTCCTGGATACGGCCTATATGACAGGGCTCTAGGCATTATGTATATATGGGGGATCTGGGATTTTCTAAAACGAGAAGAGCAAAATACACTTTTGCTAAACGAAAACTCTCTTCAAAATCAGTCTATCTAAAAAAACACTATTACTTATGAACTATTTAATAGTGAATTACCATTGTTGGACGAACAAATATTCACTATAATAGACTGATAGGTACCATACTAGTATATGGGTATTACTATTGAAGTGAAGTGAGGTGAGTATGATTGGAGTTTACAGCAAGCGGAAACCGTAATAATGGTTCAACAAAACAATTTATTTATCAGACATTAAGAGAAAAAATTTTCAAGTTAGAATTAGAGCCTGGAGTTAAAATGTCTGAAAAAGAAATTGCTGAGCAATTAAAGGTGAGTCGTACACCTGTTCGGGAATCGTTTTTACAATTATCACAAGAGGGACTGCTCGAAATTTATCCACAAAAAGGAACAGTAGTCTCAAGGATCGATTTAGCACATGTGGAAGAGTCAAGATTTGTCCGTGAAAATATTGAAAAAGCAATTGTTCGATTAGCATGTGAGTTATTATCTGAAGAAGATATTTTTCAGTTGGAAACAAACCTTGTTCTCCAAGAAAAACTCGTTGAAAGAGGCAATTACTTAAAACAATTTGAATTAGATGATGAATTTCATCGAATTATTTTCTTTGGATGTGACAAAAAACGTACTTGGGAAATGGTTCGACAAATGAATACGCACTTTAATCGATTACGTATGCTACGCTTAACATCACCATTAGATTGGTCGGTTATCTTATCACAACATAAAAGTATATTAGAATTAATCAAACAAAAAGAAGCTAATAAAGCAGAAGAAGTCATGTCTGAGCATTTACAATTAGTTGTCATCGAGCAGGACTATCTTAAAGAGTGTTATCCAACTTATTTCAAATAAGGCTTTATGAAAGGGAGAGACTTGAACGCGTAATCTTTCCCTTTTTTATACGGCATATGTAAGAGTCATCCATTTCTGTCCGATAGGGTGATTCTATGTCATTAACATGATAGTAAAATACGGCATTTCATGAGATAAGTATCAAACTAATAACCTAAAATGTAAGCGTTGTAATAATGTGATACAAAATCTTACGTTAAGTAGGAATAAAGTGGGGGTTGAATGATGGTACCAATACATAAAGCGTTAGAAGGTAAAGTAGCAGTCGTAACAGGTGGCGGTGGTGTATTATGCGGTTGTATGGCAAAAGAACTTGCAAGACAGGGAATGAAAGTAGCTGTCTTAAATCGAACTTACGAAAAGGCAGAGGCAGTCGCTAATGAGATAAAGGAAAATGGTGGAGATGCATTAGCTGTTGAATGTAATGTCCTTGATAAGGAAAGTGTTGCAAAAGCCGATGAACTAGTATTTGGAAAGTATGGCCCATGTGACTTGTTAATCAATGGTGCAGGTGGGAATCATCCGAAAGGAATCACGACAAATGAAACCTTTTCATTAAATGATTTAGAAGGGGACATGTCGACTTTTTTTGATTTAACAACAGAGGGATTCCAGTTTGTTTTTAACTTAAACATTATTGGTACTCTTATTCCAACACAAATTTTTATGAAAAGAATGGTCGGTAAGACTGGAACTGTTATTAACATCTCCTCAATGAGCGCTCCTAGTCCTATGACAAAGGTACCTGCGTACAGTGCAGCTAAGGCGGGAATTGAAAATTTTACAAAATGGCTTGCAGTGCACATGGCTGAAACAGGTATTCGTGTTAACGCAATAGCACCTGGCTTCTTTTTAACAAAGCAAAATGAACAGCTCCTTAAAAATGGAGATGGTACGAATACGGAAAGAACAGAGAAGATATTAGCACACACACCAATGAGAAGATTAGGCAAACCTGATGATTTATTAGGGACGTTACTTTGGTTGGCAGATGACACAACAAGTAGTTTCGTAACAGGTATAAGCGTTCCTGTCGATGGTGGTTTTATGGCATACTCCGGTGTCTAAAAGAGAATCATGATGAGATAATTCTGAACTTAAGCTAATTGGTTATTATTTTTCGAAATTAGAAGAATTTGGGGGAATGCTTCTAATAATGTTACATACGTTTTCATTCATGAAATGAACGATACATTCATTCATTCGGTTTATAGGGTTTTATCATAAAGGAAATGGGAGAATAGAAATCTTTACAAAGGGTTTATAGAATATAGAATTGGGTAATATAATTTCATATTACAAGGGATATGTTAAATATCTTGTTTTTATTCATGCACTAGTTGATTGAAGCACCTGCTCTGAATCCTGCTTAGAGAGTCGTATAGTAAAATACATATACTGAAACAATCATAATAATGGGTGCTTCAAAACAACTTGACCAACCGCTGTATTTAAAAGACATGATTAACTTTTCATATAATTGTGTTGTATTTGATGAATCTGTCTACGTTTTTGAGGCACCCTCTTACTGAAATTCTGCACTGAACATTTGCAAGTACCTCTGAAAGAATCACCTCAAATAGACTACATACTTTTCTATATATAGGATGAATAACCTAATAATAAACAAATGTAAGTGCTTTCTAAAAAAAGTGGTATTTTTCCCAATCATAGATGCCTATTTTGGTTGCGCTTCCAGTGATATACTTTATCTCGTAAGGAAGTTATATAAAAACAAATTAGGGGGTTTTACAAGATGAAAAAGAAAACGTTTTCCGCTTTAATGTCTTTTGCATTAGTTGGCGGACTAGTTTTAGGGGGATGTTCATCATCTGATGAAACTAAAGGCTCAGATTCGGGTTCTGGTAAGTCAAGTGGAGATAAAACAGTAGTTAATATGATGCATTTATGGCCAGAAGGTAGTTCAAATGCACAATTCTCTATCGTTGATGACATCATTACTTCTTATGAAAAAGAAAATCCAGATGTTGATATTCAAACAGAAATTCTTGGTAATGAGCAATATAAAGAGAAAGTTAAAGTATTATCTGCTTCTAATGAATTACCAGATGTAGGGATTACTTGGGCAGCTGGTTATATGCAACCATTCGTTGAAGGAAACATGTTTGCACCTTTAAATGACATCATTAAAGAAGACCAATTCGTTGCTGGAACTCTTGATGCATTCTCAGTTGAGGATCAAACATATGCGTTACCTTTAGAATTAAACATTACACCTGTTTATTACAATAAAGAAATTTTTGAAAAGAACAATCTAGAAGTACCAAAAACATATGATGAATTCTTAAATGTTGTAGAAACATTAGCTAAAAATGGTGTTACTCCAATCACATTAGGTAACAAAGACCGTTGGACAGGTTCAATGTGGTACATGTACCTTGCAGACCGCATCGGTGGTCCTGAAGCATTAAATAATGCGATTAATCGTACTGGTAGCTTTGAAGACCCATCATTAGTAAAAGCTGCTGAGGAAATCGAAAAACTTGTTGAAATGGATGCGTTTGTAAAAGGATTTAACGGCTTATCTAACGATGAAGCAAAAGGTTACTTTATGAATGAACAAGCTGCTATGTACTTAATGGCAACTTGGGAATTACCAAACTACACAACTAGTCCTGACGTTGAACAAGAATTTAAAGACAAAGTCGGTTACTTCAAGTTCCCTACTTACGAGGGTGGAAAAGGTAACATTGACAGTTTTGTAGGTGGACCTGGCGTTGGTTTATTCGTTTCTGAAAACTCTAAAGTTAAAGAAGAAGCAAAAGACTTTGTTGCTTACTTAGTTGAAGAGTGGGGCAAGCGTTCTGTTGTTGATGCTGGTGTAATTCCTGCAACTGTTGTAGATACATCAAAAGGCGACCTTGACCAAATGTATATTGATATTCTTAACGACTTAGGAAATGCAACTAACTTAACACTTTATGCAGACGTTCAAATGTCAGCTGGTGTAGCGGATGTTCACTTAAACCAAATTCAAGCACTATTTGGTGGACAAACAAATGCAAAAGACTTTACAAAAACGCAAGAAGAAGCTCTTGCTGCAGAGAAATAATCATTGCTTAGGAAGAGGGCATAGCATATAATATGCCCTCTTCTATATAGAAAGGAAGGGACTAAACCACTATGAAAAATGTGATGTCCAACAAATCAGTTATTGCCCTTTATACACTTCCTGCTTTACTTCTCATTCTAGTAATTATCTATATCCCAATTGTATTATCAGGTTACTATGGTCTAATGGACTGGGACGGCATTGGTCAAATGACGTTTATTGGGTTAGAAAACTACGCAACATTAATTAAGGACTCTTACTTCTGGACAAGTACATGGCATTCATTCCTTTTAGCAATATTCTCAACTGCCAGCTTATTGTTATACCTAGCTATTTCACTTGTATTAGTAAGTAATATTAAGGGTGCAGATTTATTACGAAAGATTTATCTCATTCCAATGCTTTTATCTTCTGTTGCCATTGCACAGCTTTGGATGAAGATTTTTGACCCGACAAATGGTATGGCTAATAAAGTTCTTGAATTTTTTGGAGCAGAAAATTTACCTGTTTGGTTAGCAGATCCTGAAATTGCATTATTTGCAATTTTCATTCCGATTATTTGGCAATACGCAGGTTTTTATATTCTAATTTATTATGCAGCATTAAAAAATGTACCAAATGAAGTAATTGAAGCAGCAAAAATTGATGGGGCAAATCCCGTACAAATCGCGTTCAAAATAAAATTACCACTTATTTCAGGAGTTTTTAAAGTAACAATTATGCTTGCAGTTGTTGGATCATTGAAATATTTTGATTTGATTTATGTAATGACTGGTGGAGGACCTAACGGAGCTAGTGAAGTTATTGCCTCTTATATGTATAAAGAAGCGTTTAAATTAAACAACTTTGGTTATGGTAGTGCGATTGGTTTTGGTTTATTAGTTATCTGTTTAGTGATGACTTGGTTAACTACGAAATTAACGAAATCTAAAGAAGATGTTCAATATTAAGGGGGAGTGAACAAGATGAGTAAGGTTAAAACACAAGAGACAAACAAACATTCCGTACCCGAAAGAGAGAAGAAGTCTTCCTTGAACAGAATCGGATTTGGATTTCTTTATCTTATATTAGGGGGATTTGCAGTTATTCAAATCTACCCATTAGTTTGGCTGTTATTCTTCTCTTTAAAAACAAATAAAGAAGTGTTTGGCTTGTCTCCATTTGCCCTACCGCAAGATCCGCAATGGGGGAACTATACAAAAGCCTGGACTTCAGGTAATATTGGGGTTTACTTTTTTAACAGTGTTTGGATTACAGTAATCTCAGTTGTATTAACAATCATTCTTGCAAGCTTTGTTACATTCGCAGTAACAAGAATGCATTGGAAATTTAGTGGGGTAGTTCTTGGATTATTCTTAGTTGCTTACATGATTCCATTACATTCAACAATTATTCCGCTATTTAAAATGTATAATAGTACAAATTTAATCGACAGCCCAATTTCTATTGTATTATCATATACAGCATTTAATTTACCGTTAACAATTATGATTCTATTAGGGTTCTATCAAACGTTCCCACGAGAAATTGAAGAAGCAGCTGTTATGGATGGATGTTCAGTACACCGTATATTCTTCCAAATCACGCTTCCAATGACTGTGCCGGTTATTTCAACAACAGCGATTATTAACATGATTTATAACTGGAACGAATTTGTATTTGTAAATACATTTATTAGTTCTGATAAATGGAAAACACTAACTGTTGGGATTAACAATTTCGTAGGACAGTATTTAACAGACTGGGGTGCTATCGGAGCAACTCTAGTAATCAGTATTGTACCGATTTTACTTATCTTCTTATTCTTAAGTGATAAGATTGTTGAAGGTATGGCTGCTGGTTCAGTTAAAGGTTAATAACAACATATATGGAGACAGATAGACTTAATTCACCTTTTGTAAGAGATGATACCTATCTGTCTTATTTTTTCACTCCTCAGGTCGAAAAAAATTAAGTCCTCTTGAAAAAAACTACGTATAATTTTTCACCTTAATTACATGAAGAATACTCTAAATTAGTAGTAAAAACCAATTAGAATAAGAAGGTTCGGGAAAGTAGAAGTACCCTAACCTTCTTATTTGATTTAATTACATATGAATGCCTAATACGCTTTTGAATAATAGATATGAGATTAGTCATTCAATTTTTGTAGTGCATCGACAGTCGTAAATGTATATCCTTTATCTAGTAATGTCTGAATAATTCCCTCAATTACTTTTATTTCCTCGCCAGTTTTATCGTACATAGGGTGTAATAAAATAATTGAACCAGGAGTAACTTTCTCTATTACATAATTTATCTTTCCTTCTGTAGTATTGGAATGATTATCTGGTTCGAGATTCCATGTGATTGTTTCTTTGTTAACCTTAGATAAGTAATATGGTAATCCCACTAGCTTTTTTCCATTAGGGGGTCGAAAATCGATTTCCTTTTTATAGCCTAACTTCCGAATTAGTTCGTCTGTTTTGATTATTTCGTCCTGGATAAATGAAGGTGATTTAAAAACCATACGTTTATGTGAATAAGTATGATTTCCTACTTGATGACCTGCATTTACTATTTTCTGTGCTTCTTTAGAATGTTCTTCAATCTCATTGCCAATAAGAAAAAAAGTCGCTTGTATATTGTACTTTTTTAAAAGAGGGAGAATTTGATTTGTGTTTTCAGTCGGGCCATCATCGAATGTTAAAGCAACAATCTTTTGATTTGTTTCCACTTTATCGGTTATGCCGTCAAAAAATTGAAAAGTCCTCGAATTCATTACCTTATATGTACTAAACAAAAGAAGTAAAATAATCAAAAATGACGTACTAATAATTAATAATCTTCTCTTCATGATTAGTTCTCCCTAGTCTATAGCATAACCTTAATAGACTTTATCAACTTATAAATATCTATTTTCTTAAAGGGCTGTTTTCGTAAAAAATATTTTTGCTTTTAACTGAGTTGTAGTTTAGGGTTTGTCTCCGCTACAGTACTCACGGGTAGCGGGGTGGGTGGTGAGCCTCATAGCTCCTTGCGGCACGAACAAGCAAACTTCAGGTCATCTCCCTACGATAAGTCATCATCGATTCTCCATTCGTGATTCCTTTGGTCTTAGTCGATGCCCCTCCAGTTTGTACGTCGATGGGCAAGCCGCCTACGCTTTTCGTTCTCCTCAGCGTAAGGCCTGCTCACGTCTCACCCTCCCACGCATCCCGCAGAAGTCTCGCACTTACGCTACAACAAACCCTTAAATAGGTTAGTGCAAAAAGCTACAATTTTTTAGAAAAAGCCTTCTTAAAGGATGAGTGCAACAGGATTTTTATGCTTTTGTCCCAGCCGTCACTAAACAGTGATTGTTTTCGTTTGCATTTTCAATAACTCGCTAATTGTTACAAGTTGATAGCCTTCATTTAACAATTCGTGAACAAGAATACGAACGGCTTTGACCGTTTGTGACCGATCGCCAAAACCATCGTGGAAAATAATGATACTCCCGCTCTGAATATGATTTCTAGTTTTTTGAACAATATGCTCGACACCGGGTTGTTCCCAATCCATAGCGTCCATATTAAGAGCACCGATCGTTTCGTATCCAAATTGTTGGACAATTGCGTGAGTATGCTCATTATAGTCTAAATAGGGTGGACGGAATGTGTTGGGCTTGTTTCCGGTAATTTGTTCAATAATGCCTTCTGTTGCAGCTATTTCCTCAAAACATTCTTCATCATTGAGTTGCGTTAACATCGGATGTGTAAACGTATGATTGCCGATTTCATGACCTCCATTAACTACCTCTTTAACGGTATCTGGATGTTTCTTCATTTGCTCGCCTATCATAAAAAAGGTTGCCCTGCTTGAATATTCATGAAATATATCTAAAATCTGCTTAGTATACAGTGGGTTTGGTCCATCATCAAAAGTGAATGCTACGATTTTTTTATCTGTATTAATTTTAGTGATTACATGTACTTGTTTATTCATTTTTATCCCCTTTTTCTATTATGTTGTGCTTGTTTAGAGAACATGATTGTTTATGGCAGTGATTTTGCAACACAATTTCTCCCCATATCCTTTGCTTTATACAAGGCTGAATCAGCCCGTTTTAATAATGTATCCTTTGTATCTCCAGCTACATAGCTCGCAACACCAACACTTGTTGTTACTTGTTTTACAATAGGGAAGTCATTTTTTACAATTATTTCCCGTAGAAGATCAGCTAAATTAACTGCTTCAGCTAATGAACGTGTAGTTAAAACTATAAACTCTTCACCGCCCCACCTCCCAATAAATTCATGTTTATTGAGACTAGATGATAGGGTAAAAGCGAATTCCTTCAATACCAAATCACCACAATCATGCCCATATTGGTCATTTATTTGCTTGAAATAATCAATATCAAAAAATAATACAGATAGAGCTTTTTCTTTGTTTGCAGCTTTGTTAATGTATTGGTCAAATACGATGCTGACTTTTCTCCGATTTGCTATGTTAGTCAATGGGTCAATATACGCCATTTCTCTTACTGTTTGGTACTCAGTATGCACAGCTGTTATGTATTGAAACGTATATACAACAACAATGTAGATAAGGCATGCAATGTAATATCGTATGATTGAATCCACTTGCATACGTGTTAAGTCATTATAAAAATAAACCCCAATTAAAAAGTGGAGAGACAAAACCACTAAAGAAGTGGACAAGCCAGCTTTTTTTCCAAGGGTGAGAAAGAGATAAATGATAAATAGAGGCATCCAAATGATGAAATCTCCTAACGAGTCATCCAATTGTACTAAAAATTCCACTTTAATTGTTGTGAAGAATTTCCAAAATAGATAAACAGATATTAATAAAATATTTATATATTCATGGATGCGGATGAACGGAGCTTTCTTTAACAAGAAGATACTTATCAAAAAATAAGTGCTTAATGAAGTTAATATCATCTCATATATGAAATTGTTAATATCTAATAACAAATTTATTGAAAAATATAGTATGGCGATAATACTAGAAAAGAGGTAAATGATTCTCTTTATACTATACTATCTAACGAGTTAGCTGTTTCATTCAAATGTATTGTCCCTTTCAATGATGTAAGTTAAATTCGTCATACTTTATTATTATAACCTTTCTCCTTATGAATATTAACCTCGTAATTCCTACGATTCTTATAAAAAGGCTGTATTCGTAAACATTGTTGCTTTGAACTGAGTGGTCGTTAGGGTTTGTCTTCTTTACAGTACTCAGCAATAGTGGGGAGGGTGCTGAGCCCGATAGCTCCTTGCTGCACGAACAAGCAAACTTCAGGTCATCTCCCTACGAAAAGTCATCATCGATTCGCCATACGGCTCATCGTGTTTCCTTTAACTCAGTAGATGCCCCTCCAGTTTTTACGTCGATGGGCAAGCCGCCTGCGGTTTTCGATTTCCTCGGCGCTAACGCCTGTGGGGTCTCACACTTCCGCTCCTACCAACCCATGATAAATTTTGTGCTAAAAGCAACAATCTTTTAGAAATGAGCCTATAAAAATGAATTATGAAATAGATGACTAAATGTTCTAATCAGTGAAATACTAACGATGCTTAAATATTTTATACATACGAAGGAGTTGTTCATTATGTCAAATGTTAAGTTAGCGGTAATCTACTATAGTTCAACAGGAACAAACTATCAATTAGCAAAGTGGGCAGAAGCTGGTGCGAAGGAATCAGGTGCAGAAGTAAAAATACTAAAAGTACCAGAAACAGCACCTGATGCTGCGATTGATTCAAATCCTGCATGGAGAGCACATGTGGATGAAACAAAAGATATTCCAGAGGTTACGTTAAATGATTTAGAAGAGGCAGATGCAATAATTTTTAGTGTGCCAACACGATTTGGAAATATGCCATCACAAATGAAAGCATTTTTAGATACAACCGGTGGACTTTGGTTTAACGGGAAGCTTGTTAATAAAGTGGTTAGTGCAATGACTTCAGCCCAAAACCCACACGGAGGACAAGAGGCAACTATTTTATCGTTATATACAACAATGTATCATTGGGGTGCAATCGTTGCTGCACCAGGTTACACAGACCAAGTATTATTTAATGCTGGTGGCAATCCATACGGTACAAGTGTAACCGTAAATCAAGACGGTAAAATGGTTGAGGACGTTGAAGCAGCAGTTAAGCATCAAGCAAAGCGGACTATACAAATTGCAGAAGCTATCAAAAAAGCGTAAAGAAAAAGGGGTGACTCATACTAATTTGAGTCACCTCCATTTCTTCTAATGATGTAAAAATTTCACACAAACAGGAAATGGTACTTCAATATCGGATTGAATGACCGATAATTTACCCGTCACTTCATCACGAGCAAATAAAACTAAGTTACCGCTCTGTTCATTTGAAGCGACGACATATTTTTCAGACGGATCAAGTGAAAAGTCTCTAGGCCAATCTCCTTCTGTTGATACATATTCAACTAGAGAAAGTTCCCCATTTTCCACATTTACACTAAATACTGCGATACTGTTGTGACCACGATTTCCTGCATAGACAAATCTTCCATCAGAGGAAATATGAATGGCACTACCTTGACTGTTGTCTGTAAAGTCTTGCGGAATTGTTGAAATATATTGTAATTCAGTGAAAACACCTGTTTCAGCATTATAGCTTAGTGTAACAACTTCATTACTTAGCTCTGTCATCACATAAGCAAACTTACCATTGGGATGGAATGTAATATGTCTTGGTCCACTTCCAGCCTTCAATAATAACGTGTGAGCCTCTGTTAAAGTACCGTTATCATTATGATATGTTATCACTTTATCAATTCCTAAATCAACAGCAACAACAAAGCGCTCATCAGGTGTAAAGCCTGCATAATGCGTGTGAGGCTTTTCTTGTCTCTCATGTGGTCCTTGACCATTATGCTGCATAATTGAGGATGCAGGTTCTACCGTTCCATCTTCATTCGTAAGAAATGCTTCAACTGTACCGCGATGGTAATTTGCCGTAACTACTTGACGACCATTTCTATCAATACTTACATGGCAAGGAGAAGCCCCCTCTGAAACTTGACGGTTTAATTCTGTCAGTGAACCAGTTTGATCATTAATCGCATAGGATGCAACACCACCGTTACTTCCATCCTTAACGACTGCATAAAGATATTTATTATCACTGCTTATATTTACGTATGTAGGGTTATCTAATTGTGCTTCAAGTTTTACAGGAGATAACGAACCTGCTTTAGTATCTAGTGAGAAGCTATAAATTCCTTTACTATCACCTTTTGTATATGTACCAATGTAACCTTGTAATATTGTCACATTATTCGCTCCTTTCAAAATCGTAGATTAATTCTTCTTATTATATCGTTTGTTCTTTCATGGAGACAACTTTTTCATACCATCTTTTCGAATTTATTGGTAATATAGTAATTATTTAAACGAGGCTATTAACTTACATATTGTTGCTTAGTATATGTATTGGATTATTTTGTAGTCGTACGCAGTTTAGCGGGTGAGTAGTAGTCCTAATCTGTATATAAAATCTCGTAATTTTACCAATCATCCATTACTATAATGAAAGTACAACAATAGAGGATGTGCCTTAAACGAATGGAAGGAGAAAAGGTAAATGTTAAAGCGCTTTTTTAGCTTTTTATGTACCACATAAAAAGCTATTTATTATTGATTTTAGTAGTGCGATTATTGTCGCTTTATTTGAGTTAGCTTTTCCGATAGCTGTACAATGGTTTATTGATTCACTCTTGCCGACTGAAAATTGGTCGATGATTGTCACGGTTAGTGTTGCTCTGCTAATTGTGTATATTCTAAGTACACTTTTACAATATATCGTCAATTATTGGGGCCATATGCTCGGTATCAATATTGAAACAGATATGAGAAAACAGCTATTTCAGCATGTTCAAAAGCAATCATTTAAGTTTTTTGATAATACGAAAACGGGAAATATTATGAGTCGGATTACCAATGATTTAATGGACATTGGAGAGTTGGCTCATCACGGACCAGAAGATTTATTTATTTCTATTATGACATTTGTCGGGGCATTTTGGATAATGTTTACCATCAATGTAAAGCTTGCACTCGTAGCATTAATTATCCTACCATTTTTAGGCTGGTTAATGATTTATAGTAACATTCGCATGAATCGTGCATGGAAAAAGATGTATGGTGAAATTGCTGATGTAAATGCACGTGTTGAAGATAGCGTTTCAGGCGTACGTGTTGTTCAATCATTTACGAATGAAAAGTTCGAAAATCAACGCTTTCAAGCAAATAATAAGAAGTTTCGGAAAGCAAAGCTTGGCGGCTATAAAGTCATGTCATTTAGCTTATCTGGAATTTATATGATGACACGTTTTGTTACACTTGCTGTCCTAGTAGTTGGAGCATGGTTAAGTTACACAAACCAACTTTCTTATGGTGAATTGGTGGGGTTTGTTCTATATGTAAATGTCCTATTCAAGCCTATTGAAAAAATCAGTGCTTTAATGGAGCTTTATCCTAAGGGAATGGCAGGATTTAAACGATTTACCGAGCTAATGGACGAGGATCCAGATATTGTTGACAGAAAAGATGCTGTTGAAGTAAAAGCCCTTCGTGGAGATATACGCTTTGAAGGTGTAACGTTTGGTTACGATAATCATAAATCGGTCTTGCAAAATATTGACTTATCGATTAATGCAGGTGAAACTGTAGCATTTGTCGGCCCATCTGGAGCAGGAAAAACAACGATCTGTTCATTGATACCACGTTTTTATGATGTAAGTGAAGGTGCAATTACAATTGATGGTATTGACATACGGAATATGAAGAAAGAGTCCCTACGCTCACAAATTGGGATCGTCCAGCAAGATGTCTTCTTATTCACAGGTACATTACGCGAAAATATTGCTTACGGAAACTTAAATGCAACACAAGAAGAAATTGAATTAGCAGCGAAAAGAGCACATTTAGAAAGTGTCATTGCCTCATTACCAAATGGCTATGATACACAAATCGGAGAAAGAGGCTTAAAGCTTTCAGGTGGTCAAAAGCAACGGATTGCAATCGCAAGGATGTTTTTAAAAAATCCGCCAATCTTAATTTTAGATGAAGCGACATCAGCTCTTGATACTGAAACAGAAATGATCATTCAACAGGCATTAACAGAGCTCTCAAAAAATCGAACAACCTTAGTCATCGCCCATCGTTTAGCAACAATACGTAATGCAGACCGTATTGTTGTCGTAACAGATGAAGGGATTGCTGAGGAGGGAAGTCATGATGAATTACTCGAGAGAAATGGTATCTTTGCAAAGTTGCACGAAGTTCAATTTCAAAAATAGAAACAATTGAGGTGGAACAAAAGGTTATCGGCAAGGGAAAATCAGTACTTACTATTTTCTAACTTCAATTTAATATCGACTATACGCTGGTAAGTCTCAAAACAGGTTCTCCCCCTTTGGTGGGGGGAGTTTGTCTTCTTCAAATGGCTATCAAGATTTCTTGGGAAATGGCCATTGCTAATTTCTTGTATACGCTGCTTGTGGTAGACGTTTTTCATCAGGTTTATGAAGATGATTTTCGATCAGTCCCCGTAAAAAATGGTCTTCATCAGATGTATGAAGACGATTTTCGAACAGACCTCGTAAAAAAATGGTCTTCATGAGGTGTATGAAGACGATTTTCGAACAGATCTCGTAAAAAAATGTTCTTCATCAGGTGTATGAAGGCGATTTTCGAACAGACCTCGTAAAAAAATGGTCTTCATCAGATGTATGAAGACGATTTTCGAACAGACCTCGTAAAAAAATGGTCTTCATCAGATGTATGAAGACGATTTTCGAACAGACCTCGTAAAAAAATGTTCTTCATGAGGAATATGAAGACCATTTTCGTTCAGATCTTGCGTTCAGACTTTGCTTAAAAAACACCTTCATCCGCCTAATGAATAGGCCACGACAAAAACGAAGCCTTTTGAATCTAATAACCTCTCCCAAGCATTCCGAAAGAATGACTCTCGTATTTAACTCCAGTTAAACTCTTTGAAATTATATACATGATAAAAACCTTAGTAATATACCGTTTTCGTAATGTTATTTACATTATGGATTAATTTACTAGAGTTTTTTTCCTTTGACTCTTACTATTACAATTATTCAATTTATGGATGTAAAAGATTGAATCTAAACCAATTCAAGGACAAGAGGAGAAGAGTTTTAATGCGTAAAGGAACACAATAATGAATACATTGCATAAATACAAACATTAATATATAATGTTTATTAAATAGCAAACGAATATAAAATATGTTTAGAAAAGGTGTGAACTATGTTAGGACAAAGTGATAATATTTGGGATGCAGACATTAATGACCTGAAACAAGGATACAAAGAAAATGCAAATGCATATACTTGTCTGCTTTGTGGGCAAAGACTTGAAAAAGGGCTTGTGTTTCATCATGAAGATGTTTTTTATGAAGCAGAGAGATTCATGAAGGTGCATATTGAAACAACACATCAATCGGTTTTTGACTATTTAATCGACATGGATAAAAAGGTCACAGGGTTAACGGATCACCAGAATAAGCTTCTTCGTTTATTCTATCAAGGGAAGAACGATACAGAAATTCAAAAGGAACTAGAGGTAGGGAGCACATCGACGATTAGACATCATCGTTTTGCACTAAAGGAAAAAGAACGGCAGGCGAAAACGTTTCTAGTCTTAATGGAGTTATTGAAAGAAAAAGATGAACATGCACCAGCGTTTGTGCCACCCCATCATACAGCAACAATGTTAGATGACCGATATAATGTCACATTCGAAGAGCAAAATTCAATCATAGCGAAATATTTTTCCACCAATAAAGAGAAGTTAACGAAATTCCCTACAAGAGAGAAACAAAAAATTGTCATTCTAAGAGAAATCGCTAATCGTCTAGAGGACAATAAGACTTATACAGAAAAAGAATTAAACGAAAGGTTAAAACGACTCTATGATGATTACGTGTTAATTCGAAGGTATCTAATTGAATATGGATTTGTAGACCGTAAGCAGGATGGTAGTCAATATTGGTTACGAAAATAGACAGGAAGCAGGGAAGATAATGGAACAAAGGAAGGAAATAAAACGACTCTATAAAGAAACACCTGTTGTTGCAGGGGTTTATCAAATACACAACAAAATAAATGGGAAGAGATTTATTGCAAGTACAAGAAATATCAAAACATTAAATGGCGTAAAATTTTCATTGGAAACAGGTGTATATGTTGTAAAAGAGCTACAAAATGATTGGAAAACATATGGTTCAGATAGTTTTGAGATAACAGTGCTAGAGAAGCTTAAAAAGAAGGAAGATAGTTTGTACGATGAAAAAAAGGAACTTGAAAAGCTAGAAACGAAGTGGTTGGAACATTTTCAGCCATATGATCTCAAAGGATATAATAAAAGAAAAATGAAATAAAAAAATAAAAAGTCAGACCCCTCTAATGCATCATAGCTATTTTCATGCTGCAGGAGGGGTCAGACACTTAGCATCATATTTTAATTGTCATCGAAGTTAGGCTTATTAACATAATAGTACATCCACCCCATTAAAATTCCTCCACCAATTAAATTACCAAGTGTAACAGGAATTAAATTATGAATGATACCAGCTACTGTGAATGTATCTGGTGGGTTTGACACAAGGGCAATTGCGAAAGTACACATATTAGCGATACTATGCTCGTATCCAGAGATAAAGAAACAAAACACAAAAAGAATCATTGTAAACAATTTAGCACCGTCCCCTTGGAGTCTCATTGGAACGAAAAATGCTAAACAAACAAGCCAGTTACATAAAATCCCTCTGAAAAACAATTCAGATGTTGACAAATGGACTTTGGCATCTGCCACTTTTAAAAGGAATGTGTTTGCAGATGGGTCTGAGAATAGCCCAGTTGAATAGATAAAAAATGCGAAAAAGGCAGCGCCTAATATATTTCCAAAATAGCTGGTTAACCAAAGCTTTAATACTTCAAGCCAGCCCATTTTTTTTCGGAATGCTGTATAAGAAAAATAAAAAGTATTCCCTGTAAATAAATCACCACCGCCATATACAATAAGGATAATTGCAGCCCCAAATGTAACAGCTGCGATTGGATATGCAAATGGAGATTGTTCTAAGTAAAAGAAGTTACCTGCTTTAAATGCTACGATAACCCCAAACCCGATAAACATACTTGCAAGCATAGCACGTAGTAAATAGCGAAAAGGGCTTTGTCTAAAAGTTTTTTGTTTTTTAAATGCAAGTTCCTCAACTAAAACTAGGGCATCTTTTTCCATATTATGATCACTCCGATGTATGTTTCAATAAGTACACATTCATTATACATGAATCATTATGTCTAAGTTTGTGATTTATATCACAAACTTAAATTTTCCGATTATAAAGCAATAATTCTATTTATTTTTATATATGATTTCTTGTTGTAGCTTGTAAAGTTCTCGTGCGATTGATTCTAAAATATAGACCACAGGTACTTGTGTTGTTATATTAGCTTTTTCATAAAATTCTTCGGTTACATAATAAGGAATGTTAACGTCTGAGATTTTTGCAATAGTGGAAAGCCCTTGATTTGTTATGCTGATAATTTGGCTGCCTTCCTTCTTCAATTGATGAAGATGTGTGACTGTAAAAGGATTCTCTCCAGAAACAGATAAAGCAATTGTTACACTATTAATCATTAAATGAGAATGGATTGGAAAGTGCGGATCTTTAATATACATTGAAAATTTACCTAGGCTTGAAAAGTATCTGGCTCCATACTCAGCTAGAATACCAGAACTGCCGATGCCGATGAAGATGACACTTTCAGCCGAAAAAATAGTCGTTGCAGCGTGCTTGATTTTGCCTTCAATATCTCCACTTAATGTCCTCTCAAAAAATTCTACAACGGAATGATTTGTACTTTTTATGCTTGTCTTATTTTTTTCATGGAGCTGCATTTTTAACATCACTTTAAATTCTGTGAATCCCGCGCAATTTATCTTGCGACAGAATCGTAGAATTGTTGCTGTAGATACATGTGTTTCGTCTGCTAACTCACGAATTCTCATATAAGGCACTTTTTCGATATTATGGATGATGTAATTATATAATGATGTTTCTAGCTCGTTAAATGAGGAAATAATTTCAGGTGTAAACATAGTAAGTGATTGTCTCCTTTTTTAGCCGAACGAATGATTATATGATACATGATGTTACATTGATGAAACAAGTAACCACCTCTGTTAATAGCTACTAGATTCTTCTTGAGCATTTACGTTCTGATTATTTACCTCTATGATTTTAATAACGCCGATTATAATCAATGTTTGTATGCACATAATAGAAAAATGTATGATTAATTGGAGGTTTACACATGAAGACATATCAATTTCCTAAAGGATTCTTATGGGGTGGAGCAACAGCTGCGAATCAAATGGAAGGTGGTTTTAAAGAAGGGAATAAAGGCTTGAACATTGCTGATGTCCTTCCAGGTGGGAAAGAAAGATTAAATATTTTACAAACTCCTGGCTTTAAATTTGAAATTGAAGATGGGAAATTTTATCCGAATCACGAGGGTATTGACTTTTATCACAAATATAAAGAGGATATCGCCTTATTTGCAGAATTGGGCTTTAAAGTTTTTCGCATGTCAATTGCTTGGACGAGGATATTCCCTGAAGGTACAGAACTGGAACCGAATGAAGAAGGGTTAGCATTTTATGACCGTGTCTTTGACGAACTTCATCGATATGGAATTGAACCAGTAGTAACGATTTCGCACTATGAAATGCCTGTCAATCTTGTAAGAGAATTTGGTGGGTGGAGAAGTCGTGAAGTTGTTCACTTTTTTGAACGTTACGTGCAAGCAATCTTGCATCGTTATAAGACGAAAGTGAAGTATTGGATGACATTTAATGAAATTAATAGCGGCTTAGAATTCCCGATTATGGGCCTCGGGTTTGCGATTCATGAAGAGGCTGATAAGTATCAGCCAACATTTCAAGCATATCACCATCAATTTTTAGCAAGCAGTATGGCGGTCAAGCTTTGTCGCGAACTTATCCCTGAAGCGAAGATAGGCTGCATGATTTTATATGCACCTGTGTATTCATATGATTCAAATCCTGACAATGTTTTATACGCTTTAAAAGAAGCACAGCTTTTTAACTACTTTTGTAGTGATGTACAAGTTCGTGGAGAATATCCTAGTTATATTAAACGCTACTTTAAAGAACATAATATCCAGTTAGACATTCATGAAGGTGATTTACAATTAATTAAAGAAAATACTGTCGATTATATCGGATTTAGCTACTACATGTCACGAACTGAAAAAATTGAAAAGAAACCAGAAGAGATGGGTCAGGGCAATATATTAGGTGGTGTAGTCAATCCTTTCCTACAAGCAAGTGATTGGGGTTGGTCAATTGACCCAGTAGGTTTACGGATTTCATTAAATGAGCTGTATGACAGATACAGAGTGCCACTCTTTATCGTTGAAAATGGCCTAGGTGCAAAGGATAAAGTCGAAGAAGATGGAACGATAAACGACGAATATCGGATTGACTATTTACGAAATCATATTACAGCAATGGGAGAAGCGATTGAAGATGGCGTTGAATTAATGGGATACACTCCTTGGGGATGTATCGATTTAGTAAGTATGTCTACTGGTGAGATGTCAAAACGATATGGTTTTATTTATGTAGATCGTCATGATGATGGAAGCGGTACATTGCAACGTAAAAAGAAAAAATCGTTCGTATGGTATAAAGAGGTTATTGAATCGAACGGAAGGAATTTATAACTTGTTTAAAACATATATAGGCGAATAACAAATGGCAGAGCTTTTCAAAAGAAAAGCTCTGCACATAATTGTATTTATTTTTTTACAGCATGAATATAATGAATCGTTTCAAACGCACTTAAATAATCATTGCGGTGATGAAAATAGAGATCCTGTATCATAGCCGGCGTTAAATGTTCATAAATAAGTAAACCACAACTTTGTAGTAGACGCTCAAGTTCATGATACGTATAGCACGCTTTCATGGGCTCACCACTAGCAGCAGCCATTTTCACCATATTTTCAACACGATTAAATCTTCCTTTTACCTCAAAAAGTCCTTCATCAGCGTAATCTAACACGATCGAGCTCCCTGTTGGCAGCTTGGCGAATAATGTACGAAGTAGACTAGCTAAATCTTCCTTCGATAAATAGTATGAAACCCCTAATAAGCTAATAAATGTTTTGTTCATTTTAAAACCTTTTGCTACTAAAGGCTTCATAGCAATTGGACTGGTAAAATCCATTTCTACAAAATGTAAATAGTCAGGAATTTCTATATTTGCACGTTTTAGTTTTTGCTTTTTAATGTGCTGTGTAGCAGGATGATCGATCTCAAAAATTTGTAGATTACTTGCTGCCTCTGGATGTCTAAAACAGAACGTATCGAAACCTGCCCCAAGGATGAGATATTGTTGAATACCTAATTTTTGTTCATTTAACAGTACTTTTTCACAATAAGCTGAGCGTGATAGTGTCGTAGGTGCAAGTTGTATTTGGATAATTGACTTTAATAACTCGTTAGGATTGTCTTGAAACGTTTTAACAAGTTCACTCTCTAAATATTGAAATCCTTTTATTAAAAGATTTCGAATCTCATTATACTCCTCGTTTGAGAAAAATTCTTTTGCAATATTGTCATCAAAAACGATTTCTTTGTCAAACTGACTATGGTAGGCTCTTCCGAAAGTAGTCATTAAAGAAGTAACACTAGGTTTATTGTTATTCATCTCATCATCCCCACGAAAAAAAGATTCCCCTGGCCAGGAGAATCTTATTATACACAGAAAAATGAATTTGGTAAATTATAGCACAAAAAACTTTTTTTGTCAAGATGTATAAACCCTTCTTAAAAAATAAAATGGGCCATGACAACGATTACTGGTAACGAAATAATTGTTCGTAGAATGAAAATTATCACTAAGTCAAGGAAGGAAACAGGTAATTTTGACCCAAGTAACAATCCACCAACCTCAGACATATAAATTAACTGCGTAATTGAAATACACCCTACAACAAATCGAGTCATTTCACTTTCGATGCCACTACCGATAATCGCAGGTAGGAACATATCAGCAAATCCGACAACCATTGTTTCAGAAGCTGCAGCTGCTTCAGGTATTTGCATCCATTCTAAAAGAGGGATGAATGGGTATCCAATAATCGTAAACAGAGGTGTATATTCAGCGATTATGAGTGCTAGGGTACCAATCGCCATTACAATAGGCAGTACCCCAAGCCACATATCGAAAACATTTTGTAAGCCACCTTTTATAATGGTGCTGTAACCTTGATTTTGTTTTGCTTTGCGAACAGCTTGCTGAAGCCCCCATTGAAATTGTGACTGATGCTGCGGAGTCGACTCTTCTTGTTGCTGCTCACCGTTAATATACGTATTTGCTTTCCTCGAAAGCGGCGGAATCCTTGGTATTAGCAATGCGCAAACTAAGCCAGCTAATACGATTGTTAAATAAAATGGAGCAAAGTATTGATCGAGTTTCAAATAATTAACAATTACAATTGTAAATGTAATAGACACTACAGAGAATGTTGTTCCGATAATTGCTGCTTCCTTCTTCGTGTAGAAGCCGTCCTCATACTGTTTATTCGTTAACAATACACCAATCGTACCATCACCTAACCATGATGCTAAGCAATCAATCGAGGAACGTCCAGGGAGTTTAAATAACGGTCTCATGACCTTCGTAAATAATGCGCCACACAATTCTAAAAGACCAAAGTCTAGTAATAGTGGTAAAAATAATCCCGCAAATAAAAAGACAGCAAATAATAAAGGAATTAAGTCATATAGTAATAATCCTCCGGTGTTTTCTGACCATATTGCTGCTCCGCCAACTTTAAATAATGCAGACAAAGAAAAAAGCGCTCCTAGAAGTCTAGAAATTTGCCACATCCATGAGACGTTAAACAATTTTTCGAGAAATAGAGAATCCATAATAAAACCTGGTTTAAAAAGCTTCGCAATCAATGATAAAAGTGCAGATACTGTTATCAGGAATGTACCAATATAGGGCAGAGAACCACCTAATAAACCTTCAACAAATCCAGCTAATGATGCAACAGGTATTGTGAAATTTCCGTTTATAGAAAAAGGTACAATAAACAATAGAACACCTATTACAGATGGGATAATAAATTGCAAATAATCAAGCGTTTTAAAGGATTCCTTATCCATTAATCCTGTTTGTTTTTCCAAAAAACACACCTCTTTTCAATTCATATAATCACACTTCAAGATTAATGAAGTTTTTGTTTCTCAGTTAATCGTGCCAATTTGAAATGATACCATAATTTACAGATGAATAAGTAATGTTTTTGATTAAAATATGAATATTTTTTCAAGGAATGCTAAGTACAAACAATTTCATAGCACAATAATGTTAAATGAATATATATGTAAGTTTCTTATTAATATACCCATGAAATAAAATCTAAGTAACAAAAATAAAGTATGTCCGTGTTGTTATAGGGGATATTTGTAAAAATGAGGATATTGAGTGGGCTACATTTTTATACATTGACTTGCTATTTTAAGCATAATAAAATAGACAGATACTAATCGATAACTTTATAAAAAGTTAATATGTATTTGATGATGGGGAGGGCAACAAGATGAAAGCAAATCAAAAGCCGCAATCATTTGATTTTGAACAACGTTTCAGAAATGGACCTGGAAAAGTAGAAGGTGCGTTTAAGACGCTATATATGTTATATAAAGGTCAATTTCATAATATTGCACTTTCTTTCTTTTTCTTTTTAATTAAACATTCACCGGTATGGATTATTCCAATTATTACTGCAAATATGATTGATATTGCAAGTAATCCAAAGGAACATAGTACTACTGAGCTTTGGATAAACTTAGCGATCGTAGCATTTATTATTATTCAAAACATTCCTTCACAGCTACTCCATATTAGTTTCTTGAGTAAGGCATCCCGTCATGTAGAAGCGGGTTTAAGAAGTACTTTAGTTAGAAAGTTGCAGCATCTATCGATTTCTTATCATAGCGAGCTCAGGTCAGGGAAGTTACAATCGAAAGTTTTAAGGGATGTAGAAAGTATTGAGTTTTTATCGAAGCAGATTATGTATTCTTTCTCGGCTGCATTAACTAGTGTTGTCGTTGCGATTGGAGTTACAGCAAGTAAAAATTTGCTTGTCGCACTTTTTTTCGTGTTAGTTATACCTGTCGCAATTCTATTAGTCTACTCTTTTAAACGGAATTTACAAAAGAAAAACAATGAATTTCGAAAACAAATTGAAACGATGTCAGGGCAGGTTGCTGAAACATTGACAATGATACCTGTAACACGTGCACATGGACTTGAAGATCTAGAAATTAAGAAAACAGACCATACATTATCAAACTTAAAAGGGAAAGGCTATAAGCTTGATATTTCAGAAGCATATTTCGGTGCTACTGGATGGGTCGTCTTTCAGCTCTTTCAAATGTTCTGTTTAATGTTTACTGCATTTCTTGCATATCAAGGTCAAATAACAGTTGGCGATGTTGTTATGTATCAAGGCTTTTTTACAACTATTTTAATGTCAATTAATCAAATTATTAATGTATATCCACAATTAGCGAAAGGTTATGAATCAATTATTTCTGTTTCAGAGGTATTATTTTCTACACAAACTGTTGAATATCAAGGGAAAAAGAAACTAGCTGAAGTAAATGGAAAAATCACATTTGAACATGTAAATTTCCATTATACAGATTCAACGAAACATGTGTTAAATGATTTGAACCTTGAAGTTGCTGCAGGCGAATGTGTAGCACTTGTTGGTGCTTCAGGGGCGGGGAAATCAACTGTGTTAAGCATGGTGTTAGGCTTTTATCGTCCGAATGAAGGTCGGCTGCTTATTGATGGTGTTCCTTTTGATGATGTTCATATGCAATCGTACCGTCGCAAACTTGCTGTAGTCCCTCAAAATACAATTTTATTTTCAGGGTCAATTAAAGATAATATTACATATGGAATGCAAGATGTATCAGAGGAACGACTTCAAGAGGTCATTGAAATGGCTAACCTTCAAGATGTGATTGACGATATGCCAGAAGGTCTAGACACGATGATAGGTGAACATGGTGGCAAGTTATCAGGTGGTCAAAGACAACGTATTGCAATTGCTAGAGCGATTATTCGTGATCCGCAAATCATTTTACTAGATGAAGCAACATCAGCACTAGATAACGTATCCGAGTACCGTGTTCAACAGGCAATTCAAAAGCTGATTAAAGGGAGAACAACGTTTATTGTCGCACACCGCCTTTCAACAATTCGAGATGCTGACCGTATCATTGTCATGCAAAATGGTACATGTGTTGAGCAAGGCAGCTTTGAGGAACTGATGAATAATAAAGGTGAATTTTATAAGCTTAAGCAATTACAAGCTTAATAGATTGCAAGCTACACTAAAAAAGGGTTAGACATCACTTAAACACTAGAGTACAGAATGGAAATGCTTGTGATGTGATGTCTAACATTTTACATTCTCGTCATCATGCTATCTAAAAACAACATAGACCAACGCACGTTCTGAATGGTACTCTAGAAAAAAGAACATGTCTATCTGGAGTGATTAACATTAGTACGATTAGTATTGTGAGACACGGTGAAACAGACTGGAATATAATCGGTAAATTACAAGGTCAAACAGATATCCCTCTAAATCAACATGGAATGGAACAGGCTATGTATTGTGGAAATTTCTTGAAAACTGAAAAATGGGATGTCATCATTACAAGTCCGTTAAAACGGGCAAAACAAACTGCCGAAATAATTAATAAATGCTTGAACCTTCCGATTGTTGAAATGGAGGAGTTTGTTGAAAGAGGTTTCGGTATCGCGGAAGGTATGGAACAAGAGGAACGGCTTGAAAGGTTTCCAACAGGTATTATTCCTGATCAGGAAGAAATGAATTCTTTTGAAAATCGCGTCGTGACAGGTATTGAGAAAGTTAGACAAAGGTATTTCCAACAGAAAATTGTATTAATTGCTCATGGTGCTGTGATAAATGCATTGTTAGCTAATCTTTCTAATGGGGAAATTGGGACTGGCAAAACCGAAATTGTTAATGCTAGCATTAGCAATATCCAATACAATGAAACAGGCTGGAAAATTAAAGAATACAATATTATATCTCATCTTCCATTAGATGAAGATTTTCAGTTTGCTTAAAACGTTATTTAGTAAATGCGGATGGAAATCAGCCAACTCGGATTACTACTTATCCGAGTTTTTTGCATTCTTCTAATTTTTTATACGATACAAAAAAGCGATCCATAAGAATCGCTAGGTGATATATCTGAATTAAGAATGTGATTTAACATTTACAACTATTTCTTCGTTAAGCTCCTTCTTTCTAGTTAGAGAAAAGACCGCACATAGTAAAGAAATCAAAACGATAATCGCTCCAAACCAAGCAGTTGTTGAGACTGTACCTGTTTGACTCAACACGATGCCACCAATTGCTGAGCCGAGTGAAATCCCAACTTGTAGCGCTGAATTATTGAAGCTTTGTTGGATATCTGATGTGAGTGGGTCGGTTTCAATTAAATAACTTTGTTGTGCAGGGGCTAAGCTCCAGCTTAATGCTGCCCAAATCATCATGATTGGGATAAATACAATCAGTGAAAAAGTACTAAATGGTAAGATAAATAAAATAATAGCAAAGGCACTAATGACTGTCAGTATGCTTTTGCGTGCTCCTAATGAATCAGAAAGAATACCCCCGAACGCTCCACCGCTCACAGCTGCAATTCCGAATAATAAATAACAAATGCTAATCCATGTAGAATTAAGATGGAGTTCCGTTTCAAGGAATGGTGTAAAATAAGCATAAACAGTATAATGGCCCGCAAGCATAAATAGTGTTGCAAGATGTGCGCTGCCGATTTTTGCACTTGCAACAGCTTTTAATTGTTGTGAAAGTGGGATTGATGTTTCACCTGGGATTTTTTCTAAGAAAATAACGATTAAGATAAATGAACCTATCGATAAAAGAGCGATTCCTAAGAAAATTACACGCCAACCAAATAAATTAGAAATTAAAATTCCAAGCGGCACACCCATTACGAGCGATGAGCTAATCCCCATATAGATGAGTCCTAATGCCTTTGCACGGTGTGTTGGAGCAACGATTTTAGCAGCAATCGTTAACGACAAAACAACGATAAGTGCCGTGCTCATTGAAGTGAATATTCGTGCAACCATCATTAATGTAAAGCTTTGACTAAAATACGTCATCATATTTCCGATAAAGAAAACAAATAAAGATACTAAGTAAATCTTTTTCCGCTCAAATTTGCTAGTTAGAACAAGCAATACTGGACCTGCAATTGCATAGATAAGAGCAAACACCGTGATAAGCTGTCCAGCACTACTTAAAGAAATACTAAAATCGTCAGCAATCATCGGTAAAATGCCACCGACAATTAATTCAACTAGACCAACTGCAATCGTTGATAAAGCGAGGATAAAAACACGTATGTTCATAACTTAACTTCATCCTTTCTATATTTTAAATAGTTAATTGCTAGCTCCTGTAAAATTAATTTTTGATTGTAGCATTAAGTACGTACGACAGTAGGCTTCTATCAGCACGTTTTTCTCGCAGTAGTATATTAACCATTCCGCTTCAATCGTAAAGTAATAGTGTTATAAGCAGCTAAAAATAATAAAAAACCCCAATTACAAAAAACGAATCATTTCATTTTCTGTAATCAGGATTTTAAGGTTCCTGGTAGAGACCCTTAAGCCATATCCTTAAGGTTATACAGGTATAAAAATATAAAATTTGAAGTACGAAGATGAGTTTACTAAAAAATTGAGATAAATTCAAGTATTTAAAATGGAAAAGAGATTAACATGATAATACAGTTATAATAGATTAAAATTGTTTGAGGAATATGTAATTTAAATTTGAAAAAGATAATTTTTAATTGAGGAAGACAAGCAGGGGTTCATTGGTATTTCCAAGGGAAAGTGGTATCTACTAGTATAATAGAGATTATCAAGTTAAATGAGGTGGTATAGCTAATACGTACTTCATTTATGGAATAGAGGTGTAAATGTAATGAAGAAACTCTTATATGTATATGTACTTCTTTTTATACTTTTTTTTATGTTTATTTTTCATATCTATTTAAGGCACCCCTTGACGAATCCGTTTAGTAAATATGATGAACAATTGATTAATGACGATGGTGATGAATATGTAATGGTCACGTTTCAAGCGGGTATTGATTACTGGAAAAATGCAATAAAAGGGTTTGAGGACGCAGCAACTGAATTAGATGTCTATACTGAATACCGTGGCGCGACTCAATATGATGTATATGAACAAATTACTGTACTTGAACAAGTTATAGCAAAGAAGCCTGCCGGAATTGCGATTTCTGCAATAAATCCAGATGAGCTGAACACAACGATTAATAAGGCAGTGGAGGCGGGGATTCCTGTTGTATTGTTTGATTCGGATGCCCCAGAGAGTGCTGCGCACACGTTCCTAGGTACGAATAATTATGCTGCGGGTGAAGCTGGTGCCAACAAAATGGCTGATTTATTAGATGGAAAAGGAAAGGTAGCGGTTGTTACCTTACCAAAACAGTTAAATCATCAGGAAAGAACAAATGGGTTTATTGATACAATTCGCGATAAACACCCAAATATTGAAATCGTTGCAATCAAAGATGGCAAAGGAGACCAGCTTAAATCTGAACAAGCAGCACGAGATATTTTACAACACTATCCAGATGTAAATGGTATCTTTGCGACGGAGGCAAATGGTGGGGTAGGAATCGCAAATGCACTTGAAGCTTACAACAATAACGAATTGAAAATCATTAGTTTTGATACCGACAAACAAACACTTGATAAAATTAGAGATGGTCATATTTCGGCTACACTAGCACAAGGAACTTGGAATATGGGGTATTGGTCGTTGCAATTTCTAGTTCAGCAAAATGAAGAGTATGATCATGGTCTATATACAGGCACAACGAAACTACCTAACTATGTGGATACGGGAATTTCTATCGTGACAAATGATAATGTCGAGGAATATTATGCAGATTGAACTAATAGAAACGAGAGTTGACGATTCATGAAGCTAGCTGCATTTAAATTAAACAATTTGCCGATTAGGCATAAAATTATCGCACTATTACTCATTATTAGTATTTTACCAGCTATTGGACTTGGCTTATTAACAGCTTTTACCGTAGAGAAAATAATTGATAAGCGGGAAACAGAACATACGCTTCAATTAATCGATCAGGTGAATAAAAAGTTGGAAGTGTATGTAAGCAATATGCAAAACGTTAGTTATCTTTTATCGATGGATCCTGAGATTAAAAAATTTCTAACCGAACATCAAAAAATGCGAACAGAGGATGAGGAATATTCAATTAGACAATTTATCCAAGGACTGTCAACATTATATCCAGAAGTTGCAAGTATCCTAATCGTTAATCATCAAGGACACTACATAAGTAATGATTTGTATACACGAACATCGATAAACCTTACTAAAGAGCAGTGGTATGGGGAAGCTGTTGAGAATAAAGGAATATTCAATATCATAGGTCATCCGAAAAATCGTAACTTGGCAAGTCATGTAAATTATAAAGATAATGAAGTCGTTACAGTTGTTCGAGCCATTTTAGAACCAGAAACCCAAAAAGTTCAAGGTGTTGTACTAATCGATTTAAAATTACGCGTAATCGCTGAAGCTACTAAAACTGTTAAACTAGGAAAAACTGGATATTTAATGGTCGTTGATGACAAAGGGGAGGAAATCTATTCTCCGAGAAAAAGGTTAATTGATGATTTACCAATCAAGCAAATTTTAAAAGAAGATTCAGGTTTTTTCTCTGAAGAAAGCAATGGAAATAAGCTACAATTTATATATAAAAAACAACCTTTCACAAATTGGACAACAGTTGGTGTGTTTTCCGCTAAAGAATTAGTTGTTGAAGTTAGAACCATTCACTTTTTCGTAATATGCTTCGTCTTTTTAATCATTATCTTTGGTATTGCTGCATCATTTTATTTATCAGATTCAATGTCAAAGCCGATTATCCAATTAATGTCTGTGATGAAAAAGGTAGAAACAGGTAATTTAGGAATGCGATATAAAGGTAACAGAGAAGATGAAATTGGAAAGCTTGGTCAAAGTTTTAATGCGATGATAAGTAAAATAAATGATTTACTTATTGTTACAGAGCAACAAGAACGGAAAAAAAGAGAAGCTGAACTTAGAAGTTTACAGGCTCATATTCAGCCGCATTTTCTTTATAATACTTTAGATACAATTAGTTGGATGGCTAGAAAACAAGGTGCAAGTGATGTCGCACAAGTTGTTAATTCCTTATCACGATTATTTCGAATTGGTCTCAATAACGGAAAGGATATGGTCACTCTAGCAGAAGAAATAGCACATATTCATAGTTATTTAAGCATTCAAAAAGCAAGGTATCGTGATAAACTGAATTACTCGATTGAATTTGACGAAGAATTAGGTAATTTGCAAGTTGTTAAATTAATCTTGCAGCCTATTGTAGAGAATGCGATTTATCACGGGATAAAGGAAAGAAAGGGTCCAGGACTTATAGTTATTTCCGCCAAAACGCAAGAAGATAAGATTTTTATTACTGTACAAGATGATGGAAAAGGGATTGAAAGTGATAAATTAGCTATACTTCAAAGTAAATTAAATACATTTTCCGTTATGAATGAAGATAGGGAAAATAGTTTACTAGGCTATGGAATGATGAACGTCCAATCACGAATTAAATTAACATACGGAGAAGAGTATGGATTGAGCATCCAGAGTGAACCCCAAAAAGGCACAATCGTAATAATTAGTTTGCCAATGATAGAAGGAAAGAGATAAGGAGGAGCTCACATGGAGGATACTATTTGGAAAGTATTAATAGCAGATGATGAGCCGATTATCCGTGAAGGAATTCGTGACAATGTTGATTGGAAATCACTTAATATGGAAGTCGCAGCCGAAGCGGAGGATGGAGAGGAAGCATTAGCCTTAGCGTTAGAACTCGAAATTGAAATATTGCTTGTCGACCTTAACATGCCAATCATGAATGGACTCTCTCTTATAAAAAAACTTAAAGAGCAACAACAAAATTGCAAAATAGTTATCATTTCAGGGTATGATGATTTCTCTTATGCGCAAGAGGCAATTCGTTTACAAGTAACTGATTATATTTTAAAGCCTGTTGAGCCTGACCAATTATTCAAAGTACTTTCAACAGTAAAGGAAGAATTAGAGGAAAGTATAAAACGAAAAAAATATTTTCTCGTTGCAAGCAATCATATTGAAAAAAATAAAAATGTTATGCTAGAGAAATTCGGAAGAGATTGGATTGAAGGTGTTTTAGAAGATGAGGAAATTACTAAACAATTAACCTTTTTTGACTTACCGAATGAACAGCCGCAACAAGTAGCCCTATTGCAATGTCCTGAGTTTTTGGTAAAAAAACCAATTATGAATGAGAAGGAAGAAAAGGAAATACTATCTATCATCCGGTCACGCTTAGAAATGAAACTCGAACAGTATAGGCATATGATTTTTCAAGATGAAGAAGAACAATTTATCCTACTCCTTTGGCATCAGCTTAATGAAAAGGAGTGGGTACAGATTGAAAATGACCTAAATGGATATTTAAGCGCTGTCGTTCAAATTACAGTGGAATCATTAAATGCTGAGACAGACACCGTTGCAAGAGCATACAAAGTTTGTAAAGATTTATATAATCGTGAAACGTCAATTTCACCTATAGTACGAAGAGCGCAGCAATATATTCAAGCTCATTATACTGAATCGAAAATGACGTTAGAGCGTGTAGCTAACACGTTAAATGTCTCACCAGTATATTTAAGCAGAGTCATAAAACAAGAATTAGGAGTTTCTTTTGTGCATCTCGTTACAAACTTACGAATCAAAAAGTCGGTCGAACTCCTCCAAAATACAGAATTGGCGATCGTTGAAATAGCTGAAAAGGTTGGTTATGAAACACAGCATTACTTTAGTACTTCTTTCAAAAAAGTAATTGGAGTTTCTCCGAATAAATATCGTAAAAAATTACAATTCTATTAATGGATTTGTCGATGAAAGCACTATGAAACATTATTATTGTTTGAGCATGACCACATTAGCTATTGTAGCAAAGAGGTCATGCTTTTTTACTTACTTTTAAATGCAATGCTCCATGCTCATTTTTATAAAAACTTATGTAAGCGTTTTAATGTAAGTTAAAAATTTATAAAAATAGTAGTTTTATTAAAAAGACTGCCTGCTTGTTAAGTGGTATATTTTTAGTGATTTCAAAGGTAGTAAGCGCTTTAATGTTAGGGGTTATTGGCGGTTACTGTACATGTGGAAAGGGGGAAACTCTATTGAAGGGGAAACTATTTACAGCTTTTATATTATGTATTTTGCTTATCGGATTATCAGGGTGTGGAATTGAAAAGGCAAATGGGGGAAGCAAAGGCTTTATCGGTATATCGATGCCTACTAAATCTTCCGAAAGATGGGTAAATGATGGGGAAAATATGAAAAAGCAATTTGAAGCTCTTGGTTAT
This sequence comes from Metabacillus malikii, assembly GCF_030813355.1. Lineage (GTDB taxonomy): Bacteria > Bacillota > Bacilli > Bacillales > Bacillaceae > Metabacillus > Metabacillus malikii. Next base: position 149,600 of record NZ_JAUSUD010000002.1, read on the forward strand.
AAAACAGATTTACAATATGCAGAGGATATTATTGAAAATCAAACGGCACAAATAGAAAACATGATTACAAAAGGTGTCGATATACTTGTCATCGCACCAATTGATGACAGGTCTGGTTTAACGAGTGTTCTTGAAAGAGCGAATAAACGAGGGATTAAAGTTATTTCCTATGATCGATTAATCCAGCACAGTGAATATGTAGACTATTATGCAACATTTGATAATTTTCAAGTTGGTGTGCTTCAAGGAACATATATTGAAGAAAAACTGGGATTAAAAAACAACGAAGGTCCGTATCATATCGAAATTTTTGCTGGTTCGCCGGATGATAATAACGCATATTTCTTCTTCGATGGTGCGATGTCAATCTTAGAACCATATATTAAATCTGGAAAGCTGGTTGTAAGAAGTAATCAAACAAAATTTAACCAAGGTGCAACGTTAAGGTGGGATGGCGCACTTGCCCAGTCAAGAATGGATAACCTTTTAAGTGCTTATTACTCTGAAGAACGAATCGATGCTGTTTTGTCTCCGTATGATGGCATTAGTATAGGCGTGATTTCATCTTTGAAAGGCGTTGGATATGGTAGTGAAGATAAACCAATGCCAGTTATTACAGGACAAGATGCTGAATTAGCTTCGATAAAATCAATCATTAATAATCAGCAGACACAAACAGTTTTTAAAGACACACGAGAATTAGCAAAAAAGGCAGTAGATATGGCAGATTCACTCATTAATGGGAAAGCTGCTGAAGTGAACGATGTTGAAACATATGACAATGGGAAAAAGGTTGTACCTGCGTATCTTCTGAATCCAATCTCAGTTGACAAGACAAATTACGAGTCTGTGTTAGTTGAAAGTGAATACTATACAAAGCAGCAATTAGGTAATTAACCAAAACCGAAAGTAGGTGAAGAAAAACGATGGCGAACCTTATTTTAGAAATGAAGGATATTACGAAGGAGTTTCCAGGAGTAAAAGCTTTAGACAAGGTGAATTTACAGGTGAAGGAAGGAGAAATTCATGCCTTGTGCGGAGAAAATGGTGCTGGAAAGTCTACTTTAATGAAAGTATTAAGCGGTGTATACCCTTTTGGAACATATAGTGGTGACATCTTATTTCAAAATGAAATTTGTAACTTTAAGACAATTAAAGATAGTGAAGAACTGGGGATTGTTATTATCCATCAGGAACTTGCATTAATCCCTGAACTATCAATTTCAGAAAATATCTTTCTAGGGAATGAAATTGCGAATAAAGGTGTTATTAATTGGCATGCGACAACGTTAAAAACGAAAGAACTATTAAAAAAGGTCGGGCTTAATGAATCACCAAATACTAAGGTTGATTCAATTGGTGTCGGAAAGCAGCAGCTAGTTGAGATTGCGAAGGCATTATCTAAAGAAGTTAAACTCTTAATTCTTGATGAACCAACAGCTTCTTTAAATGAAGATGATAGTGAGAATTTATTAAACTTATTAATTGAATTTAAAAAACAAGGGATGTCAGCAATCATTATTTCACACAAATTAAATGAGATTGAGAAGGTTGCAGATTCAATTACAATTATACGGGACGGTCAAACAATTGAAACACTTAATATGAAACAGGACAAAGTGGACGAGGACCGGATTATTAAAGGAATGGTCGGAAGAGACTTGACAAATCGATATCCGACGAGAACACCAAAGATTGGTCAAACATTTTTTGAAGTGAAAAATTGGAATGTATACCACCCTCTACACACTGACAGGAAAGTCATTGATGATGTTAATCTCCATATTCGTAAAGGTGAAATTGTTGGGATTGCAGGCTTAATGGGTGCAGGACGTACCGAGCTGGCAATGAGTATTTTTGGGAAGTCATATGGCAAAAAAATATCCGGACAAATGCTGAAGGATGGTCAGGAAGTCCATTTTAACGACGTGAGTTCAGCAATTGAGCAAGGAATAGCGTATGTATCGGAAGACCGAAAAGGGAACGGCTTAATATTAATGGAGGATATTAAGCAAAATATTACATTAGCTAGTTTAAGTAAAATAACAAAAAATGCGATTTTAGATAAAAATAAAGAGATATTAGTAGCAGAAGAATACAGGGAAAAATTAAGAATAAAAACACCTAGCATTTTTCAAAAAGCAGGTAACCTGAGTGGTGGGAATCAACAAAAAATTGTATTAAGTAAATGGATTTTTTCAGAACCTGATATTTTAATATTGGATGAGCCGACACGTGGGATAGATGTTGGAGCTAAGTATGAAATATATACAATTATTAATGAGCTTGCAATGGACGGTAAAGGTATCCTCATTATTTCATCTGAACTCCCAGAATTATTAGGTATGTGCGACCGAATCTACACCTTAAATGAAGGTAGGATTACAGGTGAACTGAATAAGGATGAGGCCAATCAAGAAAAATTAATGACCTACATGACAAGAAGTAAGATAAGGGGGTAACAAAACATGAAAACTGACTTAAGCAATCAGCCGCAATTAGTGAAAGAATCACCATTTAAATCATTGATTCAAAACAATATCCGTAATTCCAGTATGATCATTGCGTTACTATTCATAATGGTCCTATTTCAAATCTTAACTGATGGACTATTATTACGACCATTAAATATTACGAATTTAATCTTGCAAAATAGTTATATATTAGTTTTAGCCATTGGAATGGTACTCGTCATTATAACCGGTCATATTGATTTATCAGTTGGATCTGTTGCTGCATTTGTTGGTGCAATTTCAGCAATTCTAATGGTCAATTATGAAGTGCCGATGTTCTTAGCAGTCATTATTTCATTAGTTGTCGGTGCAATTATCGGTGCTTGGCAAGGTTTCTGGGTTGCATATGTGAAAATCCCAGCCTTTATTGTGACTTTAGCAGGAATGCTTCTGTTTAGAGGCTTAACAATGATTGTTTTAGAAGGAAAATCGATCGCACCATTCCCTGAATCCTTTCAAAAAATAAGCTCTGGGTTTATCCCTGACATTGGTGGTGGTTCAATCCATCTATTAACAATTATTATTGGGGCAGTCCTTTCACTTATACTAATTTTTACACAAATTAAAGGGCGAAGAACAGAGGTTAACTATCAATTCGAAGTTCAACCGCTTGGTATTTTTATAGCTAAGCTTATCGGTATGGTAGCGCTACTGAATGTGTTCACATATATTTTAGCAACCTATGAGGGTATTCCGAACATATTAATCATTTTAGCTATTCTAATTGTGTTATATACGTTTGTAACGAACAAAACGAAGGCAGGACGCCATGTTTATGCGATTGGTGGAAATGAAAAAGCAGCCCAATTATCAGGAATTAAAACGAAACGAATGACATTTTGGGTCTTTGTTAATATGGGTGTTTTATCTGCATTATCAGGCTTATTATTTGCAGCAAGATTAAATGCAGCAACACCAAAAGCAGGAAATCTTTTTGAACTTGATGCTATAGCAGCGTGTTTTATTGGAGGAGCATCAGCATATGGTGGAATTGGGACAGTTCCCGGTGCAATAATTGGTGGCCTCGTCATGGGGATTATGAATAACGGAATGTCTTTATTAGGCTTAGGTGTTGATTGGCAGCAAGGGATTAAAGGGTTAGTTCTTTTAGCTGCAGTTGCATTCGATATTTATAATAAAAATAAAGCTTCTTAATAATGAATTGTCACTAAGTTTCACTGTGAATAGACTAGTTGTCATGAACGTTGGACATGTCAAACGTATCCTGGACTACAAAAGAGGGGTATTCGAAGTAAATAAATTAAATAATTTGTTTTATTTAACAATATATATAATAAAATGAGTTGATGAAATAATGTCAACTCATTTTTATTATTTACTAGTAAAGGATGGTTTCGTAAACACTGTTGTTTTTTACGTAGTTGACGTAGTCCTCAAATCAGCTTCAACCAATCCTTATATATAGTAAGTACAAAAAACCACCATCTTTTCCGTAAAAAGCTAAAGTAAATATGACTATAGTTATTTTGATTTTCTTCACGAATCGAGTCCTTCCTTTGAAACTTGTTAGTATCAATACTAGAAGTGAAAGTACAACCTTGAATTAATTGGAACAAGTAAAAAATTAAAATTCTAACTAAAAACAACACAAATACCCGATGTATACAGGATTAACTGTATGAAAGTATTTTACTTTTAGTAAAAAAAAGTTAAGAATAATTTTAAATAATTAAGTTCATAGTGTATAATGTTTTTATAGTTGTACGAATAAGTTAACTTAGTAACATACAAGCTGAAAGTGGTGACATAATGGCACAACAAACAAAGGCAGGCATGGTAAAACAAAAAATAAAAGAATGGATTGAGGATGGAAAGGTCTCTCCGGGGGAGAAAATTCATTCTGAAAATGAATTAGTGAAAATGTTTGAAGTGAGCCGTCATACCGTTCGACAAGCGGTTGGAGACTTAGTTCATGAAGGTTGGCTCTACCGGGAACAAGGGGCAGGTACATTTGTTTCAAATCGCAAAGAAAAATTGCATATACAGCCTGTGAGTTCAACAGGAAAGAATATCGGGGTTATCACCACGTATATTTCTGATTATATTTTTCCTTCGATTATTAAAGGAATTGAATCTTATTTATCCTCACAAGGATATTCATTGACATTTGCTTGTACTGATAATGATCCAGAGAAGGAAAAGCAATGCCTAGAAGCGATGTTGAGCAGAAATATTGATGGACTTATTGTAGAACCTACGAGAAGTAGCAGCTACAATCCGAATTTACATTATTATTTAGAAATGGAACAAAACAATATTCCATATTTAATGATAAATCAATACTACCCACAACTAGACCCACCAAATTTGATTTTAAATGATGAACAAGGCGGTTACATTGCAACCAATCACTTAATACAATTAGGACATAGAAAAATCATTGGGATTTTTAAGAGTGATGATATCCAAGGATTAAACAGAATGCAGGGGTTCATTCGAGCTTTTAGAGAGAATAATATTCCGTTTTTCCCTGAAATGATCGTAACATATACAACCGAGGAGAAAGAAGGGTCTTATTTAAGTAAAGTAAAAGAAATACTTGAATCAGAAGAAAGACCTACCGGAATTATTTGTTACAATGATGAAATAGCGATTAATTCATTAAATGTATTACGTGAATTAGAGATAAAAGTACCAGAAGAACTCTCGATTGTCGGTTATGATGATTCTTACTTAGCTGAAGCATCAGAAATAAAGTTAACATCCATTACCCATCCGAAAATGGATATGGGAATTGATGCGGCAAAATGGATTGTCTCTGCCGTAGAAAATGGTTTGCAGGAGAGAGAAGAAAATCGCCAAAAGATTTATGAGCCGGAAATTATTATTAGAAATTCAACAAGCTCAATTCAAAATGAACAATTGGTTAATACGTAATAAATGAAGTGAGAAGGTGGATTCATGCTATCAGTACAAGAGCTGAATGAGCTTGCGAAAACATGTACATGCGGCAATGCTCATTATGATTGTTCGATTGAGGAAATCGTCGTCCGTCATAATGCATTGCAGGAAGCTCCTAGATTTATTAAGTCAAAAGGGTTTAATAAAGTATCAATTGTTGCAGATGAAACGACGTTTAATGTTGCAGGAGAGAGGCTAGTTGCTGAATTAGAAACTGCAAACATCCCTTTTGAAACCGTTATTATTCAAGCGAATGAACAAGGAGATGTCATTGCGAATGAAGTCTCGTTAATTGAAGCGATGTTAGGAATTTCTCAGGATACGAATGCAGTAATTGCTGTAGGTGCTGGTACAATACATGATATTTCAAGGTTCTCTAGCTATAAAATGGGGAAACCGTTTATTTCCATCCCAACAGCTCCTTCGGTTGATGGTTTTAATTCAATGGGAGCGCCAGTTGTTATAAAAGGGGTAAAGACGACTTTTCAAATGCAAACACCAATCGCTTTATTTGCCGATATAGGAATTTTAGTAAAGGCTCCTAAGAAAATGATTGCTGCAGGTTTTGGGGATATGATTGGAAAGTTTACATCATTAGCAGATTGGAATTTTTCACATCTCATTGCAAATGAGGCCTATTGCGCATTAGCAGCTGATATTACGAGGAAAGCACTTCAAAGCTGTGTAGAGTCGAGTAATCAAATTGCGAAAGCAGATGATGAGGGAATACAACGATTAATTGAAGCGTTAATTGATTCTGGCTTAGCAATGCTATTAGTAGGGCATTCTTCACCAGCATCAGGTGGAGAACATCATTTGTCACATTATTGGGAAATGGACTTTTTAAGTAAGGGTAAGAAACAAGTCTTACATGGAGCAAAGGTAGGCATTTCTACGCAAGTAATTCTGAATTTCTATAAGAATCAATTTCTATCCTTAGTTTCAAACAAAGAAAGATTACTAGCCTTAAAAGCAAATAATCGTGTTGCTATCACTAAAATTTTAGATGTTCAAGAACAAATAATAGAAATAATTGATTCTTTACCCTCAGCTGATGATATTGGACAATTGCTTACAGTATTAGAAGGTCCAACTAGGCCAGCAGACATCGGAATAGATGATGAACTTGTCCGAAACAGTTTAGCTGAAGCTCATCAATTAAGAAAAAATCGCTATACAATGTTGAAATTTTGGAATGACCATGTAGGAGTCCATCAAGATGAATAAATTAATAAATGCTGAAGCAATATTTTTTGATTTAGATGATACTATTTATGACCAACAAATACCATTTCAATCAGCAATTGATTACGGTAATATTGATATAAATAATACCGATTATCAGTTACTATATAAACGGGTACGTTTCCATAGTGATAAATTATGGAAAGATTATACTGCTGGGACCATCGACCTTGATACAGTTAGAATTAGGCGATTAATAGATGCATTTCAAGAGTTTGGGGCAACATTAACTGTTGCTAAAGCGATAGAAATACAAGAACGTTATGAATATGAGCAGAAAACGATAAAGCCATTTTCAAAAGTAATCTCGATTATTAACGAGCTACAACAACAAAATAAAATTGTCGGTCTTATTACAAACGGACCTGTTGAACATCAAACGAGCAAAATAAAGGCGCTACAACTTGACCGTATCATTCCTAGTGAGCTTATCTTTATTTCTGATGGAATTGGTATTACGAAGCCTGACCCGCGAATATTTCATTATGTTCAAGACCAAGTTAAGAAGAATCCAGAGAATTGTTATTACATCGGTGATACTTGGGAGAACGATATAGAGGCAGCATTAAATGCAGGGTGGAACGCAATTTGGTATAATTTTCGTAATCGCCAACCACAGTCAAGTCATAAACCGAACAAAATTATTACGAGTTATAATGAGTGGAGTAGCTTAATATAGGTAGTGAGAAGGGACATATATGCAATCGACATCAATCTTTGAAGGTATATTTAAGCTTCTAGAATGGTTAACAAGAATTGTATTAACAAACTTCATATGGTTAATATTTAATTTGCCTATTAGCTTTTTGCTATTAACCATTGCAATAACAGATGATATTCCATTTATTGTGATGAATTTGATTATTATTGCAATATTATCTCCATTCTTCCTTTTCCCAGCAACAAGTGCTGTATTTGGAATTGTTAGAAAATGGGTAATGGGTGAAGGTGATATTAAAATTATCAAACATTTTTGGACAGTATATCGTCAAAATTATCTCAAAAGCCTAATCGGTGGCTTTATTTTAGTGCCATTATGGTTTATTGGTATTCTTGATGTGTACTTCTTATATCATCATAATTTATTTATGACAATCCTTTTAATTATAATTTTATTTCTATTATTTATCTTTACATGTTATTATTTTGCTGTAATTGCTCACCACGAGCTGAAGATATTTCAAGCATTTAAACAAGCGCTAGTGTTTATGATTATTAATCCACTTAGAAGCTTACTGATGGGAATCATAAACATCATCATATTATACGTATCACTTACACAAGTTACTGTATTAATTCCATTACTACTTGGTGTGGCGCTTGCATATTTTGCCTTCTTTAGTTATTACAATAAGTTATTGCGTGTAAAAGAATTGCAGGAGAATAATAATGAAGAGTAGATTTTGACAAAATCTGCTCTTTTTTTTGTGTAAATCTTTAGTGACACGATGAAATGAATACAATTATTTAAGGGGTCAGGAACTGATGAAAAGATATTTGTGTGATTTATAACACATCTGGTACACATAAAAACATGTATATTTAAGGGGCTCACGTCTCATCTAGCTGATAATAGAAGTAGTTTTTGCAGCTAACTTTTATTTAGTCTACTTAGTCTAGAAAGGAGCGATAACAGCCTTAAAATCTAATCCAACTCTCATATGTCCGTACATATCCATCGACATTTTTTTCACATGTATTTATTTTATTAAAAAAGTTGTTGACATGTACGAACAGGTATAATAATATTAAATTAAAGAAGCGCTTACATGGGATTTTCAAAAAATAAAGAAAAAACAAAACGTTTTGAACGCTTCTTTAAATAAAAAATGAAAAGCTTTGGGGGGATTAACTTGTTTAAGAAAAAACTAAGCAAAATGGTATTATTAGCAGTCGTAACAATGTTAGTTGCTGGCATGCTAAGTGCTTGTAGTGGCGGAGATAAGTCAGGTGGAGAAAGTAAAGATGGAAAAGTAAATCTTACTTTCATGTTTAGTGGACAACCTCATGAACAAACAGCTTATAAAAATGTAGTAAAGAAATTTGAAGAAGCAAACCCTAATGTAAAAGTTAAAGTAGTGGTTACAGCTGGTGACCAATATGACACTAAATTACAAGCGGCCATTGCTGGTAAAAGTGTTCCAGATGTATTCTTCTATAACCCTGGTAACTTAAAAGCATATGTTAACTCAGGTGTATTAAAAGACATTACAGAATATGTTGAAGGTGCAGAGGAAGTTAAAGACCTTTGGGAAGCAGGTATTAACAAATACCGTTATGATGGTGAAAATGCTGGACAAGGTTCAATTTATGGATTACCAAAAGATTTAGGACCATTCGGATTCGGTTATAACAAAACAATGTTTGAAGAAGCGGGTATCCCACTTCCAGATCCGGACAAGCCTTATACATTTGATGAGTTCTTAGAAGTTAACAAACAGTTAACAAAAGATAAAGATGGCGATGGAAAACTTGACCAATGGGGAACAGGACTTAATGTTAACTGGTCATTACAACCATTCGTTTGGAGTAATGGTGGAGATTGGTTAGATGAAACACATACAAAAGTAACAGTAGATGACCCAGCGTTTATTGAAGCATTCCAATATTTTGCTGATTTACAAAATGTTTATAAAGTAACACCTTCAATTGCTGAAGGACAAACTCTTGATACGTACCAACGTTTCATGCAAGGTCAAATCGGGTTCTTCCCAATCGCTCCATGGGATCTAGCAGCATTCAAAGATTTAAAATTTGAATATGATATCATTCCTTGGCCTGTAGGTTCTACTGGACAACCTGCTGCATGGGTAGGTTCATTAGGTATTGGTGTTTCTGAGAAAACAAAACATGCTGAATTAGCTACACAATTAGCTATGTATCTTTCTGCAGAAGAAGAAGGACAACAAGCGTTAGTTGATCAACAAGTACAAGTACCAAATAACAAAACTGTTGCTGAAGCGTGGGCTGCAGATACATCAATTAAGCCTGCGAACAAAAAAGAATATTTACAAATCATCAATGAATATGGTCGTGATTTACCAGGTAACTTCACATACACAGCTGAATGGTATGATGAATTCTTCAAAAATATTCAACCTGTAATCGATGGTGATAAAACAGCTGAAGAATATGTAAAAGAAGCACAACCAAAAATGCAAGAGTTATTAGATAAGTCTATTAAACAAGAAGAAACAGCTAAAAAGAAATAATAGCAAGTTAATGAATTGTGGTGCTAGAGTACTTAGCTAGCACCCTCTTAACTTATTAACTCTCTACTAATAGATTAAGGTTGAACATAGCCTTTAAGGAGAAATGGGGAGAAGGAATGAAAACAACATCAAAGCTCTATAGAGAAGAGCGTCGCAATGCTTATATTTTTGTAGCTGCGCCAGTAATCGGATTTTTAATCTTTACGTTAGCTCCAGCACTTTATTCTATCTATGGTTCATTTACGAACTGGGACGGTTTAGGTCAAATGACATTTATCGGTCTGGAAAACTATATCGTACTTCTAACGGATGAATCCTTCCATAAAGCATTATACAATACAGTCTTTATGATGCTCGGTATCCCAATTGGCTTAGTTTTAGCGTTACTACTTGCGATTGGCTTAAATCGTGGAATCGTCGGTACTCAAATTTTCAGAACAATTTATTATGTGCCGGTTATTTCTTCAATTGCAGCTGTTGCGATTTTATGGCAATTTGCTTATAACGGAGACTTCGGTCTAGTTAACCAATTTTTAGCTATTTTCGGTATTGATGGACCAAGTTGGTTAATGGATAAAGACACAGTAAAACCTGCCTTAATTTTAATGACCGTGTGGAAAGGTTTAGGTTACAGCATGCTCTTATATTTAGCAGCATTACAAAGTGTTCCGAAAACTTATTATGAAGCTGCGAAACTAGATGGAGCAAATGCATTCCAAGTCTTTAAGAATATTACTCTACCAATGGTTAAACCAGTAACATTCTTCATTGTTGTAACAAACATCATTGGTGGTGCGCAACTCTTTACAGAAATCAATGTTATGACACCAACTGGTGGTCCTGAGTATTCATCAGCAACTGCAGTATTCTATGTATGGCAGAAGGCTTTTGGAAACTTTGAAATGGGATATGGTTCTGCAATGGCAATCGTATTAGGTATCTTCATTTTTATCGTAACGTTAATTCAGTTTAGAGTGAATGAAAAGCAATCATACGATTTAGATTAATAGATGCTTTTGCAGTAGAAAGGAGTTGTAGTAATGGAAGCAGTAGTTGAAAAGAAAACTGAACCTCAGGTAAAGTATAAATCCTTGAAACAAACTGAAAGAATTACAAACATTATTATTTTCATCGTTTTATTAATAGGTGCAGTGTTCATGATTGCTCCTTTAGTGTGGATGGTAGGTACATCATTCAAAAGTATTGAAGAGGTATATGCATTGCCTCCAGTATGGATTCCGGAATCCTTTGACCCGATAAAATATATCGAAATATGGGAAAAGGGTCCATTACTAAGTGGTATTACTAACAGCTTAATTGTTGCACTTTCTGTAACGATCATTGGGACTTTCACATCAGCATTAGCTGCATTTGCGTTTGGGAAGTTAAATTTCCCATTCAAGAATCAATTATTCTTATTATTGTTAACGGCAATGATGATTCCGTACCCTGTTGTCATGATTCCGCAATTTATGATATTTACACAAATGGGTTGGGTTGATACGTTATTACCACTAATCGTTCCAGGATTATTCGGTAATATTATGATGATTTTCTTCTTAAGACAATATTTAACAAGTATTCCGAACTCAGTAATTGAGGCGGCAAAAATCGATGGTTGTTCATATTTCAAAATATTCTATCGTATTATATTCCCATTAGTGAGACCTGCGGTAGCTGCACAGTTAATCTTATGGTTCATGACAATTTGGAATGATTATCTAGCACCGATTTTATACCTCAACTCACCAGAGAAACAAACATTACAACTTGTTATTGCAAACTTTAATGCAACATATGCAATTCAAAGTGACTTTCCATTAATTATGGCTGCATCTGTTGTATCGTTATTACCGATGTTAATCGTGTTTATTATCTTCCAGAAACAAATTATTGAATCTGTTGCAATTTCTGGTGTAAAAGGTTAGTTAAAGACGAGTTATACAACAAAAGACTGTGGCGGTTTAAGGTAAACTAGCTAGCCTAATCTACTTCTATTACTAGAATGGGCTAGCTAGTTTACCGGATTCTTGCCACTTTTTGTTTACAATTATATATAAATTTAAAGCTAATAGGAGTGTATTTGAAATGACTGAATATAACGTACAAAACCCATTAATCGAGCAACGTGCTGATCCGTTCATGTACAAACATACAGACGGCTACTATTATTTTACTGGCTCGGTGCCGGAATACGACCGCATCGCAATCCGTCGTGCAACAACGATTGCAGGTTTAGCTGAAGCAGAGGAAAAAACAATTTGGGTTAAGCATGAATCAGGAATGATGAGCGCAAACATTTGGGCTCCAGAACTTCATTTTATTGATGGAAAATGGTACGTCTATTTTGCCGCAGCACGTACATCTGAAACAAAAGATGGCTTGTTCGACCACCGCATGTTCGTCCTTGAAAATGACTCGGCGAATCCGCTTGAAGGTGAATGGGTAGAAAGAGGCCAAGTGAAAACGAAATGGGAATCATTTGCATTAGATGCGACATCATTTGAGCATAAAGGTGTCCGCTACTATGTATGGGCCCAAAAAGACCCTGAAATTGAAGGGAATTCAAACCTATACATTTCAGAGATGGAAAACCCATGGACATTAAAAGGTGAACAAGTATGTATCACAACACCAGAATACGATTGGGAAAAAATCGGATTTTTAGTAAATGAAGGTGCAGCAATTCTTAAGAAGAATGGTCGTATTTTTATGACCTATTCAGCCAGTGCTACAGATTATAACTATTGCATGGGCTTATTAACAGCAGATGAGGACAGTGATTTACTAGACCCGAAATCATGGGTAAAAACAACAGAACCGGTCTTCACAACAAATGAAGAAAACAGCCAATACGGTCCAGGACATAATAGCTTCACAGTATCTGAGGATGGAACAATAGACCTCCTCGTTTACCACGCACGAAGCTATAAAGAAATTGAAGGCGATCCACTATACGATCCGAACCGTCATGCACGTGTGCAAGCCATTACGTGGAACGAAGACGGCACACCAAATTTCGGTACACCAAGACCAGATACGAAGTAAACTTTTAAACGAAGATGGTGACTCAGGCAGGGTCAGACCCTCTACAAAACACCTATATAGAATGCAAGACTTTCCTTCTTCTATATAATTGTTTGAGGGTCTGACCTTAGTTTTGGGTCACCTTTTTTTTAGGTTTTTCAACTTACTATCAGACCAAACAATATAACAGTTAAGAAAGAAGAGATTTAAAATGAAAAAGAAAATAGTGTTATTATCTGTAATAGTAATCGTATTGATTTTAACAATTGCTGTTATTTACTTTTTTACAAACAGTAACAAATCGGAACGATTACCTGTTACTCAGTTCCCATCAGCTCCAGCTGACACACCATTCGAAAAAATTAATAGCGACATCATTCATAGCGAGTCACAATGGACAACAAATAATACACATGATGCTGAAATAATAAAAGTAGATGATTGGTATTATACATTTTCTACAGATTATAAGGTTGCAGGTGCGCCTTTACCTGGAATTCAAATAAGAAAATCAAAAGATATGATTCACTGGGAGTTTGTAGGACGAGTGTTTGAAGAATTATCAGAAGAGGCGGTAGCATGGACGAATGGTAAGACATCAACATATTGGGCTCCTGACGTCATCGAATTAGAAGGAACTTTTTACTTATATTATTCGGTCTCTGAGTTTGGAACGAGAAACTCGTTTATCGGGTTAGCGACTAGCTCTTCAATTGAAGGACCATGGAAAGACCAAGGTCCTGTTATTACGACGAAGAATGATGATGATAAAACAGTAAATGCGATTGACCCTGGTTTAATATTAGATAGGGATGATAATCTTTGGATGGTATATGGTTCATATTTTGGAGGTATTTTCATTACTGAATTAGATAAATCATCCGGAAAACAAAAAAATGAAGGTGAAGAGGGTACACTTATCGCTCAACGTCAAAGTAATGACTATGAAATAGAAGGTCCAGCGATCATGTATAACAAAAAAACAGATATGTTCTATTTAACAGTGTCTTACGGCTATTTAGAGGATACGTACAATGTTCGTGTTGCCAGGTCAGAAGATATTCAAGGACCCTACGTTGATTATAATGGTAAAAACATGGTAGATATATCTGATGAATCCTTTGATACAGGAACGAAAGTATTAAACTCTTACACATTTAATGATGATACCGGTTGGCTAGGAACGGGGCATAACGGTTTACTTCAGGATGGAGAAGACTATTACCTAACTCATAATGCTAGAGCTGGTGAAGACTTATATTGGTCACATCTACATGTTAGAGAGATTGTCTGGACAAATGATGGTTGGCCGGTCCTATCGCCAGAAAGATATGCAGGGAAACCAAAAGAAAAGAGTACAGTAACTACTGAAAACTTAATTGGTGATTGGGAAAAGATTGAGTTTATAAGGTTCGATGATAGTATGCAAACGTCAACAAGCTTGTCACTTTTAAAGAATGGCAAAATAAATGAATCTGACAGTAAAGACTACTGGGAATTTGAAGATGACACATTAAAATTGTATTGGTATGCACCAGATGAAGCTCAAGGAGATTACTGGATTGATGAGGTGAAAGTTATACCTCAGTGGGATTTTGAAAAATGGCAACCAACATTAGTATTTACGGGATTAAAGCAGGATGGAACAGCAATATGGGGTAAGCAAATGATAAATGAAAAGGAATAAACAGGGGGAACAAGAGAATATTCCTACAAAATCATCAAATGGTCATATACCTTAACGAAAATGGTAACATTTCTAATATTGGAATAGGAGTGTACGACCAATTAACCTTTTTACGGAAAATATAAAGGGTAGTTGATAATTCGATATTGACTTTCTTCACGTTATCAGAATATGATTGAAATTCTTTTTATCACTGTAAGAGAAGAAAAGAGGTCATGTCACATTGAAAAATAGTGAGAACCTAATGTTAAATGATAAGTTGTATGTATCAATTTTTTCACCATCTCATAAGGGGTAGGTACAAATAGTGCACAAACTAAAATTTCGGTAAAAAAGTTATTGAAAAAAATAAGATAAATGATAGAATAAAAATGTAGGTTATACGTATAAGTTAATTATAGGTAGAAAATAACCATATACTAGAACTGTTGAAAACTAAAAGTAACTATTAATTTTTTAGGAAGGAATTGAGTTACCTTAATCCTAATCCTAATGCTGACAAATAGAACATGTTTTTAAGAAGTTGTACGTATATTAATGTAATAAAAGAGGTTGGGACATAACGAATAGATTTCTATTTGCTTAAAACCTTTTCCCAACCTCTTTCTAACAAATTTCACATAATGATAACCTAGCTTAGTTTACAAATAAAAAAGCTTAAACAGTATATCTTGGTCGTGATTACCGAATTTCTTACCGAAAAGTGTAACACCACCAACATGTTGTGCATCTTCTTTTACTTCTATTTTAAATGTCCAACGATCACTATTCGTATCAAAGTCTTGGACCTTTATGTCAGATAACGGGTCACCATCGATATATGTACCATGGTTTGTAATTCTAATTGTTTTTAACAATCCATATTGATTAATATTATTTGGCCACCAATCAGGAGTAAATTTCCCTCTAGTATCAGCAAAATCTCCAGGGCTTATCCAAGTTCCTAACTCAACACCATTCAGGGAAAATGTAATATCAGATGGCCATACATCATTTGAGAAAGGGAACTCTGAGCAAATTTCAAAACTTATTTCAAATTGCTGCAGTTTTTCATTCTCTGATAAAAAATTGGCAATGTTATATTCAATAAATCCTTGAGTAAACCATAAAATCTCAGCATCAACCCTTTTTGGGTCCATAAAGTATTTTGGTTCATCAACCCTACCAATGAATTCTTTATCTGTCGCAAGACCACATGTTGGTTTTAAATCATAATCTGTATAATGGCCGATTGGAACAGATGTTTCATAGGACTCAAATGAATGATAAATTTTTTTAGGGAAGTTTATTTCTATATGGTCTACTTTTAAGATCGAGATTTTTTGTCTACCAGACTTTCCAGGTATTTTTTCCGTTTTAATAATCCCTGCTTTTTCTAACTTACTAATATGTTTAGTCACAATGGGACTGCTTATTTTAAGTTCTTCAGCTAGCTCCTTAATGTTCATTTTGTTTTTGGATAATAATTGAATAATTTTAATCCGAACATCACTAGCTAATGCTTCATAAACAATGAGTGAAGATTCGTCAATACTTAATTGCATTCTAAAATCCCCTTCTTTCTATTAAATTCAACTATTAATTAAAATGTATGCGAATACAAAAATCTAATTATACAATACCATAAAGATAATTAACTTGTATATAAAATAACAAAAAAGTTAATTATAGGATTTTAATAGACTTAAATAATTAAAATATTAACAAAAAAGTTAATTATAAGGAAATAAAATGGATAATATTTATAAAAATGTTATTGACAGCGTTTGCAAATTTTATTTATAATATCAATAGGTTAATTGTTTACTAATTATTTAGATTGTAAATAATTTTCTGAATACATAAAATAGGGGGAAATACAATTGAAAAAGAAGTTGGGCTTAACGTTAATGTTAATGTTTTTAGTAACTGTTATCTTAGCTGGTTGTAGTGGAGAAGATAAAAACACGATTACATTCTGGACACCGCTAACAGGTGATGATGGCGCAAACATGGATGCGATTGTAAAAGCTTACAATGAAACAGACCCAGAATTTAAAGTAAAACATGTTATTACCTCAGATATGTATACAAAAATGTCAACAGTGCTGAACTCTAAAAAAGGAGTACCAGATTTATCAATCATACATGCAGACCGTGTACCAGGTTTTGTAAAACAAGATGTCCTTGAACCGATGACATCGATTATGGAAGCACAACCTGAGTTAAAAGAGGAAAACTTCCTACCACAAGCATGGACAGTTGGTAACATTGACGGAACTCAATATAGTATTCCATTAGATATTCATAGTAACGCAATGTATTACAACAAAGATTTATTAAAGAAGTATAATGCTGAGCAATTTTTAGATGATGATGTTGTGACAATCGATGAAATATTATCTTTACAAGGTAAGTTAGATGAAGGAGACTTTGTTGTTAACGATGCATTAATTAGCTGGGTAGTCTTCGCACAAATTCAAAACTTAGGTGGAGATATTCAAGAAGGCGGTAAACCTGCTGTCAATACAGAAACAATGAAACAAGCAATTGAAGCAATTAAGAAAATCGATGAAGCTGGTCTAATGACTCCGTTTGGAGAAGATGGTTATTTAATGTTCCAATCTGGTAATGTTCTCTTCTCGACTGATGGAACATGGAGCTCAAATGCCCATGCAGGTGTAGAAGGATTAAACTTTGGTGTGACAAATATTTATTCAACAACAGCTGATAAATTTACAAACAGAGCATCTTCTCATTTATTTGCAATGTTGAAAAATGAAGATAGAACTGATGAAAAAGAAAAAGGAATTGCTGATTTCTTAGAGTTTGTACGTAAAAATTCGATGGAATGGGCAAAGGCAGGACAAATTGTTGCAAGTAAAGAGGTTATCGAAAGCCCTGACTACGAACAATATGTTCAATCATTCTTTACATCAAACGAAAAACAAATTGAATCACTTTATATCTACACATACGAATATTATCCATATGTTGCAGAAGCTTTAGACACATATGTTCCTGATATCATTCGCGGTGAAGTAGATATAGACGAAGGCCTGCAAACGATGCAAAAATTCGTAGAAGATAAAATTGCTGAAGGTAATTAACGGGGAAGCTAAACAGTATAGTTAGCAAGAAGAGTGTTACTCATAACAATAGGGACAGACCCCTCAACACGATATAAAGAATAAATTAATAGTTTTATTCTTTAGTGAGTTTCGTTGGAGGGGTCAGACCTATTTGAGTAAATCTCTTTTAAAAAGGAGAAATGACAATGAATAAAAAAATGAATTTGACACCTCTTTTCTTTGTAGGCCCCCATGTCATATTATTTTTAGTGTTTATTTTATTACCAACAATTTATGGGATTTACGCCTCTTTCACTCAGTGGAATTTAATCGGTGATCCAGTGTGGGTAGGATTAGAAAACTATAAAACAATTTTATTTGATAGTGAATCGACATTTAATTTTCAATTTTCAAATGGATTAAAAAATACACTGATATTTGTTTTGTTAAGTGTTCCGATACTAATAGTGATTCCGTTAATGGTTGCAGTTGCCTTAGAGCATAAAAAGGTCAAAATGAAAAGTTTTATTCAATCGATAATTTATATTCCTGGCCTAATTTCTATTTCTGCTGCTGCATTAATATGGTCTTTAATCTTTAATAAACAATTGGGTATCACTGGTAATTTACTAGGTTCAGATACTGTATGGGCTTCGAACCAACCTTACGCCTGGATTATTATTATTGTTATTACCGTATGGGGCGGTGTTGGGGGAAACATGATCATTTATCGTGCTTCTATTAATGGTGTTTCGAGAGATTTATATGAATCTGCTGATATTGATGGGGCAGGTCCAATACGAAAGTTTTTTAGCATTACATTACCATCTATTCGTTTTCCGTTAATCTATACTTTTGTCATGACGACTGCTGGTGCATTTAATGTCTTTGGACAGCCGTTAATGATGACAAAAGGTGGTCCTGAGCAAAGTACACATGTGTTAATGATGTATATTAGACAACTGGCATTTAGTCATGGCGAATCGATTGCTGGTATGGCTTCTGCAATGGCCGTCTTACTTGGTATTGTTATCTTAATTATTTCGGCTCTTCAATATTATGTCATGAATAGAAATGCATAATAGTATCAGTTTGTTAGATAAGCTTTTAAGGAATCGGAAAAGGTAGGTGTAATCGAATGAAAAAGGTAGATTTATCTAAGTATATCGCATATACGTTTTTAATCGCGGTTTGTTTAATATGGATTGTACCAGTTATATTTGGTATATCAACATCATTTCGTTCTCAAACTGAGGTTGTTTCCTCTGGCTTTAGGTTACTGCCCGTTAACTGGGTTGTCGAAAACTATGTTGCAATCCTAGAAAATTCATCAACTGCACCAATTTTACGTTGGTTAATGAACTCTTTATTTATTGCAACAATGCATACAATTTTAGTTATTGTCGTCATATCAATAACAGGCTATGGGTATTCACGTTTACAATTTAAAGGAAGAGATGCGTTATTTTTCACACTACTAGGTATCTCCTTCTTCCCAGCGGTAGTTAACTTAATTCCATCATATAAAATTATTGATGCACTAGGTTGGGTAAATACAGCATGGGCTATGATTATTCCAGGACTAGCTGGTATGGGGAATATTTTCTTAGTACGTCAGTTTATGAGAGGCATTCCGAAAGAACTAGATGAGTCCGCACGTGTAGATGGTGCAGGTGATTTTAGAATATACTATTCTGTTATTCTACCATTAATTAAACCTGTTTTAATCGTGTGTGGTTTGTTTTCATTTACAGGTTCTTGGAATGATTTCCTCTGGCCGGTAATTGTGTATACAGATGTAGATAAAATGCCGGTTACAGCAGGGTTACTTTTATTGCAGGATATTTATGGAAATTATCGAATGATTGGGCAATTAATGGGCTCAGCAATATTAGCGATAATTCCAACGCTATTATTGTTTATCTTTGCACAAAAATATTTTGTACAGTCAATCAATTTAAACTCTGGTATTAAGGGATAATTACTGTTTATGTAACAAAAAGAGGAAGTAAAGTGAGGAATGTGTATGACTAGGAAATTGGAAAGAAATTTGTTAATGGCAGGCTCGATTTGGAACGCAATTACTGCGTTATTGACTATATTTGCGTATTCACCATGGTTTCAAAAGGTTGGTGTAGATAAATTAAAACAAACAAACCCGGACACGATGCTAGTAGGTACGACGATGATTGATAGTGTGACAAAAGTTGTTGTAACGTTCGGTTTATTCATGTTTGTTGGCGCTATAGTAAATTTTGTTATTGCTAAAAATATGAAGGATCATGCGATTCAATATAAGATTGTTATCTGGATAGCGGCATGGGGTATCCTTCAATTAGTGACAATGGATGTAATCGGATTTGTCATCTTTTTAATTACATTTGTTATCTATTTAGCGAAAAACAAAGCAATAAAGCTTTCTGGAGTAGAAATTTAATAAGTTCTTTCTAGTTTATTTTCATATGATTCCTAAAAAACAATGCCCCATTAAATGGGGTGTTTTTTATTTTCTTGCTAATAGCATCGCTAATTTTAAGAGTTACAAGACCTTGGAGATAGCCATATTCAGTATTACTAAAGGCTTGTTCACTATGAAGGCCATTAAAATATACCTATATGTACGGACATTCCTCTAGGGTTCTTAGTATGAAAAAATGAATTAACGTGGTTATTAATTGACATGTATGAACAAGTTAGATATATTGAGTTTGTAAAATACATATTAATGGTATGTTATGAAACTATTATTCTACTATGGGACTAGTTTCAACATATATAGAATGGAGATGTAGAAAATGACTGAATATAACGTACAAAACCCATTAATCGAGCAACGTGCTGATCCGTTCATGTACAAACATACAGATGGCTACTATTATTTTACTGGCTCGGTGCCAGAATACGACCGCATCGCAATCCGTCGTGCAACAACGATTGCAGGTTTAGCTGAAGCAGAGGAAAAGACCATTTGGGTTAAGCATGAATCAGGAATGATGAGTGCAAACATTTGGGCTCCAGAACTTCATTTTATTGATGGAAAATGGTACGTCTATTTTGCCGCAGCACGTACATCGGAAACAAAAGATGGTTTATTTGACCACCGCATGTTCGTCCTAGAAAATGATTCAGCGAATCCGCTTGAAGGTGAATGGGTAGAAAAAGGCCAAGTGAAAACGAAATGGGAATCCTTTGCATTAGATGCGACATCATTTGAGCATAAAGGTGTACGCTACTATGTATGGGCCCAAAAAGATCCTGAAATTGAAGGGAATTCAAATCTATACATTTCAGAAATGGAAAACCCATGGACATTAAAAGGTGAACAAGTATGTATCACAACACCAGAATACGACTGGGAAAAAATCGGTTTTCTAGTGAATGAAGGTGCTGCTATTCTTAAGAAAAACGGCCGTATTTTTATGACCTATTCAGCAAGTGCTACAGATTATAACTATTGCATGGGCTTATTAACAGCAGATGAAGACAGTGATTTACTAGACCCGAAATCATGGGTGAAAACAACAGAGCCTGTCTTCACAACAAATGAAGAAAACAGCCAATACGGTCCAGGACATAATAGCTTCACAGTATCTGAGGACGGAACAATTGACCTCCTCGTTTACCATGCACGTAGCTACAAAGAAATTGAAGGCGATCCATTATACGATCCGAACCGTCATGCGCGTGTGCAAGCCATTACGTGGAACGAAGACGGCACACCAAATTTCGGTACACCAAGACCAGATACGAAGTAACTTTTAAACAAAGATGGTGACAACAGGGTCTGACCCCTCTATTCCAACTAACTTTATAAATATAAAGCTACATATCTCTTATATTAATTGATAACTTGTAGTTGAGGGGTCTGACTCGTTTTTAGAGTTGTTATTCGTTTTGAACATGATACATACATAATAGATAGCCAATTAATTTTGACATAAAACACAACTTGTAAGCATAAGTTTTGTTAGAAAGACTAGTTGTTGAAAAAACAGTAGATGTTTTTTAATTATTTAACAGATTTATATTGAAAAATATGAAATTGATGCTAAAATTAAATTAGGTTATACGTATAAGTTGTTAAAAAATTATTATTTGAGAAAATCATATTGATACAATTTATCTCCATAAAAACTTGTACGTATGATAAAGGGAAGTTGTTAGTGTGTATCTGGGGTGAACCTATGAAAAAATACTCAATCGGAGTAGATTATGGCACACAATCAGGTAGAGCTGTATTAGTAGAAGTCGGTACGGGTCGTGAAGTTGCTACGTCAGTTAAACCGTATACACATGGAGTTATAGTTGATTTTTTACCTGACGGTGTAACACAATTAGAGACTGATTGGGCTTTACAGCATCCTACTGATTATATGGAAGTACTTAAAATCACAATTCCTGATGTTCTTAGCAAAGCAAATGCTTCACCTGATGAAGTAATTGGAATCGGAATTGATTTCACAGCATCAACAGTTCTGCCAATTAAAGAAAACGGTACACCGTTATGTTTGTTGGAACGATATAAAAATAATCCACACGCTTACGTGAAGTTATGGAAACACCATGCTGCACAAAGTGAAACGAACATTCTTAATGAGGTAGCTCATCAGCGAGGGGAAAAATTCCTGCAAAGATATGGCGGGAAAATATCTTCTGAGTGGTTATTTCCGAAACTATGGCAAGTGTTAAATGAAGCACCTGAAATTTATCATGCAGCAGACAAATTCGTTGAGGCAACAGATTGGGTCATATTTCAATTGATTGGTGAGCTTAAAAGAAATAGTTGTACAACTGGCTATAAAGCAATGTGGCATAAACACGAAGGATATCCATCAAAGGATTTTTTTAAATCACTAGATAAGAAATTAGAACATGTTGTTGAAGAGAAGTTGGCTTCTGACGTTTATCCTATTGGGACTAAAGCAGGTGAACTAACAGAAAAGGCAGCAAAGCTAATTGGTTTAAATCCAAAAACAGCGGTTGCGATTGGTAATGTTGATGCACATGTTGCAGTACCTGCAGTTGGAATTACAGAGCCTGGTAAGCTTTTAATGATTATGGGGACTTCCACATGTCATATTGTTTTAGGTGAGGAAGAAAGAATAGTACCTGGTATGTGTGGAGTCGTTGAAGATGGTGTAATACCAGGATTGATGGGATATGAAGCAGGCCAGTCCTGCGTCGGTGACATGCTCGAATGGTTTACTGTAAATAACATCCCAGTAAATTATCACGAAGAAGCTAAAGATAAAAAAATCGATATCCATCAATTGCTCACTGAGAAAGCTTCAAAGCTTCGTGTTGGTGAAAGCGGTTTAATTGCGTTAGACTGGTGGAATGGTAATCGCTCTACACTAGTTGATGCAGACTTATCAGGATTACTTCTAGGGATGACGTTACAAACGAAGCCGGAAGAAATATACCGCACACTTATTGAAGCTACAGCATTTGGGACGCGAACGATTGTTGAAGCATTTAAAGGAAATGGTGTACCTATTAATGAAATATATGCATGTGGCGGTATTGCACATAAAAATTCATTCATGATGCAAATATATGCAGATGTTTTGAATATGGAAATTAGCATTTCTGCTTCAACACAAACACCTGCACTAGGGTCAGCAATGTTTGGTGCAGTTGCAGCTGGCAAAGAGTGTGGTGGATATGATGACATTAAACAAGCTGCTAAAGAAATGGCGCGCTTGAAAGATATTGTTTATCGACCAAATCGAGAAAATGTAGAAATTTATCAACAAATTTTCACTGAATATGCTCGCTTGTATGATTACTTTGGACGTGGTGCAAATGACGTCATGAAAAACTTAAAGCAAATCAAAAAGAAAACTCGATTTTAATAGTAAATTGGGCAAATATTGAATCTAATTGAAGATGAAAAGGGAGATACTTAGAATGCTTGAATCATTAAAACAGCAAGTGTTAGAAGCAAATCTGCTATTACCAAAATATCAAATGGTAACGTTTACTTGGGGAAATGTAAGTGGTATCGATCGCGAACATGGGCTTGTTGTCATTAAACCAAGTGGAGTTCCATATGATGAGTTGAAAGTAGAAGATTTAGTTGTTGTAAATTTAGATGGTGAGATAGTGGAGGGTGATTTAAGACCATCATCAGACACTGCTACACATCTAGCTTTATATAAGGCTTTTCCAAACTTAGGTGGGGTTGTCCATACACATTCACCATGGGCTACTAGCTGGGCACAGGCTGGCAGACCAATACCAGCATTAGGGACAACTCACGCAGATTATTACTATGGTGAAATACCATGTACTCGTCCATTAACTGAAGACGAGATCACTCGTGCATATGAATTAGAAACAGGGAATGTCATCATTGAGACATTCACAAATAGAAACCTTGACCCGGTTGCGATGCCTGGTGTTCTAGTATCTGGACATGCACCTTTCTGTTGGGGTAAGGATGCTATGCAAGCGGTACACAATGCCGTAGTTTTAGAGGAAGTTGCTAAAATGGCATTGCATACGTACCAACTAAATCCTAGCATTCAACCAATTGACCAGTTTTTACTTGATAAACATTATCTACGTAAACATGGTGCAAACGCGTACTATGGTCAATCAAACAAATAATTACAAAAAAAATTATTCATTATAAAATGGGGGAATTTCAATGTTAACAGTAAAACCATATGAATTTTGGTTCGTAACAGGTAGTCAGGATCTTTATGGAGAGGAAACAATCCGTGAAGTTGAAGCAAATTCACGAGTGATTACAGAAGGACTTGACCAAGATTCATCTGTTACTTATAAACTAGTATTTAAAACTGTACTTAAAGAAGCTGACTCAATTCGTCGTTTATGCTTAGAAGCGAACGCTGATGAAAATTGTGCAGGTATCATCACATGGATGCATACGTTCTCACCTGCTAAAATGTGGATTGCTGGATTATCGGCATTACAAAAACCAATGTTGCACCTTCACACACAATTTAATCGTGATATTCCTTGGGATAGTATTGATATGGATTTCATGAATACTAACCAATCTGCACACGGTGACCGTGAATTTGGTTTTATGGGTAGCAGATTAAATGTTAAACGTAAAGTAGTTGTTGGACATTGGGAAAACGCTGAAGTAAGACAAACAATTGGTAGCTGGATGCGTACAGCAGTTGCATTCTCAGAAAGCAAGCATTTAAAAGTGGCACGTTTTGGCGACAATATGCGTAACGTTGCAGTTACTGAAGGTGACAAAGTTGAAGCACAAATAAAACTTGGCTGGACTGTTGACGGATTTGGAATCGGTGATTTAGTTCAACGTGTAAACGATGTAACAGAAGAACAAGTTGATGAATTAATGAAAGAATATGCAGAACAGTATGACATCGTACCAGAAGGACAAGTAGATGGTCCAGTACGTGATTCGATTCGTTACCAAGCTAGAATTGAATTAGGAATGAAAGCTTTCTTAGAAGCTGGAAACTATACTGCATTTACGACAACATTCGAAGATCTACATGGGATGAAGCAATTACCAGGTCTTGCAGTACAACGATTAATGGCACAAGGCTATGGTTTTGCAGGTGAAGGTGACTGGAAAACAGCAGCACTACTTCGTCTTTCAAAAATAATTGCAAATAATGAAGATACTTCATTCATGGAAGATTACACATACCACTTTGAGCCAGGTAATGAATTAGTGCTTGGATCACATATGCTTGAAGTATGTCCGACAATTACTGCAACAAAACCAAAAATTGCAGTACATCCATTAGGTATCGGTGGTAAGGAAGATCCAGCTCGTTTAATATTCAATGGTAAGGGTGGAGCAGCATTAAATGCATCGATTATTGACATCGGACATCGTTTCCGCCTAATTGTTAACGAAGTAGATGCAGTTCAACCAGAAATTGATATGCCAAACCTTCCAGTAGCACGAGTACTTTGGACTCCACAACCTAACTTAAGTGAAGGTGCGGAAAACTGGATCGTTGCCGGTGGCGCACACCATACTGTTTTCTCTTATAAAGTAACAGTTGATCAATTAAGAGATTTTGCCGAGTTAGTTGGTATTGAATGTGTCGTTATCAATAATGATACAAACAAGCATGCCTTTAAAAATGAATTACGTTGGAATGACGTAGTTTATAAATAATTATAAAAAAAATGAGGTAGATGGATTTAGCAATGATTCAGTTGTTCTACCTCATTTTTTCTAATCTAGAAATGTAAGGGCTTTATTTATTTTGTTGGATTTCTTGTATAACGATTTTAGTAGTTTTCTATTTTAATATAAATCAAAGGTTGGGATGAGTAATGACAAATACTGTTGTTGTGAATGCAGATGTTGAAAAAGGAAAAATAAATAAAAATATTTATGGTCATTTTGCTGAACATTTAGGGCGTTGTATTTACGAAGGTATTTGGGTTGGAGAAGACTCAGCAATCCCTAATACAAAAGGAATTCGTAACGATGTATTAGAGGCATTAAAGCAAATAAATATCCCGGTGCTTCGTTGGCCTGGTGGTTGTTTTGCAGATGAATATCATTGGAAAGATGGGGTTGGACCAAGAGAAAATCGTAAACGTATGGTTAACACGCATTGGGGTGGCGTTGTAGAAAATAACCACTTTGGTACCCATGAATTCATGCTTCTTTGTGATTTATTAGGTTGTGAACCATACATATGCGGAAATGTCGGTAGTGGAACTGTTCAAGAAATGTCAGAGTGGGTTGAATATATGACGTTTGACGGTGAATCACCGATGGCAAATTGGAGACAAGAAAATGGCAGAGAAGATCCATGGAAATTAAAATACTTTGGTGTTGGCAACGAGAACTGGGGCTGTGGGGGCAATATGCGTCCAGAATACTATGCTGATCTTTATCGTCGTTATCAAACATATGTAAGAAACTATGGTGATAATAAACTATATAAAATTGCTGGTGGCGCAAATATCGATGATTATAACTGGACAGAAGTGTTAATGCGTGAAGCTGGTCATTTCATGGATGGCTTAAGCTTACACTACTATACGATACCTGGAGACTTCTGGTTAGGCAAAGGTGCTGCTACAGGATTCCCAGAAGATGAATGGTTCATCACTATGCAAAAGGCGTTGCATATGGATGAATTAATCACAAGACATGGTACGATAATGGATAAATACGACCCTGAAAAACGAATTGGTATGATCGTTGATGAATGGGGTACATGGTTTGATGTTGAGCCTGGTACGAACCCAGGGTTTTTATATCAGCAAAATACGATTCGTGATGCTTTAGTTGCTGCAATACATTTTCATATTTTCCAAGAGCATTGTGATCGTGTTCAAATGACGAATATCGCACAAACAGTTAATGTACTACAAGCAATGGTGTTAACTGAAGGTGAAAAGATGCTATTAACACCAACATACCATGTGTTTGATATGTATAAAGTACACCAAGATGCAACACTTTTAGCCGTCGATGTGAACGTAGGAAAGTATAAATACAATGACCAAGAAATCGATCAAGTAACAGTTTCTGCTTCAAAAGATAAAGATGGTAAAGTTCATATTAGTTTATGTAACATTGACCATAAAGAGGCAGCTTCATTATCAATTAATCTTCGTGGGCTTAAAGATACAAACGCAAATGTAACAGGAACTATTTTAACAGCAGATACAATGGATGCACATAATACTTTTGAAAATCCTGATGCTATTAAACCAGTTGCTTTCACTGAAGCTGCACTAGAAAATGAACAATTAAATGTAACGTTACCTCCAATGTCAGTGGTTATGTTAACGATTGAGTAAGGAAAAGGGCTGATAGTCTTATGACGACAAAAGTATGTAAAGGCTGTTCAAATAATGTCATCGTAAAACGTGACGAAATGAATCATATTCTTTCAAAAATAGATATAGATGACAATCAAATTGTTTCGGATGAGGAATATGCTAATCGGCTAAATACATGCAATAGTTGTGAGTCGTTCATGTATGGCTCAACGTGTGCGCATAGTGGCTGTCTCGTTGAATTTCGTGCGAAGTTTTCAAATAAGCTATGTCCTAGCCCGTCTGGTTCTAGATGGTAAATTTCGCTACTATGTTTCATACTGATTTTCGTACACTATGTTGATTGGAGCGGATGCACTTAAAATTTTTAATAGAGTAGTATGCATAGGAGAGTTATTATAGAAGCACTTCTCTATCGATCCCGGACCACCGTCGGAAGAAAAATGCATTCGTCTACCAATCAAGTTTCAGTTTTGACAGAGTCATATGAATGTATAAAGTAATGTGGTGTACATGTTAAATTGGTAACAGGAAATTAGAAATATAAAAGTATTTCATGATATATGGTTGTTCTCTCAGTTGTAATAAATGAGGGAACGCTGTATATCATTTTTAATGTCTGTTAATGTAAGCGTTTTCTACTAGGTGAAAGGAGGTGATGATAGGTTAATATAACTAGAAATACGGTTTATTTTACATTTCTATTAGAAATTTTGGTAGTTTTGTAGAAAAGTCAAACAATGTGAACCCGCAAGTAACAAATGAGCAATGGGTAAGACAAAAAGAGGAGGAATGACAATGAAAATGGTAAAACCATTTGTATGGGTAATGATTATTTTTCTAATGTTAGCTATTCCACAGCCAGCTAGTGGAGCTTTTTGGAATGTAACGGGTGAGAAGATGATTCACGACCCTTCGTTAATAAAGGAAGGGAATACATGGTATGTGTTTGGAACCGGTGAAGCTAATAAAAATGGAATTCGTGTGTTACGGTCAGATAATGGGACAAATTGGTATACGACTCCAGTGATTTTTCCTACAGCCCCGTCATGGTGGAAAACGTATGTACCTAATCATGAATCGAATCAATGGGCTCCAGATATACAATATTATAATGGTAGGTACTGGCTTTACTATTCAGTATCTAGTTTCGGGTCTAACAACTCGTTAATAGGTTTATTATCTACACATAGTATCTCATCAGGTCAATGGCGGGATGATGGTTTAGTTGTACGCTCTACATCTTCAAGTAATTTTAATGCAATTGATGGGGATTTAGTCATTGATAAAGATGGGAACCCATGGCTCTCATATGGGTCTTTTTGGAGTGGGATCAAATTAACTCGTTTAGATAAAAATACTATGAAGCCAACAGGATCAGTCTATTCAATTGCATCAAGACCAAATATACCAAATAATCCAATTGAGGCACCAAGTATCACATATCGAAACGGCTATTACTACCTATTTGTTTCATTTGATAGATGTTGTAACGGTGTTAATAGTACGTATAAAATTGCCTATGGTAGATCAAAAAATATTACTGGTCCGTATGTAGATAAAAATGGCGTAAGTATGATGAATGGCGGAGGGACAATTCTTGATGCAGGAAACGATGTTTGGAAGGGTCCGGGACATCAGGATGTATACAATAATAACATCATCATAAGACATGCTTACGATGCTACGAACAATGGAATGCCGACAATGTTAATAAATGATTTATATTGGGATTCTCAAGGATGGCCTTCCTATTAATGGATGTAGATTACCACTTGCATTATAGAAAAATTTTTAGTATTATAACACTACAAGCTGCGCTGTACGCAATCTTTATAAAGTTTTAACCTTTAAGCTGAAATAGGGAGTTTTATATTGAAGACGGAATATCATGCCTTCATTGCGTAGAGGACGATATGAAAGCTTCTGCAAACACCCACTTGTAGGAGTGGTGGTTTAAAACTCTATAATTATGATGCGGCAATCGCGGCACCCTATTTAAACGATAAACCCGTTTCTCTTTCTAGAGGATCGGGTTTTTATTGTTTTAAAATATTTATTTAGATTGTAGTAGTTTGACTGGAACTGAGTTTTGAAAATGCTGCTTTAGGAAAATTTTGCAGATAAATATTTAAGGATAAAAATTAGGCTGATTTCATAATTGTTTGGTAAACGTAGGGGGGAATCGAATTATCGGAAATAGATTTAACGAAAAAACAAGAGGTGACTCAAATGAGAGCATTAATACTTTGGGTTTTGAGTCACATAACTATATTTCATAAATCCTTTACTTTTAGTGAATCGCTGATTTAAATCGTCCGCCATGTGACTCCTGTGTATCCATTATCGTAGTAAAAGCTTTTCCGTCAATTTCGGATACGATAGATTTTAATTTAGCAACCTCTAAGCGTGTCACAACAACGTAAATAACCTCTTTGTCCATATCATGGTAACCACCTTTACCATATAGCTTCGTTACTCCACGCCCGAGACGTTGTGTGATAGCATCAGCAAGCTCATCATATTCATCTGAAACGATTATAGCGGCTTTTGTTTCATCGAGACCTTGGATTACTGCATCAATCGTTTTTGCGGCAATATAGTACGTGAGAATCGAATACATTGCTTGTTCCCACCCTAAAACAAATCCTGCCCAGCCAAAAACAAATACGTTAAAAATCATAACAAATTCTCCAACTGAAAAGGGTATACGCTTTGATAATAATATACCTAATATTTCAGTACCATCTAATGCTCCCCCATTTCGGATAACAAGTCCAACACCTGCGCCTAACAACAAACCGCCGAATACAGTAGCGAGTAACGGCTCTTTCGTGAATGCAGCAAAATGATGTAAGTTGGATTCAATAACTGCTAATAAGATAATGCTGAAAATTGAGGAGATAAAGAAGTTTTTTCCGATATTTTTATAGCCTGCATATAGAAATGGTATATTAATGATTAATACGAGTATACCGAAGCTAATATCAGTTAAATAATTTATTAATAATGAAATTCCGATTATTCCACCGTCAATAATTGAGTTTGGAACTAAAAATAATTCAATTGCTGCAGCTGCAAGTGTTGCACCGACCATCATCAAAATGTAACGCATCATCAAATGTGACTTGCTTTCATGTTTATGTTGTTTCCCCATATAGTAACACCTTTCTAATATAATCTTGATTCAAAAATGAAATGGATTAAGATGGATTTTTTATTCATGCAAATGCAAGTATAAGCGAAGAAAGATAGAAGGATGATTGGACACCATTTATATTATATTCCTTTATCCATTTATTGTCTATTTTAGATAGTTAGCGGTGGTGTAGCACTTTTTCCTAATGAATACAGCGATTCATGACAAAGTTAGAGTAGATTTAATTTTTCAATTAATTAGGCAATTTTCGTAAACATTATTGCTTTTAACTGAGTTGTCGTTTAGGCTTTGTCTCTTGCAGTACTCACGGGCAGCGGGGTGGGTGGTGAGCATCATAGCTCCGGCAGCACGAACAAGCAAACTTCAGGTCATCTCCCTACAATAAGTCATCTTCGATTCGCCATACGGCTCATCGTGATTCCTTTGGTCTTAGTCGATGCCCGTCTCTAGTTTGTACGTCGATGGGCAATCCGCCTACGCTTTTCGTTCTCCTCAGCGTAAACGCTTGCTCACGTCTCATTTCTCCCACGCATCCCGCAGGAGTCTCTCAGGTCAGCTCCAACAAACCCTTAAAAAGGTTAGTGCAAAAAGCCACAATCTTTTAGAAAACAGCCATTAATTAAGAGTGGAAAATAGATGAATAATAGAAGTGAAGATAGATGAGGCTTAGCTAATATTTAAGTAATAAAGGTGACTTATTGATGCCTGTCTCTCCAACAATCACCGATAGAAATGTGATAGATTTAATCTATAGTGTGTGGAGGACTGGCTCTTAGGTATTGAGTCACCTCTATTTGTGTATTTATTGAATTTTAGATGTACTAACCTTCATTTATTTCATTTTGAAGGAATTCTTCGAATGCAAAGGCTGCAACTCCTAATGCTGCAGAATGCGTTAAATGTTCAGAAAAGTTAATTTGTAAGTTTTTTTGTTGAAAGGCAAGTGCATGTGATTGTACGATTTGTTGAAGCGGTTCTTCAATCCAGTTTTTCGCAGTTGCTAGGCGATTACCGATAATGATTTGTTCTGGGTTAAAAGTATTTATAATATTATTTATTCCGTAACCTAAATACATTCCGATTTCCCGAAACAGTTCAATTGCTTTATCATCATTGCGCTTAGCTTGAGTGATAATCGATTCTAAAGATGGATTGTTTATATCTTTTGCTTTATCGATGAGAGCATGCTCAGAAGCGTAAACCTCCCAGCAACCTTTACTGCCACAACTGCAAGGAGAACCATCAATTTGAATGACCATATGTCCCATTTCTCCGGAAAAACCGTTCAGACCTTGGTAAAGTTGGTTATTTAATATTAAACCGACACCGATCCCTATTCCGACACTTACATAAATGATATCTTTATAATTTTTACCAATTCCAAATTGTTTCTCTCCATATGCACCTGCATTAGCCTCGTTTTCTACATAAACAGGGATGCGAAATTCTTCTTCAAGCGGCTGTTTAATCTCACAATTTTTCCAACCTAAGTTTGGTGCTAATAATATATTTCCTTGTTTGCTGACAATACCCGGAATCCCAATTCCAATCCCTACTACGCCGTATGGGCTATCAGGTAAACGCTTAATAAGTTTCGAAATGATTGACTTTACATGTTCTAATACATTTGAAAAGATCGTGTCTTTAATATGAAGTTTTTGCTCACTGATAATTGTACCTTTTAAATCAGTTGCTACCCCTAAAATATAGTTAACACCAATGTCAATCCCAATTGAATAGCCAGCTAAATTTTGATAATGAAGCAGTAACGGACGGCGACCACCGCTTGACTCTCCGGGACCAGATTCATATATTAACTTTTTTTCCAATAGTTCATTTACTAGAGAAGATACTGTTGCTTTATTAAGACCTGAGACTTGTGCAATATCAGCTCTAGAGATTGGTTCTTTTTCGATGATTGTTTGAAAAACAAGGGAAGTATTGTTTTTCTTCACTACCTGTTGGTTCCATGTTATTCTTTCCAAAAAAATTCACCCATTTTCTTTAGCTTATAAATCATGTAGATAATTCTCATTATTTTTATTTTCTTTAGTGGTTGTTATTTTACCTTCTGTTAACAAATGTGACTGTTAAATTAGCTAGATTCATTCTCTTGCCGAAACAGTATGTGCTGCTTGAGTACTAATGCATAATGAAATAAGTAGGTCATTCCTTAAGTAATAATTATATTAATTACCTCATATTTGATTAATACTACTAAATTACCATGACCAAGAAAAGATAGAAAGAAGTTTCTCCTGATATCTTAAATTATAAACTTTGTTTAATGGATAGACAAACATTTTTCCCGGTGCTATAATTTTTATAACGTTTACATGATTCCTATTTTAGGCTCATTTCTAAAAGATTGTGGTTTATGTACGAGCTTTATTAAGGGTTTGTGGGAGCTGATTGCAAGATTCCTACAGGATGCGTGGAAGGGGAAAAGCGTAGGCAACTTGCCCATCGACGTACAAACTGAAGGGGCATCGACTAAGACCAAGGAATCAATGATGAATTATCGTATGGGAGATGACCTGAAGTTTGATATCGGGTAGCCTCCGGAGCTATGAGGTTCACCACCTTCGTAGCGGAAAGAAAGTACCCGCTACCCTAAGCGATAACTAAGTATATAGCAACAATTCTTACGAAAAACAGTCTTATTTTATGAAGTAGATTGTGTAGATATAGTTTTTTCGTTTAAATAAAATGTCTCATTAGTTGTCTCTTTTTAATAGGTTGTCATGTATTCACAAATACTAAAACAGATTAGATTGATGAACCATTCATGACCAGTTCAAAAACACTTTTAATATAAGATTGGAGAGTATAAAAATGAAATATGTCATTGGTGTAGATTTAGGTACAAGTGCAGTAAAACTAATATTAATTAATCAAGAAGGCTCGATAGTTGAAGAAGTATCAAAATCATATCCACTTATTCAAGAAAAATCAGGTTATAGTGAACAAGAGCCAGAACAATGGGTAGAAAAAACACAATCTGGGCTAGCTGAATTAGTTGCAAAATTTAATGGTAACGTAGAGGATATCGAAGGTATTAGTTTCTCAGGACAGATGCATGGTCTTGTCTTATTAGATAAAGAAAACAACGTATTGCGGAATGCAATTCTTTGGAACGATGTTCGGACAACACCACAATGTCAGGAAATTTATGATGTAGTCGGTAAAGAGAAATTATTAGAAATCACTAAAAATCCTGCTTTAGAAGGATTTACTTTACCTAAAATTTTATGGGTAAAGGAAAATGAACAAGAGCTATTTGAAAAAGCAGCAGTATTTATGCTTCCAAAAGATTATTTACGATTCCGAATGACTGGACAAATACATGCTGAATATTCTGATGCAGCTGGAACACTTTTATTGAATGTAGGAGAGAAAACTTGGAGTAATGAAATTTGCCAACTATTCAATCTTCCTGAAACGTTATGTCCTCCACTTGTAGAATCACATGATTTTGTTGGCACAATTACTGATGAATTTGCTGCATCTACTGGATTATCTAATAAAACAAAAGTTTTTGCTGGTGGTGCTGATAATGCCTGTGGTGCAATTGGTGCAGGCATTCTTTCAGAAGGCACAACGTTATGTAGTGTAGGTACATCAGGTGTTGTTTTATCTTATGAAGAACGAAATGACCGTGACTTTGCAGGTAAGGTTCATTACTTCAATCATGGCAAAGAGAATGCTTTTTACACAATGGGTGTTACACTTGCAGCAGGCTATAGTTTAAGCTGGTTTAAGGAAGTGTTTGCAGAACATGAATCGTTTGAGGCTTTATTAGATGGTATTGAAAATGTACCAGTTGGATCAAATGGCTTATTGTTTACACCATACTTAGTAGGTGAAAGAACACCATATGCAGATCCAAAAATACGTGGCAGCTTTATAGGAATGGAAGGATCACATACGAAAAAGGATTTCGCACGTGCAGTGTTGGAAGGAATTACTTTCTCATTAAATGAATCAATTGAAATATTCCGTGAGAGTGGTAAAACGATTGATTCAATTACATCCATTGGTGGCGGAGCAAAAAATGAAACATGGTTACAAATTCAAGCTGATATCTTTAATGCGAAAATTATCAAATTAAAAAGTGAGCAAGGTCCAGGAATTGGTGCGGCTATTCTTGCTGCATATGGTGCTGGATGGTCAACATCACTTCAAGAGATCGCAAATCTTTTTGTAGAACCTGCTAAAGTATACGAACCTATTGCAGAAAATGTTGAGAAATATAAAGAGATTTTCTCACTTTATAAAAAAGTTTATGTTCAAACAAAGGAATTAAATGAAGAATTGTCGAAATTTAGAAGGTAGTTAATTATAAGGGGGTTGGCCGATGTCTGTAGTTCGTTGGGGAATATTAAGTACAGCCAGAATCGGAAGAGAGCAAGTAATACCTGCTATTAACCGTTCAAAGCTGGCTGAGGTAGCTGCTATTGCAAGCGGGAGAGAAACTGTTAAAGAGGTAGCTGCTGAATTGAATATCCCAAAAACTTACTCAACTTATGAGGAGCTTTTAGCAGATCCCGAAATCGATGCAGTCTATATACCTCTACCAAATCATTTGCATAAGCAGTGGGTCATTGAGGCTGCAAAGCATGGGAAGCATGTCCTTTGTGAAAAGCCTGCAACTTTAGATTCGGACGATACGGCTGAAATGACAGCCATCTGTCGACAAAATGATGTGAAGTTTATGGAAGCATTTATGTATCAGTTTCATCCGATGAATCAACGTGTAAAAGAGATTATTGCAAGTGGTGAAATAGGTGATATTAAGATTGTACGCTCGAGCTTTTCTTTCTATTTGAGTGACCGTGAAACAAACATTCGAATGAAAAAAGAAATGGGGGGCGGAGCTTTATATGATATTGGCTGCTATTGCATTCATGCAATTCGCACAGTAACAGGTTCAGAGCCTGAGCGATTAAAAGCAAGTGCGAATATTTGTCCAGAGTCTGGTGTTGATTTAACAACGACAGTACAGATGACGTTGGAAAATGGTATCCAGGCTATCTTCGATTGCAGCTTTGATATGTATGGTGGTCAATTTTATGAGGTTGTCGGTACGAAAGGGAAAATACGAGTTCCGTATGCATTTCGTCCGGATCAGCACGGAAATGGTGAAGGAATTGTCATCATTGAATCAAATCACGAGGAACGCACAGAAACGTTTCCAGCTGATATTTATGTATTAGAAATAGACCATTTATCTGGCGCAATTATCGAGGACAAAGATCCGATTTATACTGGTGAACAAGCTGTTCTAAACATGCGTGTCATTGAAGCATGTTTAGAAGCAATAGAGTCCGGTAAAGAAGTAGTTCTATAAATGAAGAAAAAGGATGACTAAGTTAGGCTCCAAAATTCACGATATGAATGTTTTTGGTTGGAGCAAATACTACCAGTCATCCTTTTTTGTTTACTCGATATATGTTTTGTTTATTCTCCAACTTGTAGTAAATCGGAAGAGAAAACTTCAATTAACAGTTGCCCCTTTTTTACTGTGGAACGAATTAATAAAGGATATTGATAATTGTTTTTAAAAGAAAAGTCTGGTCCATACCAGCTTACAGTTGCATCACGCTTTGGTGGTACATAATGAACTTGTTTACTGTGTGAATAACGTTCGAGAATTTTCGCTCCAGCATAGTCTACTGCATTGAACAAAGTCGATGAAACTTGACAAATCCCTCCACCAATTCCCTCAGTTAATTCTCCCTTTACAATAACAGGAGCTGGTAAGTAACCTTTATCAGTAGTCCTCTGCCCAACTACTTCATTAAATGAAAATCTTTCACCGGGAAATAACACGTAATTATTTATTGCATTTGACGCTAATAATATATTTTGTGTTCG
Organism: Metabacillus malikii; assembly: GCF_030813355.1. GTDB lineage: Bacteria > Bacillota > Bacilli > Bacillales > Bacillaceae > Metabacillus > Metabacillus malikii. The sequence continues at coordinate 186,058 of NZ_JAUSUD010000002.1, forward strand.
CGTTTTATTATGTGGATTAAAATATGTTTTGTACTCTCCAATCTTCTTTTGTTTTATTGATTCAAGTAATTCACTGCTTACATTTGGATAAAGTGTTTGTAGTGGTATTTCAAGATCAGCTTGTTTATCTGAATAATAGAGTGCAATTAATTTTTCTTTAAAACGTGTTCTATTTAGTTTATATCCGTTTTTCCCACTTACTATTTGATGATGCTCATCCAAGATTGCATTTTTAGGAAGTTTATAAACTTTTGATTCTATATCAGTGGCCAGTTTCTCAAGCTTGCTTTCATCTAGGAACGACGGATCAATTGATGATAACGAAAGCTCAGAACGCGTTATAGTTTGTATATCCTCACCCTTGTTGGTCAAAGTAATCTCTTGGGACATGAATTGCTGCGGATGAATGAATAATAATAGTGAAAAAATGATTGAATACATATACTCCACCTCATGTATAGTATTGGTAACAATAAAATAAACATGAAAGTGAAATAATGGTAGTTTTTTTAAAACGAATTGACCAAGATATATTGAGGTAGTCACTACTTATTTGAATGAGAAATGGCAAATCGAGTAGGCTAGTAATGATATAATAATAATATTAACAAGTTGGGTATCATCTGTTATAAAGTAAGGTACAGTTAACGATTTTTATTGGCTGTTTTCGCAAACATTGTTGCTTCTTACTTAGTTGTATTTTTGGGTTGGTCTCCTCTTGCAGTACTCGCTTTCCGCGGGGTGGGTGCTGAGCCTACTAGCTCCTTGCGGCACGAACAAGCAAACTTCAGTTCATCTCCCTACGATAAGTCATCATCGATTCGCCGTTCGGCTCATCGTGATTCCTTTGGTCTTAGTCGATGCCCATCTCTAGTTTGTACGTCGATGGGCAAGCCGCCTACGCATTTCGTTCTCCTCGGAGTAATCTCCTGCAAAAGTCTCACATCTCCCACGCATCCCGCAGGAGTCTCTCAGGTCAGCTCCAACCAACCCTTCATAAAGTCATTGCGAAAAGCAACAATCTTTTGAAATAAGATAAACAGTTACAGTACGATGGCTTTTATTATTTTGTTACTTCTTTATTACAAGCTTTTTATAATCGCTAAAATGTTAACAATTAGCTGTTTAACTGTTAACTTTAAATTAATTTCAACCTATATTCTTCAATTGAATACAATACGTGTGATTTTGAAGTTAACCAGTTGGACATGAATAGGAGAATAAACGATGTTGCAACGATTAAATAAACAACTTGAGAAATTTATGCCATTGATTACACCTACAAGTGTCATTATTGGTGTGTTGTTTGCACATTATTTTACAGAACTCTCATTTTTAATTTCTTGGATATTTGCATTTATCACTTTTTCTGGAAGTTTAAATTCAAGCTTTTCCTCATTAAAAAACGCACTAAAAAGTCCGCTCCCTTTACTTCTAGTATTCCTTTTATTACATATAATCATGCCAAGTATTGCATGGTTAATGGGGCATCTATTATTCCAGGATGATCAATTAACGGTGACTGGGTTCGTATTAGCTTCAGTTATTCCAACTGGAATTACAAGTTTTTTATGGGTAACAATGTACAAAGGGAATATAGGTTTAGGTTTAGCGATTATACTATTCGATACGCTACTCTCTCCCTTTTTAGTACCCCACACACTTGCCGTGTATGTAGGCCAGAATGTAGAAATAGATACAATTTCAATGATGAATGGTTTGCTATGGATGGTTGTTATTCCTTCACTTTTTGGTATGCTCATGAATCAATTAACAAAAGGGAAGAGTAAAATTGTTGGCACTACATTAGCACCGTTTTCAAAGCTGGGTCTTGGTTTCGTAGTGATGATTAATGGAGCTGTTGTAGCACCGTATCTTGTAAATATTTCTAACAAATTAATTATCATTGCAGTGATTGTATTTATTCTTGCTTTTATTGGATATTTGTTAGCTTGGCTTTTCGGTATCTTTTTTAAACAAGACCGTGATTCGATTGTTGTCATGATTTTTACTGGTGGTATGCGCAATATAAGTGCAGGAGCAGTCATTGCTGTTCAATATTTCCCAGCAGCTGTCGCTGTACCAGTAATAATCGGAATGTTATTCCAACAAATACTTGCTTCGATTTTTGGAGCACTTTTTAAACGATTTGAGACAAGAACATTTCGAAATTCACAATTACGTCATGAAAGTAAACATGTTTCATAAAAGAAGTCTCTGAAAGGGAGTCATCTAGTCTATCTAGTCATTCTAATAAATGATGATAGAATAATTGATTGTTAATATTATGTTGCCAAATATAGAAGAATGTGTTAATAATATGATTAATTAGTTATTCGATTTTTTAAAAATGTTTTTGTTAATAATTTAATAGATTTTTCACCCTAGGGGAGCTTGTAGAAGCTGAGAGAGACAGTGGTCTTGACCCTTATTACCTGATCTAGATAATACTAGCGTAGGGAAGAGGTGTTTTGAATAGACAATGAAAGCTCCTTTTGCGTGTTTAGTAATGTTCGTTGTCAATATTAAGATTCAAACCACTTCTTCTTACGAGAGGAAGTGGTTTTTTATGTTTAGAGATAATCCAAGTGTAATAGCTGAACTTTTATATAAAGGAGGAGAAGATAGTGACTGATATCGGTAAGATAATGAACGAAGTCGATAGTAGGCAGGATGAATTAGTTTCCTTATTAATGAAACTAATTCGTTATGAGACTCCAGCACCACCTGCGCGAAATACGTGTGAAGCACAGCGATTTGTTGCAGACTTTTTACAGCAACGTGGATTTTCTATCGATATGTGGGATGTATATCCGAATGACCCAAATGTCGTAGGAGTTCTAAAGGGAACAGATAGTGAGCATTACCAAAGCTTAATCATTAATGGTCATATCGATGTCGCTGAAGTCGGTGCTGATGAATGCTGGGAAACTGACCCGTTTAAACCTATTGTGAAAGACAAGTCAGTAATCGGGCGCGGGGCAGCAGATATGAAAGGCGGGTTAGCTGGGGCAATGTTTGCAATCCAATTATTACATGAAGCAAAAATAGCATTGCCAGGTGATTTAATCTTTCAATCAGTAATTGGTGAAGAGGTTGGTGAAGCAGGTACATTAGAGTGTTGTAATCGAGGTTATAAAGCAGATTTTGCGATTGTTGTTGATACGAGTGATTTACATATACAAGGTCAAGGTGGCGTAATTACAGGCTGGATAACTGTAAAAAGTCCAGAAACATATCATGATGCAACAAGAAGAAACATGATACATGCTGGTGGAAAGATGTATGCTGCAAGTGCTATTGAAAAAATGACCAAAATTATACACGGTTTACAAGAGTTAGAGAATCATTGGGCAATTATGAAAAGCTACCCTGGAATGGAGCCGGGTTCTAATACCATAAATCCAGCCGTTATTGAGGGTGGTAGACATGCAGCGTTCATTGCTGATGAATGTAAATTATGGATAACGGTTCATTACTATCCAAATGAAACCTATGAACAAGTCATCAAGGAGATTGAGGATCATATTTTACAAGTTGCAAAAGCGGATCCGTGGTTAAAAAAGTATCCACCACATTTTAAATGGGGTGGGAAATCAATGATTATTGACCGAGGTGAGATATTTCCATCATTGGAAGTGAATCCGGATTACCCAGGTGTTAAACAGCTGAAAAAATCACATCAATTCGTGATAAGTGAAGCACCTATCGTCGATGTTTCACCAACTGTAACAGATGGAGGATGGCTTGGAAATGCAGGTATTCCAACCGTCATCTACGGACCAGGTAAATTACAGCATGCACATGCAGTCAATGAGCAAATTTCAATAGAACAATTAGTCAATTATACAAAAGTGCTCATGACATTTATCTATGAATGGTGTCATACAGAAACAAACTAAAATTACATTAAGAGGAGGAAGTATCATGAAGTTTACTGAAAGATTGTTAGAACATGTTCGACCGATCTGGCATGAAAATCATAGGCACCCGTTTGTACAAGGAATTGGTTCTGGGACATTAGATAAGGAAAAATTCAGATTTTATATGATTCAGGATTATTTATATTTGATTGAATATGCAAAAGTATTCGCAATTGGTGTTCTAAAAGCAAGGGATCTTTCAACAATGGGGAAGTTCGCAAAACTGTTAGATTCAACTATAAATGAGGAAATGTCTCTACATAGACAGTATGCCGCACGGTTTGGCATCTCACATGAAGAGTTAGAAACGGCAAAACCTTCGCCCACAACACTTGCTTACACCCATTACATGCTCCATGTTAGTCAAAACGGAACATTAGCTGAAACAGTTGCTGCCGTTCTGCCTTGTGCCTGGAGCTATTGGGAAATTGGCAAAGCACTTAATACAATTGAAGGAGCAAGTGAGCACGAATTTTATGGTGAATGGATACAAATGTATGCTTCAGAAGAGTTTGGTACGTTAGCAAAATGGTGTATAGATTTAATGGATGAATTAGCAGAGGGAAAATCAGAAACAGAATTGCATGATTTGGAAGAGATTTTTCTAAATACAACGAGGTTTGAGTATATGTTTTGGGATATGGCTTTCAATGAAGCGATGTGGCCGATTGATGAATAAACCTGCTGTGCAATTACAAGAGGTTTCTTTTCATTACGAATCAGATAAAGGAAAAATACCTATTTTGCAAGATTTTAATTTTCAAATAAATGAAGGGGAATTTGTTACTATTATTGGACCGAGCGGGTCGGGGAAAAGTACACTTTTTAAGCTAATAACAGGTTTGGCACAACCAAATGAAGGCGATATCTTTTTAAGAAATCAATTGCAAGCAAAGCGACTGGGGCATGTTGGCTATATGCCCCAACAGGATTTGTTGTTACCGTGGCGGACAATCATTGAAAATGCTGCATTACCTTTAGAAATAAAAGGTATGCGAAAACAAGATGCCTATCAGCAAATTCAATTATTATTGCAAGAGTTTGGATTAACAGGAGTTGAAAATTGCTATCCACACGAGCTTTCAGGGGGAATGCGACAAAGAGTTTCGTTTTTAAGGACTATTTTAAGTGGCGCTAGTATTCTACTATTAGATGAGCCGTTTAGTGCATTGGACGCAATAACAAAAATTTCAATGCAAGAATGGTTACTAGCACAGTGGCAAAAACGAAGTGAAACAATACTATTTATCACTCATGATGTAAATGAAGCGTTGTTCTTGTCGGACAGAATTTTCATTTTCATCGATAAGCCAACAAGTTATTTAGAAGAAGTAAACGTCCCATTAAGTAGGCCAAGAGTTTTGAAGGATTTAGACGAACCATTACTCCTTGAACGTAAAAATTACTTAATCAATTTGCTTAAAGCGAGGGTTTCTTCATGAGCTTTGCAAGAACATATGGGCCAGCCTGCTTACTTGTTTTTCTATTATTAGGAGTATGGGAGGCTGTCGCAAGGATAGTTAATTTAGGGTTTATATTACCATCACCAACAAGTGTGATATTAAAACTATTAGAATTAAAGGATGTACTCTTTTTAGAACATTTACCTGCAACAGTGTCGATTATCATTCTCGGCTTAACTATATCAATCATCATTGGAGTAGGCATCGCAGTATGGATGAATCTAAATAGGACAATTGAAAGAACATTCTATCCGCTTCTCATCTCATCTCAAACGATTCCGATTATTGCATTAGCACCTATTTTTGTGCTTTGGTTTGGGTACTCGATTTGGAGCAAGGTTGTCGTAACTGTATTGATTACTTTCTTTCCAATTACGGTAAATACATATGATGGACTAAAGAGAGCAAGTAAAAATTATCAAGACCTTTTGTTGACAATGGGAGCAAATAAACGGCATATCTTTTTTAAGCTACAGGTTCCAGCGAGCTTGCCTTATTTCTTCTCAGGTTTAAAAGTAGCCGTTACCCTTAGTGTAATTGGTGCAGCAATTGGTGAATGGATTGGCTCTCAAGCAGGGTTAGGGTACTTCAGTCGGAGAATGATGACACAATTTGATGGCGCAGGCGTTTTTGCTCCAATCGTACTTCTCTCTTTACTAGGGATTAGTTTATTCGTAATTGTTATATTATTAGAAAAAATGTTATTAAAATGGAGGAAATTTGATTGAAGAGAACGTTAATTATTTTATTATTGATTGGCTTTAGTTTCATAGCAGCATGTAGTAATCAAGAAGTGTCAAAACAAGCAGAAGGAAAAAGTGAAAAAACAAATGAATTCAAAAAAGTAAGCATTATGCTAGATTGGTATCCCAATGCGGTACATAGCTTTTTATATGTTGCTAAAGAGAAGGGGTATTTTGAAGATGAAGGAATTGAGGTAGATATTCAGTTCCCGGCAAATCCAACTGACCCAATAAATTTAGCTGCTGCTGGAAAAGTTACTCTTGGTATCTCCTATCAGCCGGATGTGATTATTGCCCGAGCAAATCAAGATGTCAATATCAAATCAATCGGAGCGATCGTTCGTTCACCATTAAATCGGATTATCTTTAAGGAAGACAGTTCTATACAATCACCTAAAGACTTAGAAGGAAAAACTATCGGTTATCCAGGGATACCACTAAATGAGTCACTTATCCATTCAATGGTCAAAGCTGATGGCGGTAATCCGGAAAAAGTAAAGATGGTTGATGTAGGATTTGAATTAGGCTCGTCATTAGTTACTGGGAAAGCAGATGCGGTGATTGGCGCGTATATTAATCATGAGGTACCTGTATTAAAGCATGAAGGACATCATACACGTAATTTAAATCCAACAGACTATAAGATACCTAGCTATTATGAACTTATTGCTGTGACAAGTGACAAAACATGGGAAGCAGAACAGGAGACAATTCAAGCCTTTTGGAGAGCAGCATCAAAAGGTTATCAATTCACCGCTGAAAATCCTCAGGAAGCATTAACGATATTATTAAATCATCAAGATGAGGCAAACTTTCCACTAGTAAAGGAGGTTGAGGTAGAAAGCCTTGAAATACTTTTACCGTTAATGAAATCTGATGATGGATTTGGTAGTCAAAGTCAAGATCAATGGGATGAGACCGTTAGTTGGATGATGGATTCGAACTTGATTAACAAGAAACCAGAAATTAGTGAACTTTATGTAAATATAGTAGAGTAATCAATTTTTTAAGAAATTGCCTTGTTTTTTTTAGAGAATATTTATATTATAAATTGTATATGGAAAAAAATAGAAAGCGCGGTGAGCCGAGTTGAGTATGTTGAGCTTAAGTAGAGTAGTTTTTATTGGAAGATCATATGACGAGTATATGAGGATGTTCTCGTTAAAGGAAGAGGACATTGCAAAGAAAAAAATATTGGATTGTCCTGCTGGTGCATGTTCGTTCACTGCAACTGGTTCGGAAAAAGGAATTGACATTACGGCCAGTGATATTGCGTATCATTTTCCAGTTGAACAACTAAATGAAAAGGGTTCAGAAGATATTTTGCATATAGATGAGACGATGAGTAAAGTGACAGAGGCATATAATTGGGATTTCCATGAAAATATAGCTGAATTAGTAAAACATCGTAAGAGAGCGTTATATACATGTACAAACCATATGAGTAAATTTCCTAGGCAATACGTCGCAGCGACGCTTCCTAGCTTACCGTTTACGGAAGAAGAGTTTGATATTACTTTGTCAGCACATTTCTTATTCACATATAGTAATCAGTTAGACTTCAAATTCCACCTTGACACAATTAAAGAATTGTTACGGGTAACAAAAGAGGAAGTAAGAATTTTTCCTCTAGTTGATTTGGAGGGAAAGAAGTCTAGGTATCTTAATGTTTTGCGTGAAGAATTAAAGAATGATGCCATTTGGATCGAGGAAAAGGTTGCTTATGAATTTCAAAAAAATGCTCATACTATGTTAAGGTTAAAGAAAGTTTAATATAGTAAGGAGTGCGCAGCTTTTGTGGAATACTCGGTGTTGCGATATAAGTAAAAAAGAAAAGACTGTCATGGAAAAGTAATTTCCTTCGACAGTCTTTCTTGTGTATTTATATTTTTAACTCGACCTCGGCATTTTTACGAAGCTCTTCGATTTTAGTTCGAATAGCTGCAGCTGTTTTATCTTGGACAAGCTTTTCTTTTAAGCTTTCTTTCACATCTTCATATTTAGGTGTTTCTGATGAATCATCCAAGTTTTTTGTTAATGAAGTGTAAAGTTCTTTTACTTCCTCTTCCTTAACTTCATCCACCTTCATATCTTTTTCTAGATATTGACTGATAATGACATTTTCTTTAATTTGCTCTTTTAAATCATCAATTGTTAATTTACTACTTTCAAGAGCCTTTTCAAAATCTTCTTCTTTTTCAAAGCGTGCTTTTTCTGTTTCGAGTTGTTTATTTATCTCATCTTCTGAAGCAGTATAACCCTTTTTATTAATCTCTTGCATGAGTAATTCTTGTCCTACAATTGAATTAAGTGTTTCTTCTTTTAATTGCTTGGCGGTTTCTTCGCTCGTAGGGTCAAGTCCGTTTTGGTACGAGGATGTTTGTAAGCTAGTTAATATTTGATTATACTCGGTTCCTTTTATTTCCTTGCCATTTACAATCGCGACAACAATATCTTCCTCAACTTTCTGTTTATCAAGCTTCTTTTGTAATTCCTCTGCTTCAGCAGCTAATTCCTCTTCCGATTTTGTGTTTTCTTCTGTTTTCGTACTGTTTTTTGCTTCTTTATCTTCCTTTTTCCCATCATTACATGCAGCAAGTGTGAAGGCTAGCACTGATATTAAAAGTACCATAATCATCTTTCTCATATTTAATCCCCTTTCGTTTGTGACCCTTTTTTAGTAACAGCTATTTCTTAAAGCTTGTTGTTTTTGATTTTGTAAAGTTAGCTTAGGGCTACTTGCAATCTTTCTCCGCAATACGAAGAAAATTAGAACCAATAGGTATTTACCTTCTGGTGGTGACAAGCCCAGCATCATGAGTGTTCATATCGGGGACACCATTAACATAGTAAAAAGCAACAAAGTTTATGAAGAAGCTTAGATGGACATAGTCGAATTGTATAATATTTTTGGGGAAAATGAAAGAACGATAAGACTCAGGTAAATGGATAGCAAATTCATTCGTTAAATCAAAAAGGGTCGCTTCTATTAGTTTAAGGTGATAAAACATCTAAATAAGCAACAGTGATGACGAAAGCAAAAAAATAAATGAAAAAATGAGTAAACGCTATGATAAATAAAACATACGAAAACCCTAAATATTATTCATACTTTTGTATTGTTTTGTAAAGGAAATGTATTATCTATGTTTAAGCATACCGAAGCCTCAATTTAATAAGAATTAGAAATATTAGAAAAAGTTCGTTAATTAATTCTCTAAAATTAAGGATAAGACCGGATTAACACGTATGAGACGTCTTATAAACAATATAACAGTCGTTGTTAACGCTTACACTTACTAATTGGCAGAAATGCTTACAACCTCACACTAAGACCTTGAATAATATATTGAGCATGTTACGATTAATTTGTTAATAAAAAGGGTGACCTTTTTAAAATTTGCAAATTGGAGAGATGAGATGCTACACGATAAAAAGATTGTATTTTTAGGTGCAGGCTCAATGGCAGAAGCAATGATAGCTGGAATGGTGAAATCATCTAACATTGTTCCAGAACAAATCATCGTTACTAATCGCTCAAATGAAGAACGGTTAGCTTCTCTAGAAGCCAGGTATAGAGTAAAAGGTATTAAACAAAGTCACTTAACCTTTGATGATATAGATGTTTTTATATTAGCAATGAAACCGAAGGATGTCTCAAAGGCTTTACAAAGTTTGAAAAATCATATTCGTTCTGATCAACTCATATTATCTGTCTTAGCAGGGATAACAACAACATACCTTGAGGAAAACCTTCATAAAGACCAACAAGTAGTAAGAGTGATGCCAAATACATCAAGTATGATTGGTGAATCTGCTACTGCAATATCCCCAGGTCTAGCAACAATCGACGAATCAATACAATTAGCAACTCAATTACTCGAATGTATCGGTATGGTATATACAATAGAGGAAAAAGAGATGGATATTTTTACTGGAATAGCAGGTAGCGGCCCGGCTTATTTTTACTATTTAATGGAGCACATGGAACAGCAAGCATTGCAAGGTGGTTTGCAAAAAGAAGTTGCAAGAAGCATTATTTCACAAACAATTTTAGGTGCGGCAAAAATGATTCAAGAGCAAGCTGATTCTCCGACTACACTAAGAGAGAAAGTGACATCCCCAAATGGTACAACTGCGGCAGGTTTGAATGCACTCGATGAAAACGGCGGTGGTATTGCCATTATGAAAGCAATCGAACATGCAGCTAAGCGATCAGAAGAGATTAGTACACAAATTCAAGATAGTCTATTAGTAAGCTCTACAAAATAAATATAGAAACTCGTCATCTAAGCAAGCAGAATTTAGAAATTAATTATTCAGGAGTGATACAATGGCGACCCTAGAAACTGAGAAAAAACGGGTTGTAATAAAAGTAGGAAGCAGTTCCTTAACTAGTCGGCACGGAGAGATTAGTCGACGTAAATTAGAAAAATTAGCAGATGAAATCGCCTTATTAAAAGATGAAGGTCACGAAATAGTCTTTGTCTCATCAGGTGCAGTTGCAGCAGGATATCGGAAGCTAGGTTGTATCGACAGACCTACTTCATTACCTGAAAAGCAGGCGGCAGCATCTATTGGCCAAGGATTATTAATCGAAGCCTACTCGGAAATTTTCTTGTCACATGGGTATGTTGCATCACAAATTTTAATAACACGTAGTGATTTCTCAGATGAGAATCGGTATAACAATGTACGAAATACATTAAATGTGTTGCTAGAGCGTGGAATCATCCCAATTGTGAATGAAAATGATACAGTAACTGTTGACAGGTTACGTTTTGGTGATAACGATACATTGTCTGCCAAAGTTGCTGGATTAATTGAAGCAGATCAATTAATTATATTATCTGATATAGAAGGTTTATATGACTCTGATCCACGTAAAAATGAGGAAGCAAAATTACTAGATAAAGTGTATGAGATAACACCGGAAATCGAAGCAGGTGCTGGTGAGTCTGGTAGTAATGTTGGTACAGGTGGAATGAAGTCAAAAATTGATGCCGTGAAGATTGCAATGGCTTCTGGAATATCAACATTCCTAGGTAAGGCAAGTATTCCGAATATTTTAGGTGATGCAGTTAAAGGTTTAGCAAAAGGAACGTATTTTGAGGCAACAAACGAAACGATTAACTTGAACCAAAAACGTCAATGGATTGCATTTCACTCCGGTCCTAAAGGTGAAATTGTAGTTCGCCAACAAGTGAGAATGTCACTAGCAGACCATAAACATAGTATTTACACATCGGACGTGAAAGAAGTCAAAGGGAAATTTGAAAAGGGCTCAGTCATTCGGATTATCGACCATAAAGGGGAACGGATTGGCCTAGGTGTTGTCAATTACTCGAATGAAGAGTTAACAAAGCTTTGTCAACTTACTGGAGAGAACCTTAAAAAGCTAGAAGTTGTCCATTTTGATGATTTAGTTTGTGAACTTGAATTATCGTTACCTGTAGGAATCTAATGAAGGAGGAGAAACATGCCAGTTACAAATGAAGAAACAAATGTAGAATTACAAGCACTTGCAGCAAAAAAAGCATCTAGAAAACTAAGTTTACTTTCGACAGAAGATAAAAATGAAGCACTTTATATTTTAGCCAACCATTTAGAAGAAAAGGCTCAACATATATTAATTGCAAATGACCAAGATTTAAAAGCTGGTCAAGAAAAAGGTTACGACGCTGCATATATGGACCGACTAGCACTTTCAAAAGAACGTATTAGTGATTTTGCAAATGGGCTTAGACAAGTTGCCGAATTAGAAGACCCTACTGGAAAGACCTTATCGAGCTGGACTCTTGAGAATGGATTGTTAGTTGAGAAGATTACAGTTCCGCTAGGTGTTATCGGTATGATTTATGAAGCCCGCCCTAATGTAACTGTTGATGCTACAGGATTAGCACTTAAATCCGGAAATGCAATTATTTTAAAAGGTGGTTCTTCTGCATTATTTTCTAATAAAGCAATTGTTAAAATTATGAAGGAAGCTTTAAACGAAACGAAAATACCGTCTGATGCAGTCCAATTTATTGCTAGTACAAATAGAGAAGCAACACAACAGCTATTTACGATGAAAGATCATATCGATGTACTAATACCTAGAGGTGGAGGTGCACTAATCCAGGCAGTTGTAAACAATGCAACAGTTCCAGTTCTCGAGACAGGTGTTGGGAATTGTCATTTATATATTGATCGAGAAGCGGACGTAACAAAGGCTTTGAAGATTCTTATTAATGCGAAAACTGACCGGCCAGCAGTTTGTAATGCTCTTGAAACAGCGATTATTCACGAAGAGTGGCTTGAAAAGAATAAAGAAGCATTAAGCACAGCATGTAAAAGTAATCACATTCAACTTCATGGTGATGATGTAGCACGAACTTATTTACCTGAAGCAATCCCAGCAACAGAAAGTGATTGGGCAAATGAGTATTTAAGTTTAGATCTTGCGATTAAAACCGTAAAATCTGTTGAAGAAGCGATTGATCATATTGATAAATATGGCACAAAACATTCAGAAGCAATCATAACAGAAAATAAACAAACCGCACGAACATTCTTAAATGAAGTTGATGCATCAGCAATTTATCACAATGCATCAACACGATTTACGGATGGTGGAGCATTAGGCTTTGGAGCAGAAATCGGGATTTCTACTCAAAAACTTCATGCTCGCGGTCCAATGGGGCTCCCGGCACTAACTACTGTCAAATTTATCATGTCAGGGAATGGGCAAATCCGCTAATACCCATATACTATTCAAAGATTTATAGTTTGTGCAACTTTCGTTGTCATTCTATTATTATGTACAGTGAGGTATAGCTTCGTACCTCACTGTTTTTTTTAGTATTAACCTATTTATTTAAATGACTATGTTTTCTTGAATAAGTAAAGTAAATGATGATTCCTATACCTATCCATATAGAAAATGCCTTCCATGTAACGGCTGGTAAACTTGTCATCAAATAAAGACATAACGCTGCACTTATTGCAGGTAACAATGGTACGAATGGTACTTTAAATGCTCGCTTTAATGATGGGTGTGTATGTCTTAATACAATGACTGCGATCGATACTAACATAAAAGCAGCTAACGTTCCGATATTAACTAAATGTGCTAGTGTTGTAAGATCAATAAAGCCAGCAATAATAGCTGCAATAACTCCGGTTAGCCATGTATTAGCAAAGGGTGTTTTAAGTCGAGGATGGACACTTGAGAGTTTTTTCGGTAATAATCCATCACGGCTCATTGCAAATGAGACACGGACCTGAGCATACATCATTACGAGGAGGACCGTTGTTATCCCGGTTATCGCTCCGACTGAAATGATTCCTGCGAGCGAACTTTGTCCAACAAATTGGAGCGCAAATGTAACAGGATCTGCGACATTTAACTGTGAGTAAGGGACCATACCAGTTAAAATCAGTGATACAGCAATATATAACAGTGTACAAATCGCAAGTGAAGAAATAATGCCAATCGGCAAATCTCGCTGAGGTCGCTTTACTTCTTCTGAGGCTGTTGCGACAGCGTCAAATCCGATATATGCGAAGAAAACTGTTGCCGCTCCGGTAATAATCCCTTCAAAACCAAAGGGTGCAAAAGGTGTCCAGTTATCAGGCTTTACATAAAATACTCCTGTTACGATAAATAGTATTATGATTGCAAGCTTTATAACAACCATAATATTATTAACTTGCTTGCTTTCCTTCATTCCCTTTGATAAAAGGGCAGTAATAATAAGAATGATAATCATGGCAGGAAGGTTCACGAGTCCACCCTCACCTGAGCCTGGAGCAGACGCAAGTATTGTTGGTAAATGTATACCAAATCCTTCGAGCAAAGTTTGGAAATAGCCTGACCATCCTGTAGATACGGCTGCAATAGCTATGATGTATTCAAGCATTAAATCCCAACCTATTAAGAACGCAAAGAATTCTCCTAAAGTTGCATATGTGTATGTGTAGACACTTCCGGAAATTGGTACTGTCGAAGCAAATTCAGCATAGCAAAGAGCTGATAATGCACAAGCAATCCCCGAAAGGATAAAGGAAATGATAAGTGCTGGACCTGCAGATTCAGCAGCAACAACTCCTGTTAACACAAAAATACCTGTACCAATTACTGCACCGATGCCTAACAATGTTAAATCAAATGCACTAAGTGTGCGCTCTAACGTTTGTTGACGGCTCTGTTGTAGTAATTGTGAAATTGATTTTTTTCTAAATAATGAACGCATAATTCCTCCAAAAGTTTTATTACTTAAGTGATAAAAGCGACGTTGGCTTTTTGCATTAAACTTGTATTAGTCTTAGTTTATTTCTGATTATTACTACCTATGTAATGCCCGAAACAGCAACAAGTAATTTAAAAAAATAAATAATTAAAATAGCATACTAAATATTTATTCGAAAATAGGAAAGAAACAAGATTTTTTGATGGTGAATCCATGTATAATTCGACTAAAGTCTACAAATAACGCAAATTTTAGTATATTTATATAATTTATAAAAGTCAATAATACATCAGCATTTGGTCATTTAGTTTTGAAGAACCAGGAGGCGGGACATAACAAATAATGTTAAACACGAACAAGGCTGGGACATAACAAAAAATCCATAGTTAAATACGAACATTGTTTTTAGGGGTTCAATGTTCAAATTCTGTAAAGGTTGATTGGAGCGGAAGTGCGAGACTCCTGCGGGATGCGTGGGAGAGGTGAGACCCCACAGGAGTTTACTCCGAGGAGGCTCACCACCCACCCCGCGGAAAGCGAGTACTGTAGCGGAAATCAACCAGAACGTCAACCCTGTAAAAACAACACGAAGGTTGTATTGAAATCTCATCTAATAGTTCGTATTTTTCTTGTCTTTAAAACCTTTTGTCTCAGTCTCATGTTGCTAATTTTATATAGGTTGATTGGAGCTAGTACTGTAGACCAACCATAACGTCAACTAAGTAAAAAGCAACAATGTTTACGAAAACAGCCCTTGGTAAAAAGCTTATTGGCAAATCTCATTAATGTTTATATTGTTTATATAGAGAATAGACGAGACCTACAGAGATGTAATAAACTATAATTAATCGTTTACTTTTAAATGCTTATTTCTAGAGGATATGCTTCTACAGAATTTAAAAAAGAAAAAGTCTTTTATTATCATTTGATAGGTGGGAGAATTTTATGGAATTGAAAAAGAATCAAAAATTGTTATTTATAGGAGATTCAATTACTGATTGTGATCGCGCTAAGCCAGAAGGAGAAGGCTTATTTGGTGCATTAGGAAAGGGCTATGTTTCTTATGTAAACGCATTCCTTACAGCAACTTATCCTGAACTAGGCATACGTGTCGTTAATAAAGGGGTATCGGGAAATACAGTTCGTGATTTAAAGGATAGATGGAAAGAGGATGTACACAATCAGAATCCAGATTGGTTATCAATAATGATAGGGATTAATGATGTATGGAGACAGTATGATTTACCTTTTATGAAGGAAACACATGTATACATTGATGAATATGAAGAAACTTTACGAAGCCTCGTTGTAAACACGAAAGAAACCGTCGAGCAAATTGTTTTAATGACACCGTATTATATAGAGGGCAATGCAGAAGACAGTATGCGAAAAATGATGGACGAATATGGAAAAGTCGTTCAGAATATTGCCAAAGAATATAATTGTTATTTTATAGATACACAAGCAGAATTTAATAAATTGCTAGATAAAATGTATCCAGCCACATTAGCGTGGGACAGAGTACATCCTAATGAAACAGGACATATTTTATTAGCACGGGCTTTTCTTAATAAAGTAGGCTTTGATTGGTCGAAGTAATGCAATATACATACACTAGTTAGATTGAAGTGTAATCTTAAAACATCAGAATCCGTTTCAAAAGAAACGACATGGTCGTGCTAGCGGTTATAGATAAGCGTATATTCATGCAGAATTTATTTAAATGCCTACAGCAAAAACAATACAAGTATTTAAAAAGAAAGGTGAAACCTAGAGTTTGCTAATAGACTCTAAAGCTCACCTTCTTTTTTTACAATTAATTAATTTGAATCGACAACATTAAACCTAAGTAAACAGCAACAATGAATAATAATCCAAAACATAGCGCCAACCATGGTGTTAATCTTTTATAGAAGCTTACGATAATTAATGCTAAAAAGATAACCCCAATGATTAGTAAAAGACTACCTTGAAAGACCGGAGTTAACGTAAATGTAAATGGTGCTGTAAGTTGTTGGCCTAGCAATACATGTATCCAAGCAGCAGGCCCCTCCTGAAGTACGGTTGCATTTACTTGATGTGGAGGCGGTAAAGTACCGAGCACTCCTGTTACAAAGAAAATGACCATTAAGATAATTGTTTCAGCTTGAATCCACTTTTTTGGGTCATAATCCTTATCAATTTTTACTTTCCTCGATAGAAAGCCATTAATAAATGCGAAAGCAAACACAGGAATAATACTTATATGTTTTAATAACAGCATTTGTCCATATGGTAATGCCCATGAATTCATATAATCACGAGGTGTCATCACAAACAGCATGAGGTAAATCCCGCTCGCTATTGTAATCATTACGAAAATAATTGAGAGTGGTGTAAACCATCTTAAAAAAGAATGCCAATGAGCCGATGACTGTGAAAGCCAACCCACATGCAGTAGAATCCCTACCCATAACGTAATCACTAAAAAATGTGTCGAATGGGAGAGTAATCCAGGCCAAAAGCTAAGTGCAGATGAATGACTAGCATATCCTATTGAAATAATCATGATGAATAATAGGACAGCCTGAATATATTTAGAACCTTCTACATATAAGACCATCCATAAAAAAACTGCAAAAAAGCTACCATATAACCAGGCGATACCAATCTGGAACTCTGTCAATATAGAGTAGGATGTTAAGGTAAAAAGGCCTTCAGGTGAGAAAAACGTAATTACCTGTAAGGTTGGAAAAAAGGAAAACACGATAATACCTAAAACAGCCAATAGTAGACTTTGTTTAGAAACCTTAAGTTGAGGTTTCTTCGTTTCAGGTACAAATTGGAGCGCAACATGCCCGACTAAATAAGCAAATAACATGTATGTAATATATTCTGTCAGTGGAATAATTTGGTCCATAGATTACCTCTTCTTGCGGAACAGAATACCGATACCAATGGCTAACAATATAACTAATACGATAATTGAAATTGTAGATATAAGTGAACGATTATTATTTGTTGTTTCCTCTTTTTGTTCAGTCTCTTCCTTAGAATTGGTTAATTCATCTTCAGCTACCTGCTCCTGTTCAGAATTAGTATTTGCTTGATTTTGTTCCTGTTCTTCATTTTCAGTCACATCTTCTACTACTTTAGCTTCTTCCTTTTCAATGTTCACTGTAAAAGGAATATCACCTGATAATAAGTGGCCGTCTTTTGCGACAATATTCCATGTTAGTGTATAGTCACCATTTTCTAATGGTTCCGCAATATGGCCTGTTAAGGTTGTGCCTTCAACGCTAATTGATTCAACAGTTATTTTTTTCTCACCGGTTGTCAACGTTAAAGTACTTTGTTTTTCAATTTCTCCACCAAATTCTAACGTCACCTCATGTAATTCACTCGTAATCACTTCACCTTGACTTGGAGTTGACGAGGACAATGTTGTATGTGCAGATGTCACAGTTGGGATTATTAGCAAGCAACTTATGAATAGTATAATTAATTTTTTCATTTTCTCACCCTTAATTCTTAGTTTTTATATCAAATTCCATTTTAACATGTCGGCTTTATCATTTTACTTTTATTTATAACAATTTAGCAAACTCGATATAACGATTAGAAACAAATGAGGATAAGTGTCTGAAAAAAAATTCTAGAAACTGTGCGAATGCCCTTACGTACAAGTGCCTTATCACATAATGTATTAGTACAACGAAAGGGAGGTGTTGTTTTATGGGTAATGCAACTCCAGGTTATGGCGCAGGCTTCGCGTTAATTGTCGTATTGTTTATATTATTAATTATTGTCGGTTCAGCTTTCGTTGGATACTAAATATAGTGGCAAACTATTAGATTGATTTAAATGGTTTCGTCTCTACAAATAAAATTTTTAAGGAGGAATTATGATGGGTTACGGATATGGATTCGGTGGCGGCTACGGTTACGGTGGTGGCTGCGGTGGATATGGTTACGGTGGCTATGGCTACGGTGGCGGTAAAGGTTTTGCGTTAATCGTCGTATTATTCATCTTATTAATCATCGTTGGAGCAGCTTGGTTATAATCAATAGGTAACAGGGTGACTTGAGCAAAAGTATTAGACCCATGAATATAGGGAATATAGAATTGTATTCTAATAATGTATGTTTTGAGGGGAGGATGCTTTCGAGTCATCCTCTTTTCTTTGGTGGATATATCATTTTATCAAATAAACAAGCTAAAACTAGTCATACTATTATACAAATTTCAATGGATAGAATGTTATAGATTGCTATGATATGATAATTTGGAGATTACCAGATTATCTCATGATTAAATATAGGAGGGACTCATATGAAGCGTGAAATGAAAGAATGCAAAGGCTTACAACATGGAGAGGGGGTTATCTACTATGAACCATAATATAAAACGGCCAATAAATGAAGAACTTTTGAGTCAACTCGTCTATTTGGACGAACAAGGTCAGGAATTGATGGAAACGTATTTCGCAAACGATCGGATAAAATTCAAGGAATTTTATCACTTATATACTACTGAGGTAGAAGCATATATCTCAAATCTACATGCTCAAAAGAAACAGACTAACAAATTGGAAAAAGTATTCATTGGTTGTAAGGTTATTGTAAAATATGAGGATGATGATGAAACGGAAGAGTACATAATTTGCTTTCCAGAACAGTCAAATCCAGATGAAGGGTGCATATCGTTTTTATCACCAGTTGGAAATCAACTTTTATTGCGTTCCGTTGGGGAACATATGAAGCTCAACACACCTGGTGGCGAAATAGGCATTGTTATAACTGATATTCAATTTTAAAAAAATTCATTTTACTTGTAGATTGAAGAAAATATATATTTCATACAATAAGAAATTGTGAAAAGACGTAGTCGCTTTTTAGTTAAAGCATGCCGGGATAGGTCGCAGAAAGCGAAGCCACTTTGCACAATTAACAACAATGAAGATGAAGAAAGGGGACTTATAGAGAAGTCCTCTTTTTATCATGAAGTTCGTTTTTCAGAGTGATCGATTTGAATAAGCGAGTTTCGTTTAATCCAATATTCAAAACTATCTAAAGGGAATACTCCTCTACGTTTTGAATTATTCATTTGTATGACGATGCTTTGGTCTGTTATCTCCAATATTTTCAATCGGTTAGAATTACTTATATTCGGAATAAAGCTCCCTCTCAATTCAAATTCCATATTGCTTCGTAGTTCCATCTTAAGTATTTCCTCCTTATTATTTTCATAAGGCTCTTATTAAAAATTGTCAAATAAGGGTATATCGAGGCTGATAAAAAGTGATCGCTACAATGATGTTCGAACCTATAGACTAGACGGTTATACTGCCCAGCATATTAATACTAAAACCAACCCCAGATAACAAAACAATCTAAATAAAAGAGACTTATCTTTAATAGTTATATCCTTTTATGGTTTTATTATCCAACTGCTTATAAATGTACACTGTTCAAAATGGTTGAATGTCTTTACAATAAAGAAAGATATTGTATTGAAGGTGAAGAGAATGAGAGGAAATACTTTATGGCAAATAATATATCATTTGAAAAATTATATAATTTTCGAGATATTGGCGGGATGCAAACAAAAGATGGAGAAATTATAAAAAGGAATTTGTTATATCGTTCCGAAGATATTTCGCGTTTATCAAAAAGGGACCAACTCACCCTCAAACAAACAGGTTTAAAGCTAATATGTGATTTAAGGACAATAAAAGAGAGAGAATCAAAGATGTATTCGTTCCCAGAAAAATGGGGCACTATTATCATGCATATACCAATTAATCACGGCAGTCAAGAGTTAACGTATCGCGATTTTTATCAAATGTTAAAAGAGCAAGGTAAACAAGATAATTTTGAAAATTGGATTCATGATTTTTATCAATCGATTGTATGTGAACGGAAACAAGAGATTAAACAAGTAATTGAAGCAATTGCAAATCATAATAATACACCAGCATTAATTCATTGCACAGGTGGAAAGGACCGAACAGGTTTTATAAGTGCTCTTATCCAACTTTATTTAGGTGTAGACTATAATGTCGTTGTTAAAGAATATCTACTTTCTAATCAATTAATCTACCCTAAAATGAAAAAGACTGAAAAGATGATACGACTATTTAGCCTATATCGTATACCCACTCATAAGATTAAACCATTATTAATCGTTGACAAATCTTACTTAGATGGGGCATTAAAGCAAGTTTTTTCACAATATGAATCGGTCGAAAGGTTTTTTGTCGAGGGGTGTGGTATTTCAAACCAGACATTGTGTCAACTTAAATGTATGATGCTTGATCAACCAGGTAATAAAACATAATAAGCTATGTAAGCATATAAAGGAGAGGTACATATGAAAACAAACACCGAGGTCCTACACTTAATTAAGCAATTAGTCGAGATTCCCAGTCCTTCTGGAAATACGCAAACAATCATTTCTTTTGTTGAAAGCTATTTATCAAATTTAAATATACGAATAAAACGTAACCGCAAAGGCGGCTTAATTATATCTCTTCCTGGTAAAGATGATTCACAACAGAGAATGTTAACAGCGCATGTTGACACATTAGGGGCAATTGTTAAAGAAATAAAAGAAAATGGACGCTTAAAAATAGATTTAATTGGTGGCTTTCATTTCCATTCAATTGAAGGTGAGTACTGTCAAATCGAAACAGCTTTAGGAAAAAAGTACACAGGAACGATACTTATGCATCAATCATCTGTTCATGTATATAAAGATGCTGCGAAACTGGAACGTAATCAAAGTAATATCGAAGTAAGAATTGATGAACTTGTCAAAAATGCCAAAGATGTTCGAAATTTAGGGATTGAGGTTGGAGATTTTATTTCATTTAACCCGAGAGTGGAGATAACTCAAAATGGTTACATTAAATCAAGACATCTAGATGATAAAGCAAGTGTTGCATTATTGCTTGAATTAATTAAGCGAATTGTTGAAGAGGGCATACAATTACCGTATACAACACATTTCCTCATCTCTAATAATGAAGAAATAGGATATGGCGGGAACTCGAATATAACAGCAGAAACAATTGAATATCTTGCGGTTGATATGGGGGCAATTGGTGATGGTCAGGCAACCGATGAATATACGGTATCAATTTGTGCAAAAGATGCAAGCGGTCCTTACCATTATGGCTTTAGAAAGAAATTAATTGAACTTGCTCGTCAAAATCAAATTGACTACAAAGTTGATATTTATCCGTACTACGGATCTGATGCTTCAGCAGCGATTCGTGCAGGCCATGATATTGTGCATGGATTAATCGGCCCAGGCATTGATGCTTCACATGCATATGAACGGACACACATTTCGTCGCTAACAAATACAGCAAATCTACTTTATCACTATGTACAATCAGAAATGACAAATATTAATGAGTAGAACTGACAGGACTGACTTACAATTACAGATTATTAAGGGTCTTATTTTCTAATATTTAGACACAAAATTACTCCTCGGAGGAAGCTAGTATATTTGAGACAATATAAACTTTTTCCGAGGAGTTTTGTATTTTTATGTGGCTACCATTTAACTATCAATTGTAGGTTCCATACAAGCATTCTATTTATTCCTATTCATAAAGTAGGCAGAAATAAAGGTAGCACCTATGAGCAATAATGACAGTAGTAGTATGACACCTAAGCCGACTTTTTCATGTAATGTAAAGAGATATGCAATTAATATGATATCAATTACAAACGACCAAATTATATACCCTTTAAATGAACGCATTAAAAACCCTTCTCTCATCGAAATATAGAAGTATTGTATTAAAAAATTGATGAAAAAACGAGAGGCATGACAAGCCTCCCGTTTACTCTACATATGCGATAATCCCTTCCTCATCGTCTAAAATAAGTTCAATTGCTGCTCGAAAAGGATCGATATTCATTACTGTTTCTAGCCAAAAACGTAATGCTTCTATTATATTGGCGGTAATTAATATTTGCTTACGTTCCCCAATAAATGCTTCTGCAGAGAATCCGTAATCATCATCATAAATTAGCTCAATTTCTACCTCTTGAGGTTGCATTTGGCGTTTATGAGCAATATGGAGACATAAGGCATTGACTATATCTTGTTCAGAAACCTTTATCTTCCCCATGCAGAATCTTCCTCAGTTTTACGCTTGTTTTTAAAATACGTAAAGATTTTTCTTATAATCATAATGACAACCACAATTGCAAGTACATTAATAAATAATCCAATAATTGACCCTAAAATTCCAAGATTGCCCAATAATCCACCTAATAACAATCCAGCAAGTCCACCTAATAGGAGACCTTTCATTAAGCCGCCAGCTTTTGGTTTATTATTTGTTGCTTTGCTTTTGGTCATTGTTGAAGACTTCTGTTGAGTATCGTCTTTCTTAATAAATGAATTATTGTTCGTATTGGAATTAAATGACTTCTTACCAGATTTATATCCCTTTGCACTAACTGTTGATACTTGGTCCCCAATTAAGAAACCTCCAACAGGTGTAAATAATAATGTTGTAACGAGCAATGCAGAAAAGATCTTTTTTAACATGAAAGTAATCCTCCTCAAAATTGTAAAGCTCTCTATTCGATGGAATTTTATAAGGATAAATTGTAACGAAAAAAGAGAGTGCTATATTATACGTTTATATAGATGAAAGGTTTCAACTTTATATTATCAAAGTTTTGAAATTAAATCGAGTTTTAATAGAGTTCACTTATATGATTGTACAGGTGATCTCTGCAGATTACTTTGCTCAGAGTTTATAGCGATAATGAAACGAAAGCGTAACGAAAGGTCTTTTACATATATGAGTAGATAGACATGTTTCTTAGTAACATTATGAAATATTAGTTTCTAGCTCGCGAAATTCGTGTTTTTGTAGGAAGAAATCCCCTAATTTTTAGTAAAATTAATAGTTTCGAAATTAGAAAATTTTGGTCCTTAGGACCTTTTTTTAAGTCCAATTAATATAATATGCTTGATGTGATGCGTCAGATGAATTTGTCAGTTTTTGCAACGGGCAATAGGAATTATGTAGTTTATTTTTTGGATAGGTACAAACTGGTCTGTATGTAAAGCTAGATTTGGAGGGTAAGGTATGATTAATGAGCATACGAGGTATTCACGACTAGCGCAAATTACAAAATTAATAAACTCGAAACTTGAACTAAAGGAATTGTTGGATCATGTGGTGATTGCGATTTCAGAAGAAGTGTTTCGATGCGATTCAGTAGGAATTTATTTACCTCAAGAAGATGGTACATATCGAGGTTATGTCGGTAAACCTTATTATTTAAATGGTATGACACTTGATACTTTGGTCATTGACCCTAAAAGTGATCTATTAGCTAGAGAAATACTTGATACGAAAGATAGCATCTATATACCTGATACCTCTATTGATGAACGTCCAGATTTTAACCCGATTCAAAAATTTAATATTAATTCATTATTCGCATTACCTATTAACTATGATAATGAAGTTTACGGGCTAGTGTTTCTATTTAATCAAGGAAAACATATGGATTTAACATTAATAGAAATGGAAACAGTTGAAGCATATGTTAATATGGCTGCGGTTGCAATTCGCAACGCGAAACTATTGAAGAGAAAAGAAAGTCTTATTACTGAAAAACAATTAATGTTAGACATAACGAAGGAACTTTCTTTATGTTTAACTAAGAACGACTCAATAGAAAAGTGCTTTACATATTTAGGGAAAATATTAAAAAATACCAACATTGCAGCACACTTAGTAGACCCGCTATCCCCTTGTCATCCATTTAAGCCATTGAGAATATATAACGAAAGTCAGTGGACTCAAGCGATATGGAAAAAGGCACATAAGGAAATTATAATAAATGAATGTGAAGATGACCTTATTCAACTTGTATTACAGACGAAAAAGGCAATCTATATTCCGGATGTAAATATTGATACAAGACCCAACAAGGAAATATGTAAATATTTTAATATTAAAGGCTTGTTAATGTTGCCGATTGTTACGATGGGGAATGTGTTAGGCATTATCATTATATGGACTGATAATAACAATCATACGATATTTAGTGATACAGATATAGCATTAGCACAATCAATTGTTGAAGCGAATGCAGCTGTCTTATCCCACCTTACATACATGGATAAACAAGAGCAAATTATTAATTATCGGACGAAGCAATTAACGAATAAAAATAATGAACTGAAGACAGCTGTACAGAAATTACAGCAACTAAGCAGGGAAAAAGAATTGATTTTAAATTCTGTCGGAGATGGGATTATTGGTATGGATATAAAGGGGAGTGTTATTTTCTGTAACCCTGCTGCTGAAGCATGTTTAAGGTACAAGCCCAATCAATTGATTGGAAAATCTTATAAAACGTTTTTTTCAAGATCTAATACTAGCATCCAACAGTTATCATTTCTTAAAAATGTTGAACAAACGACATACTTCACAGATGAGAAGTTTATACGATTTGATAATACTGAATTTCCTGTGGAATATGGTATAACGTCCATTAAAGACAAAGCGGTTGTTGTAGGTTATGTATTAACTTTTAAGGATGTCACGTATCGGAAGCAAATGGAGGAGCAAATAAACTATCATGCTTATTATGATAGTTTAACGGACTTACCAAATCGGCTCCTTTTTCAAGATCGGTTAGAACAAGGACTAGCATATGCTCAATTGCATAATGAAATGCTCGCTATCTTATTCCTTGATATTGACCGATTTAAAACGATAAATGATACTTTGGGTCATAAAAACGGTGATTTACTTTTGCAAAAAGTTGCCGAGAGATTAGTCAACTGTTCGATTAAAGGAAGCACTGTTGCAAGGCAGGGCGGAGATGAATTTGCTCTTATATTACCACTAATAACGAGTGAAGAAGAAGTTGAAAGAATTACTGGGAAAATATTAACAGCATTTAAGCAACCAGTTTATCTAAAGGGAATTGAAATATTCGTAAAAATAAGTATTGGAATAAGCTTATTTCCCCAAGATGGACTAGATGCCGAGGAATTAATATCAAAGGCTGATATGGCTCTTACAAAATCGAAAGAAATGACGGGGATAGAATATCATTTCTACAGGTCAACAATGGTAAAGCATTCACTTGAGACAGTTAAGCTTGAACATTCACTATATCGAGCTCTTGATTTGAACGAATTTCAAATCTATTATCAGCCTCAGATTGATACTAGACAAAATGAACTCTTCGGTGTGGAGGCATTACTCCGTTGGAGACATCGGGAAAAAGGAATGATTTCACCTGCACATTTTATTCCGATTGCTGAAGAAACCGGATTAATTATTCCAATAGGAGAATGGATGCTACAACATGTCTGTCATCAAATAAAAGCCTGGCAAGATAAAGGTTATCCTTCAGTTACAGTATCCTTGAATATTTCTGCCAGCCAGTTTAATAAAACAAACTTTGTTGAGACTGTAAAAAAAGTGATAGTAGAAACAGATATTACACCTAGCTTATTAGAGTTGGAATTGACAGAGTCTTTAATCATTCACAATTCTGAGGATACACTGAATAAAATGTCAGAGTTGCGTGAACTGGGGGTTCATTTATCTATTGATGATTTTGGGACAGGCTATTCATCGTTAGGTTATTTAATGCATTTTCCAATCCATACATTAAAGATAGATCGCTCCTTTTTAAAAGATATTTGTACGAATAAAAAGAATGCTGCAATAACGAATACAATTATTTCATTAGCTGAAAATTTAGAGGTGCAAGTTATTGCAGAAGGGGTAGAGACTAAAGAACAATTAATTTTCTTAACTTCAAATAACTGCTATCGGATACAAGGCTTTTATTTTTCTGCTCCTTTAAGTGTTGATGTACTAGAAGAGAAATACTTTTATAATGTTTAGTTTCTATTAACCACTTCCGTTGAGGGTATAAATTGATATGAAGTTTTTGCAGAGGATATTAAAATGATAGTTAATTTAAATCAATAATAATAGGAGGCGTTGTTAAAATGAAAGCAATTCGTGCAGTATTAGATTATTTAAAAGCAGGTGGAGTGGAGGTTGTTTTTGGCATTCCAGCAGGGTCAGTAAATGCATTTTTTGATGAGTTATATGATATTCCTGAAATCACCCCGATAATTGTTAAACATGAAGGAGCTGCATCTTACATGGCTGCTTCCTATGCGAAATACTCAAAATCGATGAGTGTCTGCATTGGTTGTAGCGGACCAGGAGGCACAAACTTGATTACAGGGGCGGCAAATGCAATGCGCGAACATCTGCCAATTTTGTTCTTAACAGGGGCGGTACCTGTTCATACGAATGGATTGAATGCTTCGCAAGAGTTAAATGCTCAGCCCTTATATGAATCGATAACAAAATATAGTGTAACAGTTAATCATGCAGCAAATCTTCTTGATGAAGTTGTAAAGGCAGTCGAAATAGCACACTCGGGGATACCTGGTCCGGTTCATGTGGCAATTCCAATTAATGTACAGCTCGAACTAATTAACCCAGATACTCCAATTCCTCACTTCCCACAGCTAAAAGTATACGAGCCACCTATGGAATTAATTCATGAGACTGCTAACCATCTTCTTAATCATCAAGATGGCATAATTTTCATCGGGCAAGGTGCAAGTAATGCAGTTGATGAAGTAATTGAACTTGCAGAAAGATTGAATATGGCCATTATAACGACTCCACAGGCAAAAGGGCTAATAATGTCAAACCACCCATTAAGTAGAGGGGTGTTTGGTTTTGCAGGTCACGAACAAGCATCAAATATGATTAATAATGGCTTCGGAGAGACTTTGCTTGTTATTGGTTCAAGCCTCGGTGAAACAGCAACGAATAATTGGAACCCCCATTTAACGAACAGTCGATTTGTCATTCAAGTTGATATTGATGAAACAGTTTTTAACCGTAAATATTATGTAAATATACCTATTAAATGTGATGCAAGGCTCTTTCTAAAAGCATTGCTTGTAGAAATTAATAATAGAATGAAAGATGAGCACTATTATTTAGAGAGAGAGGATGAATCAATTAGGAACCCTCACATTGATGCTGACTATAATAGTCAGCAAGTCCTTAGAAAACTCCAAACCCTTTTACCAACCTCTACAAGATATACAGTTGATATCGGCGAATTTATGTCATATGTCATTCATTATATGGATGTTAAAGAACCTCATACATTTGATATTAACGTACATTTTGGTGCTATGGGGACTGGTATAGGAGCTGCAATTGGGAGTAAACTTGCAGAACCTGGACGAGAGATTGTATGTATTACCGGTGACGGATGCTTTTTCATGCATGGTATGGAAATCTTAACAGCAAAGGAATATCAGTTACCGATCCTATTTGTCGTCATGAACAATTCCAGACTAGGAATGGTGTATCATGGTCATAATCTGCAATATAAACGTTCTCATCAGAGATTTGTTCAAACTCCTGTCTCCATTTCCGCAATGGCTGATAGCTTAGGAATTCCTAGTGGTTGTGTGCAATCAATAGCAGACCTAACCCCGGAATTAATGAATGCCCTACGTACAGAGAAGGGTCCTTCGTTATTAGAAATCCAATTAATTGACGAAAATATTCCACCGATGGGAGACCGTGTGAAATTTCTTTCTTCATTTGGAAAATAGCCTAAAACAACTTCCGGATTTAACACTAACAGCATAGATAAGAGTAACGTAAAAAGGAGGGGAGTTATGCTCTTTAATATTAATATAAGACCCCACCACGCACACCGTATTTACGCTAAAACAACGAATGAAAATGGTCATACGCATATGATAAAGGGATTTACACGGAACGTAAATGGCAATAGTTTTGATAAGCATGTCCATCGTTTTCAAGGAATTACGACATTTGAAAATGGACATAATCATCGTTTCTATGGAGTAACAGGACCGGCAATACCTTTACCTGGCGGTGCCCATTACCATAAGATTGAAGAAAGAACATATTTTAATTACGATGAACCACTCGAAATAAAACATGGTGGTGTTTGGTATGCAAATGAGGAACGCTCTAAACATGATCATCGCTTTAAAGGTCGAACGTATGACCGAATTGGTGTTGACCCATTCTTTTATGAATCGAATAAAGATAATGAGAGTAATTCGTTAACGTCCTTTAAATAATCGAAAGGGGATCTGAAAACCTACAGATCCCCTTCTTTAAGTTTGAGCAGGATGAGACATTCCTATCGATAAATAGAGGAGCCGCCCTTAACAAATTCATCCGCTTTTTCTTTTAAGCCTGTTTCAATTGTTTCCGTAGTGTTCTCTCTAATATTGTGTGAGATCCGCATGGAACAAAATTTAGGTCCGCACATAGAACAGAAGTGTGCTGTTTTAGCTCCTTCAGCAGGTAATGTTTCATCATGATATTCGAGTGCACGTTCTGGGTCAAGTGATAAGTTAAATTGATCATGCCAACGAAATTCGAATCGGGCTTTAGATAATGCGTCATCCCGAGTTTGAGCTCCAGGATGTCCCTTGGCAAGATCAGCTGCATGAGCCGCGATTTTGTATGCAATGACACCTTCTCTTACATCTTCTTTATTCGGTAAGCCAAGATGTTCCTTTGGTGTAACATAACAAAGCATAGCGGTACCAAACCAACCGATCATTGCTGCCCCAATAGCAGAAGTAATATGGTCATATCCTGGAGCAATATCAGTCGTTAATGGACCTAATGTATAGAAGGGGGCATCATGACATATCTCTTGCTGTTTGTCAACATTTTCTTTAATGAGGTGCATCGGAACATGTCCAGGACCTTCAATCATCACTTGAACATCATATTCCCAAGCAATCTTTGTCAATTCACCTAATGTTTGTAGCTCTGCAAATTGTGCTTCATCATTAGCATCGGCGATTGAACCAGGACGGAGGCCGTCACCGAGTGAAATTGATATATCATATTTTGCTAAGATTTCACAAATATCACGGAAGTGCGTATATAAGAAATTTTCCTGATGGTGAGCAAGACACCACTGAGCGAGTATTGAACCGCCTCTTGATACGATCCCTGTCGTTCGACCGACAGTTAACGGAATATAGCTTAGCAAAACACCTGCGTGTATCGTAAAATAATCGACACCTTGTTCAGCTTGTTCAATTAGTGTATCTCTATAAATTTCCCAAGTTAAATCTTCAGCGATGCCACTAACCTTTTCTAATGCTTGATAAATTGGTACAGTTCCGACGGGGACAGGAGAATTACGGATAATCCACTCACGTGTTGTGTGAATCTCTTTACCAGTTGATAAATCCATGATTGTATCGGCACCCCACCGTGTTGCCCATGTCATTTTCTCTACCTCTTCTTCGATGGAAGACGTTACAGCAGAATTTCCGATATTTGCATTGATTTTCACGTGAAAGTTTTTCCCGATAATCATCGGTTCACTTTCTGGGTGGTTAATATTAGCAGGAATAATTGCCCGACCTGCAGCGACTTCTTGACGAACAAATTCAGCTTCCATTTGCTCTCTTATCGCAATAAACTCCATTTCAGGAGTAATCATACCGTTACGTGCATAATGAAGTTGAGTAACACGTTTTCCCTCTTTCGCTACAAGTGGCTTATACCCTTGATCTGGAAATTGTTCTACATGTGATTGTTTGTTAGAGGAAGATTTATAGCCGTTATCCTCGGGTTTAATAATTCGCCCATCATAGTGTAAGACATCTTGACGGTTTATAATCCATTGTTCTCTTAACCTGGGTAATCCTTTGCGGATATCAATTGCTGAATTGTTATCAGTGTATGGTCCGCTCGTATCATATACTCGAACAGGATGATTATCCTCTTTTCGATAAGAAGTTACTGTTGGACTCTGACTAATTTCCCGCATCGGTACTTTTACCGTTTCATTACTACCTTGAATATAAACTTTTTTACTTCCTGGAAATGGTTTGTGAGTGGCAATCTTCATTATTATCCTCCTAAAATTTAAGATTGATAATCTATCAGAAAACCAGCATGGGGAAAATAAAAACGGGTTCTATTATTAGAACCCGTTAGAAGACAATAGAGAATTGGAATAGAAAAGTACTCTATTACAATATTCGCTACTTCCCTACGCTGGTATCATCCAGATCAGGTTCGAAGGGTCAAAAAACTTCAAACGCGTTTTTCTCTCAGTCCAAGCTAATGGACTCCCCTAGTAGAAATTGGAATTTTTTCATTTCATTACTAACTATAAAGAATACTAGCTGATTTCGTCAATAGTCTATTTTTACATACTTAAAATATGATGAAAATTACCTATAGTTGCTACAGAAAAGTTTATAAAACTACTCTATATTTAGCTATAACAATGAAAAGTTAAAAATGTCTATATTTTTTTAATTGTTGATAAAGTTTCTCTAAACGTATTTTCCACTCGAGGGATAGCTCGTTTACAGACAATATTTCTTCAATAAGTTCGGGATTCTTATCATGAAAAAACGTATGATGAATATCGGCGATAGATATTTGTTTTGGATGCTGTTCGATTTGTGTTATTGTTGAATCTCGATTTATCGTACCCTCTTCAATAACGCGAAAGAAATATCCCGTATATCCATATTCAATGATTTTACTAAGCAACGTATTAATATGTGTATGTTTATTTATTGTTGCACATGGAAATCTTCCTTGAGAAACTTGTACAACTGCCGTACCGATTTTGAAGATATCTCCTACGCAAATATCTTCCTCTTTCATACCAATTACTGTTAAATTTTCACCGAAAGCTGCTTTTGGTAATGGTTGATGATAGAGATTTTCCCATACAGTATAATGTTCGTACGGATAAATACATAAAGCCCTTTCTTTTCCACCATGATAGTCATGGTTCTCAACATCATCATCAATAATTCGCTCATATGTTACTTCTAGCTGGTCGGCTTGTGATTTTGATATACCTGAGCGATACTCTATTCCTTTGTATGTAAGTGTTTTTGGTTTGCCTTTACTTAGCCAAATAATATCTCGTTCTGCCAATCATCTCACTCCAATATAAAACTTCTACTATTTTAAGTATATATGTACAATCATAACCAAAAAAGTCGAATAGGATATCCCTAAATGTAAAACATTTTCCTTTTAATGAGAGAGATGTTTATATTTCTACCTATTAGCCGGGAGGGATTATCTATCTATTCTTCATCAGGAAGTTGAAAAATATATAAAACGATTTACACCAATTGAAGTATATATATAAGGGGGAAGCAGCCATGAAACAGAAAAAAACGACAAAGATCAATGTATACATTAACGTAGTCTGAAAAATGTTGTGAAAATGTAAGAGTCTCAATGCATATGCCTTAATTTCGTATTCCTTGTCCTCTATTAAAAAACATCAATAATGAAAGCATTATTGATGTAAAGTGAAACCACTTATTTATATTATTTTCTAATTTGTAAATTTGTTTGCTGTTCTGACATTTTCATCGTAATTAGCTGGTCAAGGTTTTGGCTTGCAATGAGTGTTTGATGCGATTCAATACCGTTTTCCTTTGCAATATGAAACATTTTTTTTCGGTACTCCTCAATTTCAACATCAATAGATTTCACAAATACCACCTCGCACTTAGCTTTACAGGAAAAAAGTTCCTAGTAATTCTATTATCGGATATTTTTTCCTAAT
Source organism: Metabacillus malikii (assembly GCF_030813355.1). Lineage (GTDB taxonomy): Bacteria > Bacillota > Bacilli > Bacillales > Bacillaceae > Metabacillus > Metabacillus malikii. Next base: position 218,072 of record NZ_JAUSUD010000002.1, read on the forward strand.
GTAAAGGGTTAGGTGATAAATTTTTTACAAATTTCATATTTTTTTCTATTTGACACAATATTTTGTGTGTAGATGTTTAAATTAATTCAATATTTAGTCATACAATCTTTACATGTGTGTAAAGATTGTAAAATAATGTCGAACTTTCTGATTAGTGAAAATTGCAAAGTGAAACTATTATTATTGTAATAAATCGATACATGCAAATTATACACTTCTTATCACACACACACGGAGGTTCATTGAGTTAGAGTTTTTTGGAAGGGTCATTCTTACACTTGTTGTTCAATTCAAAATATTGAGTGTCGATTAAAGCTAAGTGCGAAACTTTAGCGGGAAATAGGAGAGTGGAGAAACTTTTTCCTACACAGCGTTTTACAAAAGAGGAGCAAGAACAGCAGAGGCGGCTGCTCATCATCGGTCAAACTAGAGATGAGCATCGACATGAAAATAAGAGATCGCAAAGTTCAAAAGGCGAATGATGATGTGTAATCATAAGGAGATGACTAGAAGTTTGCTGTTTGTGCCGCCATAACTATGAGGACAGCAACCACTTCGTTTTTTGCTGTGTACTCTTACTGTAATCAACCTAATTGACAACTAAGGAAAAAGCATCAACACATACGTAATTAGCTTAAATATAAAGAGTAATCCCTTTGTTACAAGCAATAATTACGATTCAGTTGTTACAACTGACCACGTCTATTTCTAAATTGCGCATTCAACTGACCTTGTAACATTTTTTTCTTGATATCATCCTTACTCTCGCGTTCACGCTTTCTTTCCTGCAGACGCATTTCTTTTAGGATTTCAGTTGTTTGTACACCATCTTCACGTTTATCTGCAATATCCATCAAAGTTTCAATATCGTTAAACGAATATTTTCTAGTTCCGTGGTCATTTCGAAAAGGTGCGATTAATTTTCGTTCTTCATAATAACGAATTTGTCTTAATGATAATCCAGTCAATTCACTAACTGTTCCGATAGAAATTACTTTCTTATCTTTATAAGAGCGTTCTTGTTTGTCCATACCTCCACCTCTTTAAGAAACGTTGTTACAAATAGTATACTCGAAGATGTGAAGAATCGCTCTATAAATGTTATATAATCTAACATTAAATGTTATAAATAGTAATATTGTGTGAGTGAACATAACAGAGGGGTAGGCTAATTACACTATTTTGTAGTAAATAACAGGTTATATTGCACGAGATTGTGTTGAGGATTGGAAATCTTTTGTGAGCATACTTGCAAGATTTTGTAGAAACTGTTCGTGAAACATACATGTAACATCTTCGAACTGATTTGTGTCTAAATTATAAATAGTTAATGTATTTAGTGATAAATCACTCAGAATTGCCATATATAACTGTAATGGCTTTGGTTCAATTTCATTTAGAAAATACACTTTCTTACTTCTATCATGTTTTTCCACAGCAATTACTCGAGTTTTCATCATTTCACTCCTATCATTCATTGAAAATATTCTCGACTAAATTGTCATTTTTTAAACATGTAATATTACATGTTACTTTAGGAATCTTTCAAAAAGATTGTGGGTTTTTTCACGAACCTTTATAAGGGTTTGTTGGGGTTGATTGCGATGCATGCGAGGGAGCCTCTGCATCCGTCCAAATAGGAGGCTCACCACTCACAATGCAGAAAGCGAATTACTGCGAGAGGTGACTAACCGAAAATGATAGTTCAGTAAAAAAAGCAACGATGTTGACAAAAACAGTGGTTTTGGAATTCACATCCGCAGGGATGAGTCTGCCACACAAAGCGAAATGCTATACAAGGCTAATTCGTGAACATTATTTTAGTGAAGTCATCTACCAGATGTCTCTAGTAATATCTATTAGTTCCTAATTTTAAAGATGTTTGTATATGACTAACGTATATAATGAATGATTGCTGAAGATGACAAGAAGCCTATAGTATGTGTGGGACTGATGTGGACGATTTTTAATATCGAGGGAATTGAGCATGTAGGAGATTGGACCATCGATTCACAAGTGGACGAATGGCTTCGATTTTACACGACATATTTGCTCTAGTTGAAATCAAAGAAAGCAGCATTGTATGTTAACGAATGTTATATGTTTCAAGAGGTGTTTATTGAAATGAAATGTTACAAAAAAACTAGCGTAGTGCTTCATGAAATTTTAATATGTTGCAAGAAAATCTTAACATTAGCTTAATTGTCTACTAACAATTATAAGGTAAAGTAAAAGTTAGAAAATATATTCATATGGAGTTGAAAGCAATGAGTAAAATGTTACAAAATGCCCTTGAGGAACAGCGTAATTATTATTCTCAAAAATTACTTGCTATCGGTGTATATAATCAGCAGGTGTTAAATCAAATGACACTTACAGAATTAAAGGAGGAGTACCAATATTTTTATCATACGAAGACACAAAAGAAAGTACGAGAGCCAAAAGTGAAAAAGCAAAATTAAGAAGAAAAGAAGGCAGGATTTGTTTTTTTTAGGACACTTAAGAAAAACTGATTTAGTTCTTCCTCGATTTGTAATGGTTGATGACTTAGTGTATGCGCATGATTTTCGATTTGCGGGATTGCTTCCTCTATAAATTGAAGTAACATATCGGATGAAAAATTGGGTTGCCCTTCCTTTTTTGCATCGTGAAGTAATTGAAGTTGTTTGTAAACTACTTCGTCTTTAATTACCTGTCTACACATTGTTATAAAATCATAATTAGGTCTCTCGTTATGCTGTATAAACGTAAAACAAATAAGTATTGGTCTTATACAATTAATATAACGTTTCGTTGTATTGTTCGATTCTTTTTTCATCGAGAGATAACTTTTTTTTGCCATATTCACATAATGATAAATTGTTGTTCGTAAAGAGAAGGCTTTACTTGTCAATAGCTTAAGTGAATCTAAGATATTGTCGTCAAGTTTATAGTGTAGTGGAGAGGAAACCCATTCTTGTAAGGATGGATTGGATTTTTTAATTAGTTTTAACGTCTTTTTTAAATCCCAACCAACGATTTCAATATTAGGTGATAACTTCACTTCAATTACATCACGCTCTTCATTGATTTTAAGATAAGAATGAACTTTTCTCACATAAATAAAGCGGACGTCATAATCACTATCGGGAGAATCAGTTCCCCAAAAACGACTCCCTGCTTCACAGGAATATAAAATCTGAATATTTTCTTGAAGCTCTATTCGATTTAATTCTTTAAGAATAATGGATTTCATAATTACCCGCCAATCTTGTTATTTATCGGTACTCATATATATTTTACTCTACAAACACGAAAAAACCTTCAAATATTGATAAAATCATAGTAAAATTAAACATAATCGAAAGAATATGAGTATAAGAGGGCGATAATATGAAGTCATATACAGAAGAAGAGTTACAAAATGCTTTAGATTTGTTTCGAATTTTTGCAAGGGCTTTCAAAAGTGTATCTGAGCATTCGATTCGCGATAGTAAAGAACATGGCTTTAATCCAACGGAATTTGCAGTATTGGAATTACTTTATACGCGAGGTCCGCAAAAACTACAGCAAATTGGTTCAAGATTGTTACTCGTTAGTGGTAACGTTACGTATGTGATTGATAAGCTAGAGCGAAATGAATATATTTATCGTGAGCAAGACCCTAAGGATAAACGGTCTGTCTATGCAAAATTGACTGATAAGGGACAACAGTATTTAGATGAAATATATCCAATCCATGCTATACGTATTGCACGAGCTTTTTCTGGGTTAACGGATGAAGAACAATCCCAATTGAAAGCGTTATTAAAAAAAGCTGGTGTTCACAGTCAACATTTATTGTTTCGTTAAAAATATTGTAACCGTTTTCTGAGTGGAGAGTTATGGGGCTCTGTTATGTGTAGATAAACATACATAGGAAGTGCCCCAATTATTATTTTAATCGGACTATGTATTTGTTAAATTGATAAGGTCATGGATAATTGTTTTTAGTATTTCATCTTGTGGTGATGAATAATATTCTTTAAACGGACAACCAACTGTTTCTTTACGATTGAGAACATAGTCCATTGTAAATTTATTTACCGTTAATTCTTCGTTTACTTCCTCCCAAAATAATGGTGCTGCAATAAATGCTCCGGCTTTTTTTCCTCTTAATGAATATGGCGCGATAATTGTTTTGCCTTCTGCATGTTGAATGTAGTCTACATATAATCGTTGACTGCGATTTTTCTTTAATCTTTCAGTAGTAAAATGTTCTGGAAAACTTGTGATTAAATAATTCGCGAGAAATTCAGTGAAAATTCTTGTTTGCTCATAAGTTAATGAATTTTTTGACAAAGGAATGTGAATTTGCAAACCTTTATTCCCTGATAATTTCGGAAACGTTTTTAAGTGAAACCGATCAAAGACCTTTTTCATTTCTCGTGCAGCTTTAATTGCTAAAGGAAAGTCTTCTCTTGATGGTGGATCTAAATCAAAGACAATTTCAGTCGGCATCTTTGTATCATATGTTTGGAATGGTACATGAAATTCAAAGGCTAATTGATTACCTAGCCAGAGTAAAGTTGATAAATCATTGCAAACGATAAAATCAATATCCTCTTGGCGAACTGTTTTAATAAAAGCTGGTGCGTATTCAGGACAGTTTTTTTGATAAAATGCTTCTCCAAACATGCCATGCGGAAAACGAATGACAGTTAATAAACGGTTTTTAATAAAGGGAAGCATATAATCTGAAATCTGATATAGATAACTAATAAATTGTTCTTTTGAAACATCGTTTGTTTCCCACAATGGTTTATCTAAATGAGTAAATTGGACCTCATTGTGTACAGGAGCAATTCCTATCATTAATTGCTCCCATGTGCAATCATCAGGTTTTATATCAAATTGAAAAGAAACAAAAGATGGCTCTCGTAATTGTCCCTTATATAATGATAAAAATTGAACAGTTACAACAATAGCTGGGTCTATATCGATTTGTGTATGAGATTCAGAACGTTTATTTTCTTTCATAATCGAAACTAATGCGGCACGCTCTTCACTTGAGATCCCATGTGAAAAGCCACCAACAGACAATAATTCGCCTTTTTTATATACAGATAAATGGAAATAACCATTTGTCTTGTCGTACCCAGATATAATAAAGTTGCTTTGCTTGTAGTTTTTTATTTTTAACCATTGTTTTGTTCGTAGTCCACTATCCCATTTACTTTGTTTTTGTTTGGCTATGATACCTTCTCCGTCTTCCATTTTAATTTCTTGCCATAATGAAGCTGAATTCTCATATTTGGGTACAAACTGTAATCGATTCTGAAGATCTGGACTTACGTATAATGGTAATTGGAGTTTTTTAAAAAGTTGTTCAAGTTCCTGTTTACGTGTCATATATGACTTTGATATGAGCGATTCCCCGCCTATAGTGAGCAAATCAAAAGCAACAAATGAACATGGGAACCTTTCTGCTTCATGAAGTATTTTATCACTGCTCTTTAATCTTCCTCTCATTTGCATTCGCTCAAAATCTGAATAATGTTTTGAAGTAAGTGAGACGATTTCGCCATCTAAGGTTAATGGAAGATAAGGTAATAGTTTTTGACGGAGCTCTTTAATATCATTTTTAATTTCAGGAAATTGGGTTTCTAAAGGCTTTTCATTTCGACTCATTAATTGTATCGTTGTTTCAGTAATTGTTATGATACATCTAAAACCATCATATTTTGTTTCGTAAGCCCACTCTTCTCCATTTGGAATGTCGTTATGTAAAGTTGGTAGCATGGGCTTCATATATTTTCACCAAACATATTTACTCATCCTTTGTTATATCATAGTGTCAGTAAGAATTATAATGACTTGATAATAGTATAGTCACATTAAAATATGGTCATTCTTCTATTATTGATTATTTCTTTTAAGTATTGATTTTTAGTATTTGTAATTGCTGTAACTTTTTATTAAGATGTGGGTGCAGTAGATTATTACTAAATTTATTTGCGTTTATTTCATAGTGATTTAATAATGCTTATTAGTAGGTACATAATTTTACGAAAAGTCAGGAGAGAGTTTATGAATCGTGCTGTGTTTTTAGACCGTGATGGCGTTGTTAATGAAGTATTATCAAATCGTGTAAAATTTGTTAATAAACCAGAACAATTTTATTTACTCGAAGGTGTTGGAGAAGGAATTAAACGATTAAAAGACGCTGGCTACTATATATTTGTTGTAACCAACCAAGGCGGGATTGGGTTGGGCTATATGAAAGAGGCGATGCTTCATAAGGTTCATAAAAAAATGGTCCGCCTTATTGAGGAAGAAGGCGGACACGTTGATGATATCGTATATTGTCCACATAAACCACATGAAGGGTGCGTATGTCGTAAGCCTGAACCAGAAATGATAAATAGGCTTGCTGAAAAATATGATATCCAATTAAATAAAAGTTATATGATAGGGGACCGTGACGTAGATATTTTAGCAGGAAAGAAAGCAGGCACGAAGACAATAATGATTGGACCAAAGGCTGAAGATGCAGATTATCGCTTTTCTTCACTGTTGGAGGCAGCAATATGGATTATTGCACAGGAAAGTATTAATGATTAAACGCTTACATTTTCTATTGCCATAAATTTCTGATAATGATATTCTATTAGAGTAAACACTTTGAAAACGTTATCAAAAATTTTATGCAACATTGTGCAATCGTTTTCCTAATGTTTGAAAGAATTATAGGGAGGGAACAGAGATTGAGTAGAAAAAAGAGAAAAGCTCTATCGCTCATCATGTTGTTAACGTTACTTGTCCAGCTATTATCAAGTACGGTCATTAATGCAAACGTTAGCGCAGAATCAACAAGTCCACGGATCAATGAAGATGGGACTGTAACATTTGTCTTCAAAGGAGCAGCAAAATCGGTAAAACTTGCTGGGAGCTTTACCGATTGGGAAACAAATGCAATTGATATGAGTGAACAGCCCGAAAATGTTTGGGAAGTCACAAAGCAACTTGATGCAGGTGAGTATGAGTATAAGTTCATTGTTGATGGGACATGGCTTACAGACCCATTGAACGGTGAAATACGAAATGACAACTCTTACTTTAAAGTTAGTCTAAAATCTGACCATGAGGAAGAAGTACAAAGTCCAATCTTCAATGAAGATGGAAGTGTAACATTTCAATATGTTAGCAAGGGAGAGAAGTCACTTTATCTTATAGGAGATTTTGTAGACTGGGATGTTAACAAAGCATATGAGATGACTGAGAAAGATGGAGTCTTTTCAGTCACAGTAAAAGATTTAAAAAATGGGGATTATCAATATAAATTTCTCCAAAATAATCGCACGTGGGACGAGTCAATCACAGACCCTAGCAATGAAAACTTAAAAGATGGCAACTCAGTTTTCACTGTAAATAAATTATCTAGCCCAACGATGAATGAAGATGGATCAGTTACATTCACTTATAAAAAGTCAAATGAAAGCGCTGTATATTTAGTAGGTAGTTTCAATGATTGGGACGTATCACAGGCGATCCAATTGGTAGAAAAGGACGGTTTTTATACAACGACTCTCACTGATTTACAACCAGGAACATATGAATATAAATTCATCTTGAATAATCGCAATTGGGACGAGTCTACAACAGACCTGTTAAATGACGTAGCAGCAAATGGTAATTCAGTATTTACAATTGAAGGAGCAGAGGATATTACGGTTGTATCAGCATTAATGGATGCAACAGATGAAATACTTGTGACAACAAATAAGCCATACAAAGAACAGGTTTTTACTGTTACAGATCGAGCTGAAGGCACGACAGTACCGGTAGAAATTCAAGCGATTAACGACAAAAAAGTAAAACTAATACTTAAAAAAGATTATCAGGTGGATGTTCGCAAAATCTATGATGTGAAGGTAGGCAGTTCACCTGAAACGAGTGTAATCATGCGCAATATTTTAAATGATGAAGAATATTATTATGAAGGTAATGATTTAGGTTACACATATACAAAAGAGAAAACTACGTTTAAATTATGGGCCCCTACCGCATCAAATGTTAGTCTAGCAATCTATGACGAAGCTGGTAAATATGAGGGTGCTTTCGTTAAAAATCATACAGATGGTCAAGAGACAAAAATGACTCGTGCTGACAACGGAGTATGGTCAATCGAAATTAATAAAAATCTTAGTAATAAATACTATATGTACAAGGTTGAATTTGCTGATGGTACGATGCATTATGCAGTTGATCCGTATGCAAGGTCAACGTCTGCTAATGGTCAACGAAGTGCGATAGTAGATTTAGCTAGTACGGATCCTGAAGGATTTAATCCGTTTGATAAGCCTGCTGCCGTATCAATGAATGATGCAATTATTTATGAGCTTCATGTAAGAGACTTTTCTATTGATGAACAGTCCGGAATGAAAAATAAGGGTAAATATTTAGCGTTTACAGAAACAGGTACGACAGGTCCTAATGGTGTTAAAACAGGTGTAGATTCACTTAAGGAGTTAGGGGTAAATTACGTACATCTATTACCGACATATGATTTCGGCTCCGTAAATGAACGAACGGTTGATGATCCAAATTCTTCTGAAGCAAAATTTAATTGGGGCTATGATCCGGTACATTTTAATGTTCCAGAAGGTTCATATTCGACAAACCCACAGGATCCAACGGCTAGAATTAAAGAATACAAGAAAATGGTGCAATCGTTACACGAACAAGGAATTCGAGTTGTAATGGATGTTGTCTACAACCATACATATATGAATGAGTCAACACAACTAGAGGGCAGCTCCCCGTTCGACTTAATTATTCCAGGCTATTACTACCGGACTGATGATACTGGAAAGATTACTAATGGTTCAGGAACAGGTAATGAAGTCGCATCAGAAAGACCAATGGTTAGAAAATATATTAAGGATTCTGTATCTTACTGGGCAAATGAGTATGGAATTGATGGATTTAGATTTGACTTAATGGGTTTAATCGATAAGCAAACGATGCAAGAAATTACAACTGAATTAAAGGAGAAGGTTGACCCGACAATTATCGTTTACGGTGAACCTTGGACAGGTGGGTCTACTAGCTTACCGCAAGCATTGCAAAATGTTAAAGGCAGCCAAAAGGACCAGGGCTATGCAGTGTTTAACGATAATATCCGTAACGCAATAAAAGGAGATAGTGATGGTGCTGGAACTGGCTTTGCAACAGGTGCTAGTGGAAAGGAAGCAGATATCGTTAAAGGAGTAGAGGGTTCGATTCATGATTTTACAAACCGCTCATCTGAATCGATAAACTATGTGACAGCACATGATAACCTAAATCTATGGGACAAGATGATGAAAGTTGCTGGTGAGGACAGTAATCATACTGACTCAACTTATAATCCTCATGCAGTCATAACTGAGGAGAATGTACTAGATAATGAATGGGTAAAACGTAGTTTACTAGCGAATGGTATCGTGTTAACTTCTCAAGGCGTGCCATTTATCCATGCAGGCGAGGAAATGCTCCGTAGCAAATATGGTGACCATAATAGCTATAAAAGTCCTGATCGTATTAACAAAATTCGCTGGGAATTAAAAGACGAACATGATTCAGTATTTCAGTATTATAAAGGCTTAATTAAATTACGAAAAGCACATTCAGCCTTTAAAATGGACGACAAAGTAAAAATTGAAAAGCATTTACAAGTTTTCAAGCAATCTGATAATCTTGTAGCCTATCAATTAAAGGACAATGCAAATCAAGATACGTGGAAAAATATTATTGTTATTTATAATGCGAACAAGGAAGCGAAAGATGTCACGTTACCTAAGAGCGGAAACTGGAATGTTGTAGTTGACCATACAAAAGCCGGTACAGATATCATTCGTTCAATAAATGGTGACGAAGTGAAAGTTGAAGGACTTTCGATGATGGTGCTATATGATGAAGCAGAGGCTGTATATACCCCTGTAGCTACAACAATTGATGTAAATCTAGAAAATTTAGCAATGAATCCAAATGAGTCTAAAAGAATTACTGCAATCGTAAAGGATCAAAAAGGCCGTGTTATGCTTGGGGAAGATATTACATGGACCTCATCGAATGAAAAGGTAGCAACAATAAATAATGGTCTTATTGATAGCTTGAACAAAGGTGAAACGGTGATAACGGCAAAGGCAGGGGGCGCAACAACTACTCTCAATGTAATTGTCGACAAACTCATACCTACATCTATAGTGATTTCAGGGAATGAGTCCGTATTTGCTTCTTATTCAACACAATTAACATCATCTGTGAAAGATCAATATGACCAACAGATGCTCCATGCCAAAGTGATGTGGTCATCGTCTGATAGAAACATCGCAACGGTTGATAATACAGGAAAAGTAACTGGAATAAAACCAGGAACTGTAACAATTACTGCTAAAGCAGGCGATGCAATTGAAACGTTTGATGTAACAATTAAGAAAAATGTAAAACGCTATGTTCAAATAAAGTATGTACGACCTGATGGGGACTTTACTGGAGACTTTGGCTCGTGGAATGTATGGGTCTGGAATACTGGCGTTAAAAATGACCAAATCGATTTTGAAACAATTGAAGGAGACACAGCGATTGCGAATGTTGAAATCGCGCCTGAAACAGAATCAATTGGCTTCCTACTTCGAAAAGGGACTGATTGGGATACGGCAAAAGTATCGCCAGACAGTGATGACCATAATGTGTCGATTAACCCGAATGATATTGTCACAAAAGTCATTGTTGAAACAGGGAAACAAGGTCAAGTTGTTATCCCATCGGTAAATGGACCTGTACTAGAGGATGGAGATGTAACCTTCTTCTATCGTGATGAAGACTTATTCCAAGCAGATGAAATGAATACGATTGATGATGTAAAAGTAAAAATTGCTGGTAAAGAATATGAAATGGACTATAGTGATGAAAACGAGTACTTCTCATATAAGCTTGATGGCTTAGAAGAAGGAACATATGAATACACCTTCTTAGTCACTAAAGATGGAGAAACAAAAGAAATATCTGACCCGAAAAATACGAAAAATGGTATTTCTAAAATAACATATAATCGTCCCAAACTGAATATTGAAGCAAAACTAAATACAGATGAAATAACCTATGGTGAACACGCTGTCTTATCTGTAAATACGTCATCGGAACAAGCTGTAGGCATACGTGAGATGTTTGTTAATTTGGCGCCATTAGGTGGAAAAGAGAAAGTGGTAATCGATAAATCGGTTGGTGCTATTTCGATATCACCTAGTGACACAGTTACAACAGGAGAAAAGGAGCTTATTGTCACTGTTATTGATGAGTTTGGCAATACACATAAGCAGACAGTTGTGGTTCATGTCCTTACGAAACAAGCTGTCGGTGATGAGCTAGCATTTGATTGGGATGAAGCCAGAATCTACTTTATGTTAACAGACCGCTTTAAAGATGGTGACCCATCAAATAATGGTGGAAAAGAATATGATCCGAATCATGCCGAAGCATATCACGGCGGTGATTTCCAAGGTATTATTGATGAACTAGATTATTTAGATAACCTAGGCATTAATACGATATGGATAACACCAATAGTTGATAATATTGATTTTAATAAAGGACTTGATTTTCATACTGCAGACGGACTTGAAGCAAAACAATATGGATACCATGGATATTGGGCTAAAGATTTCACTGAGCTAGATGAACATTTAGGTGATATTGAAACGTTCCAAAAATTAATCGAACAAGCACATGATCGTGGCATAAAAATTATGCTCGATGTTGTGGTCAATCATGCAGGCTATGGTATGGATGGCGAGATACTCGAATCATGGAAAGAAGATGCCGAGAATCTACCTACTTCAGAAGAGATTGCAAAACTGGAAGGAATGTTAAGAACGGTTGATGAAGATCCAACTGTTCGTGGTGAATTAGATAATTTACCAGACTTTAAAACAGAGGATCCTGCAGTAAGAAAACAAATCATTGACTGGCAAACAGCGTGGCTGGAAAAGGCAAGAACTGATCGAGGAGATACGATTGATTACTTCCGAATCGATACGGTAAAACATGTTGACCCTGCAACATGGCAAGAATTGAAAAATGAATTGGCAAAAATAGATCCTAACTTTAAAATGATTGGTGAATATTGGGGTGCAAGTGTCACGAATGATGGTGGTTATTTAGGTACAGGGCAAATGGATTCACTGTTAGACTTTGATTTTAAAGAAAAAGCAAAAGCGTTTGTTGATGGTGATATCGATGCGGTTGAGCAATATTTACAAGAACGAAATAGCCAATTAACGAATACTGCTACATTAGGTCAATTTTTAAGTAGTCATGACCAAAATGGTTTCTTAACAGAATATGTAAACGGTGATGTAGGTAAACTTAAAATTGCCTCTGCCTTGCAAATAACCTCTAAAGGTCAACCAGTCATTTATTATGGAGAAGAGCTCGGAAACTCTGGCAAATCTGATTGGGAAAAAGATGGAGAAACTGTTCTGAAGTTTGGACAAAATCGTGATGACATGCCATGGGAACTATATAAAGAGAAGGACCCACAGGCAATGGAAATACACAAACACTATTCAACATTACTAAATATCCGTGCTGACTATTCAAAGGTATTTTCAAAAGGTACTCGTGAGAAGATAGCAGGTGGAGATGAGGATGATTACTTAATCTTTGCAAGAGAATACGAGGAAGAAAAAGTGCTTGTGGGCATAAATACAACAAGCTCACAAAAGCAAGCAACTTTTAAAGTAGAGTATCCTGCAAATACGACCGTAACAGATGTATACAATCAAAAAGAATACACTGTAAATGCTAATCAAGAAATATCTGTTAGTCTTCCAGCCAGAGAGGATGGGGGTACAGTTGTACTAGTTGAGGAGAAGGCAAGTGAGCCAGAAAAACCTGGAACTGACCCAGGGGAAGAACCACAAAATCCGGGAACTGAACCAGGAGAAGAACCACAAAATCCGGGAACTGAACCAGGAGAAGAACCACAAAATCCGGGAACTGAACCAGGAGAAGAACCACAAGAACCGGGAACTGACTCAGGGGAAGAACCACAAGATCCAGGAGCTGATTCAGGAGAAAAGCCAGAGAAACCTGGTACTAATCCTGTTCAAGAACCGAATAGTAATGATGATCATCCAAACCGAGGTACCAAACCAGATGGAAATGAAGACGTATTTGAACCAATCGTTGAAACAGATAAAGATGAGGCAAAGAAGGCTGGAGAAAAACTTCCTTTAACCGCTTCTTCAGTTTATAACTGGTTAATAATCGGAGCAATGATTTTCGTGATAGGCTTTATCGCTTTAAAATTCCAAAATGTAAAACGAAATAACTAATTTTTGTGGGTGGCTCATGAATCTATGAGTCACCTTCGTTTTTGTGTAGTGATCAGAAATACAAATATATATCTAATTCTGTAGAAAGTTGTCGAATGGTAGATTATTTTAAAAAGTCGAGAGATTTTTGCTCAAAGTTGGGAGATTTTTGTTTATAGTTGACAGATTTTCATTACAAGTTTTCAGAATGAGGGTGTGTATGCGTTTACAAAATGTGGTACTTGTCTTTTTACTCCTAAAAGACAAAAGAGGCATCCAAATTTGATAATTTGAATACCTTATTTCCGAACTGTGTGTTTGCTCTTAAGAATTGCTACGCTTTTTTACGAACTGTTTTCGTTTTCTTACCCGTACCAGTAGTTTGCGTTTGCGCCGTATTGTTAGCACCAACAGCAACCTTTGTTGTTGCTTGCTGTGGTTGCGCTTTTTCTGCAGGCTGTTTTTTCGTTTTCTCGATACTGGCTTGAAGAGCACTCATTAAATCGACAACATTTTGCCTTGGTGCTGCATTTTCTGTAGGAGTTTTTCCTTCGTTTTGATTCACTTTTCTCTCGATTAATTCTTGTAATGCAAGACGATAATCATCTTTGTATTTTTCTGGGTCAAATGTTGTTGTTAATTGCTCAATTAACATGATGGCCGTTTCGAGTTCTTTGCTACCTACCTCAACTTGCTCTGGGACACTAGGTACTTCTTTCACATTTCTAACTTCATCTGGGTAATGAACAGTTTCCATGACAATACAGTTTTCATAAACTCGTACCATAGCGAGCTGCTGTTTAGATCGGATCGTAATTTCGGCAACTCCGATTTTTCCTGACTGCTTTAAAGCTTCACGAAGTAATCCATACGCCTTTGCACCATTTTCTCCAGGTCCAATGAAATAAGAACGGCTGAAATAAATTGGGTCGATATCCTCCATTTTGACAAAGTCAATAATTTCGACGGTCTTGTCTTCATGCTCTTCTTTTAGTTCTTGAAGCTCATCATCGGTCAACACGACATATTTTCCTTTCACATATTCATAACCCTTTACAATCTCGTCCTGCTTCACTTCTTCTTCACAATTTGGACATTTTTTTTCATATTGAATAGGTGAATGGCATTTTTTATGGAGAGTTCTTAATTTGATATCTTTGTCTTCGGTTGCTGCATATAGCTTAATCGGTATATTGACTAGTCCAAAGCTAATCGAGCCTTTCCACATTGTATGCATCGATGGCTTCCCTACTTTCTTTTGTTTTAAGATTAGCTTTTGTTTGATTCAAGTCATACATGTATGGGGAAGGCCACCAAATATTCCCTAGACGACTATATGTTCTGCATCACAAGAATTATGATACCTAATATCCATACGTATACAGCGAAGATTTTTAATGATTGCTTCTTAATAAAAGAAATCATAAACCGAACTGCTAAGTATCCAAAAAATGCTGAAGCAAGTGTTGCAACAAGCATGGATGCTAAACTAATTTGCGGAACATTCCCAGTCATCACGTCTTTCAGTTGAAAAATGACCCCCCCACAAATTGCAGGTATTGATAGTAAAAAGGAAAAATAAGCAGCAGCCTCTTTGTCCATTTTCCGAATAAGAGCACCTACAATGGTCATGCCCGAACGTGAAATGGCAGGAAATATTGCCAAAGCCTGAAAGCTACCGATAAAGAAAGAGTCAAATATCGAGATGTCTTCCATCTTTTTAGCACCATTTTTTATTGTGTCTGCAAACCATAAGAATAATCCAGTTATCAAAAACTCCCATCCAATTGTGACACCAGTTTTCGAAATTTCTTCAAAAAAATCATTAAATAATAAGCCTGCTATCACAGCTGGTATTGTTCCGATAACTAGTAAAAGAGTTATTCTACTAAAAGGTTTTTTTAACATTGAAATGATAATATCTTTATAAAAAACAACTAGAGCTATAAGTGTACCAATATGTAACATTGTATCTAGGAATAACCCAGCTTCTTCCAAACCAAAAAATGCTCTTCCAAGATAGAGATGACCTGTACTGCTAATCGGAATGAATTCTGTCAAACCTTGAATTATCCCTAAAATAAATGCTTGAAGCCAATCCATATTCATATACCTCCTAAAAAACAATGGTTGTCTGTATACATGAATATGTGTAATATATTAGATTGTAGAACTTTTTGAATGAAAATAGGTGATTAAATTTGGAAGAGTTTATTTTATCGATTGTTGAAAATTTTAAAGAATTGTCATACTTTGGTATTATGCTCGCATTAACGATTGAGTTTGTACCAGCCGAAGTTGTGTTGCCACTAGCAGGCTATTGGGTATATGAAGGTGACATGACATTGTGGGGGACTGTATTAGCAGGTACTGTCGGAGGAACTTTTGGCCCTTTAACACTTTATGCTTTAGGAAGATACGGTGGCAGACCATTCATTTTGAAATACGGTAAGTATTTTTTTATTAATGAAGAAAAGCTAAATAAAGCTGATGAATTTTTTGCGAAAAATGGAGGAATGGTTGCTTTTACTGCGAGATTTCTTCCTGGTGTACGGACATTGATTTCTATTCCTTGTGGGATGGCGAAGATGAATGTTTGGAGTTTTTCTATTTATACTTTTGCAGCGATGCTACCAATCACTTTTCTATATGTTTTTTTAGGATATAAGCTTGGTGACAGATGGAAGGATGTCGGCGAATTAGCGAATACATATTTGCTTCCGATTGGTATAGGAGTCCTAGTTATCTTTATTCTTTACAAATTAATCACTAAATCTAGAAAAAGACAAAAATAAATTTGTTGACAATGATGGAAGTAACACTATATCATTAAAGTAACTTCATATTCTTCTTTCAAAGGGGAGTAGCGTTCAAGGGAAACCTTGAAAACAAAGTCGTCATTTCATGGATTTACCTCCATCGGCTTTGTTGGCATGACGAACGGTTAAATCATGCTCAGCAAGACCTTTGCCATCGTAGGCAAAGGTCTATTTTTATTTTGTCCAACTGCTTGCGATGGTCTTGAAGGATGATGACAAGCATAGGAGGAGATAAAATGGATGTAACACTTTTGCTCGAGTATGGATGGGTATTATTAGTGCTAATCGGTCTTGAGGGGATTTTAGCAGCTGATAACGCGCTGGTTATGGCTGTTATGGTTAAGCACTTACCTGAGGAAAAACGGAAAAAGGCTTTATTCTATGGATTAGCAGGAGCGGTTATACTACGTCTAGGTGCGTTATTTATTATATCGTTCTTAGTAAATGTATGGCAGCTTCAGGCTATCGGTGCAATTTATCTGCTTTATATTTCAATAAATCATCTTCTGAAAAAATTTGTATTGAAGCAATCTGAACATACGAAAAAGGTAAAAAAAGAATCAGGTTTTTGGGTGACTGTATTAAAAGTAGAGGTAGCAGATTTAGCTTTTGCGGTTGATTCTATTCTAGCTGCAGTAGCGTTAGCAGTGACACTACCAGCAACAACTTTACCTACCATTGGTGGACTTGATGGAGGACAATTTCTTGTTATCCTTGCTGGTGGTATAATCGGTGTGATTATTATGAGATTTGCCGCAACTTATTTTGTAAAGCTATTAAAAAAGAAGCCGAACTTAGAAACGGCAGCATTTATGATTGTAGGTTGGGTTGGTGTAAAACTTGCCTTATATACGTTAGCACATCCTGATATTGACTTGATTTCTAAGCACTTCATTGAGTCAGCAACATGGAAATTAATTTTCTGGATCGTATTAGCGGCTATTGCAATAGGCGGATGGTTTTTATCAAAAGAAGAACAAGAGGTCGAGGAAGTGCCTACAGAGCTTAAAAAGGTAGAAAATCAATAAATAACTTGTGATGTTTCTAAAAATTAATATGCTATAGATTTGCTGCACACTAATGATTACTGCAATCATTAATGTGCAGTTTTTTTGTCATATGGATTTATATCAAATGTGTAACAAATGTTAGGTCAAATGAATCATCTTTATCATGTGCGAAAATTTTCAATAGAACACCCTTAAGAATTTGTGTTGAAACGTAATCATGTAATTGAATAAGAAAATAACTTCGTTAATTAGATAGGGGGCATGCGCTAACAATGAGTAAACAGGCTGGAATATGAAGGTAACTAGTTAGAGTTTGTCATCGTAATTTATTTCAAAAGTTATAGGACTTTGGTATGAATTTTTGTAACAATTGTCGTTATTTCGTAGAAAATAAGAAAGATTGCTACATAATTCTTCCTTTGCACTCCCTATTGTATATAGTCTATTATAGACAAGGTAATATGGGGAAACAGAGGTGAACCTAGCGATGCTTAGCCTTATGTTTAGACTAGGTAAGAAAAAGCAAACCCTAGAAGAGACTGTACTCTCAATTCAAAATGGGGATAAAAAATTACAAAACGATTTAATTGAACAATATAAACCATTTGTTGCAAAAACGGTATCATCTGTTTGTAAACGATATATAAGTGAAAATGATGATGAATTTAGCATTGGATTAATTGCATTTAATGATGCAATTGAAAAATACTCTCCTGATAAGGGTAGTTCGTTGTTTGCTTTTGCCGAGTTAGTTATTAAGCGCAAAGTAATTGACTTTATACGAAAAGAAGCAAGAACACCATATTCTGTCCGATTAGAACTACAGGAACATGAAGAAGGAGAATTTTCACAAAGTAAAATTGAAGCTGACCTATCATTAGATGAGTATCAAAAGAAGATTGACCAGGAACATCGAAGAGAAGAAATTGCATATTTAAATCACTGTTTAGAAAACTTTTCGATTACATTCTCGGAAATAATTGAACAATCACCGAAACATTATGATGCTAGACAAAATGCAATTAAAGTTGCACTCAAGCTAGTAGAAGATGATGGTTTAAAAGCATATCTATTTACTAAAAGACAGTTACCTGTAAAACAATTAGAAGAAAAAGTACAAGTAAGCCGAAAGACAATTGAAAGAAATAGAAAATACATCATAGCCATGGCTATCATTCTCTCAGGAGATTTCGTCTATTTAAAAGATTATATAAAAGGGGTGCTCCATCCATGAAAAAAGGGGTCGTCGTAGAATGTAATGATGACTTTGTAACGCTGCTCACCCCAGATGGGCAATTTTTAAAGACCCAAAATAAACAGGGTCAATATGAACTAGGGGAAGAAATTAGCTTCCTTCCTTATTTAGAGGAAAGTGAAGAGGCTGCCACAACATACCCTGATACAAGACTTGGGAAGTTTTTTAATATTAGAAAGAGAAAATCCAATATTCGATTTGGGATATTATCTATTGCAGTTATTGTATTTATTTTTACACTTTTACCATTTTTTCAAGAACAAAAAATTTATGCCTATATGTCAATCGATATAAACCCAAGTTTTGAAGTTGGTATTGATAGTGAGCTTCGGGTTATTTCCCTGGATCCATTAAATAATGAAGCTGAGCAGTTAGTTGAAAAACTTCCAGAATGGGAAGAAAAACATTTTCAATTCATTATCGATGCTATTGTTAAACAGTCAAAGAAGAATGGTTATGTAGAGCCCGAGAAAGAAATATTAATAACCACTGTCATGAATGAGGAAGATGAAAATGTGGAAAAAAAGCTTGAAGCCAATATCGATGAAATTCAAGATTCGTATAAAGCAGAAAAGCTGAATGTTCAAGCAATTGAAGCTGATCGTAAGACAAGGGAAAAAGCCCAAAAACAGGGAATATCGATGGGGAAATATATTAAATTAAAAGAAAAAGAACCTTTAAAAGAAGATACGAGTATAAAAAAACAGTTTAATCATAATGGCAATGAGCCTGAAAAGGATACAAAACAACAGTCGCATTCTGCAAATTATATAAGCCCAACAGAGCCTACCGACAAAAACGATATGAATAAAAAAGAAATGGATGCAACTGAAACAAAAAGGAAATTAAATGAAGCAAAAAATAAGGCGAAACAAAATGCGATGGCACAACAACATAAAATGAATAAGCAAGATAAGCACCAACAGAAACAACAACAAAAGCAAAAAAAGGAACAAGAGAAACAACGTGAAAAACAAAATAAACGTGAGAAACGCGAAAATCAAGTGAGTAATAATAAGACAGTAAACAAGGCTTATCAAAAGGATAAGCCTAATGATGTTGAACACAATAAAGGAAAACCTGATCGTAATAGTAATAAGAACTAAAAAAGCTGACCACAATCAGCTTTTTTAGTTTGGAAATTATTTACCTTGTTGTCCATTCAATTGTGATTGTGCTTGTGCAACAAGTCTCTTTGTAATTTCGCCACCTACTGAACC
Organism: Metabacillus malikii; assembly: GCF_030813355.1. Lineage (GTDB taxonomy): Bacteria > Bacillota > Bacilli > Bacillales > Bacillaceae > Metabacillus > Metabacillus malikii. The sequence continues at coordinate 237,695 of NZ_JAUSUD010000002.1, forward strand.
ATTAGCACGTGAAACAGTGTCAGACCCTAATTGTACACCAAATTCTGAAGCAATTTCATATTTAATTTGATCCAGAGCTTCTTCGATCCCCGGTACAAGTAATTTATTACTACTTCTTGACATCTACAACACCCCTTAATCTTTATAAAGCTGACTGTTTATTTGAAGTAAAGTAGCTCAGCCTTAATGATAATTTTTCAAAATAAGCGATTATTTATACTGGTAATGATTAGTTAACATAATAATAGTATAGGTAAAGGCCCGTTTGTAAAAGATTATTGCTTTTAACACAAACTAAAACAGGGTTGGTTGAAAAGAAGTATGGTACTCCTGATGACCGTGGGAAAGTTAGACGTGGCGGGCTTTTACGTCGAAGAGCACGAAAACTGGAGGCTCCCATCGGATTTCTTGCCAAATCGATGAATGACTTAATGTGTACGACTTGAATTTTGCTAGTTCATGCCATCCAGGCTCACCCAACCCGAGGAAAGTGAATACTGCAAGAGGAAACCAACCTATAGCGTCATTTTATGTAAAAGCAACAATGTATACGAAAAGACTACTAAAAACATTCATTTAAATACTTATAGGCGCGTGACTGAATATGTGAAACGATAACTGATAAAACGGTCAATACTAATACATTTCGAATCGGCTCCCACTGGGTAACAGTTAAGTCCGAGAATCTTTCAGCATATTTCTCTACTTTATTAATGATGGATGTTTCTAGTGTTAGAATGGATATAGTATCGTTTCCCTCTAAAGTCTCTAAGACATGTGCATATAATTCATAAAAAGTAATCGGGCTGATTAAATCATCGCTACGATCAGATAAAGTATTGAATACAACAGTTAATAGTTGTCTTATTTTTTCAAAATCAAAGACTGACTTTAAGTCTTTTACAATTAATAGCATTGCAGTTTGTTCAATTGAATACTTTTTACCTAACTCCGGAGGGCCAATTAATTCTTTTACATCCCTCTTAATCCAATTCTGTATAGATGTAGATTTAAGGGAAGTAAGCTCACATAAATTAGCTAAGGAAACAATTTCATTCGTAGATAAGCCAAACTCTTGTGTCTGTTTCTTTTTTACCTTTGCAAGAATTTGTAAAACTCTCTCATCGTTATGATGATTCTCATCTAATAAGTTTTTAAAAATAATAAATGGATTGTGCTCTGATTCACCTTTTAATGCATATAATAAATGACTCATTTCGATCCTAGTTAATTGAAATGACATATTTCTATTACACCTCAGTTTCTTTTTCATTACTAATATATAGCGAGTTGCCAACTTTTTAAAGGAGCTTTTATACTGAACTTTGTAGAAATTGCATAACTAGGTCAGTCAAGATTTACAACCGCTGTAAAGTTTAAAAATCTTACATATTAGGTTATTTTACCATTGAATGACGTGTGGAGATAAACCGAAATTGGCTCCATAGTGAGGAGGTTCATCACCAAAACTCCTCACTTTTATTTAAGTACTCGTGCTGTACCCCAACACTAGGCAACAGCTATGAGAAAGCAACAATGTTAACAAAGATACTTAAAGTTAAACAGTTATCGTTTAGAAAAAAGTTTTTAATCAAGTATCATGATTCCTAATTGTAATAGAATATAAAAAAACATTGCTTTTTCTTGTAAAGCTTTTTATAATTTTTATTATAGTATAAGTTCATATGAACTTAAAATATTTTGGAGGTAATAATGGCGAAACGAATATTTCTTTTCCTTTTATCTAATATTCTTGTATTGACTACAATTGGGATTATTTTATCCTTATTAAATGTATCACCTTATCAATCATTAGATGGTAGTCTAAATTTAGTTAACTTACTAATTTTTAGTGCAGTAGTTGGTTTTACTGGCTCGTTTGTTTCACTTGCCATATCTCGATGGATGGCAAAAATGATGATGGGAGTTAAAATATTAAAACCATCTGATAGTTTATCTCAAGTTGAAAGAGAATTAGTTGAAAGGGTCCATCGATTATCAAGAGCAGCAGGCTTATCTGTTATGCCTGAAGTAGGAATTTACCAGTCACCAGAGGTTAATGCATTTGCAACAGGACCATCGAAACGACGCTCACTTGTCGCTGTATCAACAGGTTTACTTCAAGAGATGGATGATGATGCTATTGAAGGTGTCGTTGCTCATGAAGTAGCCCATATCGCAAATGGTGATATGGTGACAATGACATTATTACAAGGGATTGTTAATACATTCGTCGTGTTTTTTGCGAGAATTGCAGCTTGGATCGCAACAAGATTTGTACGTGAGGATATCGCGCCTATTGTACATTTTATTGCAGTAATTCTATTCCAAATTGTGTTTTCTATATTAGGTAGCCTAGTTGTATTCGCATTCTCACGCTACCGTGAATACCACGCAGACCGCGGTGGTGCAGACTTAGCCGGTAAAGATAAAATGATTCATGCACTTGAATCGTTAAAACACTATACCAATCGTGTGAGAGAAGAACAAACATCATTAGCTACTTTAAAGATAAACAGTAAAAAAGGAATGTCGTTATTCTCCACTCATCCAGATTTAGATGAACGTATTAAGCGATTGTATGCAAAATAATTTTGGGATGATGATTACAATGTGTGAGCACATTAGTAATTATCATCCTTTTTTATTCGAACCTATTATCGAGTGATTTACCTTCATAATAACAATGTTGTTTGAAATGGCTGTTTTCGTGAACATTGTTGTATTTTTCTTGATTTTCTCGTAATCAGCTCCCAACAAACTCTTTAAAAGGTTAGTGCAAAGCCACAATCTTTTAGAAAAGAGCATTAAAGAGAATAAACTTAAAAAAACACCTTTAATTTTGTCTGTTTTTTCTTTAAGATAGAGGGCGTGGAAAGTTCATAGACAATAGATTGGAATGAATCAAAATGAATAAATGGAAACTTCGTTTACAAACATTAACACCTGTACAGTTAATTGTTTCGTATTACTTCATTGCAGTAACAGTCTCAGTCATTTTGTTAAGCTTACCTGTCGCATATAAACCTGGAGTAGAATGGACGTTTATCGACAGGTTGTTTACAGCAGTAAGTGCAGTAAGCGTAACTGGCCTAACGACAGTACAAACGGCAGAGACGTTTAGCATACCTGGAATCTTTATTTTGGCGTTTATCCTTCAATTTGGAGGAATAGGCATTATGACGCTCGGTACGTTTGTTTGGCTAATCATGGGAAAAAAAATTGGCTTGAAGGAACGTCAACTTATTATGACTGACCAAAACCAGACTAACTTGTCGGGTACAGTTAACTTAATAAAACAAATTATTGTCCTAATACTATTAATAGAATGTTTAGGAGGGTTAATTTTAAGCCTTTACTTCTTAAATTATTACGATACTTGGCAGGAGGCTTTTCTTAACGGTTTTTTTACATCTGTTAGTGCAACTACAAATGGCGGTTTTGATATAACAGGTCAATCTTTAATACCGTTTAAAGATGATTACTTTGTTCAATTTATTGTCATGATTTTAATTGTTCTAGGAGCGATAGGGTTTCCTGTACTCATTGAGGTAAAGGATTTTTTATTTAATAAACATAAACGATTCCGTTTCACATTGTTTACAAAGATAACATCAATCACATTCTTTTTATTAGTTATCGTAGGAACAATATTAATTGCATGTCTGGAGATAGGAAAACATTATAAAGGGATGTCTTGGCATGAAACGCTATTTTATTCTTTATTTCAATCAACCGCAACAAGAAGTGGGGGTCTAGCTACACTTGATGTCAGTCTGTATTCAGAAACGACGCTCCTCATTATGTGCGCATTAATGTTTATCGGGGCCTCGCCGAGCTCTGTTGGTGGAGGGATTCGTACTACAACATTTGCCTTAAATCTTTTATTTCTATTTCATTTCGCTCGAGGAAATAAATCAATTAAAATCTTTAAGCGCGAATTACATGAAGAAGATTTAATGAAATCGGTTGTTGTAACAATGATGGCGGTGCTTATCTGTTTCTTTTCGGTTGTTATACTAACAATTACAGAACCGTTTACGTTTACTGAAATTTTATTTGAAGTTTGTTCTGCATTCGGTACAACTGGCCTATCGATGGGGATAACTCCTGACTTAAGTGTGATTGGAAAAATTGTGATAATGATTCTAATGTTTATCGGAAGAATTGGAATCTTAACATTCCTTTTCTTAATTGGCACAAAGGAACGGAAAGATAACTTCCACTTTCCTAAAGAGAGAGTCATTATTGGTTAATTAAAAAGGTTGACTCGAAAAATCTGACCCCCTCAAGCAAATTTTTAATCGAACAAGGTTTTGACTTTGAGGGGACAGACATTATTTAACTTAAACTTTATAGGAATGTGTTATAATTTTCATGGTACAAAATGTAAGGAGGGAGTAAAGTGAAAAAGTATCTATTTGGTCTTATAATTGTTATCTCTATCATTATTCTTAGTGCCTGTTCTAACAAACCAACCGCTTCAGAAAGATTTAGTGAATACATAGAATTATGGAATGATCAAAAATATGATGAGATGTATGAATTGTTATCATCAAATACGAAGGAATCAATTACGAAAGAGGATTTTATTGGTCGTTATCAAGCTATATATGATGGTATTTCTGCGAAAAACGTAAAAATAACATTTAAAAAGCCTGCAGAGGAAAAGGACCAAGATGATTTAAAAGAAGTTATCTACACGTTTTCTTTATCAATGGAAACTGTTGCTGGTGAAGTGAATTTTGAAGAGGAAACACAACTTGTCAAGGAAAATAGAGATGATGAGGAAAATTGGTATATCACATGGGAACCCTCAATGATTTTTCCACAACTTGAGGAAGACCAAGAAGTGAAGGTATCAAGTATACCGGCAATAAGGGGACAAATATTTGACCAAAATAATAAAGGGTTAGCAATAAATGGAACGGCATACGAAATTGGGATAGTACCACAAGATTTACCGGAGGATCGTGACGAGACATTAACTGAATTATCAAAACTACTTAATCTTAGTGTAGAGGAAATAGAAGGGGAATTATCTAGGTCATGGGTCAAGCCGGATTTATTTGTTCCTATTAAAAGAATTGACCCGACAAACATAGAATTGTATGAAAAAGTAATGGCACTACCTTCGATTCAGAAAAAGGATGTTGATGCTAGAGTTTATCCACTTGGCGAGGCAGCAGCACATTTAACAGGTTATATTGGAAGCATAACTGCAGAACAGCTAGAGGAACTAAAGGATAAAGGCTATCATACAAATTCATTGGTCGGAAAAGCGGGCCTTGAACAAGTATATGAAGAGAGATTAAAGGGCAAGGATGGCTATACGATTTATGTGGATGGCTCAAACGAAGTTATTGCACAAAAGGATCCAGTGAACGGTGAAGATATCAAAATAACAATAAATAGTGATATCCAAAAAGCGCTCTATGACCAGATTAACGGTGATGCTGGTACAGCTGTTGCGCTCCATCCAAAAACTGGTGAAACATTAGCAATGGTAAGCAGTCCATCATATAATCCTAATGATTTTATACTAGGTATGTCATCTGAAAAATACAATGATTTAGCAAATAATCCTCAAAGGCCGCTGATGGCAAGGTTTAATAAAACTTTCTCACCAGGATCATCGCTAAAACCACTAACAGCAGCGATAGGGTTGGAAACAGCCACAATATCTGCTGAAGATGTAAAAGTAATAAAAGGTAAAACATGGAAAAAAGATGATAGTTGGGGTAATTATTCAATCACTCGTGTTTCTGAAAGTGTTGAGAATGTCAATCTTCAAAATGCGCTGCTTTATTCAGACAATATCTATTTCGCTATGCTCGCCCTAGATATAGGTAATCAAAAGTTTCCAGACGGGTTAAAATCGTTTGGATTTGAGGAGGAAATTGATTTCCCATTTCCGATAAGCAAGTCGACTATTTCGAGTGAAGCATTAACAAACGAACAACTGTTGGCGGATTCTGGATATGGACAAGGACAAATACAAATGAGTCCATTCCATTTAGCAGCAACGTATACAACTTTTATTAATGAAGGGAACATGGTGAAACCTTTCTTAGAGTATACATCGGAGCAGAAAGACACACCAATCTGGAAAGAAAACATTATAGCTACAGAGCATGTTAACACAATTCTAGGAGATTTAGAACAAGTCGTTCACAACCCGAATGGAACAGGTTACGAACCAGTTGTTAAGGGGATACAATTAGCTGGTAAAACTGGTACGGCTGAACTAAAACAATCGAAAAGTGATGAGTCAGGCACGGAAAATGGGTGGTTTGTAGCCGTAAATACGAATGACCCATCCCTTTTAATCGCGATGATGGTTGAAGATGTAAAGGGTAGAGGTGGTAGTCATCATGTCGTTCCAAAAGTAAAACAAGTGTTTAAAACATTTACAGGAACTGAATAAATTTAAAGATGAGTGACTAAAAAGGGTAATTCCTCCAAAAGTTTGTATGTTGTGGTGGGGGAATACTTTTTTGTCATTCTTTTTTATGTGCATTGTATTTTTAAATTCTTTGTGATAGCATTTTCTCTCTTTAACGGTTAAATAGGCACATGTATTATCCTAAAGAACCGAATTTCCGTCTACAGCGGTAAAAAAGGATCCTTCTATATTACCGTAGATAGCATTTTCAGTCAGCACCGGTTCATTAAACTCAATCTATTTCTCCATAAAACTGAATTTCCGTTTACAGCGGTAAAAAGGACACTTCTATTTAACCTTAGTTAGCATTTTCAGTCACCATCGGTTAAATAAACTCAATGTATTTCCCCATAAAACTGAATTTCCGTTTACAGTGGTAAAAAAGACCCTTCTATATTACCGTAGATAGCATTTTCAGTCAGCACCGGTTAAATAAAATCGATGTATTTCCGACTTCCTAAACCTACCTCGAATTAATGGGTATTCAAATGGGGAAATTAATTTTGTATCAAATGAAAAAGTTAGGGGGACACCAGATGAAAAGAAAAGCAGCTAGAAACCAAGCGATTAAACATAATTTCACACCAACTGAAAGTCTTCCTGAAAGTGAAGCATATGAAATTAATGATGACCAAGACCCAATGAAGGGTGCTAATCGTAACTCTAAAAAAGGAAAGCAAGGGAAGTAATGACAATGGCGAAAAAAAATAAGAAAAGTAAAGAGATGCAAAATCATAAAAAACCAATGCCAAAGGAAATATTACAGGAAGAATTTGGACAGGAAATGGGCGATGTAAATGCAGCCCAAATTTATGATGTGTTAGAATCTAACAAATCTAAACAGAAACAAGAAAAGAAGAAACGTAAGTAACATAATATAAATAACATAAAAAAGAGGGTGATCCTTCACCCTCTTAACCCACTTTATTTTTTACATCTTTTGTAAGTGCTGTGAAAACAGAAGTTTCTGCCTTTATCTGATTATAGTATACAAGGATAATTGAATCCTCCTCAATCATTTGGCCCGAGTCTAAATAATGACCCACTTGGAATGGTATTTTTTCTATTACAGTATGTTTAAATAAGTCTTTCTCGGTAAGTCCCAACTTGGCAAAATCCTTACCTAAAATCAATGGATTTTGTAAAAGTGTATGATAGACCGTACTGCGTTCTTCTTTTGATAGTGAGTCATCCCACCAAGGCTTTCGTGGTTTATATTTTTGATTGCGTAAATAATCATATTTCATAAAGCCACTAACAACACGTAAATCATCATTTCGTTCTTCTTGTAAAAACTCGTAAAGATGTTTATATAGGTCTTCGAGCTGATGCCCGATTCTTGTCCAACCTTTCTCATCCCAATATGTCCCAAAGTCTTGGAAAAAGTCAAACGGTGTTGCAAAAACATGTGAAACTAAATATTCAATTGTTGCATCCATGCGATGGTCATTCCAGTATTTTTCGAGAACATCTTCTACTTGTTTAATTTTTATCATATCCTCAAAGGAAAGTACGTCATTTTTTAATATTTCGTATGGTGAATGATCCATAAATACGTAACCATGATCTTCAGCACGTAAACGAAGTCCGGTCCCTCTTAGCATTTTTAGAAATCCTAATTGAAGTTCTTCGGGACGTAACTCGAAGACGTCATTAAACGTTTTCTTAAATGAGTGATAATCCTCCTCAGGTAATCCGGCAATTAAGTCCAGATGCTGGTCAATCTTGTTTCCTTCTTTTACCATCGTTACCGTTCTCGTTAGTTTGCTAAAATTTTGTCTCCGCATCACGAGCTCATTTGTCGTATCATTCGTTGATTGAACGCCAATCTCAAAACGGAATAGCCCTTTAGGTGCATGATCATTTAAAAATTGGATGACTTCAGGCCGCATAATATCTGCAGTAATTTCAAATTGAAAAACGACACCTGGTTTATGCTCGTCTATGAGGAATTGAAACATCTCCATCGCATAGCTACGACTAATATTAAACGTTCGATCCACAAATTTTATCGTTTTTGCGCCATTTTCCATTAAATATCGGATATCATCTTTAATTTTTTCACGGTCAAAATAGCGTACGCCGACTTCAATAGACGAAAGGCAAAATTGACAGCTAAATGGGCAGCCGCGACTCGTTTCAATATAGGTAACTCGTTTAGAAAGATGTGGAATATCTTCCTCAAACCGAAATGGGGAAGGCAAAGTTTTTAAATCAAGCTTATTCTGTTGCAAATTAATTTTAATACGGTCGTTTTCACGGTACGCGATACCAGCAATGTCACGAAAATTATTCTCTCCGTGTAACTCATCTAGCAATTGTTTAAATGATTGCTCGCCTTCACCGATAATGATAAAATCTACCTCTGGAATTTTTTCCATCCATTCCTTTGTATCATAAGTAACCTCTGGCCCCCCTAAAACAATTTGGATCGAAGGGTTTATTTTTTTTAGCATTTTAATTACTTTAATCGTTTCTTCAATGTTCCATATATAACAGCTAAAGCCGATGATTTCGGGTTTTTTTGTATATAAATCTGTTACGATATTCATTGATGGGTCCTTAATTGTATACTCTGCAAGCTCTATCATATATTCTGGAGCTGCATAAGCCTTTAAATATCGAATTGAAAGGCTTGTATGAATGTATTTAGCATTTAATGTTGATAAAACTGTTTTCATGTCTTGTACACCACTTCTAATAGATTTTTGTCAGACTTAAAGTTGTAATCAATTATTTATTTTACCATATTTCATTACGTATCGTCTTTTCAATAGTATAGATGTTTTAACGAGTGTTAAAACTGGTTTTAGTTATTTCTTGTGATACCAACTATTAATAGTACTCATTGTTTAATTTTAGGCTGATACCCACTCCTAATATCCCACTTCGTTAGGTTCATGTATGGGAAAGTCATTTTGAAGACAAATAATGAAAAGGGCCTATCTAAAGAAATATATTCTTGGATAGACCCTTTTACTTTATGATTTTGAAACACTTTTCAAATAGTGATGAATAGTTGACGTTCGAAGCTCAATGAGTGGCTGTGTAAGGGCCTTAACTACTGTAGTAGAAAGAATGGCCGTCATAAAAATAGATAAGATTATTAATAATGTCATGCTTTGATAATCTTTCATAAAGTCTAGCCATTCACTATTTCGTAAATATTGAATGATAAAGCCATGTAATAAATAGACATAGAATGTTCTCGTACCCCATTCAGTGAAGAAACGATATGATTTTGGTATGAGAGATAAAAAGCTTAATGATGTAATGAGCGTTATACTATAAAATCCTAAACGTATGATTGAACTCATAATCGTAACATGACCGAAGTGCGAATATGGTTTCGAACCAAAAAGCCACTCATATTGAAAATCTATATAAAAATAAGAGATAAATGTTATGACAAATAGTGAGATAGCCAGGCCTTTCATTTTAGGTTTTTGTAACGCTTGAAAATGATCACGAGATAAATAATAGCCGATTAAAAAAATTGGAAAAAATACAAAGGTTCTCGATAGACTTAAATAGTTACTAATTACCTCGAAGTAACCAGCTATTAGTCCAATTGCAAACGCAAGAGATATTGCCCATACGGGATGCAATTTGGTGAAGAAGAATAATAAAATATTCCAACAAAATAAACTGACTAAAAACCATAATGACCAATGCGGGTCGAAAGGATTTAATAGAAGTGTTTGCTGATCTCGAATGATATAGTAATAGACTGAGTAGATACCTTGAAAAATTAAATAAGGTAAAATCAACTTCTTCGAAATTTTTTCCAAGTACCCTTTTTTTCTAAACCCTTTTGCAAAATAGCCTGAAATTAATATGAAGGCTGGCATATGAAAAGTGTAGACAAATTTATATACATTCATTATAAAATCATTGTCATCGATATAGGATCGAATCAAATGTCCAAAGACAACTAAAAGAATTAAAAAAAACTTTGCATTATCAAAATAACTATCACGATTTTTCATGGTCTCACCTTTCTCGTAGAAGTAATAAAATCAGAAAGATAGTATGGATATACCTTTTTACTGTTGTTACTAAACATTATTCGGATAAAATTATTTATTTGTAAGGGACGACACTTAAATGTAACAAGCTTGTAAGTTTTGTTATTAGGCTGTTTTTGCAATTATTGTTGCTTTAATAATTAGTTGGTTTTACGGGTTGGTCTTTTCTTGTAGTACTCGCTTTTTGCGGGCTCTCACCTTTCCCTCACATCTTTCGCAGAATTCTCTCATTTACGATCCAACCTACCCTTGATAAAGTTTGCTTAAATCAACAATTGAAAAGATCCTATTATTAAAATTTGTAGATGTGTCGTAAGTTTTGCATGACACTAGGACTTTCGTAGTGAATTTCGATACAATGACGTATTTTTCGAAACAATTTGTAGATTGGTGAAGGACAATGACTAGTCTTGAGAGAATATGAGAGAGAGCATATTAGGTTAGTAGGGGTGAAAGGTTTGAAGGAAACGATGGAGGAAAACGAAATCGTACCGTTAAAAGATAAAATCGCATTATTAGAAGAAGAGAATAAATTCTTAAAATCAAAATTAATGCAACATGAATATATCATTGAAGATGCACTTGATGCTGTTGCTATATTCGACCAAAAGTTTAATTTTATTGAAGTAAATTCTGCTGCATGTAAAATGTTTCAATTAACGAAATCAGATTTATGTAATCGCAACTTAATTGATTTTCTGTCTTTAAAACCGGAAAATGATCTTCAACTTGTCCTAACAGAAGAGCCAAATCAAAAGACGTATCGTAAAGAATTTGTGATCCAATTAGACAATGGGCAAGTAAAGTATATGGAAATGTCACTACGACGTCATGTAGTTAAGGAATATAATCTTGCAATGATAAAAGATATTTCATTTCGAAAGATGCTTGAAAGGGAACGGTCGATTAATGAGCAGCTTTTTAAAGATTTATTTCATCGTGCAGTTGATGGTATCGTTATTTTCGACCAGCATGGTCTATTTATTGATGCGAATGAATCGTTTTGTGTAAGCTTTGAAATCGACAAATCACGATTAAATACATATGTCCTTGGTGATTTTGTAGAATGCCAAGAAAAACATAAGCTTGAAAAACTATGGACTGCCTTGAGTATGCATGGAAATGCGACAGGTGAATTGCCGGTTCAATTGAAAAATGGCTCAAAGAAAATATTCGAATTTACGACAACCTCAAATATTCTGAACGGATTTTACATGGCGATTATGAGAGATATTACCGAAAAACGTTCGATGGAAATAAAACTATTTAAAAGTGAAGAAAGATTTCGAGAAGTATTTGAAAATGCAATTGATGCCATTGTCATTTGGGGAAAAGATGGACAAATTTTAAAGGCAAATCAGGCTGCTAGTAGAACGTTTGAGCTTTCTGAGGAAGAATTAGTAAATCAAAATATATTAGACTTTATCGACCGGAAGTCAGATATCTACAAAATAGTAAAAACCGAATATATGAAAACAGGAGCAATAAGGGCAGAACTTTTGTTTCATATGCCAAATGGTCAAAATAAAGAACTTGAATTCACTTCAAAAATGGACATATTAGATGGACAACATTTGACAATCTTTCGCAATGTGAGTGAGAGAAAACGCATGGAGAAAGTACTTAGAGAAAGTGAGCAAAGGTTTAGAAAAGTATTTAATGGGGCTATGGATGGAATCGTTTTATTTAATAATGAGTACGAAATTATTGATGCAAATCCAACAGCTCAACAAATCTTTCATATTGAATCGAGTAATTTAGCAACGTTTAATCTCTATGATTTACTGCATGCACAGTGTCGGGAGAATGGGAGTACAGAAGCTAAAAATGACCGTGATATTCAAGAAATTACTTACACATTCCAAAATAATGAAGAAAAAATACTTGAATTTACAGTGAAAAATAATATCAATGAAAATATGAATTTGGCCATTTTTCGAGATGTGACCGAAAAAAGGGAATTAGAAGAACAACTTAGAAAATCCGATACACTAAATGTAGTTGGGGAGCTAGCAGCTGGAATTGCACATGAAATACGTAATCCAATGACATCTTTAAAAGGTTTTATTCAATTACTAGAAGACAGTATTAAGACAGATTATTCAATGTATTTTAATGTCATTACTTCTGAATTAAGCAGAATTGAATCAATCATTACAGAATTTTTAATTCTCGCCCGTCCGCAAGCAATTGAATATTTAAAAATTGATATTAGTAAAGTGATGAGTGATACAATTGATTTACTAAGTGCACAAGCTATTTTAGTAAATGTACAAATTGAACTACAAGTCGAACAAAGCTTACCGTTAATTTTCTGTGAGCCAAATCAATTAAAACAAGTATTCATAAACGTATTAAAAAATGCAATCGAAGTCATGCCTAATGGTGGTAAAGTAAACGTTCATATATACCAAAAGGATGCTGAATATGTGACAGTTTCAATTAAGGATAGGGGGACAGGTATATCAGAGGATAAAATAAAAAGACTTGGACAGCCTTTCTATACGACTAAGGAAAGAGGTACAGGCTTAGGGTTGATGGTGAGCTATAAAATAATTGAAGAGCATAGAGGCATAGTTGAAGTTGAAAGTGAAGAAGGTGTAGGAACGACCTTCCATATATCGCTACCGATATATCAACAATAGTCTAATAAAGATTTCGAATAGGGTAGCAGTACTTTATTTGACGTACATCTATGTGTCAAATTTATATTATTTGAAAAATTGTAAAATCAGCTATTAGTTAAGACACAGCTAATGCCTTGTCACATACTTGACTTAACTACATATAATTTGAGTAAGGAAAGAAAGTTGAGTCTGGTAAAGAAGGGGGCAAGCATATATGTGCGTTAAAAAAAGACCGAAAAAACTTTATTTTTATACTTCCTTATTTTCCAAGCTTCAGATTATTTCTGAAAAGGAAAAGCAAAGTATACTTGAAAAATGGAAGTGAAGATTATGGATTGAGGGTAATTCGTTAGGTATGGTTCTAAAGCCTCCTGAGTTACCCTCGTTATTATTTTGTACGGAAAACACTCATATAGATTAAACGAAGTGCAGTATTGGAGTATTCTCAATCACAGTAATACCTTGTACTTCATCATAGTAGAATATTTTTGGAAATTGCTCGAAAAAGAATTGAGCACTTTTCTTATGGTCTTTATTGTATGTTTGTTGAACTATGATTGAAGTATCAGAAATAGTATCATTGAGTTTAAAGACGATATGTATGTTGTTTTCTTCAATTTTCACACAGCTTAATTGACAATTTTCCTCAAAAAATTGTAGCCGTCTCGCTAATGTAATGACTTCAGTTTCTGTTAGTCTTGAATAGTTTTGTTTTCTTTTTGTAGTCATTATAACCCTCCAAAATGAATATGTTAGCTGCATAATATTGACGATAAATGATAAAGATAAAGTAATAAAAAGCCTCTTTCGATTTGAAAGAGGCTTGAAGTCGTCGCTTCTAACCTCTCATCTTTCAGAAAGAAAATCTTCTGATGGAATTAGCACCGTGCTCATTAAACTGTGAGTCCGTACGGAACACAATATAGTCGGTTGCTGCGGCATCATCGGGCCAAGTCCCTCTGCCAACTCTTGATAAGAGATAATAATTATAAAATTAATTAGTTATGTATTTTTTTAATAGATTACTTGTTTAGCATAATACCAATGAATCGAGTAAACTGTCAATATCAAGTGTAAAACTTTTTTAGTATGATACCTCCATTCCAACGTTCCTCAAATCATTTATACTCTCTAGACACAATAGAATATAACCCAATATATCCTGAACATTTCTGGCCTTTCGTAGGTTGAAACTGTTAATTAGATTAGGCTCTTTTCTAAAATAAAAGAATTGTGGCTTTTTGCACTAACCTTTTTTAAGGGTTTGTTGTAGCATAAGTGCGAGACTCCTGCCGGATACGTGGGAGAGGTGATACCCTGCAGGCATTTACGCCGAGGAAATCGAAAAGCGTAGGCGGCTTGCCCATCGACGTACAAACTAGAGACGGGCATCGACTAAGACCAAAGGAATCACGATGAGCCGTATGGGGAATCGATGATTAGTTATCATAGGGAGATGACCTGAAGTTTGCTTGTTCGTGCCGTTTGGAGCTATGAAGCTCACCACCCACCCGCTACCCGTGATTACTGCAAGAGGAGACAAACCCTAAACTACAACTCAGTTAAAAGCAACACTGTTTACGAAATCAGCCTAAGATTATTGTACTCATATCAATACTTAAAAATAAGCTCTATAAATACGATACATGAATCGTTCGTTTCTTCCATACCCTAACAATATTGTATTAGATAGGAGGATATCAGGATGAAAGTTAGATACCACTTTGTGAAGAAGAAGGACGTTAAATACTGTGACAGTCAATTTACTGTTAAACAGGCATATGATTTTTTAAATACAACCGGCTATCGCTCGGTGCCAGTACTTGAAAACGATGGCACAAAATTTATTGGACTAATTTATAAAGTACACCTCCTTGAACACTATTTTGAAAATAAGGGACAAGACAATGATTCGATAAAACCACTTATCACCAATCATGATGCGTTTATATATGAAAATGATTCATTTTTTAAAACGTTTATTAGTATCAGACGTTTACCATTTTTAGCAGTACTAAATGATAAGCAGGAATTTTCCGGGATTATTACACATGCAAATGTAATGGATGTCCTTGAAGACTCATTTGGAATGAGGACAGGAGGATACGTTTTAACAATCGGAACAAAGGAGCATAAAGGTGCCTTGAAAGATTTGGTAACAGCAGTGAAGGATGTGAATATTGAAGGTTTATTAACACTAGACAACGGGGATAAATATTTAAGGAGAATTATCCTTAATATATCTAGTGATGTTACAGAAAGTAAATTGGCGCAGATTGTTGAAAAATTAGAAAGTAGGGAATTTAGGGTCGCTGCTATTGAAAAAATTGATCACTTAGTAAAAGAGTGAAATGTTTTGTTTCTGATTATTGGGGAAAACATTAATTAACAAGCAGTGATGGATTTTTTGGAAGTTGCAATTATTCTCTATGATCGATTGAGAGGAGGAAACCCGATGAAAAACGAGCGATTAAGTAGTAAGCTTTTCGAGTTAATCCAGGTCAAGAGACAAGAAATGATTGAAACAGCTAGAAAGGAAGGTCTAACAAGCCAAATAACAGTAAAAGTAAGTCAAGACTTAGATTATTTATTAAATATATACGAAAAACTTTTAAAAGAAGAAGAATGTAAGGATGGACTTTATGATTTTTTTCTTAAAAGATGGACAACCTGCTACGGTTAATAATTTTACTATTTTCCCTCTAGGATAATGTCCATCACTAGAGGGAGAAGTTATTGCAAATTTCTCACTAGAATTGACTAAAGACAACTAATAGATGAAAACAATCATGTTTATTTAAACAGCCTTTATTAAAAACTGTTGATTAAAATAACCATAAACAAAATACCGATAATAAAGGAATAAGTAGCATTCCTTTCATTACCGTCACCATGGCTTTCAGGTATAAGTTCTTTATAAATGATAAACAACATCGCTCCAGCTGCGAACGCTAATCCGTAAGGTACTAAAAATTCAATAAAGCTTGTTAAATAAAATCCGAGTAATGAAGCAACGATTTCTACGGCACCAGTAGCAGTTGCAATAATAAAAGCTTTCCATTTACTAATGCTTTGATTGATGAGAAAAAGTGCAACTAAAAAACCTTCTGGTGCATTTTGGAGTCCTATTGCAAAGGCAATTAAATTACCTGTATCACTTATCGTTGATGCATAACTTACACCAACTGATAAACCTTCAGGAATGTTATGCAATGTAATTGCTGCAATAATTAACAACGCTTTCTCATCGAATTTAATACCGCTTTTAGAATGCTCTAAATCTATATGTGGAATCGCCTTTTCGAGTGTCGTTAAAATAAGCACACCTAAAAATAAACCGATAGATACTTCAACAATCCCTCCGTATTTTAAAGATTCTGGTATTAGACCTAACATGGCAGCAGTCATCATAATACCAGCTGTAAAAGCAAGTAATATATCCCTCCACCTATGGGTGATGGAACCTTGAAGGAAAAGAATAGGAAGGGCTCCTAAACCTGTTGATAATGCCGATAAAATACTCCCTATTAAAACTTCAGACATGTAATATGGCTCCTTTTTAAATAAAAAATAAGCTTAGAAAAAAACTAGGTGCTATTATAGTATATCTGAATGAACAAAATTGTACTATGTCCATTCATTATGGGGACAGTCCCCCGTCACTTTAATGTGATAAAGTGTAGTGTGTCGGTGTAGTGTTCAATGCACACCTCACAATGCGATAGCTAAAAGGACTAGATTTGACAATATCTAAAACGATAACTTTATAATGGTGAATATTCACATAAATAATCCTAAATAAAGGTTAGGTAAAATCATGTAAGAAACAATGTAGTTATAAATAGGATAAACTAATTATATGATAGTAAACGCCCATTCTAGAAGTATTGTTTCAGATGAAAACATTGTGTAAAATATTAGCAGTAGGTGTATCTCACTTGACGAATATACATCGATCTACTATTATATATTGTATTAAAATTATTTTGAATTCAAGATATTTCTTCAAAGGGCTGAGTGAAATGGAAAAAGAGAAACATATAGAAGAATCATTGAAATTGTTTATCGTCTTATCAAGGGCACATCGTGCAGTATCAGATGTGGTTAATAAACATATTTCTACGTTTAAGCTGAATCCGACAGAATTTGCTGTATTGGAGTTACTATACCATAAGGGTGACCAACCCCTCCAACAAATTGGTGAAAAAATATTGCTTGCTAGTGGTAGTATTACGTACGTAGTAGACAAGCTTGAGCAAAAGGGGTTACTAGCAAGACGAGCATGTCCAAAAGACCGTAGAGTGACACATGCTCAAATAACTGAGCAAGGCAAAGCGTTAATTGAGGAAATCTTCCCACCGCATGGGGAACGTATCAACGAGATTGTTGGCATATTATCAGATGATGAAAAAAAAGAAGCAATACACTTACTTAAAAAAATTGGATATCATGCTAGTGATCTCTTAGAAAAAAAGTAAGAACGTGAATGAGTGTAAACAACCGTGACGGAACCTGAGTAACAACAGACAGTTAGTTGAACACCTCACACTAAACAAAGTTAAAGTTGAGCATAGGGACAACATAAGTAAGTAACGATTAAACGCACAAGGTTTATACATTAAAAACAATATAAAAAACTCTTCCATTAACACATTCATGGAAGAGTTTTTTGTTACTTCAGTTCATTAGGTAGAATTAATACCTCTACACGTCGATTTTTTTGTCTGCCTTCTTTTGAGTCATTAGAAGCGACTGGTTTAAATTCACCATATCCTTTAGCACTAAAGGCTTTTGCATCTAGTGAACCATTTTCTGATAAGATTTTCATAAAGTTAACTGCACGCATGACACTAAGATGCCAGTTGGAGTCATAAGATGAATTATTGATTGGAATATTGTCCGTATGACCGCTAACGATAATATTCCGAGGTGGTTTCATTACAAGTAATTCTGACATTTCTCTTGCAAGTTGTTTATCCTTCTCACGTATTTCAGCACTACCTGAGTCAAAAAAGATATCATTTAAGATTGTTACGAGCAAACCTTCATCAGTTAACGTTGTTTTTAATTCAGATCCGAGATTATTAGCAACGATATAGTCATTAATTTTTTCTTGAATTTGTTCTAATTTTTCTTGTTCCATTTTTCTTTGTTCTTCTTCTTTTTCTTCATTGGACTTTTCCTTCTGTACATCAAGCTGTTCCATTTCTCCACTAGGTGTTGGACTAGGGAATTCTAGTACGCCTGTTCCACCGGTAAAGCTTTGATTAAATGCTTGAGCAATCGCTTGGAATTTTTGTGCATCAACATTACTTGCCGCAAATAACACAATAAATAATGCAAGGAGAAGTGTTAAAATATCTGCATAAGGAACTAACCATGATTCATCCATGTGCTCCTCATGGTGTTGTTTCTTCTTCTTTCTAGCCATTTACATTCTCTCCTTCAGTAACGGAAGATTCTATTTTCATTCGTTCACTGACAGGAAGATATGTTGCTAGTTTTTGTTCAATTGCTTTCGGTGCTTGTCCTTCTAATACTGATAAGACACCTTCAATCATTACTTCTTTTACTTTCACTTCTTGCTTTGATTTACGTTTTAACTTATTTGCAAATGGATGCCATATAACATAGCCTGTAAAAATCCCCATCATTGTCGCGATAAATGCTGCAGCAATGGCCTCACCTAAGGCAGCAGTATCATCCATATGTGATAGTGCTGCAATTAATCCAACTACTGCACCCAAAACTCCAAGTGTTGGAGCATACGTTCCAGCCTGTGAGAAAATAGTCGCGTTAGCTTGGTGTCGTTCTTCCATTGCTTCAATCTCTTCACTCATGACGTCACGAATGAAATCAGCATTTTGGCCATCTACAGCCATAAGTAAACCGTTCTTTAAAAAAGGATCATCGATGTCTGTAAGTTTTGCTTCAAGTGCTAACAAGCCTTCCTTACGTGCAACTTGTGCCCAATCTGAGAAAAGTGGGATGAGCTCCTGAATCGTAGGGATTTTTTTATCTTTAAATAAAATCCCGAAAAGCTTCGGTACCTTTTTTATCTCATTTGTAGGGAAGGCAATTGTTACAGCTGCAATTGTCCCGAGTATAATGATGAGTAGGGCTGGTGCGTTAAGAAGGTTCGAAGGATGCACACCTTTTAATGTCATACCAACTCCAACTGCAATAATTGCAAGTATTAATCCTATTACTGACGTTTTATCCATATAAATCACCATATTTCTTATATATTTTCTTATTTCTTATATCGGAATGATTTTTAATTTGTTAAGAGGTTTAGGTGAAGTTCTTTGTAATTTTATCTGTTTACATTTACGGTTTCGGAAAATATTGTTTGGGGAAGGTGTGACATTTTTGGAAAGGTGTGCCTATACGGATATCAACTATATTACCAACAAGTGGTAGTGTTCTAATAGATCTAAAAGTAAAAAAGGCCTCTTATGATTTAGAGACCTTCATGCTAAAATGTATAGCTGATAAATGATGACACTGATAAATAATACAGTGGGAGAAGTAAAACAATCAAATTGCCTAAGAAAAAAAATCGCGAGTAATAGGTGCTCGTATTTTCGTAAGCGATTGAAGCAAGTAGAGCTGCAAATAAACTTGTCCCATAAAATAAAATGATACCAAATATTGCACCTAAACGTTCCTGATAAAAAATAAATCCTAATGAAGAACCGTTGAATATAAGAAACACGAAAGAAATAGCTAACAGCATTTTTTGGTATTTTATCATGACATACACCTCAATACATGTATATGAGTCAGATAAAATACAATGACAAAAAGCTACACCTAACGTTGTTGTGTCGTTGATGTTTTCAGAAAAAAAGAGGAAGACTCAACGTGTCTCCCCAAAAAACAAGTTCCATAAATATAATGCAAACAAACATTATATTTTGTTTGTTGGTTCTGAAGTTTTAAGTCATCCTCGGGCGTATTTCTATTTAGTAAATCAATTATTCTTCACAATGATTTCGTTATTTTCGACATCTATAATAATAGAGTCAATCTGTTCATTGTCTAACAGTAAATCAGTGATTTTATCTTCAACGTGCTCTTGAATTACTCGACGAAGCGGTCTGGCCCCATATTCTGGATGGTAGCCTAATTGAGTTAACTTTTCTTTCGCTATATCTGTCACTGATAAGTCAATCATTTGTTCATGAAGAGTACTTGCTAATTCAGCTAACATCAATGTAACAATTTTTAATAATGCCTCATTATTTAAGGTTGTGAATTCAATAATATTATCAAAACGGTTCAAAAACTCTGGTTTAAAGAAAGAACCTAATGATTGAAGTAATTCACTTTCTCTAACAGCTGTATTTTCATCTGTATTGAAGCCGACTTTTATCGTTTTTTCGCTAACCCCTGCATTACTTGTCATAATAATGACGGTGTCCTTAAAGCTGACAGTTCGACCTTGGCTATCTGTTAGTCGACCATCTTCAAGGATTTGTAAAAACATATGTTGTACATCTGGATGAGCTTTTTCTATTTCATCTAATAAAATGATGCTATAAGGATTTCGGCGAACCTTTTCGGTCAATTGACCGGCTTCATCGTGTCCAACATAGCCTGGTGGAGAACCAATAATTTTTGATACTGTATGTTTCTCCATATATTCACTCATATCTAAGCGAATCATCGCCTCTTTAGATCCGAATAGTTCCTCTGCGAGTGTTTTCGTTAATTCGGTTTTCCCGACCCCGGTAGGACCGACAAACAAGAATGAGCCAATCGGTCTTGTTTTTGGTTTTAACCCTGCTCGACTTCTTCTTATCGCTTTTGCAACCTTTTGAACTGCATCATGTTGACCGATAACTTTTTGTGAAAGGTTCCGGACTAAATGCTTCATCTTTATTTGTTCATTTTCTTGAAGCTTACCAACAGGTATTCCCGTTTTTCTTTCAATAATTTCTTGGATATCTTCAACAGTTACTTCAAGTTTATCAATTTTATCCTCATGTTGTAATTGGGACTCTAAGTGACTTTCTTCATCTCTTAGTTTGGCAGCTAGTTCGTAGTCCTCAGCTTCAGTAGCCTTTTGTTTTTGTTTTACGATGTTTGCAAGGCGGTTTTGAAGCTCTTTTTCATTATAAAGAGGAAGAGATAGGTTCTTCTTTGCCCCAGCTTCATCCAATAAATCAATCGCTTTATCCGGTAGGAAGCGATCTTGAATGTATCGTTGCGATAATTTTACACAAGCTTCTATCGCTTCATCTGTATATCGTACATGATGATACGTCTCATATTTATCTTGAATACCTTTAATAATGTTAATTGCTTGTTCGGTGTCAGGTTCTAAAACCGTGACGGGTTGGAAGCGACGTTCAAGTGCAGCATCCTTTTCGATTGAACGGTATTCTTTTAATGTCGTTGCCCCGATTACTTGAAGTTCTCCTCTTGCTAGGGCAGGCTTTAAAATATTCCCTGCATCCATAGATCCTTCTGCAGATCCGGCTCCAACTAGCTGATGAATTTCATCAATGAATAGGATGATATTTTTTTTCTGTTGTAGTTCTTGAATAACTTGTTTCATACGTTCCTCAAATTGTCCTCTAATACCTGTGCTTGCGACGAGTGATGCAACATCTAAAAGATATACTTCCTTATTCTTTAGTTTTGCAGGAACAGTACCATTCGCAATCATTAATGCTAAACCTTCAACAATCGCAGTTTTTCCGACACCTGGTTCACCAATTAATACCGGATTGTTCTTATTTCTGCGATTTAAAATTTCAATCACTCGTTTTACTTCCTTATCGCGTCCAATAACAGGGTCAATAAGTCCTGCACGAGAAGCATTGGTTATATTTCGCCCAAGCTCGTCTAGAATTCCACCACCATTACGTAGTTGCTCTTTCTGATTAAGAGCTGATGGTTGTTGCTGTTGTGATATTCCTTTAAATAGGTCCTCAAAAGGAAAAGAGGAATATGGGCTAGAGATATTATTAGGTAATGATTGTTTTGTTTTCATATAGCAATCATTGCATAACTTCATTTGCTTATGTTGGTTATTAAATTGAATGTTAAAATAAACAGATGCTTGATTAGATTGACATTTTTCACACATCATACTTATACATTCCTTTCATTTTTTTAGTTGTGTTACTACAACATTAACAATCATGTGACATGGAGCATTGTTAATGTTTGGAAACGACTCTATGTCAATTAATGAATGAAAAGTTTGAGAAACTTTGACTAAATGTCTAAATAGGAGGAGATGTCTGTTTGACCATCTCTGACTATAGTATAGTTTGACCTTTTTTGACTTTCAAGTAATACGATTTGAAAATTAAAATGTAATATTTCCCATAATTTTATAACCTATTACGAGTTATTTGCTGTTTTGCAATGAGGAATGGTTAATTACTCATGCCAAAGATATGCTTTTTTCGTATACACTGTTGCTTTTTACTGAGTAATCGTTTAGGGGGGGGTTCTCTATACAGTACACAGCAACAGCGGGGTGGGTGGAAAGCTTATCTAGCTCCTCAGCGTAAACGCCTACTCACGTCTCAACTCTCCCACACATCCGCAGAAGTCTCGCAATCAGCTCCAACAAACCCTTAAAATAGTTCGTACAAAAACCACAATCTTTTAGAAGTGAGCCTAATGATAAAACTAACGATAATGTTTTATATTGAATGTATAAGCTTTATTGACCATAGTTATTTTTTGCATAAAGAATTTTCTGCTGGAGAGTTTTTCTTATAAAAGATTATAGAGTGAGAGCCCTAGGGAAAGTTCTTAATAAGTAATATTGCTTCAACCTCCTATGAAAAATGAATTTCAAGTCATAAGTGGGGCGCATGTTCTTCATTCTTGTACATATAATGAAACAAGCTTTCTTACTTGTGAGGTGTTCAAATAATGAAACAATCATGGCTCTCGTCTTTTCAAGTTGCTGCTGTTTATGTAGGGACAGTTGTTGGAGCAGGCTTTGCAACTGGAAGGGAGATAGTGGAGTTTTTCACTAAGTACGGTATTTTTGGTTTTGCAGGTATTTTGGTAGTTGGGTTATTATTTATCACAATCG
The DNA here is from genome assembly GCF_030813355.1 of Metabacillus malikii. GTDB lineage: Bacteria > Bacillota > Bacilli > Bacillales > Bacillaceae > Metabacillus > Metabacillus malikii. Next base: position 260,864 of record NZ_JAUSUD010000002.1, read on the forward strand.
GAACAAAAATGCTCATTATTTCAAATAGATTGAAAGCGAAATCTTATCAAGATCTAATGACGTTTTTATTTGGGAGAAAAATCGGACGACTTATTAATTTTTTTATGTTGCTTATTTTATTTGGATTAACGTCAATTATGCTTTCTGGTGCGGGAGCGATCTTTAAAGAACAATTAGGGTTATCAGTCAGAATTGGTGTCATTATCACAATCTTATTGACGATAGGTGTAATGGTATTTGGGATTAAAGGGTTATATAGTGTCAATAGTTTAGTCGTTCCAATGTTGATTTTATTTAGTGTGATATTGGCTGTAGAGTCATTTTCAAAAGAGACGCTCTATCATATGACGGAGGAAGCTTCCATGTCGTTTAAGTGGGTTTTGTCTGCTGTTTCTTATGCCGCTTTTAATTTAACGATGGCTTCAGCAGTGCTTGTTCCGCTTGCAAGTGAAATAAATGATGAAAAAGTATTGAAAAGAGGCGGCATAATTGGTGGTGCAATATTGACACTAATTCTCATAAGTAGTCATATCGCATTATCGAGCTTACCAAATTTGACAGCCTATGATATTCCAATGGCAGAAGTAATGAAAACAACCCTTTACTCGATATATTTTATTTACATAGCGGTCATCTATGGTGAAGTATTTACATCGGTTATTGGCAATTTATATGGATTAGAAAAACAGATACTATCATTTGTAACCATTCCGAGGATGGTTATTATATGTTGTATTTTATGTATCGCTGCTTTCATAAGTAAAATTGGTTACAGCCAACTGATTACTTCGCTCTACCCAATATTCGGTTATGTTTGCTTAGGAATGTTAGTATTATTAATCTTTAAGAAAGTACCAAATCATTCATGATTCAGCAGGGATTTTTAAAAGAGAAACGACAAACTTTTAATCAACATTTTCATGATGTATTTCTAATAGGTGGCTATGTTTCAGATTAATGTTAAAAGAACAACATTTTTATATCGTACTAAAACTGATCATTTAATATTTCCATACTATTTTCAACTGGGGGACAAGGATTTTTTGCTCCCCCTTCCTCATTGATTTATTTGCCCTCAAAAAATTTTCCACAGTGATTGTATGATTATCAATTCTTATCAGTTCTACTGAAATCAACCGAAGAGAAAAATATTAAAACATCAATTTTTATGGGCACAGTCTAAAGAAAAGAGTCTTATTTCTGAATTGTAGACGAGAAATACGCATTTAAGGTCATAAAAAGCGATTTTTCATTAAAAAGGGTATTTTTAATCGTGTTATCACATAATTATTTAAGAAATCGAGTAAGTGTAACGTTTGACGGTAATCTTTCTTTCATATTATGATTGTCATAATACTATCTGTGGGGTGATAATATGGGGCAGAGTTAAAATTTAATAGACTAGTAGCATCCCTTATTGTACTCCAAGCGGACGCTCAATTTTATATAATTAAATAATCAAATATGTTTATGAATTGATTTAACTCTCAGGAGGTGACTCCTTTTCCGTTAATGACGGAGAAAGGAAGCTTATTTGGACATAGTAAATTTGTTGCTTGTTGCAATTTTAATCGCTCTTACGGGTTTTTTCGTTGCTTCTGAATTTGCGATTGTTAAGATTAGAAGCTCTCGTATTGACCAATTAATTGCAGAAGGAAACAAAAAGGCAAGCGCGGCGAAGAACGTCATTAATAATCTTGATGAATATTTGTCTGCCTGTCAGCTAGGGATTACAATTACAGCACTAGGACTAGGTTGGCTTGGTGAACCGACTATTGAACATTTATTATCACCATTATTTGATAAAATGAATGTTTCAGGTTCTATCGCGACAATTTTATCATTTGTAATTGCTTTTTCAACAATAACGTTTCTACACGTTGTTGTCGGAGAATTAGCACCAAAAACAGTAGCTATTCAAAAAGCAGAAGCTATTAGTATTTGGGTGTCAAAGCCATTGATGGCCTTCTATCGTATTATGTACCCGTTTATCTGGGCTTTAAACGGATCTGCACGATTTATTACAGGAATTTTTGGATTTAAGCCTGTTTCTGAACATGAGTTGGCACATAGTGAAGAAGAACTTAGAATTATACTATCTGAAAGCTATAAAAGTGGCGAGATAAATCAATCTGAATTTAAATATGTAAATAAAATCTTTGAATTTGATAATCGAATTGCGAAAGAAATAATGGTTCCGCGGACAGAAATTGTTTCATTATCGATTGATGCCCCGATTCAAGAGCAATTGGAAATTATCAAAGATGAAAAGTATACACGATATCCTATCGTAGATGGTGATAAAGACCATATTGTAGGAATCGTAAATATAAAAGAAATTTTTACTGACTTAATCCATTTTGACTCTCAGCAGCCATTTTCGATAAAACAATATATTAGGCCTATAATCCAAGTGATTGAATCCATCCCTATTCATGAATTATTAGTGAAAATGCAAAAGGAACGAATCCATATGGCAGTGCTAATTGATGAATATGGAGGAACTGCAGGACTTGTTACAGTCGAAGATATACTAGAAGAAATCGTCGGTGAAATTCGTGATGAATTTGACGCAGATGAAGTTCCACTCATCCAAAAAGTGAACGATTCTAAATATATTGTAGATGGGAAAGTGCTCGTAACAGAAATTAATGATCTTTTTAAGTTATCAATTGATGACACTGATGTAGACACGATAGGTGGATGGGTATTAACAGAGCAATATGATATTAAAACAGGTGATTGTGTTGAATTCGGACCCCTCACCTTTAAAGTAACTAAAATGGATAATCATCATATTAAATATTTAGAAATAACAAAGACACAAATTGAAGCAATTCCAAATCCAGCCTTATTAGAAAAGAAAATTGCAACATCATAGTTAACTTATTAGAACTTACAAATCTGTAAGTTCTTTTTCTATGGAGTTATGCCATTTTGCATTTGTCCGGTTTTAACTCATCACGTTTTATAGATATAAATACAGATAATATGGAAAATAATAAAAATGTTGCTTTCAAATGAATTAACCGTCACAATAAAGTACATAAACAAATTTTAATCTGTAGGTGATGATAATTATTGAAGTAAAAACGTCTCCAGTTAGTGATGGAGAATTTAATCGTGGTGTATTTGCAACAGTTGATATAAAAAAAGGAGTGCTTTTCCATGAAGCTCCTGTTATTCCTTACCCAAATGAAGATCATGAGCATATAAAAAATACGATTCTTGATGATTATGCTTTTGAATACGGTATTAATCACACGGCAATTGTATTAGGTTACGGTGCGCTTTTTAATCATTCGTACAAACCTAATGCTACTTACGATATTAACTTCGAGAAACATGTGTTTGAATTCTACGCATATAAGGATATTCAAGCAGGTGAAGAGATTTTAATTAATTATAATGGTGAAGTGGATGACGATGAACCGTTATGGTTTAACAAACAAGAAGAGAAGTAACCATGTTATTTTGGTAAGAAAGTACAAAGGATTTACCTTGTTGTAGTGTTCAGATTCATGCTCTAGCTCCTCGAGGTCATATGCTATGCCATAACTGAATGGAAGACAGTGAATGTCTCTATTCAGTTGCGTCCTATACTTTTGGGGCTGTTATAGGCGCTTATACTTTTCTTAAAAACTTTCTCATTGCAAATCAAATTGTTTCATGATATATTTTTTTAGTTGAAATTTCATGATTCTTTAATGATGTAATATTATTCGAATAATTGAGTAGGACTAAACATATTGTATATAAGTAACTAATTTAATAAAAAATCCATTATTTTTGTAATTTAATGGGAGAGGTTATAGCAAAACCCTCTATAAAAAACTAATATTAAAACAAGTAGTTTTATAGAGAAGATGTAGTTGCTAGCACCTCGGAATGTCGTTTCCGGGTGCTTTTTATTTTTTTCTTATAAAAAAAACAGGTTCCAGACTGAAATAACATCATATACTGGGTAATTTTGTCTCAATCTGTATTTCAAGAGAGTTTTCTGGAGGAGATAGTTTTGTTAAAAGATGAAAAAGCGATCGTTGTATTTAGTGGTGGACAGGATAGTACAACATGCTTATTTTGGGCATTAAAGCAGTTTAAAGAAGTAGTAGCTGTGACATTTGATTACAACCAAAGACATAGCTTAGAAATAGACGTAGCAAAATCAATTGCAAATGAAATAGGTGTAGATCATCATATATTAGATATGTCATTACTCAATCAACTTGCACCAAATGCGTTAACTAGGACAGATATCGACATTGAACATTCGGATGGAGAATTGCCATCTACATTCGTCCCAGGCAGAAACTTGGTTTTCTTAACGTTTGCGACGATTTTAGGATATCAAATTGGTGCAAGGCATATTGTAACAGGGGTATGTGAAACGGACTTTAGCGGTTATCCAGATTGCCGTGATGAATTCGTAAAATCATGTAACGTAACACTAAATTTAGCATTAGATAAACCTATTGTCCTTCATACTCCTTTAATGTGGATTAATAAAGAGGAAACTTGGAAAATGGCCGATGAACTGGGTGTGTTAGATTTTGTCAGAGAGAAAACGTTAACTTGTTATAACGGCATTATTGCAGAAGGTTGTGGCGAGTGTCCAGCTTGTCTTTTAAGACAAAAAGGACTCGATAATTATCTTTTAAGTAAAGGTGTTGAAAATATATGATTCAACAAATATATCCGCAAGTTCAACATAATTATGTTTTTGAACTTAATAAGGACATGCACATCGCTGCTGCGCATTTCATTCCACATGAGGATGCAGGGAAATGTCAACAAGTTCATGGACATACTTATTTTGTTAACATAACAATTGCTGGTGATGAATTAGATGAGTCAGGGTTTTTAGTGAATTTTGCTAGTATTAAAAAGCTTATTCATAAACGGTTTGACCACACACTTCTAAATGATCACCATGATTTGTTTTCTTCAACAGATTCAAATTATTTTCCTACATCAGAAGGGGTAGCAAAGGTGATTTGGGAAATTGTTCAAGGAGAGCTTGATAAAAAAATGAACAAGCCTAATTGTGTACAAGTATTTGTAAGAGAAACTCCGACAAGCTATGTTGTGTACAGACCTAAACATAAGGAAGGTGCACAATGAAAAAGGTACCCGTTTTAGAAATCTTTGGGCCTACCATCCAAGGTGAAGGGATGGTAATCGGTCAAAAAACAATGTTTGTACGGACGGCTGGTTGTGATTATTCTTGTAGTTGGTGTGATTCTGCCTTTACATGGGATGGATCAGCTAAGCAAGATATAAAACAGCTCACCGCTGAGGAAATATGGACAGAGCTAGTAGAGTTAGGTGAAGACCGCTTTTCACACGTCACGATTTCCGGAGGTAACCCTGCACTTCTAGCAAACTTACAAGAATTCGTGACGTTATTAAAAAATAAGGGGAAAAAGATAGCAATAGAGACACAAGGGAGTAAATATCAAGAATGGTTAAAGGAAATAGATGACCTAACAATTTCTCCAAAGCCTCCAAGTTCAGGAATGATTACAGATTTTGAAAAACTTGATGATATTATTAACAAAGTAACAGAAGCGAATGTTAATGAAAAGGTTAGTTTGAAAGTTGTAGTCTTTAATGATGAAGATATTTCTTACGCAAGAAAGGTTCATCAGCGATATCCAACGTTACCGTTTTATTTACAAGTTGGTAATGAAGACATCAACGAATCAAATAATGAAAAGCTTATCCAAACACTCTTAGAAAAATATGAATCGCTAATTGAGAAGGTCATTGATGATCGTGAATTAAATGATGTTCGTGTACTTCCTCAACTTCATACGTTAGTTTGGGGCAATAAACGTGGAGTGTAGTATTTTTCTTTTTATTCGATATGCTGGAAGCTCAAATTAAGAGTGTTTATTACACTTCTTAGATTGATGAGTAGACAAATGTTAAGGTCATACAAAAAATGTTTAACCACTAAGAATTCAAGAGGAAATGAATAATATCAATGCTATCCAACAACTTTGTTTATAAAAACAGTATTAAGAAAAGAGGATTTAAAAATGACAGGAAGAAAACAAGAAGAATTGAAAGATATCTCATTATTGGGTAATCAAGGGGTAGATTATTTATTTGAATATGCTCCACAAATATTAGAAACTTTTGATAATAAACATCCAAATCGTGACTATTTTGTAAAATTTAATTGCCCAGAATTTACGTCACTTTGCCCTATTACAGGTCAACCGGATTTTGCAACAATTTATATTAGCTATATTCCAGATGTGAAAATGGTAGAAAGTAAATCGTTAAAATTATATTTATTTAGTTTCCGTAATCATGGTGATTTTCATGAAGATTGTATGAACATCATCATGAATGATTTAATCGAGCTTATGGATCCACGTTACATTGAGGTTTGGGGTAAATTTACGCCTCGTGGTGGAATTTCAATTGACCCGTATACAAACTACGGAAAACCAGGGACAAAATATGAGGAAATTGCTAATTATCGCTTAATGAACCATGATTTATACCCTGAGAAAGTAGATAATCGGTAATTAAATATATAATAAAAAGCGCGAGTATATCGCGCTTTTTATTATATTAAGAGAAAGAGTCTTTTATAATTTTATAGTTTTTATGGTTAACAACGGTACGACGGTCAATTTCAAGTTCACTGAAATTTTCCATGTATGTTAAGTCAACAATAACAGAATTTTCATTAACTTTCTCTACAACACCAGTCAATCCTTCTTTGAATTCAATTATACTTCCAACTTTAGCGATTTTCATTGCCTCGCTCCTTTACATATTCTTAAGACGATTAGAATTCATAGCTCGTAACACTACTAATCGGTTAAGGATTTGTTGGCGCTCTCATCCATATAATAAAGCATTCTAATCTTCTATTAGAACTATTTAACACTATTTCTACGATGAAGTAAAGCATTTTCAAACAATTAAAATGGAAACACTTACAAAAATGTAGGAGGAGTATAAAGTATAAATCGGAAAAACTTCATGAATGGACGAGCAAAGTAAGCCGTTGTTCGTTTCGTTTCATGGTATATTATTATAAGACTTTAACCATGTAATTGTTAGTTCTTGTTTAGTGAGACAGGTGTCGTAAATTAGTTATACTATGCAAAGAGACTACAACCACACTTATTTAGTGTTTATGTATTATAAGTTAATGAATGATGTACTTTTTTGCTAATATTTTAAAATAATGGTCACATCAATAAACTGAAATAAACTAGTAAGTTAAGGGAGAGCATTTAATAATGATGTATGAATCAGGATTAATACTAGAAGGCGGTGGTATGAGGGGAATTTATACTGCTGGTGTTTTAGAATATTTTATGGAACAAAACTTTTATGCACCGTATGTCATTGGCGTCTCGGCAGGTGCGTGTTTTGGTGCCTCATATTTATCAAGGCAAAAGGGACGAAATCGTCAGGTTAACATAGGTTATGTAAAGGACCCTAAGTATCTTTCTTTTCGAAACTATGTAAAGCATCGTCAACTTTTGGGGATGGATTTTATCTTTGACGAGTTGCCCAATAAGCTAGTACCATACGACTTTCAGGCATTTAACGAAAGTAAGGAAGAGTTTGTAATCGTCACAACAGATTGTCATACAGGTAAACCGATTTATTTTAGTAAGAAGGATTATGATGCAGACCTGTTAACTGTATTACGAGCTTCTAGCTCTTTGCCTTTTATTGCACCAGTCATTGAATTTAAAGGGAATCATTTACTTGACGGTGGAATTGTAGATTCTATACCTCTAAAAAAAGCACAACGAGATGGTGTTAAAAAGAATATTGTCATTCTTACGAGAGACCGTTTGTATCGAAAAAAGAAATCAAATATGAAATGGTTACTAGAGCGTACATATAAAGGATATCCGGAACTTGTTAACGCAATCTTATCTAGATATGAAATGTATAATGAGACATTAGATTATATAGACGAGTTAGAGAATAATGGAGAAATTTTTGTTATTCGTCCTAGCGAACCAGTAAATGTTAGCCGAATTGAGAAGAACCAGCAAAAGCTAGAACAATTATATAAGCTCGGTATGGATGATGCGCGGCTGCAATTTACGCGCTTAAAACAATGGCTTGAATAGACATTCTGGAAAAAGAAATGTAAACTTTTAGAGTAATCTTGGGAGGGATGATGATGGACGAGCAATTGATTCATGACATATTAGAAAAGCTAAAAACCGGTGAATTAAATGAATATCATGTCGAAAAGGAACAATTTTTAGATTTTCGCAAAATACTTGTCGCAAGAGATGATTTTAAACACTTTCGAGGTATTGCAAAACAAGGTGGGAGTATTCTTTTTCGCTATTTAGAAGAGCCAAGAAGTTAAGAAAATGCTTCAAGGCTCTCTTTTTTTCGATGGTACTATATTAGTAATTTGGAGCTGCATGCCTTTTTTGATGAAGATTTCGGATAAAGACGTACTAATTTATTGTGTAAGTGTACACGCTGAGATAAAATCCATCACGTTACGATAATAACCTTTTGTTATATCCTCTTAATTTGTTTAGTGTATCTCTACGCCATGATTTTACTGCAGAAATCGATACTCCTTCTTCGTTAGCTATCTCACTCGGTGATTTTCCGTATAAATAATAAGCTTCAAACCATTTCTTTTGATTAGTCGATAGAAGCAAAGAGACTTGCTCAATGATAGACTTTGAGATGATATTAGCGAAATCTTCATGATAATAAGTTTCCTCTACATAATTGAAATCATCTAGTGGTAAAGATTTTTCAATGTTTTTTCGTTCCTTCGTAAGTGCTGATTTAATTCGTCCTAAGATAAAAGCATATGCATATGATTGAAATTTACCTTTTCTTTCATCGAATCGCTGTGAAGCTTCCCATAATGCAATTCGGCCAATTTGGCGAAATTCCTCTTTGTTTTTGTAAATAGATAATTTACTTAGGATATGGTTTATCATCGGCATGTATTTTTCGTATAAGTCGTTAAAATCTTCCTTCATGAATGAATCCTTACTAAGAATGCATTCTTATATATTCCGCGGTACTAAAAAGATAACAGGCCCCTATATGAGGTGAAAAATGCAAAAAACGCTTTGGAAAGTTAGATTTTCTATAGTGAAACATGCATTTTCACTATAGAAAGTAATTATATGATTAGATGGAAATGTAAGAAATTAACTATATTATATTGATTGAAAATTTAGAAGATATGAATGGAAGTTATACCAATTTTTGAGGGGTGTAATGCATGTATAATCCTGTTAGGCTTGTACATGTAGCAAAAACAGCTAGGAAATCTTAGGAGGTTTTAATTGATGAATAAATTAATCTTAAAACTTGTTGCTGTTTCAACATTAGTTTTATCGTTTATGACGATGTCTGTGTTACCTACAAAAACTAGTGCTGCAACAACACATCAAGTTCAATCAGGAGAAACATTCTGGTTAATTGGTAAACAACACGGTGTACCGGCAGAAAAGTTAATGGAAATGAATAAAAAGGCAACACCTTTATTATATGTTGGTGAAAGATTAACGATCCCAAATTCAATTACACCCGCAGAAAAGGATTTATTAGCACGTCTAGTTCATGCAGAAGCAAAGGGTGAACCATATGCAGGTAAGGTAGCTGTTGCAACAGTTGTGTTAAACCGAGTAGATAGTAAGCTTTTCCCTAATAATGTGAAAGATGTTATTTATCAAAAGGATCAAGGTTATTATGCATTCACACCTGTTCAAAACGGGACAATTAATCAAAAAGCTGATGCATTAGCAAAGGAAGCAGTTCAAGAAGCATTAGCATATCGAGGTATGGGTAACGGTTCATTATACTTCTACAATCCAAAAACAGCTAAAAGTACATGGATTACTTCACGTGAAACGACAGTGACAATTGGAAATCATCGTTTTGCAAAATAACCTAAAAATGAGAGTGGTTCAATTTAATTTGAACCACTCTTTTGTTATTTTCTATATTAATAAGATGATAAAATGGGTTTTTATAACAAACAATGCTCTGAAAAACGATAGAAGGCCGGTTATTAAATTCCTTTGGTTATATATATGATAGATTCTATTCTTTTACTACCTAAATGAACAATGGAATCCATGGATGCATTACATTGATTAACCTCTATGCATGGGAGAGTTAAGGAGATGTTTAGCAGGAAAATACTGTATGTCAGGAGAATTATATAATGAAAATCTCTAGAGGTGATTAAATTGAATAGTTTAACTGGAAAAGGAAAACTAGGGAAAACAATTCAAGTACGACTTGTTTCTGATTTTCAAGCTGCAAAAAGATACTACCAAGAAGTATTTGGCTGTCAAGTGGATGGTTGGGGTCATGTTGAGAGGGATGAAATGATTTTTATTTTACAACAAGCTAATTCTCCAGCAGATGTACAACCTAATACAAGATCAAAGAAAAGAAACGACTATCCGACCGAATGGGAAGGGCCAGACTTTGGATGGGATTCGTTTATACATGTTGAATGGACTGATTTTGATTTGTTAGTTAATGAATTTCAAAACAATGGAGCCATTGTTGCAGTAGAACCGTTTACAGGTTCTCATGGAGAATACGAATTTAAAAATGTCATCTTTCATGACCTTGATAAATATTCAATCGTTCTAGGGGCAATGCGTAAAAGTATATGATCGAGCAGTTTTTTTCTTAACTGTATAGAAGTATATGTGAAAAGATATCAATTCCAGTATTTATGGAATTGATTTTTTTATACTATTTAAAGGTCTTGTCTCATAAAGTTAAATTATGTACGAGTTTATAAATAAGGGGACATACATCATGAATTCATTTATTAAAGGGACATTATTACTTGTGATAGCAGCCTTTTTTGGGGAATGCCTGGAATTTTTCGTGAATATGATTTTGGCTAGAGAGCTTGGCGAAGAAGGAATGGGAATGTATATGACCATACTTCCAATCATTTTTTTAATCGTCATCATTGCAAGTCTTGAATTACCTATATCAATCTCAAAATTTATAGCTGAGAAAGGAAGAGAAACTCATTACCATATGCTGAAGCATACGGTAAGAATTACAATAGTATTTACGATAGGGTTTCTATTCATTGCTGCTTTAATACTTCCATTCTTACCAATTTTTCAAAACTACCATCCGAACGTAAAGTGGTTAGTATTAATCCTCGTCCCCATTGTATCATTTTCTTCGATTGCTAGAGGTTATTTTATGGGTGTACAACATATGGGGAAAATTGCATTTACTAACTTTGCTAAAAAGGTAGTTCAATTGGTATTGTTATTTTGGGTCTATCAAACATTTCAATTTGATATTCAAATGGCATTACTTATTGCACTTGCAACGTTAGTAGTTAGTGAACTTCTTGTATGTGCCTATTTAGTAGCAGCATATTCGATACATTATCACCTATTAGGAAAGGAGCCAAAACAAAAGGTTAATCGTAAAGACTTAAGAAAAGCCCTATTTTCTGTCTCTATTCCTACTACAGGTTTGCGGCTCTTTCATTCGCTTACACATGCGATTCAACCATTTCTTGTTAAAGTGGCTTTAATTAGCGCTGGGTTTACTAGTGTAATGGCTACTGAACATTATGGCATGCTTGCAGGAGTCGCAATGTCAATCGGCTTTTTTCCAGCTTTCATCGGACATTCATTAATGGTAATGCTTATCCCGAATGTCTCAGAAGCATTTGCAGAAAGAGACGCCTATCGGTTAATAAAGCTACTAAGGCAAGCATTAATGATTACAGCTATATATGGAACAATTTCAATGGTTGTGATGTATATCTTTGCAGAACCGTTGACACATTTGTTTTTCGACTCATCCTCTGCTGCAATTTATTTAAAGCTATTATGGCCGTATTTTCTATTTCACTTTTTCATCATCCCAATGCAAGCTTACTTAATAGGTCTAGGACTTGTAAAAGATGCATTATTTCATAATATATGGTCACATGTCATTTCCTTTGCACTCATGTATTTGTTAGGTTCGATGAAAATGTTAAATATGGAAGGAATCATTATAGGGATGAACACAGGGGCCGTACTTCTCATGCTCATGCACTATGTCACGATATGTAATAAGCTTGGAATAAGTGTTTACTTTATGGTGAGAAGAGTCACTTATTAGAATCAATATTATAATCTCAATTGGGTAAAAACTTAAAGGAGCGAAATGCTCTTTTTTTTTGCATTCTTTTGTAAATATATAATAGTAAATTGTTTAAAGTTTTGATTACTTACCTGAACTGTAAGTATGTATCTATATTTTTTACAAAAGCTATTAGTAATAAATATCGTACAGGAGGTAATTGAAATTAGAAGTCTAATCATATTGGTTGTCATAGTCATGTTACAGTTTTCGGTCATATCAACTGCAGAGGGTTCAGGTTTACAAAAGGCAACAGATTTTACAACAGAAACATTTACAGGACAGACGATTACATTATCAGATTATGAAGGTGAGATTATCGTTCTAAACTTTTGGACAACTTGGTGTCAGTATTGTCAAGAGGAGATGGAGGAACTCATTAGGTTTGCAGGTGCTAAAGAGCCGAATGTCCATATCATTGCGATAAACGTAACTTCAGAGGAATCGAGTGAAAATGCAGTCAAACATTTCGTAAATCAAATAAAGCTGCCATTTCAGATAGGTCTTGATAAAAATGGAGCAATTGCTCAGAAGTATCAAGTGATTGGAATTCCTACGACTTTTATTATTAACAAACGTGGTGAGATTAGTAAAAAAATTTTTGGACCTATTCATGCAGACTTGCTTTTCAATGAGATTGAAAGAATAAATTAATATCTAGTTGAGAATGAGTATCTCTATTATTAATAATAATTATTAATTAGTAATTATTTTATTGTAATAGCGACAGATTCTGTTATAATAATGCTATACCAATAAATATAGGGTTTCTCGTCATTAATGAATAGAAATAAACAAGCGGTACATTGATGATGATGAATCTTATTCTCAATTAGAGGAGTGAGAGCTTTGGAACTTAACACGATAGAAAATAATTGTCAGCAAAATGTAACGGACAAAAGTGCACTTCCTAAAAAATGGAGTGAACATATAGAACTTATTAATGCACTCCTTGCAGGTTTATTTATTGTATTTGCATGGATTCTCAAGGGACATTATGAACAATTTGCAATTCCATTATTTATACTCGCATTTGTAATAGGTGGCTATGCAAAGGCAAAAGAAGGCATAGAGGAAACAATTGCTGAAAAGACGCTTAATGTTGAGTTGTTAATGATTTTTGCAGCATTAGGAGCAGCAATTATCGGATATTGGACTGAAGGAGCTATTTTAATTTTTATCTTCGCTATAAGTGGTGCACTTGAAACATATACGATGAATAAAAGTCAGCGTGAAATATCGGCACTGATGAGTCTACAGCCAGAAGAAGCATTATTGCTAGAGGATGGCAGGGAACGACGTGTCCATGTTTCATCATTAAATGTAGGTGAAACGATTTTAGTGAAGCCTGGTGAACGAATTCCAACAGATGGCATAATTAAGACAGGAAAAACGAATATTGACCAGTCAGCAATTACAGGTGAATCAATGCCGGTTGAAAAAAATATCAATGATGAAGTATTTGCAGGAACAGTAAATGGTAACGGTTCCGTTACAGTTAAAGTAACCAAGAAGAGTACGGAAACTATGTTTCATAAAATTTTAGAGCTTGTTCAATCTGCGCAATCAGAAAAATCACCTTCACAACAATTTATTGAAAAATTTGAAGGAACTTATGTCAAGGCTGTGTTAATTACAGTAGCGATTATGATGTTTCTTCCCCACTATGTTCTCGGCTGGGGCTGGAATGAAACTATCTATCGTGCTCTCGTCTTAATGGTTGTAGCATCTCCATGTGCGCTCGTTGCATCGATAATGCCAGCTACTCTTGCTGCAATATCGAATGGTGCGAAAAATGGACTTTTGTTTAAAGGTGGGGTGCATTTAGAACAATTGAGTAAAACAAATGTGGTTGTTTTTGATAAAACTGGTACGCTAACAAAAGGTGAACCAACTGTAACAGACATAGTAGTGTCTGAACAGGTGGATAAAGATACCTTTTATAACGTAGTACTTGCGATTGAAAAACAATCAAACCATCCTTTAGCAAAAGCAATTGTTACAAAACTTCAACAAGGCACACATTCACGTAATAATGAATTAGTTGTCGTTGATGAAAAATCTGGATATGGAGTCTCTGCAGTTATTAACGGTGAGGAATGGCGAATTGGAAAAGCGGATTTTGTAGGTCGCGAGCAGGCGCTAGCATATCATAATAAATTAAGTGGAAAATTAGCTATCGAAGGTAAATCAGTTGTATTTGTTATGAGGAAGGGCGAGGTTGTAGGTCTACTCGCTTTAAAGGACGTTGTCCGCAATGAGGCTAAGCAAGCCATCGAGGCTTTACAAGCTGCTGGGATAAAAACAGTGATGCTTACAGGGGATAGTAAAGAAACAGCAGCTGCAATAGCTAATGAGTTAAAGCTAGATGTCTATAGAGGAGAATGCCTACCGGCTGATAAAGTGAGTGAAATAAAAGCATTAAAAGAAAAATATGGAATTGTCACAATGATTGGTGACGGAATTAATGATGCCCCTGCCTTAGCTATTTCAGATGTTGGGGTTGCAATGGGGGAAGGAACCGATGTTGCCCTTGAAACAGCAGATATCATTTTAATGAAAAATGAATTATCAAAATTAACAAAAGCAGTCAAATTATCAAACAAGATGAATCGAATTGTGAAACAAAATATTGTGTTTTCAATGTCAGTTATTGCTATCTTAATTTGCACTAATTTTATTCAAGTTTTAGATCTTCCATTGGGCGTTATCGGTCATGAAGGAAGTACTATACTAGTCATCTTAAATGGGCTTCGTCTTTTAAGTGGGAAGTGAATAAGTGAAGAGGGGTGACTCATAAGGGGCCTGACTTATCCAAAACACCGTAATATCGAATATTTCACATCGTTTATTCGACTTCCATTGTTAGGAGAGAAGAATTAGCTCTTTATTATAGGTCATCCTCTTCCATTTGAGGTAAGCCTTAAATTTCAGTATATGTCGCTGACTCGTCTTTGTCAGGTCTTTTCGTAATAATGATATAGGCTGTCATGATACAGCAAAAACCAATCGCCCAACCGATAACAGTACTATAATAATAAAGCTCAATTAATAGCATTCCGACAATAGGCGCAACTGCTGCAAGTGTGCACAATATGGGAATAATATGTTGTTTGATTTTTTGAATCACAAAAAAACAACTCCTTCTAAACTTAACAGAAAGGTGAAAAAAATAAACGTAAGATTATGTAAAAGGTTATATTTATAGTAAACAGTATACAGGAAAAATGTGAATGAAAGTACCATTGGAATATTAAATACATGTTACAAATGACCTTATAAATTGTAAATATATCGGAATGGATAGTTTGTATATTATTATACTATTTGGTTGACCTTATACATATCATGCCTGAGTGTCTATGTTATGATGATATGTAAAAAGTATGTTAGGTTGTGAAATTCATGGAGAAGCGTCAACATAAATTAACCACATGGCAAAGTGAAAACAATATTGATATGTGTTTTATACAGTCAAAAGAAAATATTTTTTATTTATCTAATGTATACTCAGACCCCCATGAAAGATTAACAGGGTTATTCTTTTTTAAAAATACTGAACCAATTTTCATATGTCCCAAAATGGAAGTTGAACAAGTGAAGGATGCAGGTTGGGAAAATGAAATAATTGGTTATGGCGATGAACAAAACCCGTGGGAGCTCATTCAAAAACACATTGCAACTAATCAAAAGGTAGATAAAATTGAGAAAATTGCAATTGAAAAAGAAGTTACTACATATAGCAGATACGAAAGCCTGCTGCAAATATCTTCCGCTCATTGTGAAATTGTTGAAGTTGACCAATTAATGAATGAACTTAGAGTAATTAAGGATGAGCACGAAATATATATAATGCAGCATGCTGCTGAACTAGCGGACTATGGTGTAGAAGTTGGAATTTCCTGCTTACGTGAAGGTATTACGGAAATGGAAGTATTAGCGAAAATAGAATATGAATTAAAGAAAAAGGGAATCCGTGAAATGTCATTTTCCACGATGGTTTTATTTGGTGAAAATTCCGGACAACCACACGGTAACCCAGGTTTAAGAAAGCTAAAAAAAGGTGATTTTGTCCTTTTTGACCTTGGTGTAATAGTAGATGGTTATTGTTCAGATATTACCCGGACAGTTGTCTATAAATCGTATACTGAAAAGCAAAAAGAGATTTATGACATTGTGCTTAAGGCACAGATGGCAGCATTATCAAATAGTCAACCTGGAACTAGAATTGGTGATTTAGATATAATAGCTAGACAAATAATTACTGAAGCAGGTTTTGGTAACTATTATCCACATCGTTTAGGACATGGGCTTGGAATCAATGTACATGAATTCCCTTCAATGAATGAAAACAATAATCATACGCTTAAAAAGGGTATGGTTTATACGATTGAACCTGGAGTTTATTTACCTGATATTGGAGGAGTGAGAATAGAAGATGATGTTCTTATAACGGATGAAGGATATAGAACATTAACTCAGTTTACAAAGGAATTTACCGTCATATCTTAACTGATATCTCCTATGAGGTGGACCACTAATAAAACGTGTTCTTTATTGACTAGTTTTCCTACTCAATAAATCGCTATATATTCACATTAAGATTTGATAAGGCTGACATCAATTTTACGATGTCAGCCTTTGTGTGTTTAGGTTAGTGGAACAGTTATCAAATCGAAGTCACTCTTCGTTCCAATAACTGATATCTCCAACTATGTAAAATGAGGTATACTTGTTATTTGAAATTGTGCTCCTGATAGCTATCTCTCGACGCATATGATATAAGCCCTGCCTCTCTTATATCGTTACGGCTCCTTGGCCGCTCCACATTTTTTTGCGTCACGTTAGGATATTCATCTTTTCGTAGCGCGCTACTTATGTATTACCCTTTTTTCAATCAGTGAAACCTGTGGACAACTAATGTTATTTTAGAATAAGAAACTCAGAAATGAATAATATGTATGTCTATTTTTTTGTTATTATAGTAGATTTTTTTCATGATGTGTTTTTCGTTAGTCTCAGTACGAGGACAACGTGGGGAGGAGGTGTGATGGTCACCTCCGTATAGTTCATCATCGATACTGAACAAGACCAATCATGATTCCTATAAAACAGACAGATTACCCTCAAATCAAGGAATGAGATTATCGACGACACAATTTAATATTTATGCAATTTTGCTAAATAGACGACGTGCTGAAAGAATTTGTTCTAATGTGAAACTTCTAATTTGATGACGTTTGAAACAGTAAGCAATAACCTGTTTATTTACAAATTGTTTAACTAAAATTTTTCTTTGAGAAATCACTCCTTTTTTTGATAAATAAATAATTTCTATCGGTTTCTGCTCATCTAAACTGAATTGTACAAATTGTCTCATAAGTACACCTCGATAATGTTTGTATAATCTATGAAGGTTGGGAAATGAAATTATATATAAATTATATATACTTATTATATACGAATATACGTTCGCTATTCAAGGGAAAAACGAACATATATTCGTTATATATTTTGTAACTGTTAGCAATAATTTCTATATATTTCTCATAGAATGTAAGAAAGTATAGGAGGGAGATTTTAAATATGACTGAGATGGATAAAGTTCGACTCATTCAAGGGATAGTAAATGAAATCATTCAACTATCTGTCGAGGATCGAAAAAATAAGCCTATAAATGAACAGGAGAAAGCGATTGAATTACTAGCAAGAGCATTATATGATTTTACTGTTTTGCAGCAATCCCCACATGTATCACATAATGAAGCACTTAAAGGAACGGTTGCGAAAGTGAAGATTGCTTATAATACAATTGAAAGGATTAAGAGTACGAATATTATTATGACAAGAATACCTAATGAGTCATAAAAACCTAGAGATTCAATTCCTTCATAAGTTTTGAGAATGTATAATCTGTGTCAAAGAAAACCGGTGAATTTTCATCATTATAAATAATGATACGATTCTGCTTTGTGGATGGATTATAGACAACAATAACCTCACTTACGATATCATTCATCCATTGATTCTTCACTTTAAGTGACTCCATAAGTGGAATTTTTATTAAATATCCGTTGTTAGGTAGTGGATTTGCTTGAATAGTAATACCTGTAATTGAATGGATGCCACATTCAACCTCTTGATCGGTATTTTTTGATGATTCTATTGTCTTTATCAGTTCATTTGATTCAATATCCAGTACTTTAACAGATGTAGAAGCTGTTAAAGGCTGTTGTGGAATCAAAAAAAATATTAAAATGAAAAAATTGATGATTTTAACTTTCATTGTTTATCACCTCGGAAATAGTATTCCCTAACTTTATTAAAGATAATTTTGTAATTCTTAGGAGGTTAAGTCGTAAGTTCTACAAAATGCGACAAATTCATTGACGACTTTCCATAACTCTTGTAAGATATGAAAGATTGGCATGGAAAGGAGTTGAGGATTTCATGAACGACACCTTCATCATTAAGAAAGCACTTAATAACAATGTGTTAATTGTAAAACACCCATCATATGGAGAAGTGGTTTTAATCGGTAAAGGTATCGGATTTGGTAAAAAACATGGCGATATCGTTGAAGAGGATAATTACGAAAAAATGTTTGTTTTAACAAATAGAAAAGAACAAGAGCAGTATAAAATGTTATTAACGACAATAGATGAAGACATACTCGATATACTTCAGGGTGAAATCCAATATATTTCCGAACGGGTAAACAGGCCGCTTAATGAACATATTCATATTGCTTTAACAGATCATATTACGTTTGCATTAAAGCGTTTGCAACAAGGGATGGATATTAAGAATCCTTTTTTATTAGAAACAAAATCTCTCTATCCATTCGAATATCAATTAGGTTCTGAGGTTATCGAACGAATAAATAAAAAACTAAATGTAAAGTTACCTGAAGGAGAAATAGGTTTTATTGCCCTTCATATTCACAGTTCATTATCAAACCGGTCGCTTTCAGAAGTAAATCAATACTCACAGTTAATAAGTCAATTAACAGAATTAATTGAGGATTCCTTAAAGGTGAAAATTGATCGTGAAAGTGTAAATTACCTTAGGCTTATTAGGCATTTGCGCTATACGATTGAGAGGGTAAATTCTGGAGAAACAGTAGAAGAACCAGAAAAATTATCTTATCTGTTGAAAAAGGAATACCCTCTGTGCTACAATACTTCATGGAAAATGATTAAAGTCATGCAACAAGTTTTAAAGAAACCTGTCTATGAAGCAGAAGCAGTCTATTTAACAATGCACTTATACCGTTTAACAAATAAATAAATGTAACCACTATCTTCACGTGTTACTGATTCGATCAGGCATGAGTGAACAAGCTGTGTTTTATATTGCTAATTTGGGGAAGTATACCTTATAGCAGGAAAACTAGCTTTTGTTCACCCATGCCTTTTTTGTTTGTACTAATGGTGGCATGGTAATCGTTTATGAAAACCATTCCAATTAGCATGCGTGACCAGGTTTCTATTAGTTGCCAAAAATAAAAGGAGGGATTTAATCATGTTTAAAAGTGCTTTTGGTGTTTTGCAAAAAGTAGGACGAGCACTTATGTTACCAGTAGCGCTACTTCCTGCTGCAGGTTTATTGCTAGCATTAGGGAATGCTTTGCAAAACGAAACACTTACAAATTTAGCACCATTTTTAACGAGCGATTGGGTTATATTACTATCAACAGTAATGGAGAATGCCGGTCAAATCGTTTTTGATAACTTACCTGTCTTATTTGCGATAGGTGTTGCAATAGGATTAGCAAATGGTGATGGGGTAGCAGGTATTGCAGCATTAATCGGTTATCTAATCATGAATGTAACGATGAGCAGTATCTTAAAAGGGTTAGGAACATTCCCAGAGGAAGGACTAGAGCAATTTGTTGCCGCAGATCCGGCTTATGGCTATGTTCTGGGAATACCGACATTAGTGACCGGGGTTTTTGGAGGAATCATTGTCGGTATATTAGCCGCTTCGATGTATAATAAATTTTTCACAATTGAACTTCCGCAATATTTAGGATTCTTTGCAGGTAAACGTTTTGTTCCAATTATTACTGCTGCACTAGCAGTCGTTCTTGGTGTTCTCATGTATTTCATATGGCCACCAATCCAAAGTGGTTTAAATGCATTTTCAACTAACTTGCTTGATGCAAATCGAACGTTAGCAGCATTTATATTCGGTGTGATCGAACGTTCTTTAATACCGTTCGGCTTACATCATATCTTCTATTCACCATTCTGGTTTGAATTTGGTTCTTATACTAATGCAGCTGGTGATATCGTTCGTGGTGACCAGGCAATCTTTATGTCACAAGTTAAAGATGGAGTCGATAATTTAACAGCGGGTACATTTATGACTGGTAAATATCCATTTATGATGTTCGGTTTACCTGCTGCAGCATTAGCGATTTACCATGAAGCAAAACCTGAAAACAAAAAAATTGTTGCAGGATTAATGGGTTCTGCTGCTTTAACATCATTTTTAACAGGGATTACTGAACCACTTGAATTTTCATTCTTATTCGTAGCACCTGTATTATTTGGAATTCACGCGATTTTCGCTGGTCTATCATTTATGACGATGCATCTATTAGACGTAAAAATTGGGATGACGTTCTCAGGTGGGTTAATTGACTTCTTATTATTTGGAGTATTAAACTCACAAACAAATTGGTGGCTTGTCATACCAGTCGGTTTAGTGCTTGCCGTTATCTATTACTTTGGTTTCCGTTTTGCAATTCGAAAGTGGAATTTAATGACACCAGGTCGTGAAGATGAAAGTGTTGAAACGTCAGACGATAATAGCTCACAAACAACTAGTGCTGGCGAATTACCGGTTCAAATTCTCGAGTCACTAGGTGGTCAAGAAAATATTAAACATCTTGATGCATGTATTACGCGTCTACGTGTTACTGTAAATGATGCGAAAAATGTAGATAAAAATCGTCTTAAAAAACTTGGTGCATCAGGAGTGCTTGAAGTTGGGAATAATATTCAAGCAATCTTCGGTCCTAAGTCAGATAACTTGAAAACACAAATTCAGGACGTTATAGCAGGTAAAAAGCCAAGAGTAACAAAAACACATTCACAACAACAAGAAGTTCAAGAGCAAGTTGAAGAAATTGTTCCTGATGGGTTGCAAAATGAAGTCGTAAATGAAACGATTGTCGCTCCATTAACAGGTGAAATCAAACCTATTACAGAAGTGCCGGACCAAGTATTCTCTGGAAAAATGATGGGCGATGGATTTGCGATTTTACCTACAAATGGAACTGTTGTATCACCTGTTAACGGGAAAATATTAAATGTGTTCCCAACAAAACATGCGATCGGTATTCAATCTGATGGTGGAAAAGAAATTTTAATCCACTTTGGTATCGATACTGTGAATTTAAAAGGTGAAGGCTTTACGACGTTCGTTGCTGAAGGGGATATTATCGAACAAGGACAAAAATTACTTGAAGTCGATATTGAGTATGTAAAAGAACATGCGCCTTCAATTATGACACCAATTGTCTTCACGAATTTAAAAGAAGGTCAATCAGTTAAACTACAAGCTTCAGGTAGTGTCTCTGCTAACGATGAAAATATCATCAAAATTGAAAATTAAATGACATTTGCGCCTTGGCTTATACAAGGCGCAAGAAATAAATTGGTTTCTCATTTGTTGCTTGTCATATGATTCAAGCGACTGTTAAAATAAATATCTATATAAAATGACTGATTTTAAAGGAGAATGATTAAAAATGGCAGAAAAAACATTTAAAGTAACAGCAAGTACAGGAATTCATGCACGTCCAGCAACAGTATTGGTGCAAACGGCTAGTAAATTTGATGCAGATGTAAACTTAGAATATAACGGTAAAACTGTTAACTTAAAATCAATTATGGGTGTTATGTCACTTGGAATTCCTCAAGGAGCTGAAATTAAAATCATTACAGCTGGTTCAGATGAGAATGATGCGCTAGCAGCAATTGGAGATACATTGACAAAAGAAGGGCTTGGCGAATAATGACGAATAACCTAAAAGGGATCGGAGCTTCAGCTGGTATCGCAATTGCAAAAGCATACCGTTTAGAAGAGCCTGAGCTTACGGTTGAAAAACGTGAAATTTCTGATAAAGAAGCAGAAAAACAACGATTTGAGCAAGCAATTGCAAAATCAAAATCAGAGTTAGAGAAAATTAAGGAACACGCTGACCGCGAGTTAGGTGCAGATAAAGCGGAAATATTTGCGGCACATTTACTCGTCCTAAGTGATCCTGAATTGCTAAATCCAGTAACAGATAAAATCAATACTGAGTCAGTTAATGCTGAATTTGCGATGAAAGAAACAGCAGACATGTTCGTTTCCATGTTCGAATCTATGGATAATGAATATATGAAAGAACGTGCTGCTGATATACGCGACGTTACAAAGCGTGTTATTGCACATTTGTTAGGTGTGCAAATACCAAATCCTAGTCTTATTTCAGAGGAAGTCATCATTATTGCTGAAGATTTAACACCTTCTGATACAGCTCAGTTAAACCGTCAATATGTGAAAGGATTTACTACTAATATTGGTGGACGTACATCACATTCAGCGATTATGGCGCGTTCGATGGAAATTCCAGCTGTAGTTGGAACGAAACAAGCAACGACTAGCATTGAAAATGATACAATCGTTATTGTTGATGGACTTGATGGCGATGTCATTATTAATCCATCTTCAGAAGTCATTTCACAATACGAAGAGAAAAAGGCCAAATATGAGCAGCAAAAAGCAGAATGGGCAAAACTTGTCAATGAACCAACTGTGACTAAAGACGGTCAACATGTTGAATTAGCTGCAAATATTGGTACACCTAACGATGTGAAAGGTGTTCTCGAAAATGGCGGAGAAGCTGTTGGCTTATACCGTACTGAATTTTTATACATGGGCCGTGACCAACTGCCAACAGAAGAGGAACAATTCGATGCATACAAAGCAGTTCTAGAACGAATGGAAGGTAAACCAGTCGTTGTCAGAACACTTGACATCGGTGGAGACAAAGAACTACCGTATTTACATCTTCCGAAAGAAATGAATCCATTCTTAGGCTTTAGAGCGATTCGTTTATGTTTAGAGGAACAAGATATATTCCGTACACAATTACGTGCATTATTGCGTGCGAGCACATACGGTAACTTACGCATCATGTTCCCAATGATTGCAACAGTTACTGAGTTTAGAGAAGCAAAAGCAATTCTTTTAGAAGAAAAAGAAAAATTAGTTGCAAATGGTGTACAAGTCTCAGACGCGATCGAAATTGGTATCATGGTTGAAATTCCGTCGACTGCTGTTATGGCGGACCAATTCGCGAAAGAAGTTGATTTCTTTAGTATTGGGACAAATGATTTAATCCAATATACAATGGCAGCTGATCGCATGAACGAACGTGTTTCATATTTATATCAACCATACAACCCAGCAATTTTACGACTAGTATCAATGGTTATTGATGCAGCACATAAAGAAGGGAAATGGGCTGGTATGTGTGGAGAGATGGCAGGCGACCCAATAGCTATTCCATTGTTATTAGGACTAGGGCTTGATGAGTTCTCAATGAGTGCTACATCAATCTTACCTGCTCGTACTCAAATCAAAGGGCTTTCGAAAGCAGAAGCACAAAGCTTTAAAGAAAAAGTTCTTGCAATGACGACAACTGAAGAAGTTGTAGCATTTGTAAAGGAAACATATCAAGTATAATGAAAAAAAGACAGGTCTTCAGCCTGTCTTTTTCTTGTTCTTTTTTATATATGGTTTTATTCAAGTTGTATTGTTATACAACTTGCTTGTCCTGCAGATATAAAACGTTAATTATATTTTCAATTGGTAAGGAATCAATTGTCATATCAACCATCGTGAATCTGTCGTTTACAATTCGAATAAAATCCTTTAATGAGAGTTTATCTGTATCTAATTCGAGTTCAGTTTCATAAGGGGTTAGCTGCTTAACAATTTTTATCCCATGTACATCATGCCAATAATTTGGTATTTCGGATCGTATAAATACGATTTTTTTTGCACATAGCAAACCATCAATGTGTCTTCCTAGCAAGGCTGTAGCTGGTAAAAAACCAATCATCGCAATTGGACTTATTAGTCTGCCAAAATCATTTAATTCAATGACATAATTATGGAAGAAATAACGTTGAACGTGGCTTTAATAATCATTCATCAAAAGTACCCTCATGTACATGGTTAAGCGTAAATGAAACTATACCAAAGCAAAATGGAAAGGCTACACCTTTTGCTAGCAAAAATACCCCTTGTATGAGTAAGAACAAAACATCCATAATTGCAATGAAATAACGTCCTATAGTCAAATATAATAAAAGACTTATAATTAATACAATTTATAGTTTAGAATATGTTAAAGGATAATTATTAAGGAGGATAAAATATGAAACAACATATCGGATTTATTGGACTAGGAGTCATGGGTCAAAGTATGGCCAAGAATCTTATTAACTCAGGATATTCTTTGCATATTTACACACGGACGAAAGAGAAAGCGGCGAACCTAATGCAACTAGGTGCTGTATGGCACGATTCTGTGGAAGACGTGGTGAAACATAGTGAAATCATTATTACGATGATAGGCTATCCAAAAGATGTCGAAGAAGTTTATTTAGGTGAAAAAGGGATTATAAATTCAGCACATCCAGACACTGTATTAATAGATATGACGACATCACAACCGGCACTTGCAAAGAAAATTTATGACGATGCGAAGCAGAAAAAATTATATGCACTAGATGCCCCTGTTTCAGGTGGCGATATTGGAGCAAGGGAAGCTAGATTAGCAATTATGGTCGGTGGTGATATCGAAGTATATCAAAAAAGCCTACCGATCTTTGAGGTGCTCGGAGAAAATATTGTTTATCAAGGTGAAGCAGGTTCAGGACAGCATACGAAAATGTGTAATCAAATAGCGATAGCTTCTGGAATGATTGGTGTTTGTGAAGCCATTTCATACGCAGAAAAGTCGGGATTGGATCCTGCAAATGTACTAAAAAGTATTTCCTCAGGAGCGGCCGGAAGTTGGTCGCTAAGCAATCTTGCACCACGGATGCTAAAGGAAGATTTTGAACCAGGTTTTTTTGTTAAGCACTTCCTAAAAGATATGGGAATTGCATTAGATGAAGCGAATGACATGGAGATGATGACGCCTGGTTTAAAGCTTGCTTATGAGCTTTATAACCAATTAGCACAATACGGTGAAGAAAATAGTGGGACGCAAGCACTTATTAAATTATGGAGAGATAAATAAATGACATAGAGCTAATTTAAGGCTCTTTCGGATACTTGAGAAAGGTGAGATGTAAGTTAATATCACTCGGCCACCCACCTTAAGGAAAACAAGTGCTGTAACAGGGAACCAATTTATAATGGTAGCCATGTAACAAGTAATAACCTCTAAATAGTAAAAATATAGGAAAAATTTAAAAATGTGTAACAAATTGCAAAATATTCCGTTTATAATTATAGAAGAGTATGACTCAATAGGGTCTACCCCCTCAAACAAACACCATTGTTTGATAGTAGTGTTCGTGGGGTCTGACCCTATTGTTTGTCTGTTCGAAATGTTATGAAGTACTATGCCGATACCTCATAACTTATAATCGTTAAATGGAGGATTATGTAATTGAAAGTTCAAGAGACTACCCAAAGTTATACAAAGAAATTAAAAAAGTCTAGATATATCCGTATGAATATTTTTTTCTTTATCGTATTCATATTATTTGTAGCGCTTGTCGTTAGATTAGGGATTGTGCAAATTGTTCAAGGAGAAGAATTTGCTGAAGTGGTTTCCAGAACAGACACAGATTACGCAAGGTTACCAGCACCTCGCGGAAAAATGTTTGACCGGTATCAAAGAGTTGTTGTTGATAATATTAGAGTACCTGCTATTACATATACAGTCGATAAAACGACAAAAGCAAGTGATAAAATTGCTACTGCCAAGAAGCTCTCAAAATATATTCAATATGATCAGAAATTTTTAGAAAGCGAGCTAAAACCAATTGATTTAAAAGATTATTGGCTTGCTGCAAATCCAAAAAAAGCAATAAAGCTCTTAAATAAAGATGAACTAAAGCTGAAAGGCAATGAAACATATCGAATCCAAATAGACCGTGTACCGGAAGAAGAGACTAATAAAATAGCAGCAAATTATGAGCAATTGGAATTAGCTTATTTATATAAACGATTTTCTTCTGGCTACCAATATGAACCACAAGTTGTTAAATCAAAAAATGTAACAGGTGAAGAATTAGCATCGAACTTAACAGATGAAGAACTGTCCACCGTCTCGGAACGCCTTGAGGAATTACCAGGTGTTGATGTCATAACCGATTGGGGCCGAGAGTACCCATATGAGCAATTACAAAATCTATTTGGCGGTTTGACTTCACCTGAACAAGGCATTTTACAGGAGCGAGAAGAATTCTACTTATCTAGAGATTATTCTCGGAATGAACGAGTAGGGAAAAGTTACTTAGAATATGAATATGAAGATTATTTAAACCCCAGGAAAGCAAAAGTAAAATATACATCTGATAAAAGTGGTAATGTTGTTTCTACAGAAGTTGTCGATGAAGGACGTAGAGGATATGATTTAAAGCTATCCTTCGATATAGAGTTACAAAAGGAAGTCGATAAAATTGTCGAAGAAGAATTGCGGAATGCAAGAAGTCTTGGCGCAAATTATTTAATGGACCGAGCATTTGTAGTGATAATGGAACCGTACAATGGTGATGTCTTAGCGATGAGTGGTAAATTGGTTAATGAAAAGGGAGAAATCAACGATTATTCGTATGGAGCCTTTACAACCCAGTATGAAATCGGCTCAACGATTAAAGGAGCAACAGTACTTGCTGGTTTTCAAAACGAAATTCCGCACTCTCAAACGTACTATGATGCTCCAATAAAATTTAAGGGTACACCGTGGAAAAAGTCATATATGCAGATGAATAATACAGGTGTATTAAAAGCTTTACAAAAGTCATCGAATGTATATATGTTTTATGTAGCGATGGATATAGCAGGAATACGATATGTCAAAGATGGTCCTTTTTCTGCAACAAAGGAAGATTTTCAAAAACTTCGCAATTATTTTGCGCAATTCGGCTTAGGCGTACCGACCGGTATTGACTTACCAAATGAGTCACCTGGTTTAGTTGTTGAAGAGCCTGATAGTGTGGGGAAATTACTTGATATTGTCATTGGACAATATGATACGTATACTCCTTTGCAAATGGCTCAATACGTATCTGCGATCGCCAATGGTGGATATCGTATCCAGCCTAGGGTAGTCACAAGTATTCATTCACCAGTTGAGGAGAATACTCTAGGACCTGTTGCAATTGAACAATTTCCTAAGGTATTAAATAAGGTTGATAATTCACAAGCAGATATTGAGTTAGTTAAACGTGGCTTTAAAATGGTGACATCTGCAGGAGGAACGGCAGCTACCCATTTTGAGTTAGATGTATCAGGTAAAACAGGTACATCTGAAACCCATTATTATGGACCGAAACGTTCGGCTTGGGGACGGAAAACAAATAATTTGAGTTTCGTTGGATATTTTCCTTCTGATAAACCTGAAATTTCCTTCAGTATCGTGGTTCCTTGGGCCGGAACCGAAGGCTATCCAGTGAATAAAAAAATAGGGAACAGAATAACAAAGGCTTATGCAGAGTTACAAAAGAAATACGCTTCATCTACAAATGGAAATGAAACAAACGAGGAGAACTAAACTCCTCGTTTTTCCTTTTTTACAATAAAATCCAGAACATTCAAAATAACCCCCATGTTTATCTCTCATTTTTTTATTTTGATTCATTTTAATCAATAACTATAACATCTTCACATAATTTTCAACTTGAAACACTATGAACGTGCACATGATAATGTTAAAATAAATGTTGTTCTAACATAATATAAATAAGTATCCAAAGGATAAAGATAGAATGAAAAGGAGGGGCCAAATTGACCGAGCAGGGTGCAAGCGCATCAGAGTTACGCAAATTGAAAAAGTCCAGATATTTACGGATTAACATCTTCTTTTTTCTTGTTTTTTTATTGTTCGTTGCCCTAATCGTCCGATTAGGTGTCGTCCAAATTGTACAAGGCGAGGAATTCTCAAAAGAAGTTTCCCGTACTGAATCGGATTATGCAAGTTTACCCGCACCACGAGGTAAAATGTATGACAGGTACAATCGGGTAGTAGTTGATAATGTAAGTGTGCCAGCCATTACGTATACAGTCGACAAAACGACTAAAACTTCAGATAAAATTGATGTGGCGAAGAAGCTGTCACAATATCTTACTTATGACATTAACTTCCTTAAAGAAGAATTAAAAGAACGAGATATTCGTGATTACTGGTTAGCTGCTAATCCAAAAGAAGCGAAGGAGTTACTAAAAGAAAAAGAACTTGAGCTTAAGCCTTCGGAAACGTATAAATTACAAGTCGACCGGGTACCTAATAGCGAAGTGAAAAAAATCGAAGCAAGCTCTGAGGAATTAGAATTAGCATATTTATATAAGCGTTTCTCTTCAGGGTATCAATATGAACCACAGGTCGTGAAGTCCAAAAATGTTCAAAATGACGAGTTAGCTTCGAACTTAACTGATGAAGAGGTTGCCGTTGTTTCAGAGCATTTAGAAGAATTGCCAGGGGTAGATGTTATTACCGATTGGGGTCGTGAATACCCTTATGATTCTCTACAAACAATATTTGGTGGCTTGACATCACCTGAACAAGGAATTTTGCAATCGAGAGAGGATTACTATACAGCTAGAGGATACTCCCGTAATGAGCGAGTTGGTAAGAGTTATATAGAGTACCAATATGAGGATTATTTAAATCCGCGCAAGGCAAAAATTGAATATACATCAGATAAAAGTGGCGGAATTGTCTCGAAAAATGTTGTTGATGAAGGTCAAAGAGGCTATGATTTAAAATTATCATTTGATATGGAACTTCAAATGAAAGTTGAGGAAATCGTCGAAGCTGAATTGCGTAAAGCAAGCGGAGGTCATCCATTAATGGACCGGGCATTCGCGGTCATTATGGATCCAATTAATGGTGATGTCTTGTCAATGGTTGGTAAGCAGTTGGACCCAAAAAACCGAAGTGGGGAAATGCTTGATTATACTTATGGCGCCTTTGCAACGCAATATGAAGCGGGTTCAACAGTAAAAGGAGCAACGGTGTTAGCAGGCTATCAAGACGGGATGCCGTTAGGACAAACATATAATGATACGAAGCTATTATTTAAAGGAAGTAAACCTAAAGGTTCTTATAAAAACTTAGGGATGATGAATGACTTAAGTGCACTAAAGTTATCATCGAATGTATATATGTTCCGTGTGGCGATGAGAATTGCCGATATCAACTATGTGCCAAATGGTTCTATTTATGCATCATCCGAAGATTTTCAAAAGCTAAGAAATTATTTTGCACAGTTCGGATTAGGTGTACCAACAGGAATAGACTTACCTCAAGAATCTGCAGGTCTCATTAGTGACCCAGACCAACCAGGTAAATTATTAGATATTGCGATTGGACAATTTGATACGTATACACCATTACAATTGGCACAGTATGTTTCTGTTATTGCGAATGGAGGCTATAGGGTACAGCCAAGAATCGTAACGAGTATTCATACACCTGTTGAAAGTAATGAATTAGGCCCAATTGCAATAAATAAAGAAACGGCGATACTAAATAAAGTAAACAATTCGAGTGAGGAAATCAAAAGAGTACAACAAGGATTTAGGTTAGTTGTTACCTCCGGGACAGCATCTAGATATATTAAAAGCGATTCAGCTGGAAAAACTGGTACATCGCAAACGAACTATTATGGTCCAAAACGTGATTATTGGGGTAAGCAAACAAATAATTTAAATTATGTTGGCTACTATCCATATGAAAATCCAGAAATAGCATTTAGCGTTGTTGTACCTTGGGCAAGCAATGACAAAGATGCAATCAATAAAAATATCGCAAACCAAATTATTGAAGCGTATAAAGACCTTCAAAAAAAATACATGACGACAACTGAAATAGGTGGCACTAATAGTGCTGATAAAAAAGAAGAGGAGTAAATGCTCTTCTTTTTTTATGTTCGTATAAGAAGGTGTCCCATATATAATAGTTTTGTTTCCACTAATGATTAAAAGAGCTTGCTAATAAAATATGCGAGGTTACACATGATAAGTATGAAAGGAGTGATGATAGATGGCAAAGAAAACGAAAAAGAATGACCCACAACAAAAAAATAAACAAGGTTTTGACTCAAGTGTAATGGATTCAGAGTTTGGCCATGAAATGGGTAGTGCAGATGCGAATAGACTTCATAAAGAAAAAGCTAAAAAGGCAAGGAAAGCAATGGACAAAAGTCAAAAATAAGGGGGCATACTTGCCTCTTATTTTTGATTAGCGCAAACTTCATGTTAGACCCCACTTCTTAATCGCAATAATATTCACCTATAATCACTTCTAGTCCCGAGGTTAACATCTTCTTACTAATCCACCAAACTTACTATGAATAAAGAGAAAATACTACAGTCTTGGAACTATTTTTCAAGTAAATTATTGACAAATAAAAGGAAGCACGTACACTTAATAATACATATAGATGTAAAAAGCACTTTCATGATAATTTTTATTGTTTTTCCCTCGAAAAAAGGATTTTCTCTTTTTAAAGAGAATAAATATCATAGATATTTAAAAACACTTTGTATAGTAAAAAATGGGGATGGTCCACATATATAATAAATAACCCTTGAATTTTTTCAATTTAGTGATATCAAGGTAGTGAAGCTATCGAAAAGGAGGGGAACTATGAATCGCCATGCAATAAATGTGAATCAAGTAATTCAAAATAAGATAGAGGTTTATGCAGTTGTATCTTCGAATGGACGCTTTCAATATATTTCCTCTAATTCAGTTGAACTTGTCGGTTATATGAATAG
Source organism: Metabacillus malikii (assembly GCF_030813355.1). Classification (GTDB taxonomy): domain Bacteria; phylum Bacillota; class Bacilli; order Bacillales; family Bacillaceae; genus Metabacillus; species Metabacillus malikii. The sequence continues at coordinate 292,049 of NZ_JAUSUD010000002.1, forward strand.
TGCGATAATTGGAAAATACATTAAAGATTTCATTCATAATGAAGATGTGTTTTTGCTTGAGAGTTATTTTTTTAATGAACATCATATTTATCCATGTACGTTTAGGTTTTTAACTGAGGACGGGCAATATATTTGGCTTGAAGCGTCTTTAGACTTCATACGTAGTACAGTAGGTAAACATGAACAAGAGATTGTCCTAAAAATGAAAGCGTTAGATACTGAATTCTCGGTCAATCAACTTCCAAATAGTAATAGCAAAAGCGACATAGGAGAGACTTTCGTTAATAACCATGTCGACACAATTCTTGAAGATTTGCCAAGTCCCTTATATATTTCATCATACGGAAAGATTCTTTATGTGAATCAAGCGTTCCAAAATCTTTTAGGTGTTACTTCTCGTGAACAATTAATAGGTAAACATACCTTTGATTTTATTGATAGTAGCTTTCACGATATAGTTTGGTATCGCACCCAAAAATTACATAATGGTGAGAAGGTCGGCATTATTGAACAAACATGGAGAACGCTAGAGGGCCATGAAATTAATGTAGAGGTTTCTGCCAGTCTTACAACATTTAATGGGCAACAAGTCGAATTAATTGTATTGACAGATATTTCTTCTAGAAGGAAATTTCAAAAAATTTTACAAAATAGTCGAGAAAGATATCAACGTTTAATTGATAGTTCAATAGACACGATAGCTGTTATTCATAAAGACCGATGGGTTTTTGTAAACGATTCAGGTGTTAAGTTATTTGAAACAGAGGATTATTCAGAGATGCTAGGAAGGAACATATACGAGCATCTCGACCGAAATGACCATGATCGCATGAGGAACTCACTTAACAAAATCCTGAACGGAGAAGAAGATGTATTAGTGACAAATCAATCTTGGAAGATTTCTGAAGAAAGAACAATTTATACAGAAATGGTTAGTATACCTACAACTTATTTAGGAGATGCTGCTGTACAAGTTATTTTACGAGATATTTCTGACCGTAAAAAAACGGAAGAGTTAATGCTCCGTTCTGAAAAGCTTTCGATTGCAGGTCAACTTGCGGCTGGTATTGCACATGAAATAAGAAACCCATTAACAGCTATTAAAGGATTTTTACAGATTATGCAACCAGAATATAAAAAACACCATCAATACTTTAACATTATCTTCTCTGAATTAGACCGTATTGAAGTAATTCTAAGTGAATTATTAATTTTAGCAAAGCCGCAAGAGAAAAAGTTTAAAGAAACAAATATGGTTACATTGCTTCAAGATGTTGCCATGTTGCTTGAAACACAAGCAAACTTAAATAGTGTTTATATTGAACAAATCCATGAGGCTAGTAATTTATTAATATATTGTGACCAAAATCAGTTAAAACAGGTATTTATTAATCTATTTAAAAATGCGATTGATGCAATGCCAAGAGGTGGAAATGTAACTGTACATACATATAAGAAGAATGAAAAAATTGTTATTGTTGTCAGTGATGAAGGTGAAGGTATCCCATCTGAATTATTGGAACGAATTGGAGAGCCTTTTTTAACAACAAAAGAAAAGGGAAATGGTTTAGGACTAATGATTACATACAAAATAATAGAAGACCATAACGGTACGATAGTTGTGAATAGTAAATTAGGAAAAGGTAGTACATTTACAGTAGAATTGCCATGTCTTCCGAGGGAAACTAAAACAACGGCTGAATAGCCGCTGTTTTAGTCATATTATGATAAATGATTTATGTAGTTTTCAATACGGTCCATAGCCTCTATTAGTTGTTCCATTGATGTGGCATAGGATAATCGAACATAACCTTCACCATATTCAGAAAATGCATCGCCAGGAACTAGTGCTACACCAGCATACTTTACGAGAGATAAAGCGAAATCAAAGGAAGATTTATTATACTTTTTTATTGATGGAAATAAGTAAAAGGCACCATCAGGTTTTACCACTTCAAATCCCATATTAACTAAGCGGTTATAGACATAGTTTAGTCTTTCTTCATACGCATTTTTCATGAAGTCAGCATCATTTATTCCTTCGGTTAATGCTTCCAATGCTGCCTTTTGAGCAATTGAAGTTGCACACGAAACATTGTATTGATGAACTTTTAGTAAATGCTTTGATACTTCCTCTGGAGCAAATAATAATCCAATTCTCCATCCTGTCATACTGTGTGATTTAGATAAACCGTTAATCACAATTGTTTGTTCACGCAAGAACCTAGCAATAGAATGGTGCCTCTTACCATACACAAGCTCACTATATATCTCATCTGACAGTATAAACATATCCCGTCCTCTTACTAAATCTGCAATTTCCTTTAATTCATGTTCTTCCAACGTTACACCCGTCGGATTTGAAGGATACGGCAGCACGATAGCTCGAGTTTTTTCTGTTAAATAAGGGGCAATTAAATCAGCCGTTAATTTAAAATAATTGTTCGTTGTATCTATATAAATTGGTTTTCCACCAGCAAGTTTAATAAGTGGCTCATAACCAGGGTAAACAGGACTTGGTAAGATTACCTCACATCCTTCATCAAGCAATGTACGAAACGTACAATCAATTGCTTGACTTGCTCCTACTGTTACAATGACTTCATTACTTGGCGAATAGGATAGACCATACTTTTCGTTCATAAAATTAGCTGCTGCTTCTCGCAATTCTAAAAAACCTGCATTATGTGTGTAAGTTGTGTAGTTGTTTTCTATAGCTGTAATTCCAGCATTTTTAACGTGTGCGGGTGTATCAAAATCTGGTTGACCAATCGTAAGAGAAATAACATCATCATAGTCAGCCACCAAGTTGAAAAATTTCCTAATTCCCGATAGTTCTATATGTTTTACTCTTTTATTGACTAAATGCTCCATCTTAAACCTCCATAAGCGAAATCATATATGAGTTATTTTACCATTTATTAAATGAATTTCATCCTTTCACACAAAAATTAAGTTTAATACTTATCATTAACGGGTATAGTGTATGGGACGATTAGAATGGGGAGTTTATTCGTGATACGAACATTAGCCATCACTTCGGAAAAAGAAGTAGTTTATAACCAACCTTTGAGAAAATTAAATAGAAAAAACTTTGAATGGTTCTGGGTTGATTTTCAAGAACCGACAGCTGAGGAGACTAAGGAATTATCACGGTTCTTCCGTTTCCATCCATTAGCGATTGAGGATTGTTTGGAGTTTGTGCAACGTCCTAAATTGGATTTTTATGATCAATATTTATTTATAGTTGTTCATTCAATCAATCAAGCTACATTAGAAGCAGATGAAGTAGATATCTTTGTCTCAGATAACTATATTGTTACGTTCCATAAAAAACCTGTTAGGGATATGAATAATTTATGGCATCGTGTCAAACAAGACCTCCTTTTACAAGAAAGCCCCTTGCAGATTATGTATCATATCATCGATCACCTTGTTGATGATTATTTCCCACCTGTTTACCGGTTAGAGGATTTAATTAATCAGGTTGAGGCGAATACAAGTGATCAAACAATTAGCGAATTAATGGAGCAAATTTTTGATATCCGATCTCAATTAAATAAACTTAGAAGAACAATCATTCCAATGAGAGATTTATTATATAGGATTATCTCTTCATCACGATTTAATTCATTTAAGGAAAAACACATTTATCTTCATGATATTTATGACCATTTACTAAAATTAGTCGAAATGATTGATGCTAATCGTGAATTATCGACTGATATTAGAGATAGTTATTTATCAATTAACTCAGACCGAATGAATAGAGTCATGATGACATTAACAGTAATATCTTCTATCTTTCTTCCGTTAACGTTTATTGCAGGTGTTTACGGGATGAACTTTGAATACATGCCGGAATTATCTGGGAAATACAGTTATTTTATTATACTAGGAGTGATGTTCGTAATAGGGATTGGAATGGTATTGTTTTTCCATCGAATGGGATGGTTCAGATTTCATAAAGGAACAAAATTATAATAACCGTCATAAAAAAGCCCTTCTTACGAATTATTTAGTGTTAAGACTTTTTGACTAATAAAGATATGAGGTGAAAAGGATGGTTGAGAAGGAGTTATTAACAAAAGAAGAGCAGAGGTTAGTTGATAAATTAGAATCTGAAATGTTTTATGCATCGACTAGGACACATATGAATTTTTATAAAAATGAAATTCAAACAATTCTATCTCAAGCAAAAAGGAGACATAAGCTATTAAAAAATCAATCTCATGTAGCTGCTTATTAATATATAAGTATAGATTTTAGTAAGAAGTTGACCTAAAAGCATTACGATTTCGTTAAATACTTTTACGTGAACTTCTTTTTATTATTTTTTTATTGAATAATAATTCTAAAGTAATCGATCACTATTGTTTTCAAATACATTTCATTTATAGTAACTTCCAATTATAATAAGCATAGTTATTGACAATTGGAGGGAATATGATGATAAATACCATTAATTCATTTGCGTATCATAAGTGGGCAACGTTAAGAATTTTAAATCATTTAAATAGCTATACAGATACTTTTTATCATCAACAAATAAATAGTGTTTTTCCATCAATATACCATACATGTAAGCATATGATTGAAGTAGATAAATTATGGCTTTCAAGACTTACAGGAGATAAACCGAGGCAAACAGAGATAGTGACACTTGAGCAACTATCTCAAGAATATAGTAAGGTCCTTCATGATTATGAGTGTTTTTTGGAGTTAAATAGTGATACAAAACAAATAGCATATACAAACTCAGAAGGTGAATATTTTATTAATACTGTTTCCGAATTAATTACTCATATTGCCAATCACGGTACATACCATCGTGGAAATTTATCTGCAATGTTTCGTCAACTAGGTAAACAATCCATTTCGACAGATTATATTTATTTTTTAAGAGAATGTAAAAATGTAAATGAGAAGAGCGAGACAAATAAACCTTTTAGGTGAAGCTTATCCTTTGTCCCGCACCATAATTGTTTTGCTTATATTAACTAGAAACAGAATTTATAGTGTCAACTTCACCAGTTACTAATGGCGATGATGTTCATTTGATTGGAGCGGGTATTTGACTCTTTCTATAAATCGGACTGTTCGCTTAAAGGAAGTGGCTCTCGCTCCAATCCAGAAACTCTTCAATAAAATGTTACGCTTAACGACAACTAAACGAACGAATACGATTTAAATCAATACCAAAATATTCCCAACGGAATTGATTTCTTCTCCAACGATATCCCGCAATTGAATTTCTGCCTACGAATGTCGGATAAAACCAGAAACCACGTCCGTTATTTAAACGAATGTAAGTGAAACGGTACAAACAACCGCGAATACCTCCGGGGTCTACTGCAAACACACCGAAGCCTGAATTTTGCTCAGCTGGAATCGTACTTGGTGGTGGGCCTGATGGTGGACCGCCTTGACCTCCACCAAAACCGGAACCTCCCCCGAATCCTGGTCCTCCACCAAATCCTGGTCCACCAAACCCGCCTTGACCTCCAAATCCACCTTGACCTACTCCTGGAGGCGGTCCGAATGGTGGTTGCCCTATTGGTTGATAACCAGCCTGTTCCCCAAATTGCGGAAATCCAGGGATTTGAATTGTAAATTGACGATTATAAGGGTTCATTTTCACTTAAATCTCCTCTCCCATCATGCTTCACGTTACGATATGCAACTGACAAGCAATAGGTGATTACCTAATAAAGATGAGTAGGGGATAAAAGAATGAACTCATTGGTTGATCGTTCAAACAGTCATCCTCTTCTACTAGAATTCATAAAAAGGTTCGATTTGGTTACAAACTTCAGTGAAATAACTTGTGTTTACCTTCTACACTTAACCAACAATCGATTTCCCCAATTATATACGTGTTTGCTTTAAGGTGAATCTATCTTTTTAAATGTTTTACCGTTCTTGTTTGCAGGTTGACTAAATACCAGCCTTCGCTTTTTTCATGAGATGCATTTGTCGAATATACATGTACAATGTAATCATTATCCTCGATATGGTCATATTGTACAAAAAGGTCGTCATCTTTTTTTATACCTAGTTTTTCTCGTACTAGTTCCTCCGCCTCTGCTTGATTAAGGCGATTACGGTCATTATCGTCATATGTTTCATCCTTGACTTCAACTAATATTTCATCGGTATTTTTTATATGGTCATCCCCAGTTTGGACAATACCACTATTTGTATCTTTATTTGCTTGGGCATCATTTTGATTTGTATTGTTACATGCTGTTAAAACAAAAAGTATCATTATCACTATTAGAAGTTTCATCTTTAACCTCACCTTAAATTCGATATAGTCTAACTATTAGGTATATTAGGATTGTTGAATATATGTTTAAAACTATTACTAGTTAGTATAAGGAAACAAAATTATATTATGCTTTAGCAGCTAATATTTAGCTGACTGGAATAATATGTTTATTAAAAATAACAGAGAGATGACATATAAAGTAGGCTTGACCTCTTTAAATTTCCCTACGGCAATTTTTAAAATTGGGTAAACAATAAAACCAAATGCCATCCCATCAATAATACTGTAAGTAAAAGGTATGAATGTAATAATTAAAAAAGCAGGGAAGCATTCACTGAAATCCTCCAAGTCGATATGTTTAATGTTTTGCAGCATCAAACTCCCGATAACAATTAGGATTGGTGCAATTGCACCATTTGGAATTAACTTAATCAATGGTATAAAAAATAAGGATAAAATAAAAAGCAGTCCTGTCGTGATTGAAGTTAATCCGGTTCTTCCACCAGCTGTTATACCTGCTGCTGTTTCTACAGTACTAACAGTTGGGCTTGAACCAAAGAGTGCTGAAGTAACCGTTGATAATGCATTAGCTTGAAAGGAACGTTTATAAGAATCAGGCCGATTTATCATATGTACTTGACCATACACTAATCCAATATTTTCAAAGACAATGACCATTGTTAATGAAAAAGTTGCTAGCCAAAATGATAAATCGGTAATCCTAGTAAAGGTTAAGGCTAGGAAAACTTCCTTAAAACTAGCAACGGAATTATTTTCTGTATATTCGACAGAAGGACCTTGTCCGATTAACCAAGCTATTACTGTTCCAAGAGAAATGCTAATTAAAAAATGACCCGGTACATTTTTTGAAAAAAGAATTATCGTAATAAGTAAACTTAAAATTGTAAGGATTACCTCTGGGTTACTAACATGACCAATTGTTAAAAATGTTGAAGCATCTTGAACTACAATTCCGCCCTTTTGAAGGCCAATAAATGTTAAAAATAGACCGATACCAACAGTTATTGCTTCTTTTAAAGAGTGAGGAATGGAGGACGAGATAAACGTTGCTAGTTTAGAGAATGAAATAATAATAAATAAGATACCTGAAATAAAGACAACAGCTAACCCCTCTTGCCAAGTTAGTCCTAAGCCATTCACAATCGTATATGTAAATAATGCATTAACACCCATACCAGGTACGAGGATTAAAGGTGTATTTGCATAAACTCCAACGATGAAGCATCCTGCAATCGATGTCAAAACAGTAGCAATAATTCCTGCCTCGATTGGTATTCCTGCATCTGCTAAAATTGACGCATTCACGATCACTATGTAAACAATTGTAAAAAAAGAAACTGTGCCAGCGAGTACTTCTTTTTTAATGGTTGATTCATACTTTCTAAGTCGAAATAATTTTTCCATAAGTCTTCCTTTCACTTAATCAATTAATGATAAATAATCCTTTTTAGGATGGCACAAATGAAATCAGTCATACATGTGTCAAACATTCAAAGTTATGAATATTGTCAAGTTATATGGTTTAGACAACCTGTTCATACATATAAATGAGAAGAGTATGGATAGAAAGGTTGTGAGGGCTCTGGCACGTAAAATCTGGGGAGTTGACTCAGCAAATCCAGTCGATCAGGAATTATATGAACGTGTAAAAAACCAATTGGGTCTACCAAAATATTGGGGAAGATATTTAACTGGAAAAACAAAAGTATCAACAGGGTTAACGAGAGAAGAAATCCAGTTTATTCGTAATAAAGGGGTAAAAGTTTTACCTATTTACAATGTAATGACAGAAACAATAGGGTATGAAGAAGCACAAGTAGCTGCTAGAAATGCCATTTTTCATGCGCGAAGACTAGGAATACCTAAAAATACAATGCTTTTTGCAAACATTGAAAATGATTATCAGGTTGATGTTAATTGGATTAAGGGTTGGGTTGAGACGATTAATCCTTCAGGTTATCGTTGTGGTTTTTTTCATGACCCGGTTAAAGGAGAGTTTACAAAGGCATATAGTCAGGCTGTAAAAGAAGATAATGAAGTTGCTAATCAATCAGTGCTCTGGAGTGCAGATCCGGAAACTGGTGCATCCTCAGAACGTAAGGCGCCGAGATTTAAACCAACTAAACCTAACTGCAAGGCAAACGTATGGATATGGAAATACGGGAGAGATGCTAAGAAGTGTCCAATTGATACAAATTTAGCTGATGAACGGGTTCTAACGTATTTATTTTAGGCTAATTCGTCAGCGTTTTTATTAATCAAAGTAGTCGTTTAGCGTTCATTTCACTATCAGTGCACTTAAGAAGCAAAAGTAGGAGGTGGGCCTCTCTAGCTATGGAAGCTAACAATTAATTAGCAAAACTGGAGGGGCATCTTCTTACTAAAGCATCAATGACTTTTCGAAGTGCTTTATCGTATTTCCTTTTTACACAGTCGTGAGCTCCCAGTTTGTACAATCGTTTTACCAGCATCCCACCTTAATATTCCTTCGCGAAAACTCCACGTTTCACGAATAATGCCAAAATCTCTCCAATTTACCGTTAGTTTCATTTGGTAGCGAAATAAAGTTCTTTTCTAAGAGTTTTGGTTTTGTACGATCTTTACTAGGGGGGAGCTGATTGCAAGCCTTCTGCAGGCGGTTGCGACGGGAATCGAAAAGCGAAGGCAGCTTGCCCATCGAATAAAGAGTTTAGGAATTACGCTAAGCTGTACAGCAAATCGTAATGATGACTTACCGTTTGGGAGACGACCTGATGTTTTCTTGTTACTGTCACCGGAGATAATCGTCTCACCACTCCTCGCAGAAAGCGTTTACTGCAAGAGGAGACAAAGCCTAAACGACAACTCAGTTAAAAGCGACAATTTTTATGAAAACAGCCTTACGAGTGAGCCCAAATTAAACCAAAGGTAAATCTTAGAACATTTTCAGTCCTAATTGCTCTTGTTGAAATTTTAGTACAGTATAAATATATAATAAAGGACTACTTTAAAAATAAAAAAAATAACCGATATAATAAATACGATAGAGTAACATGGAAGGAAGAAGAAAATGGACCAACAAAAAGGAATCTTACTTGAAAGTGGAACAAATGAATTAGAAATCGTAGAATTTTGTGTTGGAGATAATAAGTTTGGTATAAACGTTATAAAAGTGAAGGAAATCATCCAACCTGTAAAAGTTACGAAAATACCACATGCACATCAGAACGTTGAAGGGATTATAGAATTAAGAGGAGAAATCTTACCCGTTGTAAATGTTGCACAGGTCCTAGGATTTTCAACTAGTAACGACCCATTGGCTGAAAAATTTATTGTAACAGAATTTAATAAGACGAAAGTTGTCTTTCATGTCCATGCCGTTACTCAGATTCATCGTATTTCCTGGGAAAATATTGAAAAGCCATCTGGTATTTATCAAGGCTTGGAAAGTCAAATTACTGGAGTCGTCCAACTACATGGTGAGATGATATTATTATTAGATTTCGAAAAAATTGTTGTAGATATAAACCCTGAATCGGGTATTAATGTTGAGCAAGTGAAAAAGTTAGGGTTGAGAGAACGTTCGACAAAGAGAATTGTTGCTTGTGAGGACTCTCCGTTACTACGTAAGTTATTGCAAGAGACATTAACTGAAGCAGGATTCTCACAAATTGAATTTTTTGAAAATGGAAAAGATGGATTAATGTATTTGGAATCTATCGTTGAATCTGGACGAGCTATAGAGGATGAAGTACAAATCGTAGTTACAGATGTTGAAATGCCTCAAATGGATGGGCATCATTTAACGAAGCGGATTAAGGAACATTCAGGTTTAAGTAAACTTCCTGTCATCATCTTCTCATCGCTTATAACAGATGATTTACGTCATAAAGGAAATATTGTTGGTGCAAGTGCACAAATTAGTAAACCTGAAATAAGTGAACTAGTTGAAAATATTGACAAGTATATTTTATAACAATGAAATAATTTGAGTCTAACAAGTAGTCCCATAAACCAACACTGTCAAGTTGTGTTTATGGGGCTGTTTCGTTTCCTGTTTCTAAAGCCTATAGTCAATTAGTTAGAATATAGGTATTGTAAGTTGTTTGCAAATTAGCGATAACTTTCTCCCAGTTTTTTGAACACCGGTTTTTCGTATGTACGCTTATGTTTATTGTATGTTTTTGAATGTTGTGGGTCCTCATGCACGCCAACATAGTTTTGTAACAATATTTTTGCCTTTGATAAGGACATATGTGTTTTGGGGTTACGATATGTTTGATTCAAAGAGCCTAAGTGTGGAAGTTGGTTGAAGTCATCTTTTGTTGGAGGCATATGAAAGTAGTAGTCTCCAGCTGAAACGAGCACATCGGACTGTTGTTTACTGTATTTTGGATTGTTTGAAAAATGTAGTCCTTCTTTTTTTGCTTTTCCTTCGAGGACAAGCTTAAGTAAGGCTTTCTTTTTTAGAGAGTAAAGAAATTTGGGATTAGGTGCGGTTTTAGCGTGTCTGTTAACAACGTAAATAGCACGTGCGAGGTTTTCGGTAGTGAGTTTCTGGTCGTCCATTGTTTCTCTCCTTTTCAATGTTTCATACTTTTTCTAGTATTTCTGGCATAGGTTAATGTGTGATCAAAATCGACTTTACCTGAGAGTTCAACTTGCTTTTCACGATAGCGTCTCAAAAATCTGTGCCAATAGTATTAAAAACAATACTTACCTATATAAAGCCTTATATAAATTATAGCTCCTATAGATGAAAATGCAACATTTATTAGGAATATTCCTTTTCAATTAACAAAAGGCTATCCAATCATATGAACCATTATAAACAAACCTACAATAACCCTGAAAAAAAATAAAAGAAGAGTATTAGCACTCTTCTTCTAAACTGATTTTATATTGGGTTGGTTTTGTTCTTGTCGCTTTAGCTTTTTTTCTTTCAAATCAAATGCCTTGCTTAGTTTTGGTAACGTGAGTGCATAGAAAATAAAGACGAGTAGGATTATCGCGGCCATTCCGTAATATAAATAATCAATATCAACCACAAATTGTGGGAAAATAACAGCTATGATTCCTAATGTCAAAGATTGAGCTAACATCATTAATGGGTCAATCCATCCGCTAACCCGCCCCATTAATTTAGGGTGGACAATCTTAGGTAGCCATCCGCCAATGGCAATATTTATTGGACCTAGACACATTCCAATAATAAACACTACTGCTAAAAAGACCGCAACATTACTAGTAAAGCCTAGAAAGAAAATAAGCACTCCTGTTATTAAAATGGGGTAAATCATTAATTGATGTGGTTTAAACTTGGACGCTATTAGCGTTCCAATACCACTACCAGTTAGTAGTCCAAACCCTAATGAAATTGCAAAAAAGGATGCGTACCATTCATAGTTGTTTGGTGATAATTCATACTTCATAGTGAACATTGGTAAGACGGCAAAAGCTCCATTTACAATCCCGAAAATAAAAAAACCAAAGACTAAAACCGCTAATAAACGATTTTTAATAATATAGATAAAACCGTCCTTAAAATCCCTCAAAGAAGACTTAAAACTCATTTCGTTCCATTTGACCTTACCGTTTGGAAGTCTTGCTGAAGTTGGAATATTACATGATCGAATCAGGAAGGCTGAGATAATGAAGCTCAAAAAGTCTACGATAACGGCACCGTGTATACCAACAGTTTTGTAGATTGCAGCTCCAATTCCTACACCGAAAACCATAAAAATGCTAAATAACATCTGATTTAGACCAGCAGCTTGTGCATACTGTTCCTTCGTTAAAATGCCTTGTACAAGGCTATTTTCTGCCGGAAAGAAAAATTTCGTTACAGCACTTCGTAGAAACAGAATGAAAAAAATTAAAGGAATAGAATTTAAAAACAAAGAACCAAACAAAATGACGGTTAGACCGGCACGAATCCAATCACAATTTTCAGCAACTTTCTTACGGTCAAAACGGTCAGCAACAACTCCAACAAGAAAAAATACAAGTATTGTTGGTAATGAGTACATAAGCTCCGCAAAAGTTGCATAAGAGGGTTGATTGCTAAAATGGTCTAACAGATAAAAGGCAAAAGTCATATTTCCTATTGTCGTTCCCATTTGTGAAAATAAAGCTGCATAAAATAGCTTTACAAAATTTTTATTTTGAAAGATTTTCATTTGTACGCTCCTTAAATACTAGGTCCATTACTACATTTGTCATTATAAGGGATTTTATATATGATTTATACGTAATCAATGAAATCTTAATAAAATCTTAAGGTCTAATAAATACTCTAGTCCCATTAGGAACGAGTGCGGCTAAATCATTTACATCTTGATTATGCATTCTAATACAACCGTGTGATACAGCTTTTCCGATAGATGATGGATTGTTCGTACCATGAATGCCATAATGCAGTTTTGATAGGCTTAACCACATCGAACCATATGGACCACCGGGATTTGGTTGGCGATTGACAATTACAAAATCACCAATCGGGGTTGCTGTAACCATGCTGCCAACTGCAATAGGGTAATCTTTTATTACTTGTCCGCTATGTTGCAATACTAGGCGGCGGTTCGAGACAGAAATATGGATAGTATAAGGAATCATTTCCGGATCAGGTAATGTTGGAATGGTAATTTTTTGACCTACATATAACATGTTTAGATTTGAAAGCTGATTTGCTGCCACTAGTTGTTGTATTGGAATTCGATAATTTGCTGCAATAATCGTTAGCGTTTCACCTTGACTCACTGTATGAATCATTTGTTGACTCCTTTCTGGGAGTTTTTTTCTAAAAAATGTAGCTTTTTGCATTGACTTTATCAAAGGTTGGTTGGAGCTGATTGCGAGTTTCCTGCGGGATGCGTGCTATCAGGATGCTCACCATCCACCCCGCGGAAAGCGAGTACTGTAGCGGAAAAACCAACCCAATTACAACTAAGTAAAAAGCAACAATGTTTGCGAAAACAGCCTTGTAAAAAAACGTAATTAGATGCTACTAACTTATATATGAAAAACACAGTATATGTTATGTTGAATTGTGTTATAATGTACCTTATTTTGAAAGCAGATTTACTAAGGGTGCGAAAATAGTGATTATTAGAAGTGACAGTAATATTTGAAATTTTTTGTTAGGGTGTGGATGTTATGGAACAAGATAAATATGGAATCGTTGATATCGGCTCAAATACGATGCGTCTTGTCATATATTTACGGGAAAAAAGTGGCAGATTAAAGGAAATTGAAAATGTAAAAGCTGTTGCAAGGCTACGTAATTATTTAACAGATGACCGAGTATTAGAAGCAAAGGGTGTTAATTTATTAATTGAAACTCTTCAAACATTTCAAGAAGTGACAAGACATTACGAGCTTTCAGATGTTAAATGTGTTGCTACAGCAACAGTTCGTCAAGCAATTAATCAACAAGAGGTAATTAAGAGAGTAAGTGAAGAAACTGATTTTACTATTCGAGTTCTTTCTGAATATGAAGAAGCTTACTACGGATATTTAGCTGTTGTTAATTCGACTTCAATTGAAAGCGGAATCACGATCGATATAGGTGGCGGGAGTACAGAGATAACATTCTTCAAAAATCGGCAATTAGTAAATCATATAAGCTTTCCCTTTGGTGCACTGTCTTTACGAAAACAATTTGTTCAAGATGAAACTCCTACTGAAGAAGAGATTGAAGCTATACGATTGTTTTTAGATGAGCAATTTAAAACATTAGATTGGATCCGCAATAAATGTTTACCTGTAATCGGAATAGGTGGTAGTGCAAGGAATCTTGTTCAAGTACATCAAGAATACATAAATTATCCACTGTCTGGTGTTCACCAATATATGATGAATGCAGCTGATGTTCAGTTAATGAGTACATATTTACAATCACTCTCCTTTGATGATTTGCAACGCGTTGAGGGCCTTGCAAAAGATCGGGCAGATTTAATTATTCCGGCGATTGAAGTGTTTAAAATGATTATGGATATTGTTCAGACTGATAAGTTTGTCCTAAGTAGGAAAGGTTTAAGAGATGGTGTGTTTTACGAAGAAATAACAAAGGATTTTGGGTTTCCTTATTTTCCTAATGTTATTGAAGAAAGTTTTTATGAATTAGCAACAGATTATCAAATTAATGTCAATCAAGTATTCTATGTGACAAAATGTGCCTTAATTATTTACGAACATTTAAATAAGTTAGGTTTAGTAACTATTACTAGGGAGGACAAGCTTTTATTACGACGCGGTACATATGTGTTTAATATCGGTAATTATATCGACAGTGAGTCTAGTAGTAAGCATACATTTTATTTGTTAACGAACCGGACAATAGATGGGTTAATGCACCGTGAACGTATGATTATTGCATTAATTGCTTCTTTTACTAATAAATCATCATTTAAACAGAATGTTACATTATTTAGTCAATGGTTTACAAAGGATGAGTTAACGAAATATCGGTTATTAGGCTCCATCATCAAGTTTGCCTACAGTTTAAACGCAACAAATCGGAATATTATCGAAAGGATAAACCTTGAATTACAAGATGAAGAGACACTTATTTTTTCGATAAAATGTAGGAAGGATTGGAAGCCTGAACAGTATCAAGTTGAAAAGCAAAAAAAGCATTTAGAGAAGGTACTGAAGAAAACAATAACTGTAAAGTTTCACTTTTAATTATTTGAAAACTCAAACTAGTTTTTAGCTAGCCTATCTGATTTATATCCTGAAGGGGATTAATTTTCTTCACTTTTGTAACGCAACATTATATCTAAATCATCACAGTTTTGATAATAATCATTAAGGCTATGTTTTCGGAATATTCTTATTTACAAAAATATAACAAAAGATTTACAATAAATTTACAATTGGGAAAAAGGTAAATGTTAAAATAAATCTATTAATGTAAGATATTGTCGATAAAGGATGGCTAAAGGATGAATATAACAGAGATAAATAAAAAAACTGTAGAACTAAATAATCCATTGTATTATAACAACAGGGAACTCAGCTGGCTTGCTTTTAATGAACGTGTATTAGAAGAAGCACTTGATGAGCGCAACCCTTTGTTGGAACGATTCAAATTTTTAGCTATTTTTAGTTCGAATTTAGATGAGTTTTTTATGGTTCGTGTTGCGGGGTTAAAGGATCAAGTAAAAGCAGGCTTTAATAAACCAGAGAATAAAGCAGGCTTAACACCAAAAAGACAATTAAATGAGATTGGTAAGAAAACTCATAAACTCGTAAACTTACAATATAATACATTTAATCAAGTCCTTTTACCTAGGTTAAAAGAAGAACAAATCGAGTTTATTAGTATGAAAGAATTATCACGTGAAGAATTGGGAAATATCGAAACGTTTTTTGATGAGCATATCTTTCCAGTTTTAACACCGTTAGCTATCGATGCTTACCGTCCTTTCCCGATGTTATTAAATAAAAGTTTAAATTTAGCAATTGTGATTGAAGATAATTTATATGAAGAAAATCAGCTAAAAACTGCAATTGTTCAAGTGCCGGCTGTCTTAGAGCGGTTCGTGAAAATCGAGACAGGTAGCGGTAAAGTTCAATATTTACTCCTTGAAGATATCATTAGTCATTTTATTCATAAATTGTTTAAAGGATATAAAATCTTGTCTGTATCCATATTCCGTATCACAAGAAATGCCGATATGACAATTCATGAAGAAGGTGCCCGTGATTTATTAAAAGAAATAGAAAAAGAATTGAAAAAGCGTAAGTGGGGAGCAGCTGTACGATTAGAAATCCAAAGGCAAGGCTTCGATGACAGAATATTAAACTATTTAACACAAGAATTGGAAATTCATGAGGATGATGTTTACGAAATTGATGGTCCATTAGATTTAACATTATTATTTGGTTTCTATAAGGAAATAGCTAAGCAAAGAGATCATCTAATCTATGAAACACTCATCCCACAGCCACCGCGAGATATTGCTTCAGATGAAAATATCTTTGATAAAGTATCGGAACAGGATGTTTTTCTACACCACCCTTATGAATCATTTGAACCAGTTATTGATTTTGTGTCAGAAGCTGCCGATGACCCGGATGTATTAGCGATAAAACAGACACTGTATCGTGTTAGTGGCGATTCACCCGTCATTGAAGCATTAAAACGAGCAGCTGAAAAAGGGAAACAAGTAACCGTATTAGTTGAGTTAAAAGCAAGATTTGATGAAGAGAATAATGTACAGTGGGCGAAGGAACTAGAAAAGGCCGGTTGTCATGTTATATATGGAATGACCTATTTAAAAACACATAGTAAGATAACACTTGTCGTTAGAAGACGAAATAACCGGATTGAGCGCTATGTCCATTTAGGAACAGGTAATTACAATGATCAAACAGCTAAAATTTATACGGATATGGGATTGTTAACATCAAAACGAAAATTTGGAATTGATGCTACAAACTTTTTTAATTATTTAAGTGGTTACACCGAGAAACCTGAATTCCATCATTTGTCTGTAGCACCTTTTGATATAAGGAAAGATTTTATACGTTACATTGATGATGAAATTAAGTTTCATAAAAGGTATGAGAATGGTCGGATTATTGCCAAAATGAATTCGTTGACAGATAAGGTCATTATCATGAAGCTATATGAAGCCTCAAATGCAGGTGTAAAGATAGATTTAATTGTTCGAGGAATTTGCTGTTTGCGTCCAGGTATTAAAGGTGTTAGTGAAAATATAACGGTTCGGAGCATTGTTGGTAGGTTTTTAGAGCATAGTAGAATTTACTTTTTCCATCATAATGGGGAAGAAAAGACCTTCTTATCGTCAGCAGATTTAATGACAAGAAATATGGTGAAACGGGTGGAAATTTCCTTTCCGATATATGATGGTACGATAAAGAAACGAATCAACAGTATTTTAGCTTATGCGTTAGCAGATAATGTAAAAGCACGTGAACAAGATGAATATGGTGAATATCATTATGTTCAAAGGGATAAAGGTGACCCGGTTATTGATAGTCAATGTCTCATATTTGACCGTGCATATTCCGTTATGGATGATGAAGAATAATCCTTTGAGAAGTTTGGCTTGAGCCTGCTTCTCTTTTTTTGTCTTGCCTATAAGTAAAGCTGCTTAAGTTGATAAGGCAGTGTTTTTATCGATCTTGTCAATAATGAAAAATAACTAGATAATGGAGTAAGACTATTAAATATAAATATGCACAATGTTTAAGCTATGTTGTTTGCATAAAAAAGAGAGAGGATGTCAATGAGTAGATTATTGGATTGTCTTTTAGTTGCAATTGGAGGTGCTTTAGGCTCTTTTTTTCGATATGTCCTCTCAATCACACTTCATTTAGAAGTTGCTTCAACACTAGTAGTGAATATATTCGGTAGTTTTTTATTAGGGTTTATAACTATATACTTGAATGAACCTGAACAAAGATGGAGGAAATTAATGATTGGAACTGGATTTTGTGGAGGCTTTACAACTATGTCAACTTTTAGTTTAGATGTAACAAAATTACCTGTTAATCTAGCTATATCATATATGATCGCTACGATTTGTGGAGGTATTGCAGTTGCATTTTCTGGAATGATTGTGGCAGTACGCTTAAACGCGAGGAACAGCAATGATTGAGGTGTTGATAGGTGGCGGGCTTGAGGCAGCGTTTAGATATATCATATCAGAGTATTTTAATAGCCGACATCGCCATAATAAAATCCCGCTAGCTATAATGTTTATCAATTGGTTAGGCTCATTTTTATTAGGAATATTTGTTACGATACCTCTAGAAGAACAGTTTCTTTTATTACTTGCTACAGGATTTTGTGGAGGCTTTACTACTTTTTCAACCTTCTCTGTTGAAGCTGTTCAGCTTATACAAAGGAAACAATATAGGCATTGCTTCCTTTATATAACGATGACGGTTAGTGGCAGTATAGCAGGACTCATGCTTGGGATGTTATTGTTTTATTAGAGGTAAAACACGGATAAACGGTTTAAATCGTGTATAGCAGGTGCTTTTTCGGCTATTTAAGCATGTTTCGTAATGTTCAATACCTAGTCAAAAAATCATAATACCTCTTCAAACAACCCATTATTTTGGAAAGCCTTCTTTTAAAGTATTTCCTTATTAGAAAGTGTAAAAGTTGTAATCTCGGGAGTTGATAAAAAGCGAAATGGTAGTCTAGTAGTTCCTAAGCCTCTATTAACATAAAGCCGCATTTGTCCAATTTCATACATCCCTTCATGATAGACGGAAGCATAAGGGGGTGTAATGAGTGGACCATAAAATGGCAATTGGATTTGACCTGCATGACTATGACCAGATAGTTGTAAATCAACATGAAAGTAATTAGACTCGAGTGCTGCATCTGGTTCATGTGCAAGTAATACGTTAAATTGGTCCTCATTCAAAGTCCCAAGAGTAGATTGATAATTTGGCTTTCCGAGCATTAAGTCATCAAGGCCCGCGATAGCTATTTTATCCTGGTTTATAACAATATTTTTAACAGAATTCTGAAGCAGGGTAAAGCCTGCGTTCGTAATGACATCCTTATAAATATCTGTACCGTAGCCACCATGGTCGTGATTCCCGTAAACAGCAAATTTTCCTAGACGTGCATGTAATTTTTGCAAGATAGGTGCCACTTTGTTTACCTCATGATATTGATTCGGTTCATCCATTAAATCACCAGTAAATAAAAGAATATCTGGAGATAGTTGGTTGATTTTTGTTACAATCGTATCTAATCTTTCTAATGTAAAGTAATCGGATAAATGTGTGTCACTAAACTGAACAATTTTTACTCCATTAAATGAGTTTGGGATTTTCTTATGTACAATTGTTTTATCTACAATATCAAGTAACGCTGGCTCAATATGTCTAGCATATATATATCCGCCGCAAGCTGTTAACAAACTGGCAAATGAGATAGAAAAGAGTCCTTTTAGAAAAGACCTTCTTGAATATAATTTAGTCATGATTACTTACCAATCCTCGAATTATTAAGTATATTTACTTCTATATGTCAAACTTAATCTTCGTTTCCCGCAGAGGTCTACGCACTATACAATAGTATGAAAATAACTTATCTATTAGTAGGTGTTTATAAAAAAGAATATGTCTAGAAATATTTTTTTAGAAGCTAACTGTTCTAGTATAACATGATTTATTTTAATGCCTATACAATCTAGCAAAATGCAATTAATAAAAATAAGTGTTTACTAGTTAGTATTATTGGCAATTTCATCTCTTTTTCATATTCACTAATAAATGAAAATATGATAATGATAGACTGCTTTCTAAATGACGATTTTTTAAGATTTTAAAAGCTATTGGAACAAAGTCTTACTATAATAGGAGGGGATAAAGTGAACAGTAAAGTTATCCTGATAACAGGTGGAACAAGCGGGATTGGAAAGGCGATAGCTGAGAGATTTGCAAAAGAGGGACTAAAAGTTGCCATTATCGGAAGAACAATTGAAAAACTTGAGCAAACAAAAAGGGAGCTTGAATCCGCCTATTCTGTTGAAATTTTACCAATTCAACTTGACGTACGCGATTATCCTAAGGTTGAAGAAATGGTTAAACTTGTTGATAAGCAATTTGGGCACATAGATGCCTTGATTAATAATGCAGCAGGCAATTTTATTTGTCCTGCAGAGAAATTAACAGTAAATGGTTGGAACTCAGTCATTGATATTGTTTTGAATGGAACCTTTTACTGTAGTTCAGTTGTCGGGAATTATTGGATAAAAAATAAACAAAAAGGAAATATACTAAACATTGTTGCTACTTATGCATGGGATGCCGCTCCGGGTGTAATTCATTCAGCTGCAGCGAAAGCAGGAGTTTTATCAATGACAAAAACATTGGCTGTTGAATGGGGTGGGCAATATGGAATTAGAGTAAATGCAATCGCACCTGGTCCAATCGAGAGGACTGGTGGAGCAGATAAATTGCTACTCTCTACGGAAGCCGCTAATAATACACTACAAAGTATTCCTTTAAAAAGGTTTGGAACACCAGAGGAAATAGCAGGTTTAGCATCTTATATTTTATCCGACGAGGCCTCATATTTGAACGGAGAATGTATTACGATGGATGGTGGTCAATCGTTACGACAATTCCCTTTTTAGACAATTATTAATAAGTGATGCCAATAATAATTTCATGACATTCATGGTATAATCATTCTTACTTATATAGATAAGTGGGGGGATTTCATGGATCCATTAGATATAATGTCAAATATGGAAAAAATCATTCCACATTATCAAGCAATATTTAGCGCTGACGAACAAAGGGTTATCGGTTATGAAATCCTAGGTAGAATTTTGCTTGATAATGATGAGTTCCATAGTTTAGGTTCTTTTTTTCAAGATGATAATATACCCGACGAATTCCGAATTGAAGTCGATGATTGGCTGGTCAAACGCGCGATAGATGAATTTATAGAACTAAATGATTTGGAATTGCTTCTTTTTATCAATCGTGATGCGAATCTCCTCATGCTTGATCATGGAGAAAGTTTTTTGCAAATTTTACTTAAAGGTCAAGAAAAAGGTTTGCAGTTAACTCAAATTGTTATTGAGATAACAGAATACAACTTCAAAGGTGATATTAGTCAACTTTATCACCTTCTTCAATATTACAAAACCTACGGGATTAAAATAGCAATTGATAATATTGGGAAAGCAAGCAGCAATCTGGATCGAATTGGCCATTTGTCTCCAGATATATTAAAAATTGACCTTCAGCCGCTGCGCTTAACTTCTCCATTTCAATCGTATTATGATGTGCTATTTTCAATTTCGCTACTAGCGCGAAAAATTGGTGCAACATTATTATACGAAGACATAGAGGTAAACTTTCAGCTTCAATATGCTTGGAAAAATGGTGGGAGATATTATCAAGGTTATTTCCTCGATAAGCCTAAGCGACACTTTATTCATCGGGATGAACGTAAAGAGTTACTTATTAATGAGTTTCAACACTATATATCTTCAGAGAAGAAAAAATTGCAAACAGTATATTCCTTTACGGAGAGTTTCCATAATCGGATACACCAGCTAATATTAAAATATGGTAAACATTATGAAGATTATAATGACCTGTTAAAAGAGTTAGCGATAGAGTTGGATGATTGCTGTTTTCGTATATACATATGTGATGAAGATGGATTTCAACAATCGGTAAATGTTTATAAAAATATTGAATGGGAAGTACAACCAGAGTATTACATGAAAAATTGGAGTTGGCGTCCTTATTTCTTAGCGAATATTGTAAAAATGAGGTTTGATAAGAAAGGTTTTCTGAGTGATGTATATAGTGATATTGAAAAGGGAGTATTAATTCGTACTTTCTCATATCCACTTAATAAGAGCCATTATCTATTCCTTGATTTATCATATGATTTTTTATATGAACAAGAAAGTTTATTATAAGAATGTTTTGGAATGTTATTTTCGGAAATTTTATTGTTTTACCAATAAATCGTATATGCTGATACAGTGAGGCTGAGACAAAAGGTTTTAAAGATAGGCTGTTTTCGCAAACATTGTTGCTTTATACTTAGTTGTCGAATTGGTTGGTTCCTCTTGCAGTACTCAGCAATAGTGGGGTGGGTGGTGAGCCTCATAGCTCCTTGTGGCTACGTGCTACCAAACTTCAGGTCACCCTCTCCCTACGATAAGTTATCATCGATTCAACCAAGGACTCTTCGTGATTGCCTTTGGTCTTAGTCGATGCTCGTCTGAGTTTGTACGTCGATGGGTAAGCCGCCTACGCTTTTTGAACTCCTCGGCGTAAACGCATGCATGAGTCTCAGCTCCCACACATCTCGCATGAGTCTCGCAATCAGATTCAACCGACCTTGGCAGAATTTTTAACAAATGTTCGTATATTTAACTAGGTTGTTTTTTGTTATGTCCGAGTCTCTTCATTGAAAAAAGCATTAAAATGAAAATTTGTAACCATCTGAAATCAGACTTTAAATAAGAGTATATTCCTAGTCATATGTGGAATCTTAACATTAGAGGTGACAGGAATATGAGCCATTTTTCAACTATATTATTAGGCCTAGCAGTTGTTATCGCTGTAATAAGTTTAATTTATACGTTTAGAGTAGGCAGAGATATTAGTGCAAGAAGAGCCAAATATGATGGACCAATCGATGAGAAAGTCCAAGAACATCCATATATTAGAAACCCGATATTTTTAGCATGTCTCATTGCTGGGATTTTTTCTCTGGCATACATTTTCTATTTAGCTTATACAATCTCTTGGTAAAGCAGCGTTAGCGCTGTTTTTTTATTAGCAATAAATTCTTTAACATTACCAAATGCTTCTACATTAATTTGAAAAAAAAGTTGACAATGATACTGATAATCATTATCATTATAAATGAGAACGGAATTCAATTTCTATTTATAGATATTGATTAGTCAGTAAGCTCTCGATTTTCCCCAAACCCCTTTTAATAATATGGAAAAAGCTTGGCTGGTCACCAAGCTTTTTCTCGTTTAACATATTAAATACCTAACAAATTCTCTAACCTCTGTAGATCAAATCCTGTAATGACATGTTCATCAACTGTAATTGTAGGTGTCGAAGTAGACGATAGTTCATTTATTAGTGTATTCCTCGCGTTATTATCAACACTTATATCCTTTTCGATATATTCAACATTGTGGTGGTCTAAGAACTGTTTGACAATTTTACAAGGTGGACAGCTTGGTTGTGTATAAACGATGACTTTTTTAGACATATTTCTCTCCTCTTACTTCTTATTTTTCCGATACAAAAAAAGATACTTTGAATAACATGTATGAAAGCAATGTATGTTACAATATAAAGGCTAAATGTTTCGATTGCATTTAAAAGTAACGTATGTCGCTTTTTGATCCTTTACATAATGGCTTATCTTTTAAAACTACGGTATATTTTCAATTTTATTTGGTAATCCCTACATACATAGTGTAAAATTGAAAAGGCACAAAGTAAAGATACTTATTTTTGAATGTTGTTTAGTGGATAGAATCGAAGGTAGAGTCAAACAATATAAGTACAGGAAACAGTTATACGTTAACTCTTCCGGAAGGGGGATATGAAGTGTCACAGTTATTAGGTATTATTACAAGACTACAAAGTTTACAGGAAAACTCAGGTTCAGGCGAGCCTTTACAACGCTTTTTCGAGGTTGAAGGAGAAAAACGTTGCAGTGTTAAATATTTTGACAAGAGTAATACGTTTGAACTAGAGGTTTACCAAAAAGGGGAAAAACCCCAATCATATCAATTTGACAATATTGATATGATCGCAATGGAAATTTTCGACTTACTCCAATAACCAAGAAAATTTGGAGGTGGCATAATGAGAAAAGAACCAACAGTTATATGTCCATTTTGCATGGAACATCAGCCACTCACAAAAACGTTAACAGCACAATCTAATCAAAACGTCATCTTTACGTGTTCTCGTTGTGAAACATCAATCCGAAATATTGAGACAAGTAAAGGCTGAAGTTACTTGAAGGTCAGACTTTTTCGTACACAATCGATAGACGAGCTCGATATTCATCTATTGATTGTGTTTGCAGAGTCTGACCTTTTCGTTTTTTTGAATATTTATGTTAAGTCTCTCCGTAAACGCATGAGGATCCTTACCTCTCCCACACCCTGCAATCGTGTCGTAATTCAGCTACAACTAATTACAGTTATTATAGTGCAAAGACAACAATCTTTTAGAAAGTAGTCATATTTAAAGACATAAATCCTATCGTTTCCTACATATAATGGATTGTAATATAGATAATTCGTTTACTACGTTAGAAGAGAACACTTCAAAATCCATTTAAACATGTAACAATAAATAGAATCAATGATTTATTTTAATAACTGATTAAGAAATATGTATGTGAAAAAAACTCCAAAAACATGTTTATAGTGAGGAGTAATACTATGAACGAGACCTTCACCTTTTATAATGTTTCCGAGAAACAGATGTCATTTCAAACAGTAATTGAGCGTATGAAAGATTTTTTGTTGAAAGACCCACGTTCTGAGTACGTATTATCGATTGGGACAGATTCGCATGTTCATCAGCTGCAAACGAAGTTTATTACAGCGATTCATTTACATCGGAAAGGAAAAGGTGCATGGGGTTGTTTAAAATTATATGAAATAAAAAGACCTGTATTAAGTTTGCGTGAGAAGATCACGATGGAAACAACACTCAGTCAAGAAATTGCGACATATTTTACCACTATCTATTTAGAGGACTTAACAAATGTGTTGATTCCTTTTGCTTATGAAGGTGCAGATTTGTTATTTGAAATTCATCTCGACATTGGCAAAAAAGGGATGACGAAGGAGTTAATACAAGAGATGACGGGGCGGATAGAAGCAATGGGAATTGAGGCTAGAATTAAACCTGAAGCCTATACCGCTTATAGCTATGCAAATAGGTATACAAAATAATGCGATATTAAAGGGCATTTGGAGGAAATAACATGGAAGCGACTTTGAATAAGATAACATTAGATGAGTATCGGTTATTAGTGGAATTACTTATTAGTCAACAGTATGCAATTGAAATTATATGCAGTGAGTTAAACGATTATGAAATTGGGGCAAAGACGATGGAGTGGGACCGGTATAAAAGACTTATTGCCCTGTATGAAAAGTTACGTATTACGTAAGAAATTCATGCGACAAAACCTTAAAACTTATGTTTATAAAAGTGATCGTAAAATCACTTTTTTTTATAAATTTTTCACTTGTATTTTAGAATGTCATTACATATGAAAAACTATTAAATCACTTAAACCTTGATTTTAATATTTAAGTTTAAGGCTCTTATCTAAAAGATTGTTGCTATTAGGACAAACTTTACGAAGGGTTGGTTGGAGCATAAGTGCGAGACTCCTGTGGGACGTGGGAAAGGTGAGACGAGAGCAGGCGTTTTACGCTGAGGGGTAAGAAAAGCGTAGGTGACATGCCCATCGAGACGTACAAACTCAGAGGGGCAACGACTAAGACCAAAGGAATCAAAATGAGCCGTATGGCGATTCGATGATGACGGAAATGACCTGAAATGTATAAAGCAACGACGTCTACGAAAACAGCCTAGTTAAATCAGAAAATAATCGAATTGTGCTACATAAACAAAAACGACAATATGTTATCATAGAAATGGGGAACTCTATTCTTATTTCAGTATAAAATAGTGTTGTTTCATTACTTGATTTAATATCAAAATGCTAAGCTGAAGATATATATTTTCATTCAAGATATCCATTCGTTTAATTATGGGAAATAATGTGTAGAGAGGAAGAAACAGACATGATTAAATTCGAAAATGAAGAGTTAATGAATATTTCGATTCAACAATTAATGATACCAGGTGATAAAGTTGCACATGTTCAAATTGGGAATAATCTTGAACATGCACTTCTTGTCTTAACGAAAACAGGGTATACAGCAATTCCTGTATTAGACCCTTCATTTGCACTCCATGGTTTAATCGGCATGAATTTAATTATGGATAATATATTCGGATTAGAGCGTATTGAATTTGAAAAGTTAGAGGCAATGAAAGTAGAAGATGTAATGGATACAAACATACCAAGACTATTTTTAGATGATACATTAGAAGTAGGGTTGGATTTATTAGTCAATCACCCGTTTGTCTGTGTACAAAATAGTGAAAAGATTTTTGAAGGTATTTTTACAAGAAGAGCGATTTTAAAGCGCTTACAAAAAGGTACATGAGAATAAGTAGGTCTTAGTAGATTAATACAACAATGTATTTGAAAAGGAAGTGAAGAGCTTTGGGACAAGCTCTGCAAAAACAAGCTGCTACAAAAAGAACAAATAGGCCACTAGTTCTAGCAACTGTGATGCTTGCAATGTTTATGGCTGCAATAGAAGCTACAATTGTAGCTACGGCAATGCCGGCAATTGTAGGCGAATTAGGTGGTTTCTCACTATATAGCTGGGTGTTTTCTGCCTATTTATTAATGAATGCTGTGACAGTATTAATATATGGTAAATTATCTGATTTATTTGGTAGAAAGCCAATCTTATCAATTGGGATTGTCATTTTTCTAATTGGTTCGTTATTATGTGGTATTGCGACATCAATTGAATGGCTTATTTTGGCAAGATTTGTGCAAGGATTTGGTGCTGGTGCGGTTACTCCTATTGCAACAACAATTGTTGGTGATATCTACACAAAGGAAGAACGGGCAAAAATACAAGGGTACTTATCAAGTGTCTGGGGAATTTCCGCGATAATGGGACCTGCTCTAGGTGGGATACTCGTTGAATTTGTCAGCTGGAGGTTTGTTTTTTGGTTAAATCTCCCACTAGGAATTCTTGCACTAATCGGTTTGCATTTGTTTTTACAAGAAGAAATCGAGAAAAGAAAACCAAAAATTGATTATGTAGGAGCAATTCTCCTTACCCTTGCGATATCATCATTCATGTACATACTTGTTGAGGGAGGAGTTCGCTTTGAATGGAACTCATTACCTGTTTATATATTGATTGGAATAGCAGTTTTATCAATGTGTTTATTTGTTATATTAGAACGTAAAGTTGAAGAGCCGATGATGCCATTTGAACTATGGAACGAACGGTCCATTTTAGTAGCTAATCTTACTTCACTTACAACAGGAATCATACTTATCGGCCTGTCAACTTTCCTACCTACATATGTGCAAGGTGTCATGGAGGAAAAAGCAATCGTTGCTGGGTTAACATTAACAACGATGTCTATCGGGTGGCCAATTGCATCAATGATTGCAGGAAAAGCTATATTAACGATAGGATTTCGGACAACCTCAATAATCGGTGGTGTCTCATTAATACTCGGAGGCATAATATTTGTATTACTGAGTGAAATTAACAATCCATTATTTGCTGCTAGTGGCTCTTTTTTAGTTGGGGTAGGAATGGGCTTAACTTCAACCGCCTTCATCGTTTCTATACAGAGTAATGTGCCTTGGCATAAACGTGGGGTTGCTACCGCAACGAATATGTTTATGAGAAATGTAGGAAGTACGATTGGTGCAGCATTACTAGGGGGCATACTTAACAGCAAATTGGCTCAATTTTATCAAACTCACGATCCGTCAAATGAGATGACAATTGATTCAACGACAACTTTATTAGATTCGGAAAAACGAAGTCAGTTAACGGAAGATACCATTCTCTTGATACAAAACGGACTTGAGTTTTCCTTACATCATGTCTTTTGGTATATACTTTGTTTTGCAGTATTAAGTTTCATACTAATTGTGTTTTTACCAAAAACAAAAAAAGTGTGATATAGGTCTGACCCTACAGTGATATATAGGATGCAAGCTGTAATTTTATTCTATATATTTTTTATGGGGGTCAGACCCTTTGTTTTTGAAAGGCCCTTTTCTAAATGATTGTTGTTTTCTGCAGCGGAAACCAACCCAAAACGACAACTAAGTAAAGCAACAATGTTTGCAAAAACAGCCTTTTGAAATGATATATTATAGATGGAGGGGATAAAAGTGCAGCTCTCAGAACTTAGAATTTTAGTTGTTTTATCAGAAGAAATGAATATGAGAAAGGCATCAGAACGATTATTTGTCACGCAACCAGCTTTATCACAACGTCTACAATCGATAGAAAAATCTTGGGGCTTCCAAATATTTATTCGCTCTCCAAAAGGGTTGCTACTAACCCCTGCAGGTGAAAAGGTGATTACTTTCGCAAAAGAAGTTGTTGATAAGGAGGAGAAGGTTCGCGAGCAAATCACTGATCTTGAAAATGAAGTACATGGTACATTAAAGTTGGCAGTAGCCTCGATTATTGGCCAACATTGGTTGCCGGAAGTATTAAAAACATATGTAAATACATACCCACATGCTAAAATCTCACTTATTACCGGATGGAGCAGTGAAATATTAAAAAATATGTACGATGATCATGTACATCTTGGGATAATAAGAGGAAACACTGACTGGAAAGGAATAAAAGAGCACCTCTTAACAGATACTTTATATTTGGTTGATACTGAAATTGAGAAAATAGAAGATGTATTACAAACAGAAAGACCGTTCATACAATTTAAAAGCGATTCGAGTTATTATCAAGAAATACAAGACTGGTGGCATAGACAATTTAAAACAACTCCAAAACGAACAATTGTTGTTGATCAAATTGAAACGTGTAAACAAATGGCTTTTAATGGTATCGGCTATGCCATTTTACCTTCAGTAACATTAAAAGAAGAAGAAACAGGAGTATTTAAAATACCTCTGCTTGGTGATGATGGTAAGCCAATTGAACGTGATACATGGTTATTGGGCTTTGAATCGTCAATTGAGTTAAAGCAAGTAAGAGCATTTATTGATGTTGTAAAATGTTACAAAAAGTAGTGGCGGTTTTCCCGACGCAAAAAGTAAAAAAATCTAACATGATTCTTGTCAAGTGAATCGACCTTTGGTACAGTAAAGTATGGAAAAAATGATAGCACATGGAGGAGTAATACATATGAAAATGATGGATGCAAATGAAATTATCTCATTTATTCAAAACAGTAAAAAATCAACACCTGTTAAAGTTTATGTAAAAGGTAACTTAGATGGAATTGAGTTCGGTGAGTCTGCTCAAACATTTATCACTGGAAATACTGGTATAGTATTCGGTGAATGGTCAGATTTACAAGAAGTGTTGGAAAATAATAAAGAGAAAATAGAAGACTATGTTGTTGAAAATGATCGTCGTAATTCAGCAATCCCATTACTCGATCTAAAAGGAATTAAAGCACGAATCGAACCAGGTGCAATCATTCGTGACCAAGTTGAAATCGGCGATAATGCTGTAATCATGATGGGTGCTTCAATTAATATCGGTAGTGTAATCGGTGAAGGAACAATGATTGATATGAATGTTGTACTAGGAGGACGTGCAACAGTCGGGAAAAATTGTCATATCGGGGCTGGTTCAGTTTTAGCGGGTGTTATTGAGCCACCTTCTGCTAAACCAGTTATCGTTGAAGATGATGTTGTCATCGGTGCTAATGTCGTTGTGTTAGAAGGAGTAACAATAGGAAAAGGTGCTGTTGTCGGTGCAGGAGCAATTGTAACAAAAGATGTTGAGCCATATACAGTAGTAACCGGTGCACCAGCAAGAAAAATTAAGGACATTGATGCAAAAACGAAGTCGAAAACAGAAATCATGCAAGAATTAAGACAATTATAAGACAGGGGCGTGGATTATATCCGCGCCTTAAGTATATGGAGATGAGGAAGTTGGAGAAAGAAGAGTTATTAAAAATACGTAGAGACTTACATCAAATACCAGAACTCGGCTTTCAAGAGTATAAAACACAGCAGTACTTGCTTAATATAATTAAGCAATTTAAGTCAGAACACTTGAAAATTGAAACATGGAGAACCGGTATATTCGTGTTATTGGAAGGTACTAATCCAAAGAAGACAATCGGATACCGAGCCGATATCGATGGCCTACCAATACAAGAAGAAACAACCTATCCGTTTCAATCAAAGCATTCGGGCTACATGCATGCTTGTGGTCATGACTTTCATATGTCGATTGCATTAGGAATTCTCTCACATTTTATTGACAATCGAATTGAAGATAACCTGTTATTTTTATTTCAACCTGCAGAAGAAGGACCGGGTGGCGCTGAACCGATGTTAAATAGCGAAATTGCAGGGAAGTGGAGACCTGATTTAATTTTCGCTTTACATATCGCTCCTGAACTTCCGGTAGGAACAATTGCCACAAAACCAGGCCTACTTTTTGCAAATACGTCAGAATTGTTTATCGACTTAAAAGGCAAGGGGGGGCATGCGGCATATCCACATACAACGAACGATATGGTTGTAGCTGCAGCAAACCTCGTTACACAAATGCAATCAATCGTTTCAAGAAACGTTGATCCGTTAGATAGTGCAGTCGTTACAATCGGGAAAATAACAGGTGGAACAGTTCAAAATATTATTGCAGAAAATGCACGACTTGAAGGAACAATTCGTACACTTTCAGTCGAATCGATGGATAAGGTGAAAGAAAGAATTGAAGCAATAGTAAGAGGTCTTGAAATAGGGTACAATTGCCAAGCTGCGATTGATTACGGTGCAATGTATCATCAAGTTTATAATGATGAGGCCTTATCAGAAGAGTTTATGTCATATATTTCAGAACATACAGATTATGACGTTAAGCTAAGTACTGAAGCAATGACAGGTGAGGATTTTGGGTATATGGTTAGCAAAATACCAGGATTTATGTTTTGGCTAGGAGTTGACTCGCCATTTGGACTTCATCATGCGAAATTAACACCGAACGAAGATGCGATCCAAGTTGCTGTTGATGTAATGAGTAAATACATTGAATTTAAATCGAAATCAAAATAATAAAAGTATAGAATATCCCCCTCTGTACACAATACATGTAGGAGGTGGATAAACAATGCCAAAAATCGGTGTAGAACAATCATTGTCAGATGTAACTGCGGCCCTTAGCCAAAAAGGGTATGATGTTGTCCAACTGAAAAACGAAAGCGATGCACAAGGCTGTGATTGCTGTGTCATTACTGGACAAGATCAGAATGTAATGGGAATAACTAATGCTGTAACTTCTGGTTCAGTTATTAATGCAAGTGGTTTAAGTGCAGAAGAAGTTTGTCAACGAATCGAATCAAAAGTGAATCAATAATATTAAAAGCTGGAGTGGTCATTCTTTCGAGAATGATCACTCCAGCTTTTTTACGGAACATGTACAGGGGGTGTCGGAGTGTGTCAAATGACAGATTTTTTGCCAAAGTTGACAGATTTAAGGGGAAAGTTGACAGATTTTCTGGTAACTTGACAAATAATCGATGAAAGTTGAGAGATTTTCACCCTGTAAATGGGTTTCATAAACGAAAAAAGTGTCGCACTCCACTAAAACTATCAACATAGCTATTATGGAGTGCGACACTTTAGTTTTATTAGCGTTGATACATAAAGTTTTTTAAGCGCGCCTAGTTTCGCTTTCATTTTTATGAATATAGACTTGATGCGGGAATGGGATTTCAATGCCGTTTGCTTCCAATGCTTCTTTTAATGCTTTTCTCAAGTTTCGTTCAACGGCCCATTGCTGCATATTTTCAGTCTTGGCAATTACTCGAATGATAACTTCAGAAGAACCTAAAGCTTGTACACCGATAACATTGGGACCTTCAACAATTGTTTCGTCTGTTGCCTGGTATTTTTCGCAAGCCTCTTGTAAAACGGTAATTGCTCGGTCGATATCATCGTTAT
Organism: Metabacillus malikii; assembly: GCF_030813355.1. Taxonomy (GTDB): domain Bacteria; phylum Bacillota; class Bacilli; order Bacillales; family Bacillaceae; genus Metabacillus; species Metabacillus malikii. The sequence goes on from NZ_JAUSUD010000002.1 coordinate 323,629, forward strand.
ACGATATACCAATATCAACGAGTGCTCTCATATTACCCCTTGAGTGATTACTTACATTTGTTATTTCGCGATTAGGTACATAATGGAGAGTACCGTCAAAGCCTCGAATTTGTGTTGTACGTAGTCCAACTTGTTCAATAATACCATCAAAACCAGCGATAGTAACATAATCTTCTACATCAATTTGCTTTTCTAATAATAAAAAGAATCCTGTGACAACATCGCTAACTAATCCTTGTGCACCAAACCCAATCGCGAGTCCGACAACCCCTGCACCAGCAAGTAAAGCGGTAGCATCATAGCCGAAGATTTCAAATACCATCACGATAAACATAAATATAAGAAAATAAGAAAATAAATTTAACGAGAGACTTTGAAGTGTAAGTGTGCGTCCTGCTGATATATTTTCGCGTTCTTGAAATCGTTGAAACAACTTCCTTATGACTCGGTTACCAATCGCTTTTACAATAGTAAAGGCAATAATAATTCCAATTAATTTTAAAACAATTAGTCCTGTATTTGTAAGCAATCCAGACCAATCAATATTAGGTAAAATATCCATTCTAATATAACTCCCTTTCGACAAATTCTTTAAAAGTTGACACCCTTATTACATTCCCTATTCCAAATCTGTCAAACATAGTATCGTTTTTATTCAGATTATCATGTATTGACTACAAGTATGTCAACTTTCATACAATTATAACAAAAGGTTTGTCATATCATACTATATATTGACTATCCGTGCAGCTTAACCTATAATTGTCACAATATAAAACGATGAAATCTGTATACGGTAATTGTATTTGACTGTTAGTTTAAGTGACATGTCTTGGAGGGTATAGGATGAAGCTTCGTGAAATGATGCCAGAACTGACTGGTGCTACGGAATGGTTAAATAAAGAAGTGACAAGAGAGCAGTTAATCGGTGAGATGCCAACTTTTATTCATTACTGGTCTGTTAGTTGTCATTTGTGTAAAAAAGCAATGCCACAAGTAAATCAAATTCGCGATACATATAAAGACCAATTAAATACCGTTGCAGTCCATATGCCTCGAACAGAGGAAGATAGTATTTTGGACAATATTAGAAAGGTTGCTCTAGAGCACAATATTGTTCAGCCTATATTTGTCGATGGTAAAAGCCAATTATCAAATGCATTTGAAAACAAATATGTACCTGCCTATTATGTCTTTGACAAGGAAGGGAAGTTGCGTCATTTTCAAGCAGGTGGAAGTAATTTGAGAATGATTGAAAAACGCATCATCCGTGTATTGGCTGAAAGTGAAAGGTCTTAATATTATAGATAAAAGGGTCAGTTGCCAATTTGGTTACTGTCCTTTTTGTTTGACTTTGTGAATTTTTTTTCTTGTACTTATATACTACAATACGTATTAGCGTGATTTTTGTATAAGTAGCATTATCAAGGACTAAACTTGTAATTACGTATAAAAAGCAGGGAAGTGAAAGGTGAAATGTTAACGATAATCGGTGTGTTATTAGCAGGTGGTCAATCAAGAAGGTTCGGGACACATAAAGCTTTTGCACAATTGAATGGGATGTTCTTTTGGGAGTCTTCGATGAATGCAATGAAACGGCTTACAGATCAACAAGTAATTATTAGCCACCCGGAGCTGGTTAAGGTGTTTCAGCAATATGAATCATACTTTGTTTGTACTGATGACGATAACGTAGTCGGAAAAGGTCCTTTGGCTGGTATGTACACAACGATGAATCATATAATGGGAGAATGGTATATTTTTTTATCATGTGATATTCCATTTATTTCAGAATTAGTTATCAAACAGTTATTACGTGCAAGAAATAATAAATATTTGGCAATTATTCCCCAGGTAGATGGTAAAATCCATCCGCTCATAGGTGTGTACCATCGTAGCAGCTTTGAGTACATAACAAGCCAACTTCAGAATAATGAATTGAAATTGAGCGCGCTTCTTCAGAAAATGCCGGTTAAATATATGTCGATAGAAGATATGGGGGTGGAGCGGAAAGTTTTTTGTAACATAAACTCACAAGAAGATTATATAACCTTACAATCTAATGATAAAATATAACATCCTTGATAAGTGAATGTGGAGTGATTTGATGATTGAAAGAAGAATTCCTATAAAAGTAATGGATGCAGTTAACAAAGTTTTAACCTTTTCTAAACAGGGGGAGAGCGAAATTATCCCTTTACGTGAAAGTTATTCACGATTTTTAGCAGAAGATCTAGTAGCCGACCACCCTGTACCACCGTTTGACCGTTCCCCATATGATGGTTTTGCGATAAAAGCCGAAAGTTCTGCGACTGCAAGAGCTGATAATCCAATTGAATATGAAATCATCGATGAAATTGGAGCGGGTAGTGTAAGTGAATATACATTAGGTGAGTTTGAAGCGATAAGAATAATGACTGGTGCTCAAATACCTACAGGTTGTAATGCGATCGTAATGCTTGAATTGACAACTGTTTATGAAAGAAATGGAAAAATGTATATGTCTATTAAACGGCCATTTAAAAGTGGTGATAATTTATCACTTAAAGGTGAAGATACACGACAAGGTGAAATATTAGTTAAGCGAGGAACATACATAACACCAGGTATCGTTGCTCTTTTGGCGACATTTGGATATGAAAAAGTTACTGTAGTAAAAAAACCTACACTAGGTATTATTGCGACGGGTAGTGAGTTACTAGAAGTAGGAGAGGAGCTTATTCCTGGTAAGATTAGAAACAGTAATTCTTACATGATTGAAGCGCAAGCAATTAGGAGTGGTGCAAAGCCAGAGTATATAGGAAAACTTGCAGACCATCTAGACGAATGTTACGAAGCGATTAAACGGTCAATTGAGAAGGTTGATTATTTAATTACAACAGGCGGTGTTTCAGTTGGTGATTACGATTATTTACCGGAAATATATAACCGATTAGGTGCAACGATTTTGTTTAATAAAGTAGCAATGCGTCCAGGGAGCGTGACGACTGTGGCTGAATATAACGGAAAGCTTTTGTTTGGGTTATCAGGTAATCCTTCTGCCTGTTATGTAGGCTTTGAGTTATTTGTTCGACCGATAATTCGTTCTTATGTCCATTCTTCAAAACCGCATCTCCAAAAGGCAGTTGCTGTTCTAGGTAAGGATTTTTTAAAGCCGAACCCTTTTACTCGCTTTGTACGAGGACATCTTACATTTACTGATGGGAAACTATATGCTACACCTGTTGGTTTAGATAAATCGAATGTTGTATCATCCCTTGCTGAAGCAAATGTTTTTATCGTGCTACCAGGTGGGACAAGGGGCTATAAAGAAGGAGATTTAGTTGATATCCTTCTCTTAGAAGACCAGACAGGAAGTGATACATCTTGGGCAGAATCCTTCAAGTAGTTGGTTATAAAAATAGTGGAAAAACAACTTTTGTTTCGAATTATATTAAGCAAATGAAACAGCTTAACTTAAAGGTTGGGACGATAAAACATCATGGGCATGGTAAACTAACTCCACATGATGACGAAACAGATACAGGAAAACACCGTCAAGCTGGGGCTCTCGTATCTGTAGTTGAAGGTAACGGTTCGATAATGCTTAATACAGATGCATTATCACTGTCACTTCCCCAATTAATCACTATATATTCACATTTTAACTTAGATTACATTATTGTTGAAGGATATAAAGATGCGCAATATGAGAAAGTTGTCCTGCTACATTCAAATGATGATTTGTTTTTATTGGATACACTTCATCGTATTTACTGTGTTGTATCACGAGTTGAGCTGCCTATAGAGATAACAAAAAAATTTCGTGTTTTTTATGATGATAAGAAATGCATTGAATGGCTAATAGAAAATCAAGTAGGTGATAAAATTGAGTAGACCGCTTTATGAAATTGTAACCGAGCCTATCTCGGTTGAAGAAATTACAAGAAAAGTAATTAGGAGAGAAGCTGGTGCTGTTACGACGTTCACAGGGACAGTTAGGGAATTTACAAATGGTAAGAGGACGTTGTCTTTGGAATATCATGCATATGAAAAGATGGCTGTAAAGATGCTTGAGCAAATAGGTAATGAAATTATCTCAAAGTGGAAGGATGCCAAAGTTGCTATAACACATCGGATTGGAAAATTGGAAATCTCCGATATAGCTGTTGTAATTGCTGTATCAACACCCCATCGAAAAGATGCTTATGAAGCAAATGAATATGCGATTGAGAGAATAAAGCAAATCGTACCAATTTGGAAGAAGGAACACTGGGAAGATGGTAAAGCGTGGATCGGCGACCAATTAGAAAAGGTGGCATATCCAGAAGGAAAACCAAAGGAGGTACGTTAATGATTACAGTATTATTATTTGCGCACTTACAAGAACAAGCAGGGAAAAGTAGTACTAAATTAGATGATAAAAATTTAACGGTTTTGCAAGTAAAAGAGAAAATTGCCAAAGAGTATAAGCTTGGTGATTTAAGTCATGTAATGGTTGCGATTAATGAAGACTATGCATTAAATGAGGACATTGTTCGTGAAGGCGATGTTGTGGCATTTATTCCACCTGTAAGTGGTGGATAAATATGTTAAAAGGTAGAAGCATCCTCTTTATAGTATTTATTCTATTAGTAGGCTGTTCATCTGCAAAAGGTGGATCTAATCAGACGGAGCTCACAATATCTGCTGCAGCTAGTCTGAAAAATGTACTTGAAGAAATTATAGCGGAATATGAGAAAAATCATCATAATGTCCAAATAAAATTAAATGTTGCTGCTAGTGGTACATTAAGTAAACAGATTGAGCAAGGAGCACCTGTCGATTTATTTTTCTCGGCAGACATAAGATATTTCGATACTCTCGTTGAAAAGGGATATATTATAAAGCAACAATCCCATACATTATTGCAAAATGAACTAGTCGTCATCGCTTCTAAACAATCAAATGTACATTCAGGTACTGATATCCAAAATGTACAGAAACTTGCGATTGGAATGCCCGACACGGTTCCGGCGGGAAGATATGCGAAAGAAACCTTAGTAAATCTTAAGTTATGGAATCGTATGATAGACAAAATCATTACGGCAAAAGATGTTCGTCAAGTTTTATCATATGTTGAAACAGGCAATGTTGATGCTGGTATCGTCTATAAGACTGATGCACAAACCTCTAGCAAGGTTAAAATAATAAGTGACATTAATCCAAACTTACATACGCCAATTGTATATCCTATTGGGGTTGTTACCAAATCAACTAAACAAAAAGAATCTGAAAAATTTTATACATATTTGTTAAATGAACAATCTAAAAAAGTTTTTGAAAAGTATCGGTTTACGATTGCAGAATGAGGGGTATAGATGGGTACAGAGTTGTTTGAACCAATTTTTTTATCATTACGAATTGCGATAATAGCGAGTGTTATTGTGATGGTTTTTGGAACTGTTACCGGAAAATTGATGGCAAATCGTACATGGAGAGGCAAAACAATTCTTGAAACATTTCTAATACTACCATTAGTATTACCGCCTTCTGTAGTAGGATTTCTCTTACTTATATTCTTTGGGGCAAACAGCTCACTTGGTAGATTCATAGAGTTCATGTTTGGTGCTCCAATCATTTTTACTTGGTGGGCAGGAGTTGTGGCTGCCGTAGTGGTTGCTTTCCCATTAATGTACCAAGTGTCAAGAGCGGGATTTGAAACGATAGACCGTCAAGTTGAAGAGGCTGCTCGTGTAGATGGTGCGAATGAATGGGCAGTCTTTCTTTTTATCACACTACCACTTACGATGAAATCAATATTGACAGGATTTATTTTAAGTTTTACGAGAGCGTTAGGAGAATTTGGAGCGACGCTTATGTTTGCTGGGAATATCCCTGGGAAAACACAAACAATTTCGACAGCTATATATGTTGCAATCGATAGTGGGAATATGAAGGATGCATGGATTTTAGTAATTTCTATTTTGATTATTTCAACTAGCTTGCTAGGCTTCGTACAAGTTTACCGTAATAGAACGTATGAATAACACCTAGAAGAATAAATGAGAATGATAAATGAAAGAAAGTGCTTACATTGACAATTTTGTTTGTTTCGATTATACTTACTTAGATGCTTATTAGAAGAGCTTCACTTTATAGTGCACTGTGAATAATGTATCGAGTAAGGTACGATCAATTCACACTGGCACGGTCTAGGAGCCGTAAGGACGAAAGAGAGGTAGGGCTTTCGTTGTTTTGAGTTTTGTAATTTCAATAAATAATAGATAAAAATAAATGATATTTGTTTGTTTTTCAAAATATGGAGCTATATAATTCACATATTATAGAGGTTATCTACTCCTTACTTTTGATAGTTTCTATAATATGTGAATACTATTTTACCGTGTAAATATAGAGTAACATATTAATAAATCTTTTGGAGGTTTCTCTCATGAAAACGACTGGTACTGTAAAATGGTTTAATTCTGAAAAAGGTTTTGGGTTTATCGAAGTTGCAGAAGGTAACGATGTATTCGTTCACTTCAGTGCTATTACAGGTGAAGGTTTTAAAACTTTAGATGAAGGACAGAAAGTTGAATTCAACATTGTTGAAGGAAACCGTGGTCCACAAGCTGAAGACGTTGTAAAATTATAAGCATACGATACAAGATGCTAGGCTCTAGTAACATGAGCTTAGCATCTTTTTTATTGTCTTTGGAAATGGCAGACCTATAATAAACTTCATGTTACTGACATAAAGGTTAAATTCGCCATAATTAAATCATTTTTATTATGAATGTTCCGAAATTAATGATGATGTTTATTCTTCTTCCTCAGCAGAATATTGATCATAAAGTTTCTTACAATAAGCTTCGGTTTCTATTATTTCTTCATCCTCTAATGCAAAATCTAATACTTTGTTCGTCTCTTTTTCAATAAAATCATATTGAACGATTTTTGCATCAGTTTCTTCAACAGCGTAGATGAGCTTAAGTAGCGTTCCGTTTTCGCTATACAGTTCATCATCTTCGTTAATTTCAAGCGTTAAAACTATTTCAAAACGCTCTCCAGATAAAATTCCGAATGGGTCTTCAAGTTTTTCGATTGTTGCTTCAATGATTTTCAATTTTCTTTCCTCTTTTCTTATGCTTCTTGTTATGTATTCTATCCTTGCCAAGCATATTATAGCCTTTTTTATTAGGACAGCCAACTCATTAGGTTGTTTTCGTAAACATATAAGCAGCTTACTTGGTTGTCGTATTGGGGTGATTACAGCTTGAGTATTCAGTAAGAGGGGGGTGGGTGCTGAGCTTGTCTAACTACTTTTTCGGCATCAACAAACAAACTCACATCTCCCTAAGAAAGTCAGCATTGATTCATTCAAATTCATCATGATTTCGAATCTATAGTCGATGCCCCTCAGTTTGTATGTCAATGGGCAAACTGACTCCGCATTTGGAAAATCTCCGAGTAAACGCCTGTATAATCTCACAATCAGCTCCAACCAACCGATAATGAATTAAACGGTAATGAGCGAAATGTTTTAGAAAATAGTCTATAAATAATAGAATATCCCAAATTGTATAGAAGAGCATCTTGTGAATTCAAGTTTCAACTTACATTTTTAACAATGTTTGTTAGATTATCTGACAAACAATTTTCAGAAATTTTGAAAAACAGGTTGACACGCGATGAAAATCGTATAGAATAGTAAACAAGAACACAATGTTATATTTTCTAACATCATATGTTAAGAAAACACAAGGGAGGAAAAATGAATGGATCCGATTTTTTTAATGAATAGCCTTTGGGTTATGCTAGGTGCAATTTTAGTTATCTTCATGTTAGGTGGATTTATTTTATTAGAAGCAGGATCAACAAGAATGAAAAATGCTGGTCATATAGCTGGTAAAACAATATTTACGGTAGGTCTTGCATCATTAGTGTATTGGGCAGTTGGTTATGCTTTCACTTTTGGGGGGAATGGTAATTTCCTTGTTGGATTAACAGACTTCTTTTATTCAGGAGCTCAAGCAGAAGATGCGGGACTTTCAACAGCAGTGTTTTTTGTATTCCAATCTGCATTTGCATGTATCTCAATTACGATAGCGTTAGGTGGCTTTGCGGAGCGAGCTAAATTATCAGTATATTTAATCTTTACGATTTTATTCTCAGCACTCGTTTATCCGGTCATTGCACATTGGATTTGGGGTGGCGGCTGGTTAGCGGAACATGGTAAGCAAGATTTTGCAGGTTCAACGGTTGTACATTTAACAGGAGCAATGGCTGCTTTTGCAGCAACAATTATTTTAAAACCTCGGATAGGAAAATACAATAAAGACGGTTCTGCTAATAATATTCAAGGTCATAACCAAGTATATACAGCACTAGGTGTTTTAATTTTATGGGTAGGTTGGTTTGGTTTTAATGCTGGTAGTACAGTAGCGGTAGATGAAGGGTTCTTTGGATTTGTTGCATTAAATACAAATCTTGCTGCAGGAGCAGGAGCGGTAGCAGCACTTATTATTTCATGGTTAGTATTAGGAAAATCTGATGTTCCGACAATGTTAAACGGTGCATTAGCAGGTCTAGTAGCAATTACAGCATCTTGTGCATTTGTTGACACATGGGCTGCAGTCTTAATTGGCTTCATTGCTGGAATTCTCGTTTTCTATAGTGCAAGATTTTTTGAAAAGAGAAAAATTGACGACCCAATTTTTGCATTATCTGTCCACGGGGTTGCTGGAATTTGGGGGACATTGTCTACAGGATTCTTCGCAACACCAGAGTTAGCATCTGTAGGTAAGCCTGGATTGTTTTACGGTGGCGGCTTTGAACAGCTAGGAGTACAGTTCATGGGTGTAGCAGTTTCAGGACTATATGCATTTATTATATCATTTGTCATCCTAGCTATATTAAAAAAGGTGATGAACGGCTTACGTGTAACGGAAGAAGAGGAAGTTATGGGTCTAGATATGAGTGAGCATGGTAGCTATGGTTATCCTGAAGTTTTCGCTTCAAAAAACCAAAATGTAGGTTCTTAATAAATATTTAATATGATATATTAATAGGCTATAATGAATCCAATACAAAATTATGAAAGAGGAGTATGTCATCTGGCTACTCCTTCTTTCTATATAAATGAGGGAGTGCCTCTCATGTTAAATACGATTAAAACGTATGAAGCGTTAATAAAATGGAAGGAAGCACATCTTTTTGAGTATGTGAACGATACAGCTTCATTGAATCAGTTCCATGATGAAATCATGATACAAGCTTGCAACATTGCGGTTGAGAAAGTGAAGAAGGTAATTGGAAAACCACCGTGCAACTTTGCATGGTTTTTAACTGGAAGTGGTGGACGGGAAGAACAAGGGGTAATAAGTGACCAGGACCACGGAATTGTATTTGAAAGTGATTTTTCTGAATCTCAAATATATTTTAAAAAACTCGGAAGCGAGTTAGCTGATGGACTAAAATTTCTCGGTTACCCGTATTGCGATGGGAAAATAATGAGTTCAAATTCGTTATGGTGTCAATCAATTGATGGTTGGGAGAAGCAACTTAAGACGTGGATGCATGAAATGAATTGGGAAGCGATCAGGTATTTACAAATTTTCTTTGATTCGAGAACAGTAGTAGGAAACGACCGTTATATCCATCAATTAAAGAAGATGATCGTTATTCATGCCAATCGTAACGGGCAACTATTGAAAAGATTCCAGGAAAATATGCAATATTATAAACGTGCTATTGGACCGTTAGGACAATTATTTGTGCAAACGAGTGGTAAGTATGAGGGATGTCTTGATGTGAAACAAACAGCCTTTTTACCTTATGTCAATGCGATTAGATTGTTAGCGATTAAAGAAGGAGTCATGGAAACTAGTACAATAAATCGATTAAATAACTTAGTTAAGCAGCAAATTTACAGAGAAAGCCTTGATGAAGTTCGTAGTCAATTTGTGAAATTGTTAGATTTACGGTTATCAGCACCAACTGCAATTGTAGAATATGATGATGGACATTATTTAAATGTTAAAACGCTAAGTAAAGCTCAAAAAAAAGAACTGAAAAAGATATTAAGAGTAGGAAAATTTGTTCACCATTATGCACAAGCGTTGATAGAAAAAGGTGAGGTAAAATGACGTTTGATCCGCTATTTTTTCTGAAAGGACTACAGGCGAGAGGGTCAACTGCACAAAGTGGGCAGCATGTTGCCTATTTGAGACAGTTACAAAGAGAAATGCGGGTTGAGGAAACACTGCATATTCCTTTAACTAGCTTAAATGTCATCGTTTTGGACATCGAAACGACAGGATTTTATCCTGATAAAGGAGACCAGATTATATCGATTGGTGCGATAAAGGTAAAAGGGGATAAAGTGCTAGAAGACGATTCCTTTTATTCCCTTATAAAAATAGACAAACCGATACCTCAAGCAATAAGTAAGCTAACAGGTCTAACAGATGAGCAATTAATGGATGCACCTCCATTATCAGAGGTACTTTTTGAATTTCTGAAATTTGTAAAGGATTATACACTTGTTGCTCATCATGCAAATCACGAAAAGTTGTTCCTGCAAAACGCCTCTTGGCAATTATATCGAGCTCAATTTAAACATCGCCTGATTGATATGTCCTTTCTATATCGAATTGCCGAACCAAATGAAAACCTTATTACACTTGAGGAGTGTTGTAAACATAATGGTATTGAGATTAAGGAAAGACATCATGCCCTATATGATGCCAAACTGACAGCGGCGTTATGGTGTGTATACATTAATAAATTAAATGAGATAGGGTGTACTACACTAAAAGACTTGTACGAACGGCTGACAATAGAATAATGGCAGTGAAGATATTAGGACAACGTGAATAACCCTCTAGTGAAAAACGACTATCGTTTCTTTACTTGAGGGCTTTTTTGCTTATCACACACCTTTTTCGTAAACGATGACTCAAATCTACATTTCTTTACAAAAAATGTACAAAATCTTGCAAGTATCTTTACACAGTCTTTGTACAATAAATGTGTTGGAGCATATAAAAACGAAAGGTGGAAAAGTAATGAGGAGAAGGATTCGACGGAATTTGAAAAGAAAAATGCTTTATAGTACCTTCGCGACTGCACTTGTAGTCTCGATAATGCCATTTCAAAGTTTTGCAACAACTAATGCTAAGGCAACAGAACCTGTGAAAATGGATGTTAGGCTGTTAGAAACAACCGATATTCATGCTCATATTATGGATTATGATTATTATGGTGATAAGACAAATTCAAATTTTGGGTTAGTAAGAACTGCAACGTTATTAAAACAACGCCAAGCAGAGAAGGAAAATACGTTATTAGTTGACAATGGTGATTTAATACAAGGAAATCCATTTGGTGAGTATGTGTTTAAAAATGGATTGAGAGATGGTGAAGTGCATCCTATTATTGCAGCGCTGAATCTACTGAACTATGATGCTGCGACTCTTGGAAATCACGAGTTTAACTATGGTTTAGATTTTCTAGATGAGACAATGGACGATGCAAATTTTCCTGTAGTAAATGCGAATGTATTTCATGCAAATAATGAAACGGATTATTACTACAAACCATATGAAATTGTTGAGAAGGATTTCGTTGACAGCAATGGTGACATACATAAGGTGAAAGTAGGGTTTACCGGTTTCGTAACCCCGCAAATTAACGTTTGGGATAAAAAGCATTTAGACGGAAAAGTTGTCACAAAAGATATTGTGGAATCAGCAAAAAGGGTAATCCCTGAGATGAAAGAAAATGGCGCAGATTTAGTTGTAGTTATTGCACACTCAGGTGTAAATACGAGTGAAGGTGTTGCAGGTGCAGAAAATGCAGTTTTTGATTTAACGAAACAAGTTGCAGATATTGACGTTGTAGTTTCGGGTCACCAACACAATACTTTTCCAGGTGATGCCCGTTTTAACGGTGTTGCTGAAATCGACAATGTAAAAGGAACAGTAAATGGTATACCAGTAGTCATGCCTAAAAATTGGGGAAGTCATCTTGGGATCATCGATTTAGAATTGCAATTACTTGATGAAGAATGGGAGGTTGTCGATTCCCAAGCGACTGCAGAGCCGATTACAGCAGTTTCTGAGCGTGATAATGAAATGGTAGAAGTCGTAAAGAAAGCCCACAATTCAACATTAGAATATGTTAGACAAAGTGTCGGCTCTACGACAGCACCAATTAATAGTTTCTTTTCTTTAGTTCAAGACGATCCTTCTATTCAAATTGTAACAGATGCACAGAAATGGTATGTAGAGGAGAAGTTGAAGGGGACTGAATATGAAGGAATGCCATTATTATCGGTAGGTGCCCCATTTAAAGCTGGTGGTCGGAATGGCGCTGACTACTACACGAACATACCAAAGGGGAATTTAGCGATAAAAAATGTTGGTGATTTATACTTGTATGACAATACGATACAAGTCGTTAAAATTACGGGGGCAGACGTAAAAGACTGGTTAGAAATGTCTGCAGGTCAATTTAATCAAATCGACCCATCGCAAACAATGGAACAAAATCTTATCAACAATGAGTTTCCTACATTTAATTTTGATGTTATCGACGGTATTACGTATCAAATTGATGTAACAAAACCTGCAAAGTATGATACGAGCGGAAACTTAGTTAATAAAGATTCTTCTAGAATTAAAAATATCATGTATGAGGGAAATCCTATCGACTTAAATAAAGAATTTTTAGTTGTTACAAATAATTACCGTGCATCAGGCGGAGGGAATTTTCCAGGTGACTTACCTTCAAAAATTATTGCTCAATATCCTGATGAAAATCGCCAAGCCGTAATGAATTATATTATTGAAAAGGGTGAAGTGAATCCTTCAGCTGATCAAAACTGGTCAATTGCTCCGATTTACGGGGATGTTACTGTTACTTTTGAATCGTCTCCAAGTGCAAAAGCGTTTGCTGAAGAAGCCGAACAAATTAACTTTGTAGAGGATTTAGACACAGGTTTTAGTAAGTATTCCTTAAACCTTTCTTCAAATGAATGGGATTTAAAAATCATGCACACAAATGATACACATGCTCATCTAGATAATGTTGCAAGAAGGGTGACAGCTGTCGAAGAAGCACGTGCATCTGTAGAGAACTCTATATTATTAGATGCAGGAGATGTTTTCTCAGGCACATTATACTTTAATCAATATTTAGGACAAGCCGATTTAGAATTTATGAATAAGATGAAATACGATGCAATGGTACCTGGTAACCATGAATTTGATAAAGGTCCATCTGTCTTCGCCGATTTCATTAAGAATGCTAAATTTCCTATTGTTAGTTCAAATATCGATTACTCAACAGAAGCTTTATTAAGTCCGCTATTTAAAAACGAAATAGGAAGCTCTAAAAATGGTGGAGCGATTTATCCGGCTAGTATTATAGAAGTAAATGGTGAAGATATAGGTGTTTTAGGTTTAACGACAGAAGATACCACACTATTATCCAATCCAGGCGCGAATCTTGTATTTGAGGATTATATTGAAAAGGCTAAAATGACGGTTGAACGATTAGAAAGTGAAGGAATAAATAAAATAATTGCCCTTACACATCTAGGCTTTCATTACGATAAAAAACTAGCGGAACAAGTTGACGGAATCGATGTGATAGTAGGTGGTCACAGTCATACACTACTTACTGAACCGGTTGTCATCGATGAGGATTCTGAACCTACAATTGTCTTGTCTGCTCATGAATATGGTAACTATTTAGGAAATGCAGATGTAACTTTTGATAAAGATGGCGTGTTAACATCTTGGAAGCAACAATTAATTGATATTAATGCAAAAGATGAGAATGACAAATATGTCATTAGTGAGGATGCAGATACAGCAAATCGTTTAGCGGAGCTAGCAGCACCAATTGAAGAACTGAAGCAGCAAATTGTTGGAAAGACTGAAGTATTTTTAAATGGTGAGCGAAATGACGTACGTACAAAAGAAACGAATTTAGGAAATCTTATAACTGATGGAATGCTTTGGCGAGCTCAAAAACAAAATACTGGTGCAACAATTGCAATTCAGAACGGTGGCGGAATTAGAGCTTCTATAGAAAAAGGAGATATATCACTAGGTGATGTTTTAACAGTACTGCCATTCGCAAATACTTTAGTTACGTTAGATTTAACTGGACAGGAAATAATTGACGCACTAGAGAATGGAGTGAGTCAAGTCGAAGATGGTGCAGGTCGCTTTCCACAGGTATCAGGAATGAAATTCGGTTTTGACCCGGAAAAACCTGCTGGCAACCGTGTACACAGTGTGTTTGTGCAAACAGAGTCAGGGTACGAAAAAATCAATGTTAACAAAATGTATACTGTAGCAACAAATGCCTTTATCGCTGATGGAGGTGATGGTTATGAATCATTTAAAGCAGCTAAAGACGACGGAAGGCTTACTGAGTTATTTATACCTGACTTCGATGTATTTCAAGAGTATTTACAAGAAATTGGGACAGTAACGATAACTGAAGAAAATCGAATTACAATAGGTGTTGCACCAGCTGAAAGCCCAGAAAAACCTGGCAATGATGCTGGAGAAACACCGGTGAATGATACACCAAATGTCGATGACAAAACGAATGATAAACCAGCAACAGAACAACAAAAAAATACAACACCTGAAGAATCAAATACATTTGGAAACAAAAATAATGTTAAATTTGGTCAATCGTTACCAAACACTGCTACAAATGTATTTAATCTGATTGTAATTGGTGCAGTTGTCATAATAGGTGGAATAGCCCTCTATTTGATAAATCGAAAGAGAAAACAAGCTCAGGCTTAACTAATAAACAACATGTGACAAAAACACTAATTCATATTTTTCATGAGTTAGTGTTTTTCTATTCTCATTTTAGGGGAACATTATGTATAGAAAACAGTAAAGGTAGGTCAGAAAAATGAATTTAACAATTGATTGGAAAGGGAAGATGGGTTTTTCTAGTATTACTCCTTCTGGACATGAAATAATAATGGATGCATCGGAGGAAGTTGGTGGTCTAAATAGTGGTGCACGTCCAACTGAACTTCTGTTAAATGCTGTTGCAGGTTGTACAGGAATTGATATTATTTCGATTTTACAAAAGATGAGATTAGAGCCAGCATCATTTCAGATAAGTGTTGAGGGAAATCGAGCAGATGAGCACCCGAAGAGATTTACAACTATTCATATTCATTATGCCTTAGAAGGTGATTTACCAGACGCTAAGGTGATCCGCGCAATTGAACTTTCTAAGGACAAGTATTGCTCTGTTTCTCATTCATTGAATGCTGAGATAACAGTAAGTTATTCAATAAATGGAGTAAAAGGACAAGACATATAGTTTAATTGATGTAGGTAAAGGTTACCTAGCTAAACTAAAATGCATGCGAAGTTAAACGCATTCGTTCGTTTAGTCACTAGGTAACCCTTTTTCATTAATTGTGGTTTGTTGCGAGACATAAATTCAAACTGTTATAAGCGAGAATTGAAATCATTTGTCTTGTATAGTCGCTTACTAGGGACTTATGGTATCTTCAACTCATAGTTGCTTGCAAATCCTTACAATCATTAATTGTCTAACTTTTGTGATAAAAGTCTTAGGGCTCTCTTCTATTTTTTAAAAATAACGTGTAATATAGACAGTATATAGTCTTAAAGTAATGATATTGATTGTGAGGGAATAGCAGTGAGCGAAAAAACGAAAGAGAATATAAAAAAGTTTGGTTATTATTCACTGAATACAGCTTTTCAAGGAATTATTTCAGGAATTATTATTACAGTTATCTTTAGTTTGATTAGTGATAATCAAATCCTTTCATTCACTTCACTATTACTAGTGCTACTTATTACTGTAAGTTCAGTGCTTACTGGTGTATTTAATTTTCTTTCTTATGCAAAACCATTTCATGAAATCCAACTTTTTGTTAAGAAGGTTAGTCAAGGAGACCTTACGTATTCAGCGAATGAGGATAACTTAGGACCGTTAAAAAGTATCAAAGCTCCACTTGAATATATGAGAATAGGTTTACAAACCTTATTAAAAGAAGTCCAGGAAACTGGAAAAATAGTTAAAGATTATTCAACAAATTTAGAAGCAAAGATTTATAGTACCAATGATCATCTCACAATGATTTCTAATGAATTGCAAGATATTAAAGACACAATCGATATTCAATTAATATCAACAAGAGAAGTATCAGTGACAATGGAAGAAATGTCGGCAGGGATTGGAAAAACTGCAGAAACTTCAAGTATAGCAAATGAATCATCCAACCGTGCCTTTCAATTAGCTAGTACTGGAAAAAATAAAGTGAATACAGCTGCTGAACAAATGGGGAGTATTCATACATCCTTTTCTGATTTGCATACAGTAATTAAAGAGTTAATTTCCGGTACTGGTAAAATATCTGATATGATTGCCGAAATAAGTCATATTGCCGGTCAAACAAATTTACTTTCATTAAATGCAAATATAGAAGCAGCAAGAGCAGGTGAACATGGGAAAGGTTTTTCGGTTGTGGCACAAGAGGTGGGTAAATTAGCGAATCAAACGAATATTTCAGCAGCATCAATCACATCTATTATCGATGATATTCAGGAAAAAGCTGACAAGGCACTGAATGCAATGACAATTACAAATAATGATGTCGATAGTGGACTACATTCGATTAATGAATTAATGAATTCATTCAACAATATATTAGCATCGGTCGAAGCTGTCAATTCACAGATTACTGATATAACAAGCGTTGGTCAACAAATGGCTGCAGGGAGCGAAGTGGTAACTGCAAGTGTCGGAGGCCTTTCAAGTCAATTTACAACGGTAAGTTCAAAATTAATTGAATTTACGAGAGAAATAGGCAACCAAGTTGAAGAAATGGAAACGTTAAAGCACGCTGCAACAGAACTAAATGATAAATCAGCAAAGCTGGAGGAATTATTACGTAAATTTCAGATTGGGACTGTCTAGATGACAGCCCCTTTTTTGATCCTAATGAAAAGTAACAATTTTTTCTAATGGGAACCTATGATGTTCATAACCTTCTGCTGCTTGACGTCCAAATGGTACCATAGCTGCAAATTTAACATGCTCGGGGAGTGATAGGATTTCTTTTACCTTTTCATGGTCGAAACCAAGCATAGGAACACTAGCATAACCAAGACCTTGGATTGCTGTTAAGAGAAACCCTAATGCGATATTCGTTTGTGTAAGCCCCCATTGACCACGTTCCTCTATACTCATACCAGCAAAGAATGAGGAAAGGTTAGCAACTTCCTCTTGCTGTCTTTCAGGTGATAGTCCAGGGTGAACGACTTCAGGTAAATTAGCGATAACATCTTCCATATCACTATACACTAAAACAACAGCCGGAGCGGATGTGACTTGTTTTTGTCCGTATGCAGCATCCTGCAGTTTTTCCTTTAATTGATGATCAGTCACAACGTAAAAGCGCCATGGTTGAAGGTTCCATGCACTCGGAGTTAGTCGGACTAATTCAAAGATTTCCGTGAGGTTTTCCTTTGAGATGTCCTCTTGTTCAAACTTTCTGATACTATGCCTTGATTCTATTGCTTCTTTAACAGAAAGTGTTTTTTCAACTGTTTGTATATCCAAAAGAACCTCCCCTTTCAAAACATGTAGAAAAACTACAAGGTTAGTATGACCATTAGCTTTACATAATCCTGATGGAAAGTCGTGCTAAATAGGAGATGTTATTGTAATTGTGGTTGTTCAATTGACAATAAAAAGAGGCTGGGACATAACAAAAAATCCATAGTTAAATACGAACATTGTTTTTAGGGGTTCAATGTTCAAATTCTGTAAAGGTTGATTGGAGCTGATTGCGAGACTCCTGCGGGATGCGTGGAGAGGTGAGACCCCACAGGAGTTTACTCCGAGGAGGCTCACCACCCACCCCGCGGAAAGCGAGTACTGTAGCGGAAATCAACCAGAACGTCAACCCTGTAAAAACAACACGAAGGTTGTATTGAAATCTCATCTAATAGTTCGTATTTTTCTTGTCTTTAAAACCTTTTGTCTCAGCCTCAAAATATATTAAAAACGTTACTGTTTTAATTGATTTAGTTCTTGGATGCATTCTTGTACTAAAGTTACCGCTTGACTCATTGTTGCGCCACCACCAAATGCAGCTGTAACACCTATTGCTTCGAGAATTTCTTCTTCTGAACAACCTTCATCTAGACAACCTTTTGTATGATAAATAATACAATACTCATCTTGAGAATATAAACTAATTCCTAGAGCAATTAATTGTTTTTCTTTTTTTGAAAGACGACCATCCTTAAAACATTCTTCAGTGAAATCGTTAAATTTACTAGCTAGCTCTGGCATTTTTTTCGTAAATTGTCCTAATCCAGCTTTATAGTGTAGCAGAGCAGATTCTGTTGAATTTCTCGCATCCATTTCCATTTCCATTTTATTCATCTCCATTCTCATATTTCAAAAATCCATCGTTAGTATGAGCTAAAAGTTACATCATTAAACAATGGAAAGTACAGGATGAAAAATAATCATCTTTTTATTGAGCTTGGGCAATTTCCATAATCATGTCATTATAAAAAATATCGTTTGAACGAAAAATGAGAATATAAAAATAGCTATATCTGTCATTTTTATATAGGCGGAATAATAGCAAAATGAGGTGCTAATTGAATGGAAATATCGAATGATTTATCAAATGAAATGGCTCAATATCAGGCGGGAGATATCGTCTATGTATTTTACCGCAATCCTCACACACAAGATGTGGCGAATATTCAAGAAGCTGCAGTTGTTAATAACCCTGATAATCCAGGTGAGCTCGCATTGTTCTTGTATGAAACATACTATCCATTAACAAATGAGCTTGCTGTATATTCAAGTGAAGTAGAGGCAAAAGAAGCATATCAACATTATTTTGAGGGTATGTAAAGGAGATAAACAATGAGTAGACCACCTTTTAAGCCACAGTTAGTCTATTTTGAACCAAAGGCTCTTGACTATCCATTAGGGCAAGAATTAAAAGAAAAATTTGAAAAGATGGATCTTGAAATTAAATATACGACATCACATAATCAAATCCGTAACTTACCGGGTGACAATGATTTTCAAAAATATCGAGTTGCTAAATCAACCCTTGTTGTCGGGATTCGGAAAACATTAAAGTTTGATACGTCAAAGCCATCTGCTGAATATGCGATTCCATTCGCAACAGGGTGCATGGGGCACTGTCATTATTGCTACTTGCAAACAACGATGGGGAGCAAACCATACATCCGGACATATGTAAATGTAGACGAAATATTAGATGCTGCTGATAAATATATGGAAGAAAGAGCTCCGGAATTTACGCGATTTGAAGCAGCGTGTACATCTGATATAGTCGGTATTGACCATTTAACACATACATTAAAGCGTGCAATAGAACATTTCGGACAATCAGAGTTCGGGAAATTACGATTCGTTACTAAATTTCATCACGTCGATCATCTATTAGATGCGAAACATAACGGTAAAACAAGATTTAGATTTAGTATCAATGCTGATTATGTCATTAAAAATTTTGAACCAGGAACATCATCATTAGCAGACCGCATTATAGCTGCTGGTAAGGTTGCTCGAGCAGGCTATCCGCTTGGATTTATTGTTGCGCCTATCTACCTCCATGAAGGATGGGAGGAAGGCTATCATCATATGTTTGAAAGACTAGATGCTGAGTTACCCGATGATGCGAAAAAGGATATTACATTTGAATTTATTCAACATCGGTTTACAAAACCTGCTAAAAGAGTAATTGAAAAAAATTATCCGATGACAAAATTAGAATTGGATGAGTCTGCAAGAAGGTATAAATGGGGAAAATATGGAATTGGAAAATATATTTATCAGAAGGATGAAGAAGAAGATATAAAAACTCATTTATATTCGTATATGGAGAAATTTTTCCCGAATGCAAAACTAGAATACTTTACGTGAATAAATAGGGAGACAAAATAGGTTATCTAATCTTTTTTTGTCTCCCTTTCTACATGAGGACTATTTCATATTTGGAGGAACAAGTCCTTGGTTGTCTTTAAGTACTGCTGGTGGAGTGTCATGAATATATGGTGGTGCTGGACGTAATACTGGCTTTTTAGCAAGAGGCACAGGATTTTCAACATAATTGAATTGTCCTAAACCATCCATACTTGGACCATGAGCCCAACGACCTTCCGCACTTTGATTTCCTTGGGATAAGTTGAACAGCGTATATGAAACTTCTTGTTTTTCCAGTTCTATAGGGAACGTGCTTGGCACAACAACATTTTCTTTTGCTTCAAGCTCTTTTATTGCAGCGATCCACTGGTTTTGGTGCATTCGGTCACGTGCTATTAGCCATGATAGCATATCTTTTACACCGCGGTCATTCGTTTCTTCATATAAACGTACGGCTTGAAGGCGACCTTGAGACTCTGCATTAAGGTTTGCTCTAAAGTCTGCTAATAAATTTCCACTAGCGATTATATAGTCAGCAGTCCAACGGTTGCCAACACTATCAGCAGGCATTGCACCAAGACCTGAAACAATAGCATGTTGTGGATTCATTCCGCCTAATATTGCGCCAATAACAGGGTCCTTTGCTGCTGTTTCCAAGTCCCCTACAGGTGCTCCATCGAGGAGTCTTGCTATCATAGTTGCAAGCATTTCAATATGAGCTAGTTCTTCTGCACCCGTATCCATTAATAAATCTTTATATTTACCGTTACCGCGAACGCTCCAGCCTTGGAAAAGATATTGCATAGCGACAGATATTTCCCCGAATTGTCCACCTAATACTTCTTGTAATTTTTTTGCAAATAAAGGATCAGGTCTTTCTGGCTTTGCATGATATTGTAATTCTTTAACATGATAAAACAAAGAGCTCACCTCATTTTTTTATTTCTGCCTATTCGCTTCATCGTCATTATATTGCTACATGCCTATTAGGTGTCTGTCCAAACAATTTATTTATTAATCACTTTTGTAATGCCGTAACTGTTTCGGAAAGTTAGCCCATATTCTAGCGCTAATACTCTCTTTATTAGGCACAGAATTTTTAGCATTGAATATACTTTTTGTGACACGTAGGGATGCTTTTAAGATGCTAACATTTGAGGTGAAGCTATGGCTGTTGAAATTTATCAGGGGAATGACCTCTCGTTACAATCAAGTGACATAACGGTAGTAATTGATGTTATAAGAGCATTTACTGTTGCTCACTATGCTTTTTTTAATGGAGCTGAGAAAATAAAGTTAGTACGTACAGTTGAGGAAGCACAATCATTGAAAGAACCTAATGTACTTTTGGCAGGTGAGATAAACGGACTTCCAATTGCTGAATTTGATTTGGATAATTCTCCTGCTCGAATAAGTACAATAGAATTATCTGGGAAAACACTTGTTCAAAAGACAACAAACGGTGTGAAAGCAACACTAAATGCACTAAATGCAATGGAACTATTTGTGACAGGATTTACAAACGCAAAAACAACTGCACTAATGATAAAAAGGAAAATTGAGCGGGAACATGACATGCCCCTTATTCATCTTATTGCTTCACATCCTAGTGGTGATGATGACTTAGCTGTTGCTCAATACATGAAGGATATTATAGAAGGAAATAACGAGATTTCAGTTAAAGAGGTAGTGGATAGAATCATTCACTCTCATGTTGCTTTAAAGTTTTTTGATGAAAATCAACCAGAGTTTTCACCAGAAGACATCTCATACTGTGTAAAGGAATTCGAAGGAGAGTTTGTCATGAGAGTTAATAAGAACGAAAAGATCCCGACAGTTGAGAGGTGTCTAGTTTGAACCTTTCTGGATTACATTTACCACAAAGACAAGAAAAACCACGACAGCATGGCCTTACAGTACTAATTGATAATGGTATTCCTCTCCAACATTTTAAAGACACAATTTGTAGCAATAGTCCCTACATTGATTTTGTGAAATTCGGTTGGGGTACTTCGGTTATATCATGTCAACTAGACCAAAAAATTACATGTTTAAAAGAACAGCATATTGATTATTTTTTTGGAGGAACGTTGTTTGAAAAGTTTTTATCCCAAGGAAAAATTTCAAAGTACATTGAGTATTGTAAACGATATGACTGTAAATATGTTGAAATCTCTAATGGTACAATTGATATAACAAATAAAGAGAAAACAGTATTTATAGAGGAGTTTGCACGAGAATTTATCGTGTTTAGTGAGGTTGGCAGGAAAGATAGCGACCTAAACGGCGAAAATCCTTTAAACTGGGTTGATTGGATTAAAGAGGATATAGCTGCAGGAGCACATAAAGTAATCACCGAAGCAAGAGAAAGTGGAACGAGCGGTGTTTGTCAAACAAATGGGGATTTACGTATTGACTTAATAGATGGGATTATATCTTCGAATCTTGATCTTCAATCAATTATTTTTGAAGCTCCAAATAAAAAACTGCAAACAGCATTTGTAAAGTTAGTCGGTACAAATGTGAACCTTGCAAATATCCCTTTTACAGACTGTTTATCACTTGAAACACTACGCTTAGGATTACGGTCGGATACATTTCATATAATGGAGGAGGAAGTTTACCATGCGGGATACGAATAAAGTGTTCCATTTAGCTATTCCTTGTAAGGAGCTAGAAGAAACGGTTTTGTTTTATGAAAAACTTGGTTGCAAACTGGCAAGAAAATATGATGACCGTGTGACCTTCAACTTTTTTGGTGATCAAGTTGTATGTCATCTAAATCCTGAAGGTATTGACTTATCACCTAAAATGTATCCACGTCATTATGGAATTACTTTTCTTGAACGATCTGAATTTGAAGAAGTATTAAATAATGCAATTAACAGAGAGCTTCCTTTTTTTCAAGAAAAAATGGTGAGATTTGCTGGAAAAAGAGAAGAACATATCACATTTTTCTTAATCGATCCGTCAAACAACCTACTTGAATTTAAATATTATCATGACCCTGATATGGTATATTGAACGAAAATATATGCGAAAGTGAAAAGGTATAACTCCTTTTATTTCAAGAGAGTTATACCTTTTTAAATGCCTTTGTTAAGTCTAGCATGATATATGAATTGATTGGTGGACGCTCAAATTTTAATGGGATATGTACTAACCGACTTAAAATAAGAGTATGTACATCACATTGTCTTAAACAAGCAAAATATTGGCATGACTCAATTCTTAAAAGGAATTCAGTTTGTGTAAATAAGCTAAATAAGTAATGCAGAAAAATGTAATTATTATCGAGATAAGAAATATAATCCAATATGGTTTTCTATCACTACGAATAGGCCTTCTATATCGATTAGAAATGATATAGTCCCCGATATAAGAAAAGAAACGAAGATATATCCAGTATAAAGAGTAAGAATCCCAATAATCCCACTCATTAATATATATAATAAACCCTATTTTTTTAAGAATAATTTCAATACTGAATGTCCAATTTATGACGATGAAATAAAAGGGAAATGTAAACTTTTTCGGGCGAAAATAAATTGTTGCTAATACTAAGAACCCGAAATTTAGTATAACTGCAGGTAGTATGAAAGGTAGTGGGAAAATGAAGCGGTAAAATCCTGCCCAGTAAAAAAACATGCATAAACAACTAGCAAGTAATGTATGTATGATGAAAATAATTCCAAAGCGTAAGTAATTCTTAGTAATAATATAAATACTGCCTGAGAATCCAAAGACTATCGCAATTATTAAAATTAGTGAATACATGTCCACAACATACACATTCCTTATTTAGTTAATATTTCAGGCTGTATTAATAAGTTTGATAGGTTATATCTTTATTTAACATCCCCTATTGTTAGATATTTAATTCAATTAATAGACGCTAAATATAGTATTTTCTATGCAGAAAAATTCAAGTTATGGTACATTAACAGTAACTAACCTTCAAAATAATAGGTCAATGATAGAAGTGTATGTTTCAACAAACTTATGACGATTAATGGTAAACAATACGGCAGCTTACCATGTCTATGTATGATGACAAATAATACTTATTATTAGTTTTTAAGGGTGTGTAGAAGTTTTACAAAGCACTTGAGATTAAACTTAGTCATTAGAAAAATGGAAAGGTGTGTAATTATCGATGAATAATAAGAATACAGAACTTTTTAAAGAGGTTATGGGGAATTATCCAACTGGAGTAACAGTTGTCACCACAGTTACAAGCGAAGGTACGCCAATCGGTTTAACAGTTAATTCTTTTGCTTCAGTGTCAATTGACCCGCTGTTAATATTATGGTCAATAGATAAACGTGTATCTACATACGAGGAATTTACAAAAACAAACAAATTCGCCGTGCATGTTTTAGCAAGTGACCAAGGTGATTTATGTTCACTGTTTGCTTCAAAAGGTACTGACCGGTTTGCAAATTGTGAATGGAGACTAAAAGAAGGTTTACCGATATTAGCAGACGTTGCTGGAGTATTGCACTGTCATACTTATAAAACAATTGATGCGGGTGACCATACGATATTAATTGGTGAAGTTGTTGAGATAGAGAGCGATAAAAAAGAACCATTGCTTTATCATAAAAGAAAATTCGGGGGGATTCCTGCTGAATTTTACAATAAGTAATTAGTCAAAGTAACAGAATAAACGTACTTTTGCGTACACTCGTATATAAATACGATATTACTAGATTTACTAATAGATTCGAAAAGAGATATTTCTTAGTCTACTAAACTAAGAAGTATCTTTTTTTGTTAATGGCTAATTTAGAACGCAGTTTATCGGAGAATTCGTTTATAATAGATGAGTAGTAATTTTTGATAATAAATAGTTAATCTATGTGATTTATAATAGGCAACATTATTATAATGTGTATGTTATTTAATTTTTATTGACCTGTCAAAACCAACCTACACATTTTTTAGGTTAAGTTACTCCTATAATTGTATGAAGGCTGGGGAACCTCTAATGAACAAAAATAGTATCTATTGGTCTGAATTTAATTTTAATAGTTGGAGATTTTTTATTGTAGCAACAGAAAATGGATTATGTTATGTAGGGTCTCCAAATCAACCGTTTATTGAAGTGGAGAAATGGGTTGAAAAGCATTTTTCACAACATCATCTACTTAGGGAAGAATCATTTCTTAAACCGTATAGAATTGAATTAGAAGAATACTATAATAAGAAACGTGATTTTTTCTCGTTGCCGGTTGATTTACAAGGTACACCGTTTCAAAAAGAAATATGGAGTGCGCTTAGCACAATTCCTTATGGAACGACAAGTACTTACTCTGATATAGCAGAACGAATTTTCAAGCCAACGGCCGCTCGAGCTGTAGGGAGAGCAATTGGTGCAAATCCTGTTCTTATTACGATACCTTGTCATCGTGTTATCGGAAAGGATGGCAGTTTAACAGGCTATCGTGGAGGAATGGAGTTGAAGAAATTTTTACTAAAGTTAGAAACAGGTTTTATTGAAAAATGAGCGACGAAGTGTATAATGGTTAAAAAAGTATCTATATATAATGATAAACTACATGTGAAATTGTAGATTGATAATGTTTATGAGTGTTGTGAAATATTTAAAGAAGCTTAGTGAGGGATATAACATTGAAGAAAGTTACGTTAGGGTTAATTGCTGGAGGTATAGGATCAGTCCTTATTGTGATATTGATAATGACTAACCTTTCAAATAATAATGAACAAGCAGAACAAACTGAACAAAAACAAAAAAATGAAGCAACTACTGTTTCAACTTCATCAGTAAAAGAAGAAAGTGAATACGAAGAACAGCTAAAAGCATTAGTGAAAAATCAGTTCGAATATTTTGACAAATTTATCAATGGTGACTATTTTATCAACTCTCGAAAAAATGGTCCAAAAGCCGATGGGACATACCCAGATGACTGGATGACAAAGCAAGTTCAAGATGAATTCCAGCAAAGAGCTACTGAAATTGACGAAATTTTACCAGAAGAACTTGATAGCAGTGACAGTACCGCCCAAAGTTTAATTCAAGTATTAATTAGGATTAATCAAGCATCCAGTATGTTTGAAACTCAGAAAAATGTTTATCATATTCATAAAACACTATATGACTTGCATGTTAAATTAAATGACTATACGCTTGAAGAGGGGAAATTTGACCCTGAAAAAGACTGGGAATTAGTTTTTGGAGATGAAACGGAATTAAGTGTTAAGTCAGAAGCAGAATTAGAAGAACTTATCAAAGAAGAGAAGAAAGAGTAAACAGAAGGACAACTGTAGTACGTGTAGTCTTTTAGGTTGATTTCCTCTTGCTTTTACTTCCTTTCTACAGGAGTCAAGGATTCAACTTCGATAACCCTCTTAATAAAGGTTAAGCGTAAATCACAATCTATTAATAAAAATAATAAAAAAAGAAGTTAGATACCAATTATTTAAACTAGAGTATCTAGCTTCTTTTTTGTATTAGAATCAAGCTAATGATGCAAGTTTTGTTGATATCTCTTTTATGAACGCAGGTTCATCCTTCGGCGTTCTTGACGTAATCAAATTTCCACCTACTACTACTTCTTCATCTAAGTAATTAGCCCCTGCAAGTTTTACATCATCACGAATGCCAATGTAACACGTTACAGACTTACCATTAAGAATGTCGGCACTAATCATAACTTGTGGACCATGGCAAATGCCAGCAATTAATTTTCCTTGTTCATTTGCTTGTTTTACAAAATCGATTATCTCATCATTAACACGTAGAGCCTCTGGGGCACCTCCACCAGGTATGATGATAGCATCAAACTGGCTAGCATCTGCCTCTTGAGCGGATAAGTCAGAAATATATGTAGTTCCGTTTTTTCCTTTGTAGGAAGCACCTTTTTCAATACCAATAATAACTGTTTCATGACCTTCTTGTGTTAACGCATCATATGGATTTTTCATTTCAGAATCTTCAAAATAATCTGCTAGTAAAAAAGCAATTTTAGCCAAAAAAATCCCTCCAGTAAGCATGTTGTACAACTAATAATGTAACTGTTTAAAGGTAATATTTCAATGACTTTGCTCAGTGAAAAAAGTATCAGAAAAATGGGGACAAACTTGATAGTTGTCTAAATTAGTGAATACGTCAGTTGAAACCACTTACTTTAATTCAGTAAAAGATGGATGAAATAATAACAAAAGAATAACTATGACAGGTAGAACGCATATGAGTGATAAGAAAGGCCGCTTCACATGGAATTTAAAAAATGGAAACATAACAAAATTAAATAATAACGACCACCATATATTCCAGTTATTATCATAGGAGAAGCTGCCACGCTTACTATAATCATATTCAATTAACCAAAATGCAAAGACCCAAATAATAAGATAAATAACTCCTTTCCACCCTGTTGGGAAAAAACGCAAGAATACAATAATGACCAGCGGGATAATGATGAAAGAGTAGAGTATTTCAATTAATGTATGGTTTAGCCAAGGAGTTTCAGGCTTATATGCCCATAACGTATGTTTATAAAAGATAAAATTATATAAAAAATTAAATAAAAGAAATGCTTGAATTGTCGGATAATATAGCTTTAATGTCTCGATATCAACATATAAAAAGGTGATGATTGCAAGAATAATAACGATAAAAAGTATGTACATAATAATCATGCCTCGTTTAATTCCATAATATTATATGTTTATTATGCCTATAAACACATAGTTAATCCTCTATTTTGCAACCTGTTTCCAAATACCTCAAAGTTTTCTAATATTCAACTAGTCATGCAAGAAAGTATTAAGATTTCAAAAAATGAATAGTGGATAATCAGTTCGTTCAAAAAAGTCCAATAGTCATGAAAACAGGAAATACTATATGCTTTCATTAAGGACTAAGGGAAGGAAGGTGATTTTATCGTGAGAGTATTCTTGGCCGGTGATTCTACAGTTCAGGCATATGAGGATAATGCTAGGCAAGGTGGATGGGGTGAGTTTCTTCATAAGTATTTAGATGACAATATTCAAGTCTGTAATTATGCAATAGGTGGAAGGAGTTCAAAGACATTTGTTGAGGAAGGAAGGCTAGAACATATATTTAGTGAAATAAGTGAATCTGATTACCTTCTCGTTCAAATGGGACATAATGATGCAACAAAACACAAACCCGAACGCTATACAGAGCCCTATACGACTTATAAAAAATATATAAATATGTATATTGAAGGAGCTAAAAGCTTACATGCAAACCCTATACTCATCACACCTGTTGCACGGCTTCACGTTAAACAAGGTCAATTCATAAATGATTTCCCTGAGTATTGTATTGTACTGAAAGATTTAGCAAAGTCTCAAAACATACCGTTAATTGACTTGATGAATGAAAGTTTAAATTTTTATGCTTCTGTCGGTTATGAACGTGCCGAAGATTATTTTATGGCTTCTATTAATAAGATTGACTTTACACATTTCACGAAACTAGGTGCAAACGAGATCGCAAAAATTGTTGCAAGGCAATTAACATATATCTGGGAGGATTTAAAAGATGAATAGACAACAAATAGAAGAAAAAATTGACATGCTTATCGATAATTTAGTTAATCTCCGTGACCCTGACGGCAAATATGCGATCCCATTAGCGGATGGACGTAAAATCGATAATAAAAGCTTTAATTATTGGGAGTGGACAGCAGGAGTAGGCCTATATGGCATGATGAAATATTACAAGTTGACAAAAAAACAGGAAGTGCTTGAAATTATCGAAAATTGGTTTATGGAGCAATTTCAGCTACCGCCAGTCGAGAAAAATGTGAACACGATGGTACAAATGTTAACCCTTGCGTACCTATATGAAGAGACTCAAAACCCCGTATACCTTCCATACTTAGAGACTTGGGGAGATTGGCTTTATTATGAGATGCCGCGTACAAAAACAGGGGGATTCCAACACATCGTATTTGGTTCAGAAAATTATCAGCAATTGTGGGACGATACGCTAATGATGAGTGTGTTACCTTTAACGAAAATTGGGTTGCTGCTTAATAAACCTGAATATATTGAAGAAGCTAAAAAACAATTTTTAATACATACAAATTACTTATGCGATAAAAAGACAGGTTTATGGTTCCATGGATGGACATTCGAAGGAAATCATAACTTTGCAGAAGCGCTATGGGGTAGAGGAAACTCATGGGTAACGATTGCAATTCCAGAATTTCTCGAGCTTGTTGATATGGATGATGATGATTCAATCAACCAATTTTTACAAACCGTTTTAGAAAATCAGCTTGAGGCATTGCAAAAATGCCAAAATGAAAGCGGTTTATGGCACACGTTACTTCTCGATCCAACCTCATATGAAGAGGCATCATGCACAGCTGGGTTTGCATTTGGAACACTAAAGGCAGTACGAAAACGATATGTAGATAAACAATACGAAGAAATGGGTTTGATAGCTGTCGAAGCTGTGATTGAACAAATAGACCCATCAGGTGAATTACAGAAAGTTTCCGCAGGAACAGCAATGGGAGACACATTGCAATTTTATAAAGATATTCCTGTAACAGGTATGCCGTATGGTCAATCGATGGCTATCTTAGCTTTAGTAGAATATTTATATTATAAACTATAACAATTTATATATGAGGAGGTTAAAAGAATATGAATGACCAAAATACGAGCAAACATACGGAACTGAGGCAAATGGAGTATTTAAATCGTGGATTGATAGCAGTAAATACTGATAATGGCGTTTATATAGGCTGGAGATTATTAGCAACTGATGCTGAAGAAGTATCTTTTAATATTTTTCGAGATAAGAAGAAAATTAATTCAACACCAATAAGGAATAGTACAAATTTCTTTGATAAGGAAGGGTCGACTGATTCAACATATTTTATAACCACTGTTGTCGAAGGCATTGAAGTATCTGCTTCAGAACCTATCGATGTCTGGGATAAAAATTATCTTGAGGTCCCACTGCAAAAACCTGACGGAGGTACAACCCCTGATGGTGTCACATACACATATAGTGCCAATGATGCAAGTGTTGGCGATATAGATGGTGATGGAGAGTACGAGATTATTTTAAAATGGGACCCATCTAACTCGAAGGATAATGCGCATAAAGGCTATACCGGCAATGTTTATTTAGATGCATACAAATTAGATGGTACACATGTATGGCGGATTGATTTAGGTAAAAATATAAGGGCAGGAGCTCATTATACCCAATTTATGGTCTATGACCTTGATGGGGATGGTAAAGCAGAAATTGCTTGTAAAACAGCGGATGGAACTATTGACGGTACAGGACAAGTAATTGGTGATGAAAATGCTGACTATCGTAACAATGAAGGGTTTATTTTAGAAGGACCTGAATTCTTAACGATATTTGATGGAGAAACAGGTCAACAGTTAGTTACAACCGACTATGACCCACCTCGTGGCAATGGCGTTGATTGGGGTGATAATGAAGGAAACCGGGTGGACCGCTTCCTTGCCTGTGTTGCCTATCTTGACGGTGTAAAGCCAAGTTTAGTTATGTGTCGTGGTTATTATACACGTGCAGTACTAGTTGCGTATAATTGGCGAAATGGAAAACTTGAAAAGTTATGGAAGTTTGATAGTTTAGATGCTGGTAATGAACATTATGCTGGTCAAGGCAATCATAGTGTCAGTGTTGCCGATGTTGATGGTGACGGAAAAGATGAAATAATCTATGGGTCAGCAGTTATTGACCATAATGGTGATGGTTTATATTCGACTGGTTTAGGTCATGGTGATGCGATGCATGTCGGTAACCTTATACCTAGTCGACCAGGACTGGAAATTTTTCAAGTCCATGAAGTCCCATCGGAAAATGGCACGGAAATCCATGATGCACATACAGGTGAACTACTTTGGGGACTCCCATCGACTGAAGATGTAGGCAGAGGGATGGCCGCTGATATTGATCCACGCTATGAAGGTGTTGAAGTCTGGTCATCTACACATTGGAGAACAGGTGGGGATGGTTTATATAGCAGTTCAGGTGAAAAAATTTCTGATATAACTCCGCAATCATTTAATTTCGCAATATGGTGGGACGGTGACTTATTACGAGAACTTCTCGACCACGATTATGACGAGCAATCAGGAATCGGAGTCGGGAAAATTTATAAATGGGACTATGAAAAAGGTGAACTTATCAATCTATTAACGGCTAATGGAACTCGGTCAAACAATGGGACAAAAGGAAACCCATGTCTTCAAGCTGACCTTTTTGGAGACTGGCGAGAGGAAGTCATCTGGAGAACCGATGATAGTTCTATGTTAAGAATTTATACAACGACAGATGTTACAGAGCACCGAATTCAAACATTAATGCATAATCCGATGTACAGGTTGGCAATTGCATGGCAAAACACAGCCTATAATCAACCACCACATCCAAGCTTTTTTATCGGACACGGAATGGATACACCACCTCGAAATGATGTATATGTCGTTAATAAAACAGAACGAGCAAACCAACCTGTAAAATAACCATAAATGAGAGGGAGAAATTGATGAATAAATTATACCATGGTGCGGCCTATTATCCCGAATTATGGGATAGAGATACGATTGAAGAAGATATAATCTATATGAAAAAAGCAGGGATAAATGTTGTCAGGATGGGTGAGTTCGCCTGGTCAACAATGGAGCCTACTGAAGGTAGTATAGATGTAGGTTTCTTTGAAGAGATGATTGTGAAACTAGCAAGTCATGGAATTGAAACAGTTTTCTGTACTCCAACTCCGACTCCGCCAATTTGGTATAGTTATGGATATCCAGAAAGAATGCATGTTGATAAGAACGGTAGAACGATGGGACATGGCTCAAGGCAGCATGCTTGTACAAATCATCCGATTTTTAGAGAAAAAGCAGCACTTATAACCGAGGAGCTAGCAAAACGATTAGGGAAATTACCTGGATTAATAGGTTGGCAAATCGATAATGAGTTTAAATGTCATGTCAGTGAATGTATGTGTGAGCAATGTAAAAGCTTATGGCACGATTGGTTAAAAGAAAAATACGGTACAATCGACAATCTTAATAACAAATGGGGTACACAAATTTGGAGTGAAGCTTATCTTGCTTTTGAACAAGTACCACAACCAGGCCCAACTCCATTTTTACATCATTCATCATTAAGTACAATGTACCGGTTATTTTCAATGGAAAAAATTGCGGAGTTTTCCGATGAACAAGCAACGATTATTCGAAAACATTCAAATGCACCAATTACCCATAATAGTAGTGTTGCTTTTAGTGTAGATAATGAACGCTTATTTGAAAATCTTGATTTTGCCTCATTTGATACATATGCAACAATTGAAAACTATCCGGCCTATTTGTTTAATCATGATTTATTTCGAAATATAAAAAGTGGAAAAGCGTTTTGGGTGATGGAAACAAGTACTTCCTATGCTGCATCTTTAGCTAGCTATGCAATGCCACATCCAGATGGTTATTTGCAGGCTGAAGCAATAGCCTCATACGCATTAGGGGCACAAGGATTTTGTTATTGGCTTTGGAGGCAACAAAAATCAGGATGTGAACAACCACACAGTTCCGTATTAAGTGCCTGGGGAAAGCCGACAATTGGATTTGAAAATGTCTTAGAAGTAGAGGAGATAAGGAAGAAAATTGAGCCGATCATCGCCGAAACGTATGTACCACAAGCAGAATTAGCGATTACGTATTCAGACCGTGCTAAGGCTTTTTTAGAAACAGAACCTCATCAAAATTTGCAGCATCGTAGGTTAATGACGGCTTTTTATGAACGGATTTTACACATGGGTATTTCGCGTGACCTTATTACTGAACAAACAAGCTTAGATGGATATAAATTATTGTTCACGCCTTTCCTACCTGCCATTTCACATGACTACTTAATGCGGGCAAAGGCTTTTGTTGAAGCGGGAGGGATATGGATAGTTGGACCTTTAAGTGGCGGACGTACCGAGGAACATACGATTCATACCGATATGGCATTAGGAGAATTAGAACGATTAATAGGTGCCAATGTTTTATTTACATTCCCAATGAATGAAAATGAGGCAGTTGGATCAGCGTTTGATGTATCTGCTCCGTTAAGCTTATGGAGTTCTGTCTTTGAGTACGACTCGAAAACTTCAGTTGGAATCATTACAGAAGGAATAGCAAAAGGACACTCCTTTCTTAGCGAATATCGGCTAGGGAAAGGTAAGGTTGTCATGTTAGGTTCGATGCCGATTGGTCAAGCTGGAGATACATTGTTAACAAAACTTATCGAACATTACTCAAAAGAGGTACAGCTGTCAACCCAGTTAAGTGTAACGAAAGGAACAATTGTTGTACCAAGGGAACATGAACAATACACTGTTTGGTTCATTATTAATATGGACGGTCAAGGTGGGAGTGTGAACATACAAGAAAGCGCAACAAATCTCATAACGAAAGAAAACATACAGGCAGGAGAGTTAGAGATCGGTAAGTTTGAATATGTCGTAATTCGATTCGAAAAGACGCAACAATAAACATATATAAAGGGGAAAGAAGATGACAAAAGGGAAACTGTGGTGTTCCGAAATGAAAACATTTCAAGATTCCTTAACAGGAGTTTCAATTACGCAACTGACCGATTATCTCGCACATAGCTTTCATTTATATTTTACGAATAATGGATGGTATGACAATGAGAGCAAGCTATTATTTGGTTCAGAACGAAATAACAGTCCGAACCTTTATAGTATGAATCTTGATAACGGAGAAATGACACAACTCACAGATTATAAGCGTGAGCATCATCCAAATATACAAGGAACATATATAAATCCTTGTAAACAAGAGGCGTATCTTATTGTCGATCAATCAATACGTGCAATTAATTTAGAAACCTTTGAAGAAAATGTTATCTTTAGACAGCCACAAGGCTTTACATTTAGTAATATCAGCTGTACTGCGGATGGTAAATTTCTATGCTTCGGATTGACAGAAGACTTATCAAAAACAATTAATAGTAATCTGTCAGGTGGATATATTGGCTTTGAAGAAATGCAGGCAGCAAAGCCGCTATGTAAAATTTATTTACTCACATTAAATACTGGTGAGGTGACTGTTATTCATGAAGAAAAATGCTGGATTGGTCATGTTAATGCTTCACCTACTAAGCCGAACATTATTACGTATTGTCATGAAGGTCCATGGGAAATCGTTGACCATCGCATATGGGTTTTAGATATTGTAAGCGGAGAGTCTTGGAAAATCGCGGAATGTGGGAATCAAAAATATGCAGGTCATGAATATTGGTATGGTGATGGCGTAAGAATTGGTTTCCACGGTTTTACAGAATCATTAAACCGCAAAGATGGGAAGTTTATCGGTTCAGTAAATTATGACAATACGAAGTTAGAAATGTTTGACTTTCCATATCAAAACATGCATATTCATTCAAAAAATGACCAATTCATTGTAGGAGACGGTAATCAATCAATAGCCTATCATGGAGAATATTATCATGATAGTTTATTTCTTTGGAAAAAGAATCGTGGTGTACTAGAAGGGCCGCGATTGCTATGTAAGCACCGGGCAAGTTTTCACATTCAACAAATTCACGTGCATCCATGCATTCGTCCTGATCAGAAAAAGATTTTATTTACGAGCGACCAAAGTGGCTACGGCAATCTATATATCGTTGATATACCAGATTTTGAGACATTGCCAAAAATGAAAGATGGTAAAATCACGAAGAACAAATAAGGGATTACTTCCAAAGAATAAAGGCTGCTTATTATTATAGAGACTAGTGCTGAAACCAGACCATAAACACAGCTACTAGACCCAAGCAGAGATATTACGAAAAAAGTCTAACTTCTAAATAGTTATAGTAAAAGGCTCTGAGAATATTAAATTCTCAGAGCTTTTGTGCGCTTGGCAGCGTATCGGACTAACGGGTGAAAGTCCCGAACACACCGTAGTGGCGGAAGTGTATAGCTGACAGGTAGTGCATTGTCG
>NZ_JAUSUD010000003.1 GCF_030813355.1 Metabacillus malikii
GAAAAAGCATCCAAAGGTAAAATAGAACCGTTTTAAAAGCCCGTCGGAGTGGGAAAAAGCATCGAAAGGTAAAATAGAATCATCTTAAAAGCCCGCCGGAGTGGGAATAAGCAACGAGAGGTAAAATAGAATTGTATTAAAAGCCCGTCGTAGCGTGAAAAAGCATCCAAAGGTAAAATAGAACCGTTTTAAAAGCCCGTCGGAGTGGGAAAAAGCATCGAAAGGTAAAATAGAATCATCTTAAAAGCCCGTCGGAGTGAGAAAAAGCATCCAAGGTAAAATAGAATCGTTTTAAAAGCCCGTCGGAGTGAGAAAAAGCATCGAAAGGTAAAATAGAATCGTTTTAAAAGCCCGTCGGAGTGGGAAAAAGCATCGAAAGGTAAAATAGAATCGTTTTAAAAGCCCGCCGGAGTGAGAAAAAGTAGCCAAAGGAAAAATAGAAACATTTTAAAAGCCCGACGCAGCAGAAAAAAGAAGTCCAAGGTAAAATAGAACCGTCATAAAAGCCCGACGCAACAGAAAAAAGAAGTCCAAAGTAAAATAGAATCATCTTTTTAGCAATAATACATACACACAATCATCAACCGTTAAATTAACTTTTTTTATCAACTATTGTGAATAACCACCAATTATGATACATTTAAACTATCTAGTTGTGCGTATTTCAGGAGGTGTCTTTGCATGCATACAGCATTAATTATCCTACTTGTTTTAGTATCAATCGCATTAATCACAGTTGTATTATTACAATCAGGTAAAAGTGCAGGATTATCAGGTGCAATTTCTGGTGGTGCTGAACAGCTTTTTGGAAAACAAAAGGCTCGTGGTCTTGATTTAATTTTACACCGTGCAACCATTATTTTGTCAGTGCTTTTCTTTATTTTAACAGTATTAGTTGCATACATCGTTAAGTGATGATAAACAAAGGGTCTGAGGCTTCAGGCTCTTTTTTTATATCCTTTATTAAAAGGGAGCAGACATTTCTGAGTCTAGTGCGATAGAAGTAGGACGCTTTCTAGTATTCGTCATACATACTTATCATAAGCAGTAATTTGGTAAATTAATTAAACGTTTGTTTAAATGAAAGAGAGTACATATCTTATTGAAAATAGCTAGAAAATAGGTTATACGAAGTTAATGAAGAAGGAGTAATGAGAAATGAAAAGAGTGTTACCGAAACCATTTACTTTTGAGGGAGATGAAGGAAAAGCAATTTTACTTTTACATGGCTTTACTGGGAATACTGCAGATGTCCGGATGCTTGCCCGTTTTCTAAATGAGAGAGGCTATACATGCCATGCACCACAATATAAGGGTCACGGTGTTCCACCCGAGGAGCTCGTTCATACTGGTCCTGAACAATGGTGGCAGGACGTCATGGATGGATACAATCATTTGAAAAACTTAGGCTATGACCAAATTGCTGTTGGCGGATTATCACTAGGCGGTGTGTTTTCCCTTAAATTGGGTTACACTGTTCCTGTAAAGGGGATTGTTCCGATGTGTGCCCCAATGTATATAAAAAGTGAACAGGTTATGTATGAAGGTGTTTTAGAATATGCAAGAAATTATAAAAAATTTGAAGGGAAATCCCCTGAGGTAATAGAAGAAGAAATGAAGGAGTTTGCGAAGACGCCGATGAATACATTAAAAGCATTACAAGAGCTAATCGCAGATGTTAGAAATAATGTCGATATGATCTATTCGCCAACGTTTGTCGCACAAGCTAGACACGACCACATGATTAATACAGATAGTGCAAATATTATTTACGAAGAAGTAGAAACTATACAAAAGGAATTAAAGTGGTATGAAGAATCAGGTCACGTGATTACCCTTGATAAGGAACGTGATTTGCTACATGAAGATGTATACCAATTTTTAGAGACACTAAATTGGTAAAGGAGGATTTAAATGGAACAAGAAATACAAGTACATATTAATAAGCTACTTGATTTCATGAAGGAAGAGGCCTATAAACCGCTAACAGTTCAGGAACTTGAGGAGGCCTTTGGAATTGAGGATTCGGCAGAGTTTAAAGACTTTGTCAAAGCACTCGTTGCGATGGAAGAGCAAGGTTTAGTAGTCAGAACACGTAGCAATCGCTATGGCTTGCCTGAAAAAATGAATTTACTAAAAGGGAAACTAATTGGACATGCAAAAGGTTTCGCATTTTTAGACCCAGAGGATGCGAGCTTAGATGATGTGTTCATTCCTCCTACAGAGTTAAAGACAGCGATGCACGGTGATACGGTTCTTGTGAGAGTTAGTTCTTCTAATAGTTCAGGCTCACGCCAAGAAGGAACAGTCGTCAGAATCATAGAGCGTGGCGTCCAAGAAATCGTTGGAACGTATACAGAAAGCAAAAACTTTGGCTTCGTTATTCCTGATGACAAAAAGATTATAAATGATATTTTTATCCCGAAAAATGCAAAAAACGGGGCGATTGAAGGCCATAAAGTTGTTGTGAAATTAACAACGTACCCTGAAGGCCGCATGAGTGCAGAAGGTGAAGTCGTCCAAATTCTTGGTCATAAAAATGACCCTGGTGTTGATATTTTATCGATTATTCATAAGCATGGTCTTCCTGGCCTTTTTCCTGAAGATGCGCTTAAACAGGCAAATGATGTCCCTGACACTATTCACGAGGATGATTTAAAAGACCGCCGTGACTTACGGGATGAAGTCATCGTCACAATCGATGGAGCAGATGCTAAAGATTTGGATGATGCGGTCACTGTCAAAAAATTAGACAATGGCAACTATAAATTAGGTGTCCATATAGCAGATGTCAGTCATTATGTTACCGAGGATTCACCAATTGACAAAGAAGCGTTAGAGCGTGGGACAAGTGTCTATCTCGTCGACCGAGTTATTCCAATGATTCCACACCGTCTCTCAAACGGAATTTGCTCGCTAAACCCGAAAGTTGACCGTTTAACGCTATCATGTGAAATGGAAATAGATGAAACAGGAACGGTTGTCAGCCATGAAATTTTCCAAAGTGTCATTAAAACAACAGAACGTATGACGTATTCTGATGTCCGGAAAATTCTTGAAGATCGTGATGAAGAAGTCATGAAAAGATATGAGCCGCTTGTACCGATGTTTGAAGAAATGGGCGAGCTAGCGCAAATATTACGTACGAAACGAATGAATCGTGGTGCGATTGACTTTGATTTTAAAGAGGCGAAAGTACTCGTAGATAAAGAAGGCAATCCACATGATGTCGTTATCCGTGAACGCTCTGTTGCTGAGCGGTTAATTGAAGAGTTCATGCTGTTAGCGAATGAAACAGTTGCCGAGCATTTCCACTGGATGAATGTACCGTTCATCTATCGTATTCATGAGGACCCAAATACAGAGAAGCTGCAACGATTTTTAGAATTTATTACGAACTTCGGCTACACGGTGAAGGGGTCAGCAAATGAGATTCACCCACGTGCTTTACAAAGTATCATTGAAGAAGTTCAAGGAACACCTGAAGAAACAGTTATCTCAACAGTCATGCTGCGGTCCATGAAGCAGGCGAAATACGACCCGAATAGTTTAGGTCACTTTGGTCTATCAACGGAGTATTATACACATTTCACATCACCTATCCGACGTTATCCGGACTTAATCGTTCACCGTTTAATCCGTACGTATTTAATCAACGGAAAAGTAGACGAGGAAACACGTTCGAAATGGGGCGAGCTTTTACCAGAAATTGCTGATCATGCTTCTAATATGGAACGCAGAGCAGTTGAAGCAGAACGTGAAACAGATGAATTAAAAAAGACTGAATATATGCTTGATAAAATTGGTGAAGAATATGATGGTATGATTAGCTCTGTTACGAACTTCGGAATGTTCGTCGAGCTGCCGAACACAATCGAAGGACTTGTCCATGTCAGCTATATGACAGATGACTATTACCGTTATGACGAAAGACATTATGCCATGATTGGTGAGCGAACAGGTAATGTTTATCGAATTGGTGATGAAATAACCGTACGAGTTGTTAACGTCAATAAAGATGAACGGGCAATTGACTTTGAAATTGTCGGAATGAAAGGTACGAGAAGACGTCCACCTAAAGAAGCTCCAAAAGTCATCAAAATCGGTAAAAAGGGAAATCATGCAAAAAGTCGCGGTGGCGATAAAGAGTCTAGTGAGGAATGGTCAACACGACCACCAAGGAAGAAGAAAAAGAAAAAGCATTTTGAAAATGCACCAAAAGCTAAGCGTAAAAAGAAAAAACGGTAATCAAAAAAGCTGGCACATAACGTTGTGCCAGCTTTAATACTAGGGTAAAGATTTGAGTATCTGTCCATTATTTGTTAAAATAGAACATACGCAAAAGGTAAGATGCTTGGAGAGGGGGAGTTACAATGCCAAAAGGAATGGGAAAAGTAGTCGCGCAAAATAAAAAAGCGAACCATGATTTTTCAATTGAAGAAACATACGAGGCAGGCATTGTCCTTCAAGGTACAGAGATTAAATCAATCCGTAATGGCCGAGCAAACTTAAAGGATTCCTATGCACGAATTGATAACGGAGAAGTTTTCCTACACAATATGCATGTTAGTCCTTATGAGCAAGGCAATCGTTATAACCATGACCCGCTAAGAACTAGAAAACTATTAATGCATAAAAAAGAAATCGCAAAGCTTGTCGGTGCAACGAAAGAAGAAGGCTATGCACTTGTACCGTTAAAAATGTATTTAAAAAATGGCTATGCAAAGGTATTAATCGGCCTCGGTAAAGGGAAGAAGAAATACGATAAGCGTGAGGATTTAAAGAAAAAAGAAGCAAAACGTGATATCGAACGTGCCTTTAGAGAACGCCAAAAGGATTATTAGGAAAAACCTTACAATTGCATTTTTGTCCACATTTGTTATAATAGATTTTGTAAGGCAGTCACCTACAAGGATGAACGAAAGCAAGTAATCCTTTACTCTTACGTTCTTCCGATTTTAAAATGTTTAACTGATTATACAATTTCATAAGCAATTAAGCTTATTTCTGCTTCATCTCCCGTATTCCCTAGCTGGTATATACGGCTTAACATGGGGACGTTACGGATTCGACAGGGGTAGTTCGAGCTTAGGTTGCGGGCCGAAGGGATCGTCTTCGTAAAAACGTCACGCCAATAATAACTGGCAAATCTAACAATAACTTAGCTTTAGCAGCTTAATAACTGCTTAGCTGTTCCTCCCTCCATCGTCCATGTGGTAGGGTAAGGGACTCACTCTTAGTGGACTACGCCTAATTCCTCCGTCTGGGGATGATGGAAGAGACCAATCAGACTAGCTGCTCCGACGCCTGTCGATAGGCATAAGAGTTAGCGAAACCGCAAATATGTCGACTACGCTCGTAGACGCTTAAGTGCCGATATGTCTGGACGTGGGTTCGACTCCCACCGTCTCCACCAAATACATAATTTTGGTGGTTTTTTTATTTTGTAACATCTATAAAAAATGACCTTATTCCACTCATAAATGGATTTTATAAAAAGTTATTCCTAGTAAACTCATCTTTCGTAATCCTCAAACATCATCTGGACTATTAATTATTCACATCATAAAATAAATGTTCTTATTTCACATTAGGTTATTTAAGTACTCGAAAAAGCAACTGTTTGTTGTAGTGTTTCTACCTAAATGATTTTTAAAGGGAAAGTATAGGCTATTCTTGCGTTCCTAAGCTGAATAATAATTTTTAAAACTAGAGTGTGCTCTACTTGAAAGGTTATTAATCTTCAATCAATAGACTAATAACCTTTTAGGAAATAGTAATACTGTTAAATAATTTTTATTTCCACTAAGGCTTAGAATCAAATCTATGCCCATCACCAATCCCAACATCACCCTCATCCCGATGAAATTCCCGATAACTCCTAGGTGAATCATTCGTTATCATTCTAAAGTTCCGGTTAAAGCTCCGCAAATTAGTATAGCCGCAAAGACTGGCAATCTCGCTAATCGAATGCTCGCTGTTTTTCAATAAATAACACGCTTGGGATGTACGATAATGATTTAAGTATTCGGTAAACGTCATCTTTGTCATTTGCACAAATAGCTTTGATAAATAAGCATAGTCATATTGCAGCTGTTTTGCGATAACCTTTAACGTGCACTCTTCATGATAATGTTTATCAACATAGAGTAATATTTTGTGCAGCACTTTCGTTTTTGTCGAGTGTTCTACTGGAATAAATGTCGTGTTTTCCACTAATGTACCGCAAAGATTATATAGAAAACCTTTTTGCCGATAAATCGAATCAAGCTTCGTTAAGTTAGGGAGCTCATCTAGATGAATGACATTATTTTCTGGGATATACCCTTTATAGTTCAGAAAAAAGTGGCCGATAATTTCGGGTGAGAAAATTGCAATCGAAATATCGGAATTTGTCATCGTTTGAAATTCATGCATTTGGTTATTAAACACAATCGCAGCATCTTGTTTATGCAGGACATACTCTTTTTGGTCAATTGTAACGTACAATTCTCCTTCATTAACGATAATCAACTCGTAAGCATGGTGAAAATGGAGCGGAAACGTAAAATTACTTAGTCTAGATGTATGAAAGGATTCTCGCTTTTCAACTCCGTGATGTTCAAAGAATACCATAAGCTCACACTCCTAAAATAAACACGAATATTGTCTACTATTATACTATTTTTCGAATAGAAAGTAAGCGTTTTTTCACTCTATAATAATCGTAGTAGGACAGATTATATGGGGAGGTTACAAAATGTCATTTGAATACCATGTAGCAAAGAATGGGTCTGATCAAGCAGAGGGAACAAAGGAAAATCCGTTTTTAACGATAAATAGAGCTGCAGCTGTTGCTGTTGCGGGTGATACGATTATTGTCCATGAGGGCGAGTACCGTGAATGGGTAAAACCAAAAAATGGCGGATTAAGTAAGTATCGTAGAATTACGTATCAAGCTGCTGAAGGTGAAAAGGTAGTCATTAAAGGTTCCGAGCGGATTCAAAAATGGGAACAGCATGAAGGAACTGTATGGAAAGCTGTTTTACCGAATGACTTTTTCGGAGACTATAACCCTTATATTGAAGAAATCTTTGGCGATTGGGTAGTCTATAATCCTGGTAGACATCTCGGCGATGTTTATTTGAATGGAATGTCGTTTTATGAAGTTGAAAATGTAGAACAATTACAGAATCCTGAAGTGAGAACAGAAGTGCTAGACCATTGGACGAAAACAACTGTATCTGTCGTTAATCCTGAACAGACAAGATACGTATGGTTTTCAGAAGTAGATGAGCAACATACAACGATTTATGCAAATTTCCATCAAGCAAATCCAAATGAAGAATTAGTCGAAATCAATGTACGGAAAGCTTGTTTTTACCCAGAGCAAATAGGGATAAATTATATTACGGTGAAAGGCTTCGAGCTGTGCCAGGCGGCTACCCCTTGGACACCACCAACAGCTGACCAACCGGGGTTAATTGGACCACGTTGGAGTAAAGGCTGGATTATTGAGGATAATATCATACATGATTCAAAGTGTAGTGCGATCAGTATCGGTAAAGAGGCGTCAACAGGTGATAACTATCGTACAAAACGAAAAGACAAACCAGGTTATCAATATCAATTAGAATCTGTCTTTTCAGCAAAACAAGTTGGCTGGAGTAAAGAAAAGATTGGTTCGCACATCATCCGCAATAATACAATCTATGATTGTGGCCAAAACGGAGTCGTCGGCCACCTAGGCTGTGTATTTAGCGAAATATACAACAACCATATTTATAATATCGGTATTAAGCGTGAGTACTACGGTCATGAGATTGCAGGGATTAAGCTGCATGCAGCAATCGATGTCCAAATCCATAACAACCGTATCCATAATTGCTCGCTAGGAACCTGGTTAGATTGGCAAACGCAAGGAACAAGAGTGAGCAGTAACCTGTTTTATCAAAACAGCCGCGACCTGTTTGTTGAAGTGAGTAGCGGTCCATACATTGTCGACCATAACATTTTAACAGCAGACTACGCGTTAGATAACCATGCCCAAGGTGGAGCTTATATTAATAATCTCATCCGAGGGAAAATGGTCCACCGCAAAATGCTCGACCGTGCGACACCATATCATGTGCCACATAGCACAGAGGTAGCCGGATTCGCAGTTACATATGGTGGCGACGACCGTTTTTATAATAACCTGTTCATCGGTGATGATGCTTTAGATAACGTCGGTACGACTCATTTTAACGGGTATCCTGCGTCACTTGAAGAGTATATTGAAACAGTCCATCAAGATGAGGGTGACCATGAAGCATTTAATAAAGTAGAGCAGCCTGTATATATTAGCAAAAATGTATACTTTAATGGTGCACAACCTTATGAACGAGAATATGAAAAGATCGATGCAGCTCACTATAATCCGCAAATAAACATTATCGATGAAGGAAATGAAGTGTATCTTTCTTTAGAACTTCCTGAAGAGTTTGAAGCATTCCTTGGAGATACTCATTCGACAGATACCATGGAAAGAGCTCGCATTGTCGATGCAGAGTTTGAGAATCCAGATGGAAGTAAAGTTGTCCTTGATAAAGATTTCTTTGGGAAACAAAAGGAAGAAAAAAGCGTAGTTGGACCAATTACGAGTTTAAAAGCAGGTAAGAATTATTTGAAAGTTTGGGATAAAGATTAATTCAATTATATGTTGATAATATTGCGGTTCAATAAGAAT
Organism: Metabacillus malikii; assembly: GCF_030813355.1. GTDB lineage: Bacteria > Bacillota > Bacilli > Bacillales > Bacillaceae > Metabacillus > Metabacillus malikii. The sequence continues at coordinate 8,708 of NZ_JAUSUD010000003.1, forward strand.
ATCAGTTGGAAAAGCTAACTCTGTAAGTAGAGATTAGCTTTTTTGCTATTTTATAATAACTTAATGAAAATTATTTTCAATTACCTATTGTCTAAAGGGAAAAAATAGGATAAAATCCGAAAAGTAATGATAACAATTATCATTATCATTTAAGGGAGGAAGAGACATGAAAACAAATACATACAAAGTTAGCAGACGGTTTATTACGATTTTTTTATTAGCAGTTTCTTTACTGATTACGCTAGTAGGTTGTGGGAATCAAACTGAAAAGACAGCTTCTGAGGGCAGCGGAAAAAAAGAAGAAAGTCAAGTTAGAGAAATTGCTCATGCAATGGGAAAAACGAAGATAGAGGGCACACCGAAGAAAATCGTCACTTTATATCAAGGTGCAACAGATGCTCTAGTTGCTTTCGAGATGACCCCAGTGGGTGCTGTGGAATCTTGGTTAGAGCAGCCAATCTATCACTATTTAAAAGAGGATATTGGTGAAGTTCAAATTGTTGGTCAGGAAACCCAACCAAACCTTGAGGAAATTGCAAAGCTAAAGCCAGATTTAATTATTGCTTCAAAAATTCGTCACGAGGAAGTGTATGAACAGTTATCTGAAATTGCTCCAACTATCGTACATGAAACAGTATTTGATTATAAAGGTACTGTTCAATTAATGGGTGAGGCGATGAATGAAGAAGCAAAGGCGAAAGAAATTATTTCTGCTTGGGAGATGCGCGTAGCAGATTTTCAAACAAAGGTGAAAGAAAAGCTTGGTGACAAATGGCCACTCCACGTCTCTGTCGTTAACTTCAGAGAGGACCATGCACGAATATATCTGACAGGCTTTGCAGGGTCAATTTTAAATGAACTTGGTTTTAAAGGTCCAAAAGACTTATCTGATGATTCACAGGATATTTTGCAATTAACAGATAAAGAGAGTATTTCAGAAATGAATGCAGATGTTATTTATCTATTCATGGAGGACAATGAAGCAGTAAAGAAAACGTATGAACAATGGACCGGACATCCGTTATGGGAAAACCTTGATGCTGTAACGAATGACGAGGTACATCAAGTAGATGAAATCATCTGGAACATGGGTGGCGGAATTACAGCGGCAAACTTAATGCTTGATGATTTATATAAGAAATTTGAATTAGAGAATGAATAGATTGTTAAATTAAAAGACTATAGAGGCAGGGAAAAAGGTTATAAATATAAGAAAAGACCGATTTATTAGATGAGATTTCAATTTATTCTTGTTGTTTTTACATGGGAAACGTTCTGGTTGATTGCAGCACGAGTACTCGCTTTCCGCGGGGTGGGTGCTGAGCCTCCTCGGCGCAAACGCCTGTGGGGTCTCACCTCTCCCACGCATCCCGCAGGAGTCTCGCACTTCCGCTCCAATCAACCTTTACAGAATTTGTAGCATAGAATCCCTAATAACAATGTTCGTATTTAACTAGGTTGTATTTAGTTATGTACCAGCCTCTATTTGTCAAAACGGAAAGGAGGATTTGATTTGACAGGAATGCTAAAAAGCGTTCGTTTGAAAATAATAGGATTAATCATCCTTATTCTCCTATTGACCATCTCATTTATAGGTAGCATTGCACTTGGGCAGAGGTCAATTCCTTTACAAACGACATTCGACGCTATCTTCCATTTTGATAAAACAATAACTGAACATATTATTGTTACAACATCTAGATTAACAAGAGCGATTATTGCAACAATTATTGGTGCAAATCTTGCTATTGCGGGAGCTTTAATGCAAGCTTTAACAAAAAATCCTTTGGCGTCACCTGATATTTTAGGAGTAAATGCGGGAGCCTTATTTTTTATTGTCTGCTCAGTAACATTTTTTCAAGTCGAATCCTTAGTCCATTATATGTGGGTCGCATTTATAGGAGCAGGAATAGCAGGGGGACTTGTTTATTTTTTAGGCTCATTAGGAAGGCAGGGGCTAACACCTTTGAAAATTGTCTTAGCGGGTACAGCAATTTCAGCTTTGTTTGTATCCTTTACACAAGGATTATTAGTCATTGATGAGCAAAAACTGCAAAGTATTTTATTTTGGTTAGCAGGTTCAGTTGCAGGACGTAGTCTTGATATGTTGATACCCGTTTTACCATTTATGGTTGTTGCTACACTTCTAGCATTTAGTTTAGGGAATTCTATTAACATATTTATGTTTGGAGATGAAGTTGCAACAGGTTTAGGTCAACAAACAATCATAATAAAAATACTAATTGGCATTTCAATTATCCTTTTAGCAGGCGGTTCAGTGGCTGTTGCTGGTTCAATTGGTTTCGTAGGCTTAATCGTTCCACATATTGTTCGAGGATTAGTTGGACAGGATTACAGATGGGTACTACCGCTAAGTGCTTTAGCAGGGGCTAGTCTATTATTACTTGCAGATACGACTGCACGATTTATCATTATCCCTCAGGAAATCCCAATCGGGGTGATGACTGCATTTGTCGGTACACCATTTTTTATTTACCTCGCACGTAGGAGGTTATCAGGAAATGAATAATGTAATATCGTTAAAAAGAGAGACAAAGCAGCCAGCAACAAGTATCGCGGAAAGTTTTTTTCGAACTATGCTAGTACTGTGCACGATCGCAATTATCCTTTTCATTGTCAGTTTATCAGTGGGGAGCAGTTTTATTCATCCTATACAAATAATAAAAGAGCTCATCGGTTTTAAATCTGGAGAGTTTGATTATGTACTTCATACTTTAAGACTACCTCGAGTTTTATTGGCATTTTTAGTCGGGGGTGCACTAGGAGTAGCGGGTCTTATTTTACAGGCAATTATTCGAAATCCGCTTGCTTCTCCAGATATTATCGGGATAACTAGCGGAGCATCTGTTGGGGCAATCATGTTTATCGTCTATTTGACGGGGACGGTAAGTATCCACTTTCTCCCTGTGGCAGCTATAATTGGTGCAGCAACTGTTTCGTTCGTCATTTACTTGCTGTCCTGGAAAAGAGGAGTCACTCCGTTTCGCCTTGTCTTAATCGGAATCGGTGTAGCGGCAGCAATGAAAGCGATCGTAATGTTGATGCTAGTCGTAAGTGAAACCGCGATTGCTACTAAGTCTTATTTATGGCTTACTGGAAGTTTATACGGTGCGAATTGGAATGATGTTTATGCAATGTTGCCGTGGCTTCTATTATTTATACCAGTTGCTTTATATTTATCTAGAACAGTAGATGTCATGGAACTAGGCGATTTACTAGCAACTGGACTTGGTGTACATGTACAAAGGAAACGAGTTATTCTTTTAGTCGTAAGCGTTGCATTAGCAGGTTCAGCTGTTGCTTTTGCAGGTGGAATTGAATTTATTGGGTTAATTGCTCCACATATTGGACGTAAGCTAATCGGGCGTTCCTTTCGAATGCTTGTCCCTATATCTGGATTATTAGGAGGGATTCTCGTCGTATGTGCGGACATGATAGCGAGAACGGCTTTCTTACCATTAGATATTCCTGCAGGTGTTTTCACTGCAGCTATCGGGGCTCCTTTTTTTATTTATCTGTTATATAAGGGAAGAAATGCTTAGTAACATAAAATATGTTTAACTATAAATAAAATTATAAAAATGTTAGTGGTACTTTGATGAAAGAAGTATCACTTTTTTCATTTGCCTTAATAAGTGTTCTCACTTAACTATTCCATACTCCACATTTCCTATAAAATCCATCCTAGCAGTTTCAAAATCTCCTTTCTTATCTTCACAACATATAATCCTAAATGAAAGGCATATTAAGAAAGCCAATATACTTTTAAATAAAGCCGAAAATTAACTAATTTAAAACGCAGTTAATAAAATTTACAAAACCTTTACATTAAATCCATGTCACCTTTACATTCTTCATTTAATCTTTACATGTCGAAAAAAGTCGTAATTTATCACCTGGAGGTTATGAGTATGTTCACAAATAGGGTAGTGTATGGGTTATTAATCGTAATCCTAACTTCCATCTTATCAGCATGTAATAGCCATACTGATGGAGCAGAATCATCAAATGAAAATGTATCTACGGTTTCTGTTTCTGGATCCACCTCAGTAGGACCTTTAGCTGAAAAATTAGCAGACAAGTTTAAAGATACTGCAAATATTAAAGTTGAAATAAATCAAAACGGTTCATCAGCAGGAATTCAAAATGCAATGAATGGGGTATCAGAAATTGGAATGTCGTCACGAGATTTAGAAGAGGAAGAAAAAGCAAGTGGATTAGTCGAGACAACAATCGCATACGATGGCATTGTTGTCGTCACACACCCAAGCAACAAGGTGAAAACACTAACGATGGAACAAGTGAAGGCTATATTCACTGGTGAAATCAACAATTGGAAGGAACTAGGCGGTGATGATTTAGAAATCGTCGTTGTTTCAAGAGAAGATGGTTCAGGCTCACGTGATGCCTTTCAAGAAATCGTCGGGTATTCTTCTGGTGAATTAGTAAGAAGCGCAATTATAGCGAGTGGTAACGGAAATATTAAAACAACTGTCGCCGGGAATAAGCATGCGGTAGGTTTTATATCGTTTGAATATATTGATTCATCTATTTCGACTTTAAATATCGATGGAGTAGAGGCAACAGTTGAGAATGTTTTACAACAAAGATATAAATTATCACGCCCATTCTTATTTGTACATAGAGTCGACCAAATTACCGATGCTGGTAAGCAGTATATCGATTATATTTTGAGCGAAGATGGACAAGCAATTATTACGAAAGCAGGGGCTATACCAATTAAATAACGTGATAATGTTAGTTGAACCGTTGTAAAAGAGATGCATGGAGGAATGAAGATGTCTCGGGAACCAATAAAGGTAAACAATAAAAATAAGCGGAAATACATGTTAGAGAAGTTGTCATCTAGAGTCTTTCAATTTTGTGCACTTCTTTCAGTCGTAAGTTTATTATTAATCGTTGGATTTGTATTTTATAAAGGGGCTCTGCCATTTATTGTCGATGGGTATAGCTTTTTTGATTTTCTACTTGGAGTGGATTGGGTTCCTAGTGAAGATAAGTATGGGATTTTGCCGATGATTGTTGCATCGATATATGCGACGATAGGTGCATTAATCATTGGAGTACCAATTGGATTATTTACTGCAATCTTCTTAGCTGAATTAGCACCAAAAAGTGTAGCAAAATTTATGTCTCCTGCAGTACAGCTATTGGCTGGGATTCCATCTGTGTTATATGGTGTATTTGGACTCGCATTAATAGTGCCATTTTTGCAAAATCAATTAAATCTAGTTAAAGGTCAAAGCCTCTTCGCAGTTATATTAGTTTTAGCGATTATGATGCTTCCTACCATTGTGACGGTTGCTGAAACTGCGATCCGAGCTGTTCCGAAAACATATCGCGAAGGGTCATTAGCGTTAGGGGCCTCCGAAATTGAAACAATTTTTAAGGTTGTTGTACCAGCAGCTAAATCAGGAATAATGGCTGCAATTGTTTTAGGTTTAGGGAGAGCAATCGGTGAAACAATGGCTGTTATCTTAGTGGCAGGAAACAGTTTAATCTTACCATCAAGTCTTTTCGATAGTGTACGACCATTGACTACAAATATTGCATTAGAAATGGGCTATGCATTCGGTACACATCAAAATATGCTGTTCGCGACAGGAATTGTACTTTTCTCATTTATTTTGATTTTAAATTTTGTATTAGCGAAAATTAGTGCAAAGGGTGGTAAGTAAGGTGAGAAAGCTTAAGGATTATTTTTACCGAGGTCTTCTATGGGGAGCGGCCTTTTTGACAGTTGCCGTACTCTTCATAATCGTAGGTTTTATCTTTTCTAAAGGTTACAATTTAATTAGCCTTGATTTTATCTTTGGTGATTATTCCCCTACAGGTGGTGGTGGAATTTGGCCAATGGTGATTACGACAATCTATACAATTGTTATCTCATTGCTTATCGCTACACCAATTGGAATCTTTGCCGCTGTGTACTTGCAGGAGTACGCAAAACAAGGCCGATTAGTAAGTATTATTCGTTTTGCAACTGAAAGTTTAACAGGGATTCCATCGATTATTTATGGACTTTTTGGCGCCGTGTTTTTTGTGACGACGTTAAAAATGGGAATGTCTATTATTGCTGCCTCCTTAACATTAACGATTATCGTCTTACCTGTTGTCATCAGAACGACGGAAGAATCACTCAAAACAGTTCCACCTTCATACCGAGAGGGTTCCCTAGCACTAGGAACGACAAGGCTGCAAACTTTATATAAAGTTATTTTACCAAGTGCAATGCCAGGAATTTTATCAGGAATTATTCTCTCCATTGGTAGAATTGTCGGGGAATCTGCTGCCATATTTTTAACAGCAGGTACTGTTGCTAACATGCCTTCTAGTATTTTCTCATCGGCACGGACATTAACTGTTCATTCCTTTTTAGTTACCCAGGAGTCAGGTGACATCGAATTAGCCTCGGCAGTTGGGATTGTCCTAATTGTGATCATTTTAGTATTAAATTTATCAGCTATGTTTATCTCAAAAAAATTAAATAAATCAAATTACTAAATGAGGTGTTGACATGAGTGCAACTGGAATTAAAGTAAGGATGAATCATTCTACAATACTGAACGAACAAGAAAAAGATGTGAAAATCAATGTTCAAAATCTTGATTTGTTTTATGGTGAGAAACAGGCGTTATTCTCGATATCAATTGATATATTCGAGAATGAGGTAACAGCTCTTATAGGACCATCTGGGTGTGGGAAATCTACATTCTTGAGAACGTTAAACCGAATGAATGATTTAATTGACGGAGTGAAAATCAATGGTACGATAAACATTGATAATGAGGATATCTATAAATCCACTGATGTGATCAAACTGCGAACAAAAGTAGGAATGGTATTTCAAAAAGCAAATCTTTTCCCGATGAGTATTTATGATAATGTTGCATATGGTCCAAAAATGCAAGGCATAAAAAGTAAAAAAGAGCTAAATGAAATTGTTGAAAAAAGTTTACGGGGTGCCGCTATTTGGGACGAAGTGAAAGACCGTTTAAAAACTTCGGCGCTCGGTCTCTCCGGTGGTCAACAACAACGTATTTGTATTGCACGTGCCATCGCAATGAAACCGGATATTATCTTAATGGATGAGCCTACGTCCGCATTAGACCCAATCTCTACATTAAAAGTAGAAGAATTAATAGAGAATATGAAGAAAGAATATACGATTGTCATCGTGACCCATAATATGCAACAAGCAGCAAGGGTATCAGACCGAACAGCATTTTTCCTTAACGGGGAAGTAGTTGAATACGACTTAACGAGTAAAATTTTTTCAGTACCAAGTGATAAAAGAACGGAAGACTATATTACCGGCAGATTCGGATAAGGAGGGATGTAAATGGTTACGCGTGAAAGCTTTGAGAATAGTTTACATGAACTACAGGAAAAAATGAAGACGATGGGCGATATGGCGATTACATCAATTGAAACAGCATTTGAAGCTTTTAAAACAAAGGATGTCGAAGTCGCTTTAAAGGTAATCGAAGAAGATGAGGATGTTGATGACCTTGAAATCGAAATTAATCATTTCATTATCTGGTTGATGGCAAAGGAGCAGCCTGTTGCAAGAGATTTGCGCAGAATCATCGGTGCATTGAAAATAAGTTTGGAGATTGAACGAATTGCAGATTTCGGGGTGAATATTGCGAAATCAACAATTAGAATTGGCAATGCCTCTTCACAAGTAGATATATCCAATCTCGACAAAATGAAGGACATCTCGATTACAATGCTTCGTAAAAGCTTAACTTCATTCATAAATGGAGATATTAATCTTGCCAAAGAGGTTGGAGACTTAGACGATGAAGTGGATGCATACAGTGTTGAACTGTATAAAATCATTACGAGTTACTTAAAAGAGCATCCGGAGGAAACCGAGCAATTAATCCAATATTTATTAATCAATCGCTACCTTGAGCGGACAGCTGACCATATTACAAACATCGCTGAAAGTGCAGCATATTTATTAAAAGGTCAAATGTATGATTTAAATCAATAATAAGTAAATTGCAACATTAAATAATGACGATGGGCTGTCTCTATAATCGGTAATACTATGTTGAATAATTCAGCATTGGAATGTTGTTTGCCGGTTATGTTTAGACAGCCCTTTGCCAGTTAAATGAACTTAATATAATTTACCTTGTCGATATAAAATCGTACATAGCTTCATGACCGCATGGATATAACAGTTTTGACGTAACGGAAACGGGTCATTGAAGTATTGGGGGAGAATCGTTTTTAATGTTAAGCTCATTTTTTCGTAGAGAAGTTGGTATACTTCTTTTTCGGTATAGAACTGTGTTTCTCTACCTTGGAGCCATTCAAAATAGGAGACGATTACTCCACCGGCATTTGCAAGTATGTCAGGGATGATAATGACACCTTTATTGCTTAAGTATGCATCTGCTTCACCAGAAATAGGGGCGTTTGCTCCTTCGACAATCAATTGTGCTTGTATTTTGTTCATATTATCTTTATGAATTTGGTCCTCTAATGCGGCTAAGATTAAAACATCCACCGATAAAGTGAGAATCTCATCACGTGATTTTATTTCAGCATCTATTTGATGTGTTTGCAATTGTTCTAAGGTTGTAGGTAGTTCACCATGATTACTTGATGTATAGGTGATAAGTGCAGGAATATTTAATCCTGCTTCATTGTATAAGGTAACGTTGCGGTCACTGACAGCAATGATTTTATTCGTTAACGATGTACATTGATATGCTTCAAGAGCTGCGATAGATCCAACATTTCCAAACCCTTGAACAGCTAAAGTTAAAGGTTTATCTGCTAGAGCTAGCGCTGTTTTTGCAAATTTGTTATTACGTGATGCTAACCACTGTCTTTGTTCCTTCAGAAAATCGTATAAAAGATAACGAAACGTAAAATAAACCCCTCTGCCAGTAGCTTCTCTCCGGCCAAGTGAACCTGCATTTACAATGCTTTTTCCTGTAAAGCTGCCTCGGTATGGTTTCCCAGGATTGATGCTTTTATATTCAGCCATCATCCAGTCCATTTCTCTATCGCCTGTTCCTACATCAGGGGCAGGGATATCTTTATCAGGACCTATAATATCGCTAAAATAACGAACATATTTCTCACAAATTAAATGAAGCTCCCTTTCAGAGTAATCTCTTGGATTAAGAACGACTCCGCCCTTACCACCGCCAAACGGAACTTCATGAAGGGCATTTTTTAATGTCATTAGTGCTGCTAGATTAATGACTTCTTCTTCATTGACAGATTCATGAAAGCGAATCCCGCCTTTATAAGGACCAAGTGTATCATTATGCTGGACCCGAAAAGCAGGGATGCGAACGACTTTTCCGTTGTCTAACGGCACACGTAGAAACGATTTATGAATGTGGTTTGGAGTGGATAAAATTGCTGCCAGTGATGTAAAAGCCTGCTTCCTGGACTGACCGTGTAAATTCGGTAAAAAGGTATGATCTTCTAATAATGCATGTAATGACTGTTGGACGATGGCACCTGTTTGACTAGCCATAATAATAACCCCCTTCTTCTAACAAACAATCATATGTTAGGGGAGGCGGGAATATAACTAGATTCTATTTTTCGTGTACCAAAGTGTAATGAGGAAAACAAATTCAAAGATATTCATCGTAGCAGAACTAGGAAATGGTAGTGGGAGTGCTCCGCCAAGGGTCATGACAATTGTCCCAATAAACATCCAAATGAATCGCTTCTCCTTCATTAGTAGAAAGCTTGAGATTAGCATCCAAAGCGAAATGCCGATTACCATGTAAGGAATGCTCGGTTCTCCTGAATAAGTGTAGTGTAATACTCCATATTGATTGGAAGCTTTGAGGGTTAAATGGAAGGTGACTGTCGCTAGCTCAATAAATATAATCGTTAGGAAATAACCCCATGTAAAAAGATGGAATGTCCGTGTTTTTACCCATTTCAATGAGGTTTTTGTTAAAACTCCATAGCCAAATAGAACGAGTGTAGGGGTTATGAAGGCATGAAGCCAAAATCTAATTGTGCTAAGTGATTTTAGTAAATTTCCCTCGCCGATAAAAGTTCCGATTGCAATGATTAGGTTATCGTATATTAGACCAAGCGTGAGTAGAATTAATACATTAGCATATGGAAACGGATTAGATGAACGCATGACTCCCCAGATAAACAAGAGAACATATCCAATAAGTAGCAATGTGTAAATGTAAACATCCATCTCATACTCCTCCTTAGCATTATTTTAGCGCATTAAAGCGGTGGGGGACTGTCCCCACCGCTTGATTGTTATTTTGTATTTATGACGGCTTCGACAATGTTTGAAGCGTGGTCTCCGATTCTTTCTAGGTTGCTAATAATATCGACATAGACGATTCCGGCGTCACCTGTACATTGACGTTCGTTCAAACGTAAAATATGTTTCTTTCTTAATTGACGCTCCATTTTATCAATTTTGTCTTCATTCTCTAGCGCTTTTTTGGCTAATTCAACATCTTCGTTAAAGAATGCGTCATAAGCCATTTGTAATGTTGTAGTCGTTAAGTTATACATTTCTGCTAATTCTGTTTGTGCACTTTCTGATAGTGTCACCTTTTTATTTAATTTATAATCAATAAGCTCGACGATGTTTTCCATATGGTCACCAATTCGTTCAATATCACGAATCGAATCGGCTATGTTTGAAAATTCATCTCGTTCCGTATTTGATAACGATTTTGAAGAAATATCTAGTAAATATTGCGTAATCTTTTTATCTAAATTATTAATGCCTGATTCATATTGAAGCGAGTTTTCCCGATGCTTTTTATCGCTATTATGAAAGTAAGTTAGTGCTTCATTCAGTCCGTTTATTGAGAATTCACACATTCTCTTTAGTTCCTCTTTTGCTTGTCCTAATGCAATAGAGGGGGATCGTTCAATAAACATTGGATTTAAGTGATGTGGCTTCGTATCAATAAATTCATCATCACCAGGGATAATCTTTGTCACAATCCATGCTAAAGCAAAGATAAATGGAAATTGGATCACCGTATTTGAAACGTTAAATATCCCGTGCGCAAAAGCAATTGTCATCTCAGGATTTAAGCCAAGTACGCCTTGTAAATAGCCAATGAGATTCGTAAAAGGTGTAAGAATAATTAAGAAAATAATTGTACCAATTAGATTAAACATAACATGAACTAGAGCTGCACGTCTTGCGGCGATTGAAGCACCTAAAGCAGCAATAACAGCTGTAATCGTTGTTCCGATGTTGTCACCAAACAGCACAGGTAAGGAGGCTTTTAAATTAATTGCTTCTTGTGAAAATAGTTCCTGTAAAATACCGATTGTTGCACTAGAACTTTGAACAATCACTGTAAAGATCGTTCCGACAACAACACCTAAAATAGGACTGTTACTCATACTTAATGTTAATTCTTGAAAGGCATCAAGTGAGCGTAACGGCTTCATACCACCACTCATCAATTCTAAGCCATAAAATAACGCTCCAAAGCCAAAGACAACTTGACCAATCGAGGTAATCTTTACATTTTTAAAGAAGAATAAAAGAATTGCACCTAGCATGATTATTGGTAAAGAGTATTCACCGATATCAATTCCAATAATAAACGCAGTGACGGTTGTCCCGATATTTGCTCCCATAATGACACCGATCGCTTGTCTTAGTGTCATAAACCCAGCACTTACAAGACCAACCGTTAAAGCCGTTGTCCCGGAGCTTGACTGAATCAGAACAGTTACTAGTACACCTGCTAATACGCCCATGAATGGATTTGTCGTGAACCGGTCTAAAATATCCTTTAATCTGTCTCCAGCCGCATTTTGTAGACCATCGCCCATGTATTTAATCCCGAATAAAAAGATCCCTAGTCCCCCAAAAAATTGAAAGAGCATCTCTTGATAGTTTAAATCCAATGTGGAACACACTCCCTTTTATGTATGTATAAACACTTTGCTATAATAACAATTTTAGACACGAATTTACATTATTTTTACGCTTCTTTTACATAAATTTAATAAAATCTTTACATTAAATTTACAAAGTGGAAATAGTTTTACTTTAGTTAGTAGAAAAGGGAGAAAATACAAGTATATTATTGCCAATTAGGTTAAAATTTTAGCTAAAATTTAATGCCTTTCATCTTACAATTGAATCATTCTGACACACTGTCTGTTGTTGTTGGTATACCCGAAAAGACACAAAATTATCCGATGAGAATTCAGTTAAAACTTAGGATGAAGGTAGGGGACTGGAAGGTAGGGGGACTGTCCCTGTATTTTGGCGTGGGACTAAGGTAGGGGACTGTCCCCTATTTCCTTTTTATTTACATTGTTTCTATATACAACGATTTAGTAATAACGTATAATTTTTAAGTTAATGTATTGAAAAGGGAGATTAAAGAATGGATATCATTACACTGATAAAAGCGTTGATACTAGGTATGGTCGAGGGGTTAACTGAATTTGCTCCGGTTTCTTCAACTGGTCATATGATTGTCGTCGATGATATGTGGCTACAATCTGGGGATACTTTAGGAAAGTACGTTGCAAATACCTTTAAAATAGTTATCCAATTAGGTTCGATTCTCGCAGTCGTCGTTGTTTTTAAAGACCGATTTATTGACCTGTTAGGCTTAAATCGTCTCAGCAAAAAGAAGCGTACTACTGAACAAGGCGGTCAACATTTACGTTTGACACAAGTCATTGTAGGTTTAATTCCTGCAGGTGTTTTAGGTCTTCTTTTCGAGGATTATATTGATGAATATCTATTTTCAATAGAAACAGTATTAATCGGTTTAGTAGTAGGGGCTATTTTAATGATTTTTGCCGACATCTATGGTGGGAAGAAGCCTAAGGTTGATACTGTTGATAAAATAACGTACAAACAAGCTCTATCAATTGGTTTCATCCAATGTTTATCACTTTGGCCAGGGTTTTCCCGCTCCGGTTCAACGATATCTGGTGGTGTGCTTTTAGGATTGAGCCATCGAGCAGCAGCTGATTTTACATTTATAATGGCAGTTCCGATTATGGCAGGCGCGAGTGGTATTTCGCTTTTGAAGAACTGGGAGTATTTCACGCTTGAAGCAATGCCATTTTTTATTGTAGGATTTATTAGTGCTTTTGTTTTCGCATTAATCTCAATCCGTTTTTTCCTTAAGTTGATAAATAAAATTAAGCTAATTCCATTTGCGGTTTATCGAATAGTGCTAGTTATTATTATTTGCATCGTTTATTTCTAGGTAACTGCTAACGAGAAAAGTGAAAAAGTCCCGTCTTATTAAGGCGGGACTTTTTATGGTAAAAAATGAAACAAATACCATTGCTTCATCGTAATACTAGTAGAAGGGAAGTGTTACGGATGAGTAAATATTCAATCTCTGAATTTTTAAAGCAAACAGAACAAGTGGATAAAGACCAAGGTTTATTTGAATTAGAAACACAGCGAATGCTTGAAGTTAATCTTGATGGTCAAGTTTGGGCAAAAGCGGGTTCAATGATTTCATATAACGGAAAAATCAAATTTGAACGCGAAGGAATGTTTGAACATGGACTGAGTAAAACATTTAAAAAGGCATTTACAGGTGAAGGGACCTCGTTGATGAAAGCGACGGGACGAGGGAAACTCTACCTAGCGGACCAAGGGAAAAAGGTTACAGTGCTTGATTTGAGAAATGAAGTCATCCATGTAAATGGGAATGACTTATTAGCATTTGAACCGAGTATTAACTGGGATATTAAGCTTATGAAGCGAATTGCAGGGATGATGGCAGGTGGATTATTTAATGTCCGCTGCGAAGGAACCGGTATGGTCGCAATTACGTCCCATTATGAACCACTAACATTACGGGTAACCCCAGGAAATCCTGTCATAACAGATCCAAACGCAACGGTAGCATGGAGCGGGGGATTGCAACCGGAATTCCAAACAGATATCACATTAAAGACCTTTTTTGGTAGAGGAAGCGGTGAATCAATCCAAATGAAATTTGCAGGCGATGGCTTTGTTGTCGTTCAGCCTTTTGAGGAAGTCTATTATCATTCTAAATAAGGATCGATTGTAAAGAAAATAGAGATGCATGGTCATCATTGTTACTCTATATTGAGTCGTCATTTTGGGTTGACTACCGTAAGTACTCACTTTCTGAAATCTTTTTATAATAGAGCGATATTTATCAACAATGAAGGTACCATAACCAATAGATGAATTGTCCTAAAAGAGATTAAAGTAAAAGGGCGAGGTATCGTCCTTTTTAACGTGAATAGGTAATTTTACTTGTGAAAAAATTAGAGACTATATATTTAGATGAAATCTAAGAATCTTTTACTATACTAATAAGAGATTAATCGTTTTTATAACTCAAAGTGAAAATTAAGACATTCTTCAAAAAATAATTGAGCCTTTTTTTTAGAATATTGATATACTGAAAATAATAAACAGTTAAGACATATTTTTCTAAAGAGTAGGACGAAATTATTATCACCTGCTTTAATTAGTGTAGAGGACGTGGGACTTTAAGGACTTGTGAAAAATCGCATCAACTAAGTCCATGTAAAGCAGTAAAGATACTGCTCAAGCCTTAGAAAGAATTAAAGCTTAAGAACGTTATCGTACCTGTGAAAGTATTAGATAATGACTAACAGAATCTTCATAACGGATACGGGGCTAAAGACAAGCTTTGTAATTATAAAGACATTGAATTGACTTTATGAAAATCACTTCCTAATATAAAGCGTAGAAATGCATTGCTGTACTTTTTTATTTGCCAAATAAATACTAGATTGGAGGTATATTATGCACGTTTATATTATTCTATCAGACACTAAATCAGTACTTACTAGAATCATTAAAGTGTTTACAAGATATCCTTATAATCATGCTTCAATATCCTTCACTAAAGAACTAGATGTTGTATATAGCTTTGGGCGCAAGAGACCAAATAATCCGTTTATAGGCGGCTTTGTAAAAGAGGATTTAGACAGTTCCATTTTCAAGGGGGCATCTTGCGCAATTTATAAATGTACGGTCACAGAGAATCACTACCTGGAAATGTTGTCTAGAATCCAGAAAATTGAAGAAGAGAAGGAATTATACAAATACAATTTTATTGGTTTATTTGCTGTTCTATTAAATAAAAAAATGAATAGAGAAAAGGCCTATTTCTGTTCACAATTTGTAGCAACGATCCTGTCAAATGCCGGGATTGCAATTAAAGATAAACCTGCATGCTTAGTTAAGCCTAACGACCTTACAGATTGTGGTCACTTTGAGTTTGTCTATCAAGGAGAACTGAAAGATTATCTTTTAGTCGTTCAAGGAAAAGAGCGTGACGAGCAAACCGAAAATAGTAATCGACGATTCTATTATCTATCTAGCATTTATTCTAAAATAACAAGAACGATTGCAAACTAATATAGAAGCCTTACGCTGTGACAGTAGGCTTTAACATACACAAACCCGAACTATGTTTTGGAATTTGGATAGATCCATCCTATTAGTTCTGGTTGTATTTTGAAACATTGTTACTTGCTTTTACTAGGTAATTCCGCTGGTGTATTGGAATTAACTCCCGCTTTTCGATGTGTTCGTTTTCGTATTCACCTGGGCTTATGAAGCTGATTTTGGTGCTGACAATGCTAAATTATCGTCTTCATTGATTTTTGAAGCCGTTTTTGGATCTGATACTGCAAAATTTCCGTCTTCATTAGACTTATGAAGGCGTTTTTGGCGCTGACTTTGGTGAATTTTCGTCTTCATCGGTTTTATGAAGCCGAATTTGGCGGTGGCTTTGGGAAAAAATCGTCTTCATCGTGCTAATGAAGCCGTTTTTGATGCTGGCTTTGAAAAAAAACGTCTTCATCGCCCTTACGAAGACACCCTAAGCGAAACTCCTTTGAGTCTCACCTCTAGCTCTACCTCTCCCACGCATCCTGCAGGAGCCCCGCACTTCCACCACAACAATTAACCTTATTAAAATTACACATCAAAACTCCTAGTAAACTATGTTCGTTGTTTAACAAGAGTTCTTTCATCATGTCCTAAAATCGTCGTTTAGTCTGACCTTTAATCCAATCGTTTTTATTTAAGAATCGAATAGGCTAAAATAATAACAATAGAATGATTATTGATAACGATGTGTAATCTATCAATGAGATTTTTCATAATTGTCGTTCCGTTATGTCAAAGTAACTAAGCGATTATTTCCTATAAATGAGGTGTTAATGCTTGAAAGAAGAAATCGTTATAGAAGAATCATCGGTAGAAGCAGTCGAGGATGCCGTTCAGCGACAAAAGAAGTTCTTTGCTACAGGGCAGACCTTTGCTAAAGAAAAAAGGATTAATGTGCTTAAACAATTGGCTCAGCTAATCCGTTCAAATGAACGTGAGATTGTTACTGCGTTAAAGAATGATTTAAACAAATCGGAAACGGAAGCGTATATGACTGAAATTGGTTTTCTATTAGAAGAAATCCGGTTTGCGATAAAGAAAATCGATTCATGGATGAAACCCGTGAAGGTGAAAACAGCAAAAACACATATCGGCTCAAAAGGATATCAAGTTGCTGAACCGTACGGTGTAACACTTATTATTGCTCCTTGGAATTATCCATTTCAACTTCAATTAGCTCCACTAATCGGCGCCATTGCAGCAGGTAATACGGCTATTTTAAAGCCGTCTGAGCTAGCTCCTCATACATCTCGATTACTTAGCAGGCTTATCAAAGCTGAATTTGACCCAAATTACATAGCTGTACTTGAAGGTGGCATTGAAACAACGAATCATTTGTTAGAGCAACCGTTTGATTATATTTTCTTTACCGGCAGTGTCCCCGTTGGAAAAATCATTATGCAAAAAGCGGCAAAGCAATTAATACCTGTCACACTTGAATTAGGTGGGAAAAGTCCTTGTATTGTCGATGAAACAGCAAATCTTACGCTTGCAGCAAAGCGCATTGCTTTCGGGAAATGGACAAATGCGGGACAAACATGTATTGCACCTGATTACTTATTTATTCATCATTCCGTACGAGATCGCCTAATCGAGGAAATGAAAAAAGTAGTAAAAGACTTTTACGGTTCGGATGCAAATCAAAATGAAAGCTATCCAAAAATTATTAATCAAAAGCACTTCAATAGGTTGAAACGGTATCTGTCTGATGGGGACATTCTTTTTGGTGGACAGGTTAATGAAGACAAGCATAAAATGGCACCGACCTTGATGAAGCCTTTCGAGATGTCCAGTTCGTTAATGACAGAAGAAATATTCGGTCCAATCCTGCCAATACTAGACTATGAAACACTTGACGAAGTCATTTCGTTTGTAAAAAAACGACCTAAACCATTGGCTCTCTATTTATTTACAACGAATAACAACACGGAGAAACGAGTGCTAAAAGAAATCTCGTTTGGTGGAGGATGTGTTAATGATACGTTAATGCATATTGCAACACCATATCTTCCATTCGGTGGTGTAGGTGAAAGTGGTATCGGTTCGTACCATGGTGAATCGAGTTTTGTTGCATTTTCTCACTACAAAAGCATTCTTAAGCAAACAAATCGTTTTGATTTAAGCCTCAAGTATCCAAATGCAAAAAATAGCCTGAAATTAATGAAAAAGCTCATGAAGTAAATTTGTGGAGAAAGCTGGGAGTAGGAATGAAATTAAGTGTACTTGACCAATCTGTTATCCGAATGGGTGAGACAGCAAGTGATGCCTTTAATAAGACTGAACAATTAGCAAAGCTGACAGATGATTTAGGGTATACAAGATTTTGGGTTGCAGAACATCATAATACGAATGGACTTGCCGGCACTTCTCCAGAAATATTAATCAGTCATTTAGCTACAATGACGGATAGAATCCGGATTGGCTCAGGTGGTGTGCTCCTCCCGCAATACAGTCCATTTAAAATTGCAGAAAACTTTAACGTATTACAAACCTTATATCCCGACCGGATTGATTTAGGGATTGGACGGTCACCAGGTGGACCTCCAACAACGAGGTTGGCGTTAACCGACGGAATCCGCAAAAGCCTTAATGAGTTTCCGAGACAAGTGAGTGAACTACAAAGTTATCTAACAAATCAGCACACAGAAAACGATGTTATTGCATACCCACTTACGAAACAGTTGCCTGAGATGTGGATGTTAGGTGTATCACAAAGAGGGGCAAGACTTGCTGCTGAAAAAGGGACGGCATTTACTTTTGGCCATTTTCTTGTACCTACATCTGGTCAAGTTGCGATTGAACAGTATAAACGTGATTTCAAACCTTCCCCTTTTCTTGCGGAACCTAAAGTGAATGTTTGTGTATTCATCGTTTGTGCTCCGACAAGAGAAAAGGCAGAGGAAATTGCCTTGACACAGGATTTGTGGCTATTAGCGGTTGAAAAGGGGGAGAATACGAAAATTCCTTCAATAGAGCAGGCGAAAAGTAATCGTTTAACGGAAAAAGACAAAGAGAAGATTAAACAAAATCGTAAACGAATGATGATTGGAACGCCTGAAGATGTAAAGGAGCAACTACTATTGTTAAGTGAAAAGTATCAAGTTGAGGAATTTATGGTGATTAACAATGTTTATAGCTTTGAAGATAAATTGTATACATACAATGTACTAGCAGATATGTTTCTTTAAATCTCTCTGAAATGTTCGCTTCAAATGGAGGTGAAAGGATGAAGTTAAGTATTTTAGACCAAGCACCGATTTCAAAAGGTCAAACAGCAAAAGATGCGTTAGAGGCAGCGGTCAAACTAGCTCAAATTGGTGAGGATAATCGATATACCAGATATTGGATTGCGGAGCATCACGATTTACCTGGATTAGCCTGTTCAGCTCCAGAGGTTATGCTTGGGTATATCGGTGCGAGAACAAATAGGATACGAATCGGATCTGGAGCAATTTTACTCCCTCATTATCGCCCGTACAAGGTGGCTGAAACACATCATGTATTAGCAACGTTATTTCCTAGTAGAGTTGATTTAGGAATCGGTCGTTCACCAGGAGGTTCTGCTGAAGCATCGTTGGCATTATCGAAAAACTTTTTAGCTAATGTGAAGGAGTTTCCGGAAGCCGTAGATGAACTGAAACATTTCCTTGCAAATGATTTTGAAAATGACCACATGTTTTCAAAAGTGAAAGCATCGCCAATACCAGTTGTACCTCCCGAGTTATGGCTTTTAGGGATGAGTAAGAAAAGTGCACTTCTAGCTGCAGAGAAAGGGCTACCTTATGCATATGCTGACTTTATGAGTGAGCAAAGCGGCGGCGAAATTGTCCGGCTCTATTACGACAATTTTAAATTAACAAACATAAACAAGCCTGAATCAATTGTTGCCGTCTCTGTTATTTGTGCCGAATCAACTGAAAAAGCTGAAAGAATCGCTTCTAGTTGGATATTATGGAATGTTTTAGCGGCAAAAGGAGAAGCTAGAGATGGAATTCCTTCCATTGCTGAAGCTGAATCATACTCTTATTCCTCGAAGGAACACGAATTAGTCAGCAATATAAAGCGCAAAATGATAATTGGCAATCCAAAAGAAGTTAAACAGAAACTACTAACGGTAAAAAACTCGTACAGAACTTCTGAATTAATGATACTAACAATAACATATCAGCCTGAAGATAGATGGGAATCGTACAAACTGATAGCAAATGAATGTTTTAATTAATGCTCCTTTTTAAAAGATTGTGGCTTTTTTGCACTAACTTTTTTTAGGGCTTGTTGGAGCGTAAGTGCGAGACTCCTGCGGGATGCGTGGGAGAGGTGAGACGTGAGCAGGCGTTTACGCTGAGGAGAACGAAAAGCGTAGGCGGCTTGCCCATCGACGTACAAACTGGAGGGGCATCGACTAAGACCAAAGGAATCACGATGAGCCGAATGGCGAATCAATGATGACTTATCGTAGGGAGAAGACCTGAAGTTTGCTTGTTCGTGCGCAAGGAGCTATGAAGCTCACCACCCCCCCCGCGGAAAGCGAGTACTGCAAGAGGAGACAAACCCTAAACGACAACCCAGATAAAAGAAACAAAGTTTA
Organism: Metabacillus malikii; assembly: GCF_030813355.1. Lineage (GTDB taxonomy): Bacteria > Bacillota > Bacilli > Bacillales > Bacillaceae > Metabacillus > Metabacillus malikii. The sequence continues at coordinate 28,774 of NZ_JAUSUD010000003.1, forward strand.
GGAAAACAGGCTTAATTAATTTGTAGAAAGTTCACTATTACTAAATAATCGATAATATAATAGAAAGAGGTTCATTTAAATGAAATGTAAAGTAAACCGTAATGCAGCAAAGGTGCTTCAAAGAATGCTCGATAAGGATGCGAAGGAAGGGGAAATGATTCGCGTCTACGTCACGCATCACCACGGAGATCATGCACATTATGAAATCTCGCTTGATACTCCAACTGAACATGATGAAATTGTCAGCACAGACAAAGGAATTAATGTATTACTAGACAAACGTGATGAATTTCTTGATGGTGTTTGGATTCAATACTTCTATGTTCCAAGAGAGGAATTTGTGATTACAAATCCATCTAAAGGAAGCCATCATCACTAAAACAGGGGACAGTCCCCTAATTGGGGGTGGGGAAAATCGAGAGCTGGCACAAAATGAGCGATGGTCATGAAGTATTTATAAAAAGCTGGGGAGAGGAAATTAAAACCCCGCGTGCAATTGTTCAACTATCACATGGGATGGCAGAGCACATAAAGCGCTATGACTATGTTGCTGAAAAGTTGGTTTCAGAAAATATCGTCGTGATTGGGAATGACCACCGCGGCCATGGGGAAACAGGTAGAAACAGTGGGAAATTAGGATTCATTGCTGAAGAAAACGGCTTTGAACGGATTGTATTAGACGTGAAAGAATTGAATGAGCACATTCATCACAAATATCCAACTGTGCCAGTTTTTTTATTGGGACATAGTATGGGCTCTTTTTTAGCTCGGCGTTTTATTCAGCGTTTTCATGGACAAGTTAATGGGGTTATCATTGTTGGCACAGGTGGAAATCCAGGCATATTAGGGAAAATTGGAAAAACACTTGCTGCTGTGCAAAAGAGAAAACATGGCTCGCAAATGGAAAGTCCCTTTATGAATAAACTTATTTTTGGTAGCTACAATAAACAATTTCCGGATCAGCAAACAAGCTTTGATTGGTTAACACGTGATAAAAATGAAGTGTCAAAATACCTCGATGATGAATTTTGCGGCTTTGTAGCGACAACAAGCTTTTATTATGATTTACTAGAAGGTCTAGAAATTATCCATCGTAATCAAGAAGTGGCCAAGATAGACAAGAACTTGCCGATCTTCTTTGTCAGCGGTGCGAAGGATCCTGTTGGTAAGGCCTCAAAAGGTGTATCGGATGTCATCGAACAATATAAACGATACCAAATTTCCAACATTGAATATAAATTTTATGATGAAGCTCGCCATGAAATACTTAATGAATTAAATCGTGATGAAGTCATTCAGGACATTCTTTCATGGCTTAATAAACAATTACTTCATCTCAATAATTATTAGTAGGATAAAAAAGAACGAACTGTTAAATAACATATACAGTAAGTTCTTTTTTTATTTAACTTTCTTTTATTTACGTGCAATTTCGGGTGCTTTCTATCTGCAAAATAATCAGTAAGTCTCCAATTCTTCTGCTAGTAACAAGTCTTCGTGCTGATATAAACCTAATAGGATCTTTTTGAAAGTAAGCAAAAATATAGATTTGTTACCCTTCAAATGACTATATTCATTAAAAATACCTGAAACCGCTTTATAAATAATTGACAAACGACAACTAAATAAGTAACATGTAATTAAGTTATCGGTAAACTAAAAGTTTGGGGGTTACTTTATTTTGAGTAAACTAAAAAAGGAAATAGAAAATCATTTAGTAACTCATATTTTACCTTTTTGGATGAAGTTAAAAGATGAACAACATGGTGGTTTCTATGGAACTGTGAATTACGACTTATCCGTAGATAAGCAAGGAGATAAAGGTGGAATCCAAATCTCGAGATTTTTATGGTCTTTCTCAGCTGCTTATCGTGTGACAAAAAGACAAGAATATTTAGAGATGGCACACCATGCCTATCAATTTCTAGTTGGGAAAATGTATGACCATGAACATCAAGGTCTATATTGGCTTCTAGATTACAAAGGTGCTCCGAAAGAAACGCAAAAGCATGTATATACTCAATCATTTGGTATTTATGCGTTAAGTGAATATTATCGTGTAACGAAAAATGAAGAAGCATTACAATATGCAAACAATATTTTTAACTTAATCGAAAGCTTAGGATTTGATAAAGAATACAATGCGTATAAGGAAGAATTTGACCGAAAATGGAATGAGCTTCCAAACGATAAATTAAGTCAAAATGGAGTAATTGCAGACATTACGACAAATACACATCTCCACGTTTTAGAAGCATACACGAATCTTTATAAAGCGAATCCGACTGACCAAATGAAAGAACGCTTAACAAATCTAATTGAGATTTTTTATGAAAAGATTTTTAACAAGGAAACAAAGTATTTGCGGGTTTTCTTTGATAAAAAGTGGAATTCATTAATTGAGATTAAATCATTTGGACATGACATTGAAGCGAGTTGGTTGATTGATGATGCTATTAAAGCAGTCGGCTTAACAGATGAGCGTTATATTCAAATGGTCATTGATATTGCATATAACATCGGAAATTCCCATGCAATCTTAGAAGATGGTTCTCTGGCAAATGAACAGGTGAACGATGAGATGGACCTAACTCGTGTATGGTGGGTTCAAGCTGAAGCAATCGTGGGCTTCCAAAATGCATATGAAAGAACAAAAGATGATAAGTTTTTAACACTAGTAGATGGTTTGTGGGCATACACGAAGGAGCATATCGTTGACCATCGTGAAGGCGGCGAATGGTATTGGTCTATTGAGGCTGATGGAAAACCGACAGAGCGGGCAGTTGGAGAACCTTGGAAAACACCTTACCATAATGCAAGATTTTGTTTAGAAATGATTGAGAGGATGAACTAAGAAATGATCCATGATAAATATTTTGAATTATTAAAGAAGCAAAACGAATTATTAAGTAAGAAAAATAAGAAAAAAGCTGATTTTTACAATGGCGTTTATGACCGTTATGAAAATCCAGTTGTAACACGACACCATGTACCGCTGCATTGGCGTTATGACTTAAATAAAGAAACAAACCCACACTTCATGGAAAGACTGGGGATTAATGCAGCGTTTAATCCTGGAGCAATCTATTTAAATAATAAATACTATTTAGTTGTTCGTACTGAAGGATTAGACCGTAAATCAATTTTTGCACTAGCTGAGAGCGACAACGGTATCGATAATTTCCGTTTCATTGATACTCCTTTAGTATGGGATGATATCGATGAGAAAGAAACAAATATTTATGATATGCGCCTTGTTCAACATGAAGATGGTTGGATTTATGGAATTTACTGTTCTGAAAGTAAGGATCCTGATGCTCCTGAATTTGATACATCGAGTGCAGTTGCTCAAGCGGGCCTCGTTCGTACAAAAGATTTAAAGAAGTGGGACCGTCTTCCTAACATCCAAACACCATCACCGCAACAACGGAATGTTGTATTACATCCTGAATTTGTTGATGGGAAGTATGCATTCTACACTCGTCCGCAAGATGGCTTTATTTCAACTGGTTCTGGCGGTGGAATTGCATTTGCACTTTGTGATGACATTATGAATCCAGTTGTTCACGATGAAAAAGTCATGCACGAAAAACGTTACCATACAATTTATGAAGTGAAAAACGGACAAGGACCTGCACCGATTAAAACAGATAAAGGCTGGATTCATATCGCACACGGTGTGAGAAATACAGCAGCGGGTTTACGTTATGTTCTTTATACGCTTGCTACTAGCTTAGAGGATCCAACGAAAGTTATCGCGACTCCTGGTGGACATTTTATTGCACCATATGATGAAGAAAGAGTCGGAGACGTTTCAAATGTTGTGTTCTGTAATGGTGCTATCGTAAACGAAAACAATGAAGTATTCATTTACTACGCATCAAGTGATACACGTATCCATGTAGCAACGACAACGATTGAAAAATTAGTTGATTACACATTCAATACACCGGAAGATCCATTCCGTTCATTAGATTGTGCGAAGCAACGTAAAGCTTTAATTGAAAACAACTTAGAATTATTAAAAAGTGTGAATAAATAAGAGGGTATTGACTGAGGATGGGAAATAACAAAAACTAACCTAGTTAAATACGAACATTGTTTTTAGGGGTTCTATGTTACTAATTCTGTAAGGGTTGATTGGAGTGGAAGTGCGAGACTCCTGCGGGATGCGTGGGAGAGGTGAGACCCCACAGGCGTTTACGCCGAGGAGGCTCACCACCCACCCCGCGGAAAGCGAGTACTGCAACGGAAATCAACCAGAACGTCTACCCTGTAATAACAACACGAAGATTAAATGGAAATCTAATTTAGTAGTTCGGATTTTTCTATTATTTAAAACCTTTTTGTCCCAACCTCTATTAAGTCGGTTAACTCGGGGGAATCGATAATGAAAAATAATGTAACAATGAGGGATATTGCCGACAAATTAAGTGTAAGCAGTGTAACAGTATCAAAGGCGCTTAATGATAAAGACGGTGTAAGTGATGAGCTAAAAGTAAAAATAAAAACTCTTGCTGAAGAAATGGGCTATCGTTATAATGCGTTGGCAAAGTCGATAAAAGAAGGGTTATCGTATAACATAGGTGTCATCATACCGGAACGGTTTGCAGGGATGGACCACCAATCGTTTTATTTAAATGTCTACCAAAGTATAACAAGAGTGCTAGAAGAGTATGATTACTATGGGATTCTCCACATTCTTAGTAAAGAAGATGAAAAAAACCTACAATTACCACGTATATATCATGAGAAAAAAGTGGATGGTTTTATTATTCTTGGCCAAATAAGTAAAGAATATATCGAGAAAGTTCAAAGTATATCAATCCCGAAAATCTTTTTAGATTTTTATGATGAAAACTCTGATATCGATTCGATCGTGACAGATAATTTTAATGGTGCTTACGAGATAACGAATTTTTTAATCCAAAATGGCCATAAAGAAATTGGTTATGTAGGAAATTTATATTCGACAAGTAGTATTCAGGATCGCTATTTAGGTTTTTATAAGTCACTGCTTGAGCATAATCTAGAATTGAATCAAAATTATATCTTAAATGACCGTGATGATAATGGTACGTATATTGATATCGATATTCCGAAAAAAATGCCAACAGCATTCGTGTGCAATTGTGACCAGGTTGCACATAATTTAGTTCAGAAATTAACAAAGCTAGGGCTTAATGTTCCTGAAGACTGTTCCGTTGTTAGCTTTGATAATGATATATATGCAACGATTACGTCACCACCTCTAACAACTGTTGAAATTGATATTGAAGAAATGGCGAATTATGCTGTTAACTTTATGCTTGAAAAACTGAAAGACCATCAGAAATCATTTGGACGGATTTTAGTAAAAGGAAAAATTGTATATCGACATTCTGTGAAAAATATTAAAACAAGGTAAAGATACCTTGTTTTATTTTTAGTAAATAATCGTATGTGCGCTGATGTCTCTTAAATAAGAGGTATAGTTATTTCCCTTTATTTCATGGATAAAGCATGGGTATAATAGAGCAAAATCTCAAAATGTAAGAGGGTAGAAGTGTTAATGAATAATAAGATTGTGATGTTCTTTCAATATTTATATAAGTATTTTCAAGTGAGCTTATATTTTTGGTTATATTTATTAAAGGGGATTTTCATTTATAGTTTAGTTCCTGCTGTTTCAGCCTTGTTTATCGTCTTAAGGGATATTAATAGCGGGTATGATGAAGAACAAGGGAATAAAATTAATGAATTGTTTAAGCGATACTATAACCTGTATAAGCATCATCGCCTTGTTTCCTTCATCTATACGATTCTTATCATTATTTTATATACAGGTCTATTTTTTATAAACAAACAAGGTGATAGTCCAGTTACTTTATTACTTACGATATTATTCATATATTTCTTAGCGTTGACATTACTAATGCTAATTTACAGCACCGTGTTATTATCGTTTAAAAGCCTGGAAATAAAGAATGCAAATATGGTAGCTTTTGTGTCAATTATTAAAAATATTGTTAGTACAGTAGCGGTAATCGTTGTTATCGTTATCATGTACTTTATTGCGGATTACAACTTTGCGATTTTTGTTATTTTCGGACCGTTTTTATTTGGTTTAGGCGTCATGTATTCTCTTTATAAAATCATTGAGGAGTAATTAGACTTACTCGGCACCCTATCATCAAAGGGTGCTTTTTTAATTGATATTTAATATAGTTTCTTTTTTAAAAGGTTTTGTCTTTTATGACAATAACGTTAAAAGAAGTGATGTAGGGAGCATTGCCCGAAAAAATGTATATTCTCGCATTGTAATTAAATAATAACTTTGTAATCCCGTGTACATGTATATGACATCTTAGTGCGTTTCCTTTTGTAACTTACCGTTAACTTAAACAGGTTAAAAACGTACGGTTGAAGTCGCTTACTATTAGTCGAATTCACCGTCTTTTTTTTATTAGGTTGCGGTGAAATAAACTATATTGAATCCTTTAATTACAACGGTTTAACGTCTGAATTTGATGATGCAATGAACTTATCTGTAACTTTTTTGAAGAAATTTATCGAAAGTCATTGACAGGAAAGCGTTAACATCATACAATTACTTTGTAACCTACACGGTAACTTTAAAAATAAAGAATAAAGGAAGGGGTCAGTAAGATGAAAAAAGGTAAATTGTTAAGTTTACTTATGGTTGTTATGTTGGTACTTCTAGCAGCTCTTTCGGGTTGTGGTAACAAAGATGAAGGTTCTGATAAAAAAGAGGGCGGCAATACAACTGAAGCAGACACAAGCTGGAAAGATAAAGATCCTGAAGAAATAAAAGGTGAAATTACAGTTATCAACCAAAGAACAGATATCGTTGATACAGTTTTCCCTGAATATGCGAAAGAATTCCAAAAGAAATATCCTAACGTTGAAGTGAAATTTGAAGCGTTAACAGATTACGGTGGTCAAATTACACCACGTATGAACACACAAGATTATGGTGACGTTTTACTTATTCCGACTCAAGTTCCAATTGAAGATATTCCAAACTTCTTTGAGCCACTAGGTAAATTAGAAGAAATGAAAGAAAATTACATGGGTGTTGAAGAAAGAGCAGTTAATGGAACAGTTTACGGTATTCCGATTGCTGTAACATACACTGGTGTTGTTTATAACAAAAAAGTTTTTGAAGAAGCTGGTATTGCTGAAACTCCAAAAACAATGGATGATTTCTTAGGTGCCCTGCAAAAAGTTAAAGATAACACAGATGCAATTCCATTATATACAAACTATGCAGCTGGTTGGCCTTTAACACAATGGGAAGGTGCTTTCACAACTGTAGCGGGTGACCCTGCTTACTATAACCAAACGATGGTTAGTGAGAAAGACCAGTTCGTTGAAGGTAAACCACAATATGAATTATGGAAACTTATGTATGATGTTGCAAACAAAAAGTTAATTGAAGATGACCCATTAACGACAGATTGGGAAACTTCAAAAGCGATGTTAGGTAAAGGTGAAATCGGAACAATGGTATTAGGTTCATGGGCTATAGACCAAATTAAAGGTGTAGCTGAAAATCCAGATGATATCGGTTATATGCCATTCCCAACAAACGCTGATAAAGTGATTTTCCCACTTGGAGCTGACTTCCAAATTGGTGTTAACAAACATAGTGAAAACAAAGATGCTGCATTAGCATGGGTTGATTGGTTTATTCATGAGTCTAACTACTCTGTAGAGCAAGCTGGTGGTATTAGTGCAGCGAAAGATGTTCCGCTACCAGAAGAATTAAAGCAATATGAAGAGCAAGGTGTTGCGTTTGAACTTCTTGTACCAGCAAAAGAAGGTCAAGAAGGTTTACTTGATAGAATTGATAAAGAAGCAGAAGTAGGATTATGGCTTGAGGATACGCCGAAACGTATCGTAGAGGCTGCAATCGGTAACCGTAAAGAATCGTTTGAAGACATTATGAAAGAAATTAATGCTGAATGGAACGAAGCTTACGATAAAGAAACTGCTGAATAATCGAATTGAATCCAAGAAAAGTGCGATTTTAGCACTTTTCTTGCTTTCTTAAAGCTTATCAACTGCTAATTATTATACTATGGTGTTTATTCACCGCCGAAATACAACCATTACTTATATAAAGTACGAAGAAATTATTTTATTGTAATCTTATTACTACCGGGAGGTGTAGTCCGTGTTTAAATTCTCAAACTTATCATACGATGCACAACGACGGGTTATTATTATTTTATTCTCAATTGTGCCGGTAGCGTTGCTGTTAACATTTGCGTATCTACCTGTGATGAATATGTTTTACTATAGTTTCACTGAGTGGAATGGATTTAGTGATAAAGAATTTATCGGATTTCAAAACTATATTGATATTTTTACTGACCCTGAATACTTTGTTGTTTTTAAAGTAAGTTTATATTATTTTGCTGCAACATTTGTGCAAATGGGATTGGCGTTATACTTTGCAACAATTTTAACATTTAATGTGCGCATGAAAAACTTCTTCAAAGGAGTCATCTTTTTCCCTTACCTATTAAATGGTGTGGCAATTGGTTTCATGTTCCTATTCTTTTTCAGACCTGATGGTACATTGGATACGGTATTAAATGCGATTGGTCTTAGTGGGATTATTACACATTGGTTAGGAAATCCTGATGTTATTAATATTTCTCTTGCTGGTACATCTGTATGGAGATATATGGGCTTCAACTTTATCATTTTCCTAGGTGCGATTTCATCGATACCAAAAGAAGTATATGAAGCTGCGGAAATAGATGGTGCAAATAAGTGGCATCAATTTAGATATATTATTATGCCGAGTATTAGAAGAATAATAGAGTTAAACTTAATTCTAGCGATTAGTGGAGCGCTATCAGCGTTTGAAATTCCATACATCATGACTGGTGGTTCGAACGGAAGTAAAACGTTCGTTATCCAAACAGTCGATATTGCTTTCAAATACGGAAAAATAGGCCTAGGATCTGCAATGGCAGTTGTATTATTAATTATCGTGTTAATTGTAACTGGAATTCAGAGAAAGTTTTCAAAGGAGAGTGACTAAACATGTACCAGCTTAAATATACATTAGGGAGTATCGGAAAGTATGTTTCATTACTGTTAGGTGCTTTCGTTGCCTTGCTTCCAATTGCCGTTGTGTTTTTCGCCTCCTTTAAGACAAGTGATGAGTACACAAGTACAGGGCCGTTAACACCACCTGAAAATTGGTTAAATTTCGAAAACTACACACGTGCCTTTACAGAAGGTAATATGTTGATGGGTTTTGCGAATACGGCATTTATTTTAATTTTATCGATTATCGGTGCGACATTAACAGGTTCAATGATTGCGTTCGTGCTTCACCGCTTTAATTTTAGAGGTAGTAAACTACTAATGGGTGCTTTCCTTTTAGCAACTTTAATTCCAGCGGTAACAACTCAAGTTGCGACATTCCAAATCATTAATGATATGGGATTATTTAATACAAGATGGGCTGCGATTATTTTATATATGAGTACAGATATTATTGCAGTATATATCTTCTTGCAATTTATGGATTCAATTTCTGTTTCGTTAGATGAATCTGCAATGTTGGATGGTGCATCGTATTTAACGATTTTCACCAAAATCATTTTGCCGTTATTAAAACCGGCGATTGTGACAGTAATTATCGTTAAAGGTGTTAATGTTTACAATGACTTTTATACCGCCTTTCTCTATATGCCGAAGTCAGAGCTGCAGGTTATCTCGACAGCCTTGTTCAAATTTAAAGGTCCATATGGTTCGCAATGGGAAGTTATATGTGCGGGGATCATCATTGCGATTATCCCAACTTTAATCGCATTCATTACATTACAAAAACATATTTACAATGGTATGGCGGGATCTGTTAAATAGTTTAAAGATGAGGGGGCTGAATTTACTTCAGAACCCTTTTTTAAAAAGGTTCATGGTTAACAATAGTCTGTTCTTGTTCGCTTTAGTCGAGGTGTCAGGAACATTGAATATAAAGGAGTTTGTTGGAATGGATTTTATTAATGGGTTTACCTTTGGTTGGATGAGTCGCAGAGGAGACTTCGAAAAACCAGAAGCAAAGGAATCGTTACGAAAGTTAAAAGAACGAACAAATACGGACTACGTCATTATCTCACTAGCTGCACTTCAAGATGGAGCACATACAACGGTTGTAGATTATCAAGGTAAGCATATGGTTTCAGATGAAGAGCTTGTTCAAATGATCGACTATTCAAGAGAGTTAGGGTTGAAAGTAATCTTGAAACCAACTGTTAACTGTAAAGATGGCACTTGGAGAGCGCATATCAATTTCTTTGATTTAGATGTTCCTTGTGAACCAAAATGGAGTGAGTGGTTCAAGAGTTATACAGAATACCAAGTTCATTATGCAAAAATAGCTGAAAAAACAAAGTGTGAAATGATGATCGTAGGCTGTGAAATGGTTCAAACTGAGCGTCGTGATAAAGAATGGCGTGCATTAATTGATGATGTTCGTGTTGAATATAAAGGGCCGATAACGTATAACACCGATAAATATCAAGAGGGTAACGTAAAATGGTGGGACGCAGTCGATGTCATCTCATCTAGCGGATATTATCCGATTGATGACTGGGACAATCAATTAGCGAGAATTGAAGAAATTATAAAACCGTATAATAAACCATTCTTCTTTGCTGAAGCGGGATGTCCTAGTCGTTCAAATTCACCGTATGTGCCAAATGATTGGGGTTTAGAAGGTGAAATTGATATGGAAGCTCAAGCGAACTATTACAAAGTGATGTTTGAAAAGGCTGGACAAAAGGATTGGGTTCAAGGGTTTGGTCTATGGGATTGGAAAGCTTTATTATACAAGGAAGAAGATGCGTTCACAGATGATGAATATGCGGTTTATGGAAAGCCTGCAGAAAAGGTCATCAAAGAATTTTATGCGACGAAAAAATAAGGATGAAAGGGTAGTGGTGATTTTTATACTACCCTTTTTCTTTGTTTAGGAAATTATAAAATCTTGAAATGTGGATAAGCGCTTCGACGTCCAGCTCCAGCGCCTAGCCCCTCGAGGTCATAAGCCACAAATGAATCGAAGACAAAGAGCGTCTTCTATTCATTTGCGTCTTATGCTTGTCGGGGCTGATCAAGGCGCTTGCGCTTTTGTTCTGTGTGTATGAATCACTTAACTTTATTAGCGGTTCGTACAACGATGGAATATGGATGTGTAAACTAAATAAATTATGTGGGAAAATTCAGAGTAAAGTTACGGGTTGTGTAAAACTATAAAAATATAAGGTAATAGATAAAGTAAACCTTTACTATTTGTTGTTATTATAATAAAGTATAAATATACTAACAAAACGCTAACAGAAATAACATATTTGAAGTATTAGCTTATTATTGAAATGTTAATTGGCTTGTTAAGCTGCTTACTGAAACACTAATGCGATTATTTAGTGACTTATCTTAATTTACGAGATAGTAGTATATGATTATTACTAAAAATCATACACATTATTAAAATTCGATAATAACAAAAATAACAAAGGCGAAGGGGATGCAGAAATGAAGAAACTAGATTTAAATGGCTTGTGGAAAATGAGGAGCACAAAGGCACATGAATGGATGAATGCTACAGTTCCAGGTTCGGTTATGCATGATTTATTTTCACAAGGGGAAATTGATGACCCGTTCTATCGTGACAACGAAGACCAAGCCTATGATATTTCATCAAAGGATTATGAATTTACACGTAGCTTTACAATTGATGAAGCAATCGCTAATCACCAGCATGTGATCATCCGCTTTGATGGATTAGATACGATTTCGAAAATAACCTTAAATGGTCATGTAATCGCACAAACAAACAATATGCACCGGACGTATGAGTTTGATATAAAGCCTTATATCACGGTAGGTGAAAACACGTTACACATTACACTATATTCACCAATTCAATATATTACTGAAAAGCAGAAGGAAACGAAACTTTGGGGAGTGACTGATGCAATCGAAGGGTTTCCGCATATCCGAAAGGGACATAGTATGTTTGGTTGGGATTGGGGTCCACAAATCCCTGACCTCGGAATATGGAGAGATGTTTCAATCCTTGCTTGGAATAAAGGCCGTATCGATGACGTGTACATTACGCAACAACATAATCACAACGAAGTAAGTTTAAATGTCAGAGTAAACGTACAAGGAACCGAACGCGAGACATTAGGATTAGAAGTAAAACTAACAAGTCCAACCGGAGAAGTTGATACAACTAAGGTTAATCATCTATCTAAAGAGGAGAACATCACAATTAATGTGAAGGAGCCGAAACTTTGGTGGCCAAATGGCTATGGTGAACAGCCGTTATATCAAGTTGAAATCAAAACAGTTAATGAACAAGAGCAATTGGATCAAAAGTCCCTAACGATTGGACTTCGTACAATTGAAGTGAAGCATGAGCCAGACGAGTGGGGTAAATCGTTCGAATTTATCGTAAACGGGCTGCCGATTTTTGCAATGGGAGCAAATTATATTCCTGAAGACAATCTATTGGCGAGAAATTCACGTCAAAGAACAGAAACATTAATTAATGATTGTGTAGATGCGAACTTTAATATGATTCGTGTTTGGGGTGGCGGTATTTACCCTGAGGATTATTTCTTTGATTTATGTGACCGCAAAGGGTTAATTGTCTGGCAGGACTTCATGTTTGCATGTAGCATGTATGATTTGAATGATGAATTTAGAGAAACGGTTGAACATGAAGTAATTGATAATATGAAACGAATTCGTCATCATGCAAGTCTTGGTATTTGGTGTGGAAATAATGAAGTTGAAGAAGCATGGGTTCACTGGGGAGATATGCCTGATGATGATTATAAACATAAGGCTGACTATATTAAACTATTTGAATTTATCATTCCAGAGCTTGCGAAGAAACTAGATCCACAAACATTTTATTGGTCGTCGTCACCATCTTCAGGCGGTGGATTCAATGAACCACGTAATCCGAACGAAGGAGATATGCATTATTGGGAAGTTTGGCATGGTTTAAAACCATTCTCAGAGTATGAAAAATTCCATTTCAGATTTTGCTCTGAATTTGGATTTCAATCATTCCCATCAATGAAAACGATTCAAACATTTACAGTGCCAGAGGACCGCAATATTTTCTCATATGTAATGGAGAAGCATCAAAAAAATGGGGCAGCAAATGGGAAAATCCTGTTCTACTTGTCAGAGAACTTCCTATATCCTAAAGACTTTGATTCATTGCTATATGCGTCACAATTATTGCAAGCTGAAGCAATTAAATATGGTGTTGAGCATTGGCGAAGAAACCGTGGACGTTGTATGGGTTCTCTATACTGGCAATTAAATGATTGTTGGCCTGTTGCTTCATGGTCAAGCATTGATTACTATGGCCGATGGAAAGCATTACATTATTTCGCGAAGAAGTTTTATTCTCCAATCCTATTATCGCTACGTGAGGACGGTACGAATGTTGAAATTCATGTAACGAATGAAACTCGTGAAAACGTAACAGCACGCATCGAGTGGACATTACGTAAAAACACTTCAGAAATTGTGAAACAAGGCACTCTTTCAACAGAAATTGCGAGCTTAACTGCTAATCAATGCGAGAAGCTTGATTTTGCAGATGTTCTAACAAAAGAAGCAAAGCGCAATACGTATGTAGAATGTACATTATATATAGATGATAAAGAACATACGACAACGACATTGTTATTTGCAAAACCAAAGCACTTTGAGTTTTTAAACCCGGAAATTATGACAGAAATAACAGAAACGGAAGAAACGTACGATATTACGCTTCAGACCGCAACATTTGCAAAATATGTTGAATTAGAATTACTTGAAGCTGATTGTAAATTTAGTGATAATTATTTTGACCTCTCTTCAGGAACAAACAAGGTCATTACAGTGAAAAAGGATTCATTGAGCGTAGAGCTTGATATCACTTCATTCAAACAACAGCTGAAAGTAAGAAGTGTTTTTGATATCGCATAAGCTACTATGCTCAAGGGAAATAAACTAGTTGAGAGCCTCTTTTGTCTTGTGCAAAAAGAGGCTCTTACAAAGTAAAGTAGGGCAGTCTTTTTAAACTGTCAAAAAAGTAGCATAGTTGGAGTGAAAAGACAGTATGGCTAAAAAAGTAACAATGCAGCAAATTGCAGATTACTTAGGTGTTTCAAAATATGTAGTTTCGAAATCTTTATCTGGAAAAGAAGGTGTTAACCCGGAAACGAGGGAGAAAGTATTCAAAACGGCTGCAAAGTTAGGATACTTTTCACAAAAGGGACAGAAAATTGATGACGAAACGATGAATGTTAATGTAGATAAAGTAGATACGGCAACGTTAAAAAAACGTGTTGTATTAGTTCTTATGCCGAATATCCGCTTTCAAAATAAAGAGTCCCAGTATTGGGGCCGTATATTAGATGGAATTAGTGAAAGTTTAGAAAGTATGGGCTTAGGGATGGTTGTTTTAACCGAAAATAATGTTGAGACACTTGATACAGTGTTAAATCCAAAAGGAATTGTTGGTGTTATTAGTATTGGTGTTGTATCGACAGCTATATTACTAGAAGTGCATCGATTTAATATTCCAATAGTCATGGTAGATTATGAAGAACCTTTAATTCCGAGTGATATGGTATTTAACAATAGCTTTGACAGCAGCTTTCAATTAACGTCACATCTCATTGGTTTAGGACATACACGCATTGAATATATAGGGAATATTTCATATTCTCGTAGTTTTTACGATAGATGGCTAGGTTATCGCAGCGCTCTTGAGAATAATAGCTTAGTCGTCCCGAAAAATGATATTGATTATGAAGAAGAAGAAATATTAACTCCAGAAAAAATTAAAAAATGGTTTGAAAACAAAACAGAACAGACAATGCCAACAGCATTAGTTTGCAGCAATGACAACGTCGCAAAACAGATTATTACAGTGTTGCAGCAATGTGGCGTAAATATACCTGGAGATATCTCTGTAACTGGATTTGACAATATGGATTTCTCTTATGACATGTCACCAACAATAACAACGGTCGATTTTCAAAAGAAAGGCCTAGGAAAACGTGCTGTTGAAATGTTAATGCGACGTGTTGCGCATAAGGACGATCCATATGAAAAAATTCTTTTAACAGGATCAATTATTTTGCGTGAATCAACGATAGCGATTAATCCAATCGAAAATAGGGGAGGGAAATAATATGTCGTATATACCAAATCAATCCAGATATGAAAACATGCAGTACAATCGTTTGGGTAAAAGTGGACTGAAGGTTCCAGCAATATCACTAGGGCTCTATCGTAATTTCGGTGATACAGACCATTTTGGTCATGCTAAACAAATGATAACGACAGCCTTTGACATTGGGATTACTCATTTTGATTTAGCGAATAATTACGGTGAGCCATCCGGAAGTGCTGAAACAAACTTTGGAAGAATATTAAAGGAAGAGTTATCTGGTTTCCGTGATGAATTGTTAATTGCAACAAAAGCAGGGTACGATATGTGGCCAGGTCCATATGGTGAATGGGGTTCGCGAAAATACATGCTTTCAAGTCTCGACCAAAGCCTAAAAAGGTTACAGCTAGATTATGTTGATATTTACTATTCACATCGTTATGACCCACATACACCGTTGGAAGAAACAGTTCTTGCACTTGATACTGCTGTGAAACAAGGTAAGGCACTCTATGTTGGTGTATCTAATTATCCTGCAGGTGTAACAAAGCAGGCGATTGAACTATTTAAGCAATTAAGAACACCTTTCGTATCCCATCAGCCAAATTACTCGATGTTTTTAAGAGATGCTGAAGATAATCTTTTTGAGGTACTCGAAGATGGCGGGGTTGGAGCAGTTGTTTTTCAGCCACTTTATCAAGGGTTATTAACGACTAAATATGTAGAAGGTATACCGAAGGATTCGCGAGTAGCAAAGGGTGTTGATTCAATTTCCGCTGACCAGGTGACAAAGAACAGGATTGAAATGGTTCAGAAGCTAAAGGAAATTGCTGAAGAAAGAGGGCAAACTGTCGCCCAGCTTGCAATTGCTTGGTCATTGCGGCATCCAGTTGTTGCCTCAGCATTAATAGGGGCAAGTCGTGTTGAACAAATCATTGAAAATGTAAAAGCGATCGAAAATCTGTCTTTTACAGATCATGAGCTTAAGGAAATTGACGAGATTCTACTATAATCTTTGCACTCTTTTAAGTACTAGAGGGGAAGACATACGGTGAAAAGACATCGAAGGGATACACAATTTTATAAAAAAATGTTTGGACTCGCTATCCCGATTGCGCTACAAACTTTATTGATTTCTTCATTAAATATGGTTGACTCATTAATGATCGGTCAACTAGGTGTAAAAAGTATTGCGGCTGTTGGTGTTGGCAATAAAATTACGACGATTTTAATTTTAGTTTTACAAGGTTTTGGAACAGGTGCAGCTATATTTACAGCGCAATATTGGGGGAGAAAGGATTTAAATGGGATTAGGAAAATCTTATATATTACCTTTCTAATCGTGACCGTTTTTTCATTACTATTTACATTATTAACGTTACTATTTACAGAAGCATTTATTGAAATATTCACTAGTGACTTAGCCGTTATTGGTCTAAGTGCAGAATATTTAAGAATTATCGCGCTCAGCTATTTTGTAACAGCGTTAACAGTCCTATTCTCAACGGTTTTAAAATCAATGGGTGAAGTGAAAAGACCGCTATACGTCGCCATTATTGCAATCTTAATGAATACGGGATTAAATTATTTGCTTATATTCGGTCATTTAGGCTTTGCTGAACTTGGGGTAACAGGTGCGGCAATCGCAACTGTAATTTCTCGAATTGTACAAGCTCTGCTCCTATTCGTAATGCTAAAAAAACACCTATCACTAACAAAGTCGTCAATGAAGCTTCATGATATTTTTGATAAACAATTAGTGAAACGATACTTATCGATTACAATTCCTTCTATTATAAATCATGCTCTATGGACACTCGGTGAGACATCATACTTCTGGGTTTATGCACAGATGGGTACAGACCAATTAGCAGCTGTGACCTTGATTGATCCGTTGTTATTTGTTTTCATGGCATTATTTATCGGATTAAGTGATGCTTCAACCATTATGGTTGGTAATAGTATTGGTGCAAACAAGGAAGACCAAGCCGTTCATTATGCGAAACAATTTCTTATGATAACGTCTGGGCTATCAATTATCGCAGTCGTTGGAGTAATCCTGTTAACACCTGCTTATCTCTCTATTTATAATGTGACAGACGTCGTTTCAAAACAAGCAACATCGATTCTCATGGTATACGCATTTTTATTAACCGGTAAAATGCTGAACATGGTCAATAATATTGGGGTATTACGTGCCGGCGGGGATACAAAATATGTCCTTTACTTAGATGTTTTAGGTGTTTGGTTAATTGGCTTACCGTTAGCATTAGCTGGAGCTTTTGTTTGGGATTTACCGATATATATCGTATTTGGTCTCGCAAACTCACATGAATTTGCCCGTGCCTTTTTCGGTATTAAACGTACATTCTCAAGAAAATGGATAAACAATGTAGTAGACAATAAAAAAGGAAAATCAGACCCATCGGTTGCCTGACAAGGTCGTTGTTTTTTAAGTTATTTTTTTTTGTTTTTGAGATGGGTTCCGCTAGATTTATAGATCATTTTAGAGGCTATTTTCTAAAAGATTGTGACTTTTTGCACTAACCCTAAACGACAACTCAGTTAAAAGCACAATTTTTATGAAAACTGCCTTTTAAACAGAAGGGGGAAGTAAAATTGAAAGAACTATTTGTAAAAGGAATGACATATGGTTGGGATACTTCACGCGGTGCATACCGTACACCTGAAGCTGTTGATTCACTAGAAAAGCTACATGCAACAGGTACGGAATGGATCGCATTATCATTTTTCACATATCAAAAAACATATGTTTCCACAGAAATTACCTTTGATTACGGCTATACAATGACAGATCGTGATATCGAATTTGCTGTAAAAAAGGCAAAAGAGCTAGGAATGAAAGTGTGTCTAAAACCGGTTGTTAATTCAAAAGACGGTTTATGGAGAGCAAGAATCGGTTTCCCTGAGGATGCTACAAATTATTGGAATAAATGGTTTGCGTCATATGAGAATTTCCTATTACATTACGCAGAGCTTGCAGAAGAACTAGGCTGTGAAATGTTCTGTATCGGCTGTGAAATGATTGGCACAGAAGCTCGTACAGTACAATGGGAGCAAGTGATTGAAAAGGTGAGAGCAGTATATACTGGACCAATTATTTATAATGCAAACCATGGAAAAGAAGAAGGTGTTGAATGGTTCGACAAGGTCGATATCATTGGTACAAGTGCCTATTATCCAGTAGCTGAAAAGCCGAATGATAGTGAAGAAACGATGATTAAAAACTGGGAAAAGGTAAAAACAAAGTTAGTGAAGCTTCACGAAAAGTTTAATAAACCAATTTTATTTATGGAAATTGGCTGTCGTAGTGCAGAAGGCTGTGCTACAATGCCTTGGGACTTCGAGCATAAAGAGCTCCCATTTAATGAAGAAGAGCAAGCACGTTTTTACAGCTCTGTTATGAAAGTGTTTTGGGATGAACCGTGGTTTGCTGGATTCTTCTGGTGGGATTGGAGTACAAAACTATACCCAATAGAAGAAGCGAAGACGAATACGAATTTTGATATTTACGGTAAAAAGGCTGAATTAGTAGTGAAAGAATGGTATTCAAAACAAAGATAAGGTGGTAGGCGACATGAACATTCTTTTAATTGGTGACAGTATTACAGAATGGGGAAGACATGGAGACCCTGAGGACTTAGGAACTGGCTACGTACGATTAATCCATGACTATTTTGTTACGACATTTCCAACGAAAAAATATATGTTTTTTAATAGAGGTGTTGGGGGAGACCGCATCACAGATTTAGCTGCAAGATGGCAAAAAGACGCAATCGATTTGCAGCCAGATATTATTTCCATTTCTATAGGGATTAACGATGTGTGGAGACAAATTGATAATCCTGACATGGATCAGGTTAGTCCTGAGCAGTTTGAACAACTATACAATGATTTATTAACAGAAGTGAAGGAAAAAACAAATGCGGCGATTGTTCTGATGGAGCCAACTGTCATTGAAGAGGACAGCGAATCACGTGGGAACAAGCTTTTGCCTAACTATGTATCAGTTATTCATAGTGTAGCAGAAAAGTTTGGAGCTATTGTCGTTCCGACACATAAAGCATTTATCGATTATTTACAAGCTGATAACGGCTATAAATTAACAACAGACGGCGTTCATATGAATCCGGCAGGAAACATGCTGATGGCAAAAGCTTGGATTCAAGCAGCGAAACAGCTTTTAAAATAGAACAATTTCTAGAATGTACGACAACATTCGGTAACAAATAAACCACATAGGAGGAATACACATGGCAATTGTACAATTTTCTAAAGACATGAAATGGGGCGCAGCAACTGCTTCATACCAAATTGAAGGTGCTGCTTACGAAGATGGTAGAGGATTATCAATATGGGATACATTTTCACATACACCAGGTAAGGTGAAAAACGGAGACAACGGAGATATTGCTTGTGATAGCTACCATCGCTATGAGGAAGATATTGAAATATTAAAAGATTTAGGCGTAGATGTTTACCGTTTTTCTGTTGCATGGCCCCGAATCTTTCCTAATGGCACAGGGGAAGTGAATGAAAAGGGCTTGCAATTTTATCACAATTTTGTTGATAAATTACTAGAAGCTGGTATCGAGCCAATGTGTACACTATATCATTGGGATTTACCGCAAAGCTTACAAGATAAAGGCGGCTGGGCTAACCGTGAAACGATTGATGCATTTGTCGCTTATTCGGAAACAATGTTTAAAGAATTCGAAGGGAAAATTAAACATTGGATTACATTAAATGAACCTTGGTGTATTTCTTTTCTATCAAATTATTTAGGAGAACATGCTCCCGGTAATCGTGACCTTCAATTAGCAGTTGATATAGCGCATAACTTGTTAGTAGCACACGGAAAAACGGTTAAAGCTTTCAGAGCATTAGGAGTTAAAGGTGAAATTGGCTATGCACCGAATACAACTTGGATGGAGCCATATAGTAACAAGCAAGAAGACATTGACGCATGTCGTCGCGAAGTTGCCTATTTCATCGAATGGTTCATGGACCCGGTATTCAAAGGCGAATACCCGCAATTTATGGTTGATTGGTTCAAAAATAAAGGGGTTGAGCTACACGTTGAAGAAGGCGACCTTGAAACGATTCACCAGCCAATCGATTTCCTAGGAATTAATTATTACAACGGTCAAGTAGCACGCTACAAAGAAAACAGCGGCTTATTTGACTCAGAAGGAATCGACATGGGCTACGAACGCACAGACATCGGCTGGCCAGTATTCCCTGAAGGCTTCTATAAAGTGTTAACATACATTACAGAACGCTATGGACAAGTTCCAATTTATATTACAGAAAACGGTTCATGCTACAATGATGAACCTGTAAACGGCCGCGTAAAAGACGATCGCCGTATTAAATACTTAAAGCAGCATCTAACAGCACTAAGCCGCAGCATTGAATCAGGTGTGAACATTAAAGGTTACCTAACTTGGTCATTAATGGACAATTTTGAATGGGCAGAAGGCTATAGCAAACGCTTCGGTATCGTTCATGTCGACTATAGAACGCTAGAACGTACAAAGAAGGATAGCTTCTACTGGTTTAAGCATACGATAGCAAATGGATTCTTTGAAAACGAATATTAAAAATACGCCCCTCTCGCGTTGCGGGAGGGCTTTTTTAATATGGAAAAGAATTCGATATAAATTTATACATTATATGTATAAAATACGGTTTACTTGGAGACAATGGGTTAAAAAATCTAGTTTCTCTATATATTTAAATTGTATAAATCCGCTTTCTTAAAAGGCTATTATATAATGAGCTTAATTTTTGTTGTTCCTAGGTTATTAGAGAACAGTAAGACATATTAAGATGTGTTACATTATGCAAGATGCTAATAATTTGAAGTGTGCTTAAAATCTACCACTAATCTATTTTGTATAACACGACAAAATTCATGAAATAGAAAAACTATACGAAATCCGTCTTTTGTAGTATGATAGCGTTATCAAAAAAAGGTAATACATATATCGCTTTAAGAGATTGTGTTTTTAGTACATATTTTGTAAGTTGATTGGAGCGGAAGTGCGAGACTCCTGCGGGATGCGTGGGAGAGGTGAGACCCCACAAGCGTTGCGCCGAGGAGGCTCACCACCCACCCCGCGGAAAGCGAGTACTGCAGCGAAAATCAACTTTAATCGACACTAAGTGAAATACACATATCTTAAATAAATAGCACTAACAAGGAAATTATTAATACTAGTAATCAAAATGAATATATGGTAGAGTTTTAAAGTATCTAATTTAGTAGGAATATAAGGGCTGATGTTATAATTGAAATATAATTGTAATATAACCAACATATTTTTGTCACTTTTTGATGATATACTTCTAATTGTGGCATAACTAAGAAAATAGTAGTAGAAGTTTGAATATAATAGACAATATATAGATACATAGACGGAGAATATGTACAAGAATGGAAAGTAGGGGAAGAGAATGTCGAAAAAGAAACTAGTTGTCATGAACTTAGCTGTCATGATCGGATTAGGTAGTTCATTTGCTATTCCTTCAGCAAACGCTGAAACAGCAGGTAGTGTATCTGAGATTCAGCAGGAGCGCACACAAGTCCAAGCAAATTTACAAAATGCTGAACAAGAACTTAAGAAGATACAAGAAGAACTTGCAAAGTTAAACGAAAAAGCAAAAAATGTCGATCAAGCTATTGCAGATAATAACAACAAAATAAAAGAAGTTGAAGCTCAAATAAAAGCTGCAAACGAAGAAGTGACTAAATTAGAAAAAGAAATCGCAGTTTTAGAAGAGGCAATTAATAATCGCACAGAAATTTTAAAACAACGTGCTATATCTTATCAGCACAGTGGTGGAAGTGTAGACTACTTTGAAGTATTAGTTGGTTCTTCTAGTTTCAGTGATTTTGTCAACCGTGCCATTGCCGTTGGTAAAATTGTCGAAGCAGATAATGAGCTTATCGAGCAACACGAGGCTGACGAAAAAGCGGTAAAAGAAAAACAAGCAGATAAAGTAAAAAAACTAGCTGAACTTACTGATATGAAATCAGAAATGGAAGCTATTCAAGACCTTGTTCTAGAACAAAAGAAAGAAAATGATAAATTAAAAGCAGAACTTCAAAATGAAGAAACAGCACAATTAGCAGCTAAACAAAGCTTAGAGCAAAAAGATAAAAATCTTTCTTTACAGGAAGAAAGTCTAAAAGCTGCTGCGTTAGGTTCAAGTAGTGCGGATTCTAGCAGTACAAGCTCAAGTGATAATTCTAGTTCAAACTCTAGCAGCAAATCAGATAATAAGAGCTCAAATAAAACATTTGCACCAGTAGCACCAAACTCAAATGGTAGTGTTCAAGACTTAATTTCTGCAGGATACAGATATATCGGTAACTCTGTATATGTATTTGGTGGCGGAAGAAGTGCTTCTGATATTGCAAATGGTCGTTTCGACTGTTCTGGCTTTGTTAGTTGGGCATACTCTACTGTTGGTGTAAGAGTTGGAGCAAGCACAGAAGTATTAAAAAATACAGGAACTCGAGTATCTACTAGTGATATGCAACCAGGTGATATGGTCTTCTTTAATACATATAAGACAGACGGTCATGTTGGAATCTACGTTGGTGGCGGTAAATTTATCGGTTCACAAAGTTCAACAGGTGTTGCAATTGCTGATATGAGTTCAGGTTATTGGAAATCTAAATTTAATGGTCGCGTAATGCGTGTGAAATTATAATAGAGAAACTAGAGACTAGGCATATTGCCTGGTCTTTTTTTGTCTTTCTTTTGAATGATTGTTGTTTTAAAGTCTCATTCAGTGATTAAACTAATAAATAAACGCTCATTTGCTGTCAAAAAAAATGTGATGTCAAAGCATGTCAGTTCTTCTGTTGTTTTTTTATTCCCTACTAATAATACGTTTAAACATCACGAAAGGTTTCATTGAAACAAAAGAAATATATAAATTATTTTTTGAACGATCGTTACTCTTACAAACATTATGTCAATGTTGAGAAATATATGTTTTTAACACACTATGACAAATGTTGACAATATCTTTATCCTAGTCTATGATTGATTTGGTCATAATATTACAAATATTTTAATAGTAAAAATAGGTTGATAGTTTGTACTTTCTATCATTAAAAGGGAAGACCGGTGTAAATCCGGCACGGTCCCGCCACTGTATATGGGAGCTCTTTACGTTTATACCACTGTTTTAGTTAACGGGAAGGTTGTAAATGAGTGTTGATCATGAGCCAGGAGACCTGCCTATTTTTTTATCACCAATTAACCTACGCGGATAGGGATGGTGTTTGAGAACAATATCAAAATAGACTGTTATGTCTATATATATATGTTGTAGCAAACACACCTCTCTGCGTAGAGGTGTGTTTTTTTGTTTTACAGCTTTCTTTTAAGAAGGTAAAAAAATTAGGAGGAATTATCAATGAAACAGCAAAATATGATTCAGCGGATGATAACAGTTATGATGATTGTCTTACTCGCAATTTTTCAAGTTATCACTATTTCACCGCAAGAGGTAACTGCAAAGGAATTAACGAATGGTGCAACGATTACAGCACTAGACAATAATGGAGAAGTCCTTATTTCTACAACAGCAGCTGAGATTGAAGCAGGTGACACGGCATTTGATATTCTACAGGACGTTACCGAAGCAAAGGGTATTGAGTTTTCATACAATATCCATGAACAATGGGGAGCAGAAATTACTTCAATAGCTGGAACAGAACCTGATAATGGTAACTATTGGTGGTATACCGTGAATGGAGAGGATGCACCTGTAGGTATATCAAGCTATGAAGTTGAAAATGGCGATAGTTTACTTTTTAAGGTAGTTAGTTATCCAGCTGAAACAGTTCAAACACGTGTTACGGCTAATGATGACACTGGAGAAATAATATTCGATGAAACTGTAAATGTGTTAACAGGTTCAAGTGCCTATGATGCTTTGAAAAAGGCTGGGAAAAATGCAGATAGACCTGTTACAGCGAATATTGATGATACATACTTCGCATCACCAAAGACTGTTGGTCCTGTTGAATTAGGGGAATATGATTATTGGAGTTTTTCAATCAATGGTGAAAGCAGTTCAGTCGGAGTTTCTTCATACTCTGTAAAAAATAATGATCATATTAATTTAACATTAACATCTTGGAAAACACCTTCACCAATAGATGAACAAACCGACCCTAAACAAGACGAGGAAACAGAACTAGAAGATGATGATAAACCGGCTAGTCCAGAGCTTAATGTAAACGAGGCTATATCTGATGCATCTCAATATATGCTTAAAAATGGCGTTTCAGATGGTTTAGGCGCTGTAGCTATTAAAGCATCTGGTCAACAGGTCCCAGCATCATTTCTTGAAGAGCTTCGTCAGGATATCGTTACAAATAATGGTGAATATAGAAAAATTACAGACTATGAAAAAATCGTTCTCGGGCTAGCAGCAGTTGACGAGGATGCTACAAACTTTGAAGGCTATAACTTTATTGAAAAAATTTATAATAATGAGCGATTAACGTTCCAGGGGAATAATGGTGTTATCTTTGGCTTACTTGCTTACGACAGTAGGGATTATGAAATTCCAGAAGACGCAACATGGACAAGAGAAAAATTAATTAATTATTTATTGGATCAACAGAACGAGTCAGGTGGATGGCCATTATTCACTGGTTCAGTAGAAAGTGTTGACATAACAGGCATGGCTCTTACTGCATTAGCACCATATAAAGAACAACAAGCTGTGGCAAATGCTATTGATAAAGCAGTCAAATGGATTTCAGAAGTTCAAGACCCTACAGGTGGATTCACAAATGAATTTAACGGTGGGGATTCCAGTGAGTCAACAGCACAAGTAATAATTGGTCTATCATCAGTTGGTGTCGATTCAACAGGAGCAGCCTTTACGAAACAATCTGAAGGAGGAACGGTCAATCTTCTTCAACATTTATTAAAATTTAAGCAAGCAGATGGAGGTTTTGCTCATTTACTTGATGACGAAAGCTCAAATGGCATGGCAAGTTTGCAAGCTTTAGCAGCATTGACTTCATATCAATATTTTAATGAAGGTAGAGGGTCAATTTATCGGTTAGTATCTACTTCAGAAGAACCAGGACAACCAGAACAACCAGGACAACCAGAGGAACCAAAGCCTGAAGACCCAAAACCGGAAAATCCATCATCTACAAATCCAGTGCAACCGAAACATGAAGAACCGACAAAAGTGACTCCTGTTGATGGTAATCATGATACAAATGTAAATGAACAACCGACAAATACATCAAAGAACAAACCAACTACTAAACTAACAGATTCTCCAACTCTAACAGTGGACAAAGTAGTAGCTTCCGATAATGGTCATGTACTTCCAAAGACAGCAACCTCACTATACAACTGGCTATTAATTGGAGGGCTTATAGCAATCCTAGGATTTGCTGTTCAGCTATATTCAAGACGTAATGTAAAAAATTAGTAAATATAAGTGAGGGTGACTCAAAAGGTGTGACCTCTCTAACAATATAGATAGAATCAAAGTCTTCTTTTAATCTATATATTTTGTTCGAGGGGTATACCATTTTGTTTTGAGTTACCCTCGTTTTCCTATTTCGTAAGCACTTATTATGATTGGAGGTTTCGCCATGCGTGTGTATAAATATTTTTCCATTGTAGGTTTAGCAATTTTCATTTTTTTATCAGGATGTGCCAAGGATGAAGTCGTTCCAATGACTAATCAGACACAAGGTTCAGAACAACAAATAGATAGCGAGGACCTTGTGAAAGAGATAGAGCATAAGGAAGAAAAAGAAAAGGACAGCTCCGAAAAGACGGATGATACAAAAGAGCCTGAAGCTAATTCGAATTCGGATGCACAAGATACGACTAATTCAATAGAAGAGAATACTGGTCCTAAGAATAAGTCGCAAGAACAAACAGTGGCAACATCTGAAGACAGCAGTTCAGAATCGGAAACAAATGTTAATAAGGCAACTGCTCATAAGGAAACGAACAAATCACAAGCAACACCATCTACAAACAAAGAAGCGAAAGCAACAAGTACTGCAAAGACAGAACAAGAGAAACAAACAAATCAACCGACAACTTCGCCTCCGCCAAATAAAAAGGAAGTATCACAACCTACAGAATCAAAGGAAACAGAAGCACCGAAACAAAAGGCTCCAGCTCCAGCGCCTAAAGAGGAGCCAAAACAAACGGTAACGGTACAAATTGTCGGGGATAGCGGGACAATCTTACCGTCAACAAAAGTTGAACTGAAAGATAACCAGACAGTATTAGACGTTACACTATCGATTTTAAAACAAAAGGGCATACCGATTAGTGTAAGAGGGAGTGGTGCAACAGCTTATGTTGAGGGCATTAATAATTTATTTGAATTTGACCGTGGACCATATAGCGGATGGACAGTGAAGCTTAACGGTTCAATGATTCCGAAAAGTTCAGGGGTTGTTAAAGTGAAAAATGGCGATACAGTTCAATGGAGATATACTACAAATTATTTAGAAGATGAGAAAAATGGTTAAAGCGTTACATCGATACCATCCTTTTGTATTGCTTTTATATTATCTAGGGGCGACAACACTGGTTATGCTGTACAAGCATCCGGTGTTTTTGCTTATTGGTGTCTTAATCTTGGCCTTCTTTAGCTTTCAAGTAAGTAAACAGTGGAAGTTTAGAAGTTGGTTTGTCATGTTGATTTTATTAGTCGTTATGTTTCTAATTATTAATCCGTTAGTCGATCGCCGAGGGACACATATTCTATTTTATCTTCGCCATAATCCGATTATGCTCGAAGGGTTCATTCATGGATTGATTTTAGCTTTATCGATCTTTACGTTGATGGTTCTCTTCAGTTCGTACAATGAAATCGTTACTGCTGACAGGTTTTTATTTTTATTTTCAAAATGGCTGCCGCAATGGGCTTTATTGACAATGCTAGCGATGAGATTTGTACCACTTCTAAAAGCTAGACTAAAAGAAATTGAGACTGTCCAACAGGGAAAAGGCTTATCTGTTAAAGAAGGCAAGTTGAAAGAACGAATGAGACATGGGTTGTTGCTAGTCCAAATTTTATTAACATGGTCACTTGAGGATGCTATTCAAACAGCTGACTCAATGGCTGCAAGAGGATACGGATTGAATAAGCGAAGTAAATATACACCGTATTACATGACTGCTAGTGATTGGCTTGCAGTTTTTATCATTGTTGTCATTTTTGCAATAGGAGTCTTTGGCTGGTGGTTGGGGGATGGTGTCTTAACCATTTACCCAGTATTAGAGACAATGATTATTCAAGGTAGAGAGTGGTTTTACTTAGTTATCTTTAATGTATATTTAGGTTTACCACTTATCGCTGCAGGAAGGGAGGCAATGAAATGGCGTACTTGGAAGCAAAAAACATCTTTTTCAAATACCCAGATTCAGAACAGCACGTATTAAAAAATGTTTCGTTTTCCACTAGTAGAGGTGAGTTCATTGTGTTATGCGGCCCATCTGGAAGTGGGAAATCTACACTGCTTCGTCTCATTAAACGAGAAATAGCTCCTCATGGTAAGCAGGATGGTATTTTCCAACTAGATGGGAAACTGCTCGAACATACATCTGAAGAAACTGCCAAAGATATTGGGATGGTCTTTCAGGATCCAGAAAATCAAATTGTTATGGACCAAGTTTTAGAAGAGCTTATTTTCGGTATGGAAAACCTCGGATATTCGACTGATGAGATGAGAAAGAAAATTGCTGAAATTGTTCACTTTTTTGGCTTAGGGGATTTATTGCATCGAAAAACACACGAGCTCTCCGGTGGTCAAAAACAGTTAGTGAACTTAGCATCCATATTAGTATTAGAACCAAAATTATTATTGCTGGACGAGCCAACAGCGCAGCTTGACCCTGTTGCCGCAAGAGACTTTATCGGTATGCTGCAAACAATGAATGATGAATTCGGTATCACGATAATAATTGCAGAACATCGTCTGGAAGAACTTTTTGGCATTGCTGACAAAGCAATTGTGTTAGTTGATGGCGAAATATCAATTCAGGGAAACCCACGTGATGTAATCGCGACAATTGGAAAAGACGATAAACATCCCTTGTATCCCTATTTACCGAGTCCTGCACGGCTTTATCTCGAGCATGAAATAAATACGAATCATCCTCATATTCCGATTAACGTAAAAGAGGGGAAAAGTTGGTTGTTGAAGCAACAAGTTGAATTGCTTGCAAATATTGAGGAAGAAATCACAACTTCAGCAGAATTAGTAAAGTTGAAAAATATAGAATTTCAATATAGTAGAGAGTCAACAAAAATTCTTGACCGGTTGTCGTTATCAATCTTAAAAGGTGAATGGCTTTCAATCGTAGGTGCTAACGGTACTGGCAAGTCAACACTGTTAAAAGTGATTGCCGGACTTGAAAAGCCGCAACACGGTTCAATTTATTACGAGAAGAAAAAACTTAAAAAACATAATCCCGGTAAGATAGGTTATTTGCCACAAAACCCAAAGCTATTTTTTATTCAAGATACAATTGAAGCTGAACTAAAGCAAATTGCAAAGTTCCACCAACTCCAAACCGGTGATGAGGAAATCAATTATTATGTTAAGTTATTTCAGCTAGAAGATATTTTACAGCAGCACCCTTATGATGTTAGCGGTGGGCAAATGCAAAAAGCAGCACTTGCGGGTGTATTGCTATCAAAACCTTCATTATTATTAGTCGATGAACCGACTAAGGGTCTTGACCCAGTTGCAAAGCAAACGTTTGGAGAATTGTTAAAAATGTTACAAAAGCAAGGCTTAACAATTGTTATGGTCACACATGATATTGAATTTGCAGCGAAATATGCAACGAGATGTGCCATGCTGTTTCAAGGAACGATTACAACGATAGCACCTGCAAAACGTTTCTTTAATGGTAATGCATTTTATACAACAGTATTAAATCGAATAACGCGAGGGAGCGATATCCCACACGTTTTAACAGTTGAGGAGGCTCGGATGTAGTGGCGCGTTCTCGGGTAATTTTATGGAGCACTATTATCATCATAGGTGCAATGTTAATAATCACACCATTATTAGCTAATCGCTATTTTGCCTTAGTGAGTGCAATAATCCTCGCCTTAACCATTCTCCCTTTCGTTACACGATTTGAAAGACGAAAAGTAACAGGAAGGGAGCTTGTCATGCTCGCAGTGCTAGGAGCAATTGCAGCTGTAAGTCGAGTACCTTTTGCCTCCATTCCAAATGTGCAACCAACGACCTTTGTCATTATGATGACAGGTCTCGTCTTTGGAGCAGAGAGTGGGTTTGTCGTTGGTGCTATCGCTGCACTAGTTTCGAATCTATTTTTAGGACAAGGTCCATGGACACCTTGGCAAATGTATTCATGGGGGATTATTGGATTATTGGCAGGAGCTCTGCGAAACACACATTTCTTGAAGGGGAACTTCGGGAAAGTTGTGTTTGGGTTTGCCGCTGGCTTTATGTTTGATTGGATTATGAACATCTGGTATATCGTGAGTCTTGGTAAGGATGCACAATTGTCTGACATCCTAATCTATTATGGGAACGGATTTTACTTTGATTTGGCGCATGCTCTTTCGAACGTATTTTTCTTACTAGTATTTGCAAAAAGTTGGATGAAAATATTAACACGTTTTAAAAGGAAGTATGGGATATTGGAAGGTTAAAACTTTGCTGTCATGGCGTTTTTCACATAGTAAGAAATTGTTTATGACTTACATAGTAAAGTACGGGGATAATGAAATAGACTCATCACCAAGTTGATGTCGATATTTTTCGAAAATTATTTTTTTTATTATTTATCTTTTTGAAGTAATCATGTATACTAACTATGGTAACAATTGTTCATGTTGAGATGAACGAAATTTCTATCCGAGGGGGGTAACGTTGATGAAAATAGGTGTAGTTCATTTTGGTTGGGCTTCTGCAGGTACAGCTCAAATCGTTCGAACCCTTATAGAAGGATTAACCGCACAAGGGAAGTCGGTCTTTGGGGTCGAATATAATAGAGATTCGAATAAAATTGAACTTAATGACATCAAGTCAAAACGTTCTTCAAACCGTCTAAGCTCAGAGGATAATATCTTCTTAAGCTTTCCACTAAATGTGTGGAATGAAAAGGCAGACGAAATTGCTAAAAAGGTAGAAGAACTAGATAAATTAATCATTCTTGGTGGTCAAGAAATAAAAACCATTCCTTTTTCAGTAAAACATTTGTATGTTCCAGTTAGTATTTATAATAATATGAAGGGCAACGAATTTACACTTGGCTATGACACCGCAATGAATTCAATTGTCACATGTGTAGAAAGCGTAAGGGATACGGCAAGTTCGCTATTATATGGTAAGGTTCGTGTCTTTAATGTCCAGATCCCTGGAACTGAACCTTCTGGATTACTGACAAATAGTGCATTAGCAGTCGATGCCGCAGTAGTAGGTGATGCTACAGAAGATAGTATTCAATTGCTTCAGGAACATATTCGCAACAAAGAAGCAAATAAAGAAACATATACATTCTTTATGATGAATCAGTCTATTGACCCTAATGAACTGGCTGTACATTTTAAAGAATTTGACCTAGACTGGAAAGT
The DNA here is from genome assembly GCF_030813355.1 of Metabacillus malikii. Classification (GTDB taxonomy): domain Bacteria; phylum Bacillota; class Bacilli; order Bacillales; family Bacillaceae; genus Metabacillus; species Metabacillus malikii. The sequence continues at coordinate 59,654 of NZ_JAUSUD010000003.1, forward strand.
AGTAGAAATTGATGAGTCTCAATGTGGGGGACCATTTCCTACTGCACAAGACCGTTTACTTGCAAATTTACTAAAAAATGCTATTTTTAAATGGTCAAGCTCTAATGAACCATCAGGTCAGTTACTTATTCACAAAAATCAAGCATTGTTTGAAGCTGCCGAAGTAAAGGTAAACTAAACGATACTCAAAGCTAGATGCCTAAATTGTTCATTAGTAAATGACGACACTGTCGTTCAAATAAGAAATACGGAGGGAATTATTATGAGTCAATTAACACAAACTGAAAAGTTATCAATTGAGACAATTCGTACATTGTCAATTGATGCAATTGAAAAAGCTAATTCTGGTCACCCAGGTATGCCTATGGGCGCTGCACCAATGGCGTATACACTTTGGACGAAATTCATGAATGTAAACCCAACAAACCCAAGCTGGTTCAACCGCGACCGTTTTGTTCTCTCTGCAGGACATGGTTCAATGCTGCTTTATAGCTTATTACATTTAACTGGCTATGACGTATCAATGGATGATTTAAAATCATTCAGACAATGGGGAAGCAAAACGCCTGGACATCCTGAATTTGGTCATACAGCAGGTGTTGATGCAACAACTGGTCCACTTGGTCAAGGGATAGCAATGGCAGTAGGTATGGCAATGGCAGAACGTCATTTAGCTGAAACTTACAACAAACCTTCTTATAATGTTGTAGACCACTTTACATATGCAATTTGTGGAGACGGTGACTTAATGGAAGGTATCTCTTCTGAAGCAGCTTCACTAGCAGCTCATTTAAAACTAGGCCGCCTAGTTGTACTATATGATTCAAACGACATTTCATTAGATGGTGATTTACACAAATCATTCTCTGAAAATGTTGAACAGCGTTTCACAGCACAAGGCTGGCAAGTAATCCGTGTTGAAGACGGAAACGATTTGAACGAAATTTCAAAAGCAATTGAACAAGCACAACAAGAATTAGACAAACCGACTTTAATTGAAGTAAGAACTACAATTGGTTACGGTTCTCCAAATAAAGCTGGTAAATCTGCTTCTCACGGTGCTCCACTAGGTGCGGATGAAATTAAATTAACGAAAGAAGCTTACAACTGGACATTTGAAGAAGACTTCTATGTACCAGAAGAAGTTTATGAGCACTTCAAACAAACAGTTAAAGAAGCAGGTCAAGCAAAAGAAAGCGAATGGAACGAACTATTAGCAGGCTACGCGAAAGAATATCCTGAATTAGCGAAACAATTCCAAACAGCAATTAGCGGTGAGCTTCCAGAGGGATGGGATAAAGACATTCCAGTATACGAAGAAGGTTCAAGCTTAGCTTCTCGTGCTTCTTCAGGTGAAGTATTAAACGGTATCGCAAAAAATCTTCCATCATTCTTTGGCGGTTCTGCTGACTTAGCTGGATCAAACAAAACAACAATTAATGGTGCTGGAGATTTCGCAAGCAATAACTACAGCGGACGTAACATCTGGTTCGGTGTTCGTGAATTCGCGATGGGTGCAGCATTAAACGGTATGGCGTTACACGGCGGCTTACACGTATTCGGTGGAACATTCTTCGTTTTCTCTGATTACTTACGTCCAGCAATCCGTTTAGCAGCATTAATGAACTTACCAGTAACTTACGTATTCACACATGATAGTATCGCTGTTGGTGAAGATGGCCCTACACATGAGCCAATCGAACAGCTTGCATCATTACGTGCAATGCCAAACCTTTCTGTTGTTCGTCCAGCAGATGGTAACGAAACAGCTGCAGCTTGGAAATCAGCAATCGAATCAACATCAACACCAACTGCATTAGTATTAACTCGTCAAAACCTTAAAACAATCAAAGGTACAAACGAAACTGCGTACGAAGGCGTTCAAAAAGGTGCTTACGTTGTATCACCAGCTAAAAAGGATACAGCAGATGTTCTTTTACTTGCTTCAGGTTCTGAAGTTGGTTTAGCAATTGAAGCTCAAGAAGTATTAGCAGGCGAAGGAATCGATGCAGCTGTTGTAAGTATGCCAGCTTGGAATCGTTTCGAAGCTCAATCTGAAGAATACAAACGCTCAGTATTACCTAAAGACGTGAAAAAACGTTTAGCAATCGAAATGGGCTCACCACTTGGTTGGGACCGTTACGCAGGTGATGAAGGCGACATCTTAGCAATTAATACATTCGGTGCTTCTGCTCCAGAAAAACGTATTTTAGCTGAGTACGGCTTCACTGTAGAAAACGTTGTCGCACGCGTGAAAAACTTACTTCAAAAATAAGCAATTCGTTCGAAGGCTGACTTAGTGTAGTCAGCCTTTCTCTTTTTTAATAGCTCAAATGGTTAATTGCTAAGAGAAAATGTGTTACGAACATGAATGACCAGAAAAAAATATTAAATCTTGTATATCATTCAATCTAAACAAATTTAGGTGCTGTCAAATGGAAAATGAAAAACTAACAAAAATAATCGAAGTAGCAAGACTCTATTACCAACTCGATTATAGTCAGCAAGAAATTGCTAAAAAATTGAATGTATCTAGACCAACTGTATCGCGCCTTTTAAAACAGGCAAAAGATACTGGGATAGTTGAAATAAAGATTCACAATCCAGTTGAGGCTGGAGAAGTACTGACAGAATGTTTAAAAGAGAAATACGGACTAAAAGAAGTCATTATCGCTCCAACAGCAGAATATGATTCAACACTTGTTAAACGTCACCTCGGTGAGGTTGCGGCAAACTATTTAAACCAAATCGTAAAAGATGATGATTTGATTGCGACATCATGGGGAACAACAGTCTATGAGCTGGCAACAAAGCTTAAACCGAAACCGGTCAAAAATACAACGGTTGTCCAATTAAATGGAGGAGTCAGTCACTCGGAAACGAAAACCTACGCCTCTGAAATTATTCATTTATTTGGAGAAGCATTCAATACCCAAACATTTTTGTTACCGCTACCAGCAATTGTAGACCATATCGTTGTGAAGCAAGCAATTGAAGCGGACCGACACATCAATCACATTTTAGATTTAGGGAAAAAAGCGAACATCGCCATATTTAGTGTCGGAACTCCAGTAGTAGATTCAGTCCTCTTGAAGGCAGAATACTTTTCAAAGGAAGACCAGCATTTAATTCAATCAAAAGCAGTCGGCGAAATATGTTCACGTTTCTTTGATAAAAACGGCGAAATCTGTGTTGAAAATTTAAATAACCGCACAATTGGTATTGAGCTCGACGATCTTGCCAAAAAGGACAAATCGATCCTCGTTGCCGGCGGCTCTAAAAAGCTAAAAGCAATCTACGGGGCTCTAAAAGGAAACTACGCAAATGTCCTCATCACAGACGAGCAAACAGCAAATTTACTAATAGAAATGGATGAATAAAAAGGTCATGAAGGTTGTTATAACCTCATGGCCTTTTTTAAAATTTAGGCTGACTAATTTTGAATGCTCAAAGTCGAAATGTGGAGAGGTGGCTTTCATAAAAATTGTATGAAAATCAAAATGGTGAGAAGAGTTTGACGAAATTTCCTTTATAAAATGTAAGAAGACCAAAACGATAAACATTCCAAGCAGAAATGGTTTTCATAAAGGGTATGATGGAGGTTAGAACGTATAAATTCCTCGAGCAGAAATGTCCTCATAAAGGTTATGATTGGAGACCAAAACGAGAAAGTCCTCGAGCAGAAATGGTCTTCATTAGGTGTATGAAGACCAAAACGAGAAAGTCCTCAAGCAGAAATGTCCTTCATAAAGGGTATGAAGACCAAAACGAGAAAGTTCTCGAGCAGAAATGGTCTTCATTAGGTGTATGAAGACCAAAACGAGAAAGTCCTCAAGCAGAAATGGTCTTCATTAGGTGTATGAAGACCAAAACGAGAAAGTCCTCAAGCAGAAATGGTCTTCATAAAGGGTATGAAGACCAAAACGAGAAGGTCCTCGAGCAGAAATGTCCTTCATAAAGGGTATGAAGACCAAAACGAGAAGGACCCAAGCAGAAATTGGTCTTCATAAAGTGAATGAAGGTCAATGAGAAAAGGTCTTGTCTAATAGCCTCTCATATTTTTCGGTTACTTTGATTATATGAAACAGATTTTGAAAAGGAAACCAATTAGAAAAACATATCCATCGCACTAATGAAGCAGAGCTTGAAAAAAGTCTCACACACTTTTCGCTTTCATCAACCAATCACCAAAACGTCAACCATGTACAAATCAGTTAATATCCATACTCAAGAATTATTCAGTAGATTCGAACAGTCGAGCTGCTTCCCTCTACCATCTATTTTAGGGTACTATATAGACAAGGAGGGATTACATTGAAATTAACAGGTAAAAAAGTATTGAGCTTTGTTCATGATGATTTTGAAGATTTAGAATTATGGTATCCGATCCACAGGCTTAGAGAAGAAGGGGCTATTGTGGATTTAGCTGGTGAAGAGGCGAACGTTACATATAAAGGGAAGTATGGTGTACCGGCAACATCGGACTATGCTTTCACTGATGTAAATGCTGCAGATTACGATGCCTTATTAGTTCCAGGTGGATGGGCACCAGATAAGCTGCGCCGTTTTCAAGAAGTCATTGATATTGTAAAACATATGGATGAAAAGCAAAAACCAATTGGACAAATTTGTCATGCTGGCTGGGTACTCATTTCTGCAAAAATCCTTGAGGGCAAGAACGTAACGAGCACTCCTGGAATTAGAGATGATATGGAAAATGCAGGGTCAATTTGGCATGATGAAGCTGTAATTGTCGATGGCCATCTTATTTCAAGTCGTCGCCCACCAGATTTACCGGACTATATGCGCGAATTTATCCGTGTAATGGAACAATCGAAATAATTATAAAAAGTTAAAAACAAGTAAGGAAGCAGAAGAACCGTCCGAGACCACTGAAAAAGTCTTGTTTATAGAAAAATAGAATATATCTTACTGAGTTGACGTTCAGTTTGGTTGCAGCACGAGTACTCGCTTTCCGCGGGGTGGGTGCTGAGCCTCATAGCTCCTTGCGGCACGAACAAGCAAACTTCAGGTCATCTCCCTACGATAAGTCATCATCGATTCGCCATTCGGCTCATCGTGATTCCTTTGGTCTTAGTCGATGCCCCTCCAGTTTGTACGTCGATGGGCAAGCCACCTACGCCTTTCGTGTTCCTCAGCGTAAACGCCTGCTCACGTCTCAGCTCTCCCACGCATCCCGCAGGAGTCTCTCAGGTCAGCTCCAACCAAACTTTACGTAGGATAAGCACATTAAATGTACAATAAATTGCTTAAAACAAGATACTTATTTGAAATCAGTATACTTTTTCAGTGGCTTCGAACCGTCCCCCTGCTTCCTAACTTAACCAATCAACGGCATACACGACAATGCTAGATATAAACAATGATTGACCGACCCCGAAAAGTAAACCTGTGAGGAATCGAAGAGAGTTTGTGCTTTTGCGCCATTTCCATCGTTGGGTAAATCCGTCTATTAGTAAAGGTAGTGCGAGGATGAAAGGGAGCCATAATGGAATTGCGATTTCAGCTATTAAGGCAATTGGAGTAAAGAGATAGCCTATTAGTATAGCAAAACATCTCGTACATAACGGCATCGGTTTTCCTTTTATATGTAAACACCGTTCTGGGATGCGATGGCACGGGATAATATCTAATAGTTCCTTCATATTCGTCTCCGCTAATTTGAACAATCTGGACCGCAATCACAATCAGGTTCACAATCCATTTTCCGCAGTGATTTTATATTGGAACAGTCAAGGCTGACACAATCGAATGACCAATCCGAACTTCTTTTCTCCGAATGATTCTTTTTCTTCTGCTTTCTCCTTTTATAGAAGTTGCTAAACAAATAAAAAAAGTTACCGCCTGCTATTAGTAATCCCCCACCAATTAAATAGGATGATTGAAACATTAACACGATACCAGTAAGCATAATGCTCATCAATGTTGTTAACATAATAAAAAACACATTAAACACCCTCTCTATATGAGATGTTTCTATAACTTATTTTAAACGGAAATGTGGAAAAAAGTTAGCTTTTATTTTTAAAAGCATTTTACAAGGGAGAGGGTGTGGGTAAGGAGAGTACATGATAGAAGGGGCATTTCTTCAACTGTAATGTTGCAACCAAGCCTAAATAAAAACTACTCTATAAACAATATTGCGTTTAACGAACGAGTCTCCGCAGATAACGTCGTCGTTGCATTTGCACGTTGAAAAAACTCCACTGTAACCGTATACGTATTTTCACCTGTTAAAGCACCATTATCAACCCATGTGTTTGGAACATGTTCTCTTCGTGTCGTTGAAGGAGTTGAACCACCACCAGGTCGGGAACCGCTTTGCTGTAATGTTTGTGTCACAATTAACACTCCATTCCTCCTTAAACGGACACGTACGCCATAATCAAAATTGTTACTATTATTCGCTAATGCAAAAACAAACTGGACGACATAGTCCAATTTAATCGTTTGTAAATTTGCTGTCGTCGTCAATGGAAGTGTGAGCACTGTCGTTTCAATCCCTTCACCGAAAGGAATGAGAAGAGGCCCTTGTGATTGCGTAAAGAAGAAGTCATTTCCTGAAGATGGTGACGAAAGTGGTCCGCCACAACAAATTCCCATTTGATTTCCTCCTTCCATTAGGATAGTTGTCCACTTTATAAAAAAGAACTAACCCCGAGAAAGGGATTAGATGTAATATTATGTTGCATAATGTACAGTCAAGCAATACTTTCCGAAAGCCCCAGCACTATCAATTGTAACAGTATCGATATCATTAAACGTCTGAGAAAGGGTATTCCCTCTTGGTATCGTTAAAATAAATGCTGTTCCAGCAGTATCGGTTACCGTAGCCGTTATCGTCGGTGTAGTCCCACGATCATAATAGATACTGACGGTTCCGCCGACAAACACAGTCGCTTCTGTTGAATAGACTGTTAATGGAGTAGTTGCTACAGTCGTATTAAAGTTTCCACATATTTCATCTTGGATAAAATTCTGCTCCGGGCAACAATTACCACCGCACAAAATGTCTCTCCCCTTTAAAGTCAATTTTTTCAAAAGTCATGCATACTTCTAATTTAAACTATGTTGGTAAACTATTTTCGACTGAGCAGTTATCCTATAAAGTAACAAATTTTACTAGAAAATAGGTATTTGAACTACTCGAAATGAGTGACCATCCCATAATATGAACTATTGAGAAGTTTTTAAGGAGGTTGCCATATGGAGGAAAAGAGGAAGCGGGATACATGCTCCATTCCTACGTTAATTCCTGAGCTAAAACGGCCCCATAAGGTAAGAAAAGAACTCGTCCAACATGAAATTTGCGGAAATATTAAACAGCTAAGTAACGAAAGGCTTGAAAGATATTGGCGAGCATTTGGCATTTGTCCATTACCTTCTGCGACTGTCACGGTTTTGAATTCTAGTCATTGCAAAATGACCGTAAAGGCTGATTTAGATGGAGATGGTATTTCAGAGGCAACTTTATTCATATTAACAGAGAAGGACCAATCAAAATCGATCACAATTGGTTCGATTGCTGCCTTGGAAATAAGCTGTTTTAGTGAAAAAGGGGCGTTTTTATGCAGTGGACGGTATTCAATTCTATTAGACTATGAAAAGGATTGCTTGGGAGGAGAAGATACTTATGTCTAAACATAATTCTTCTCCCACTCATGATGGACAAGTTTGCTGATTAAAGCCTTCTACCTACATAAAAATACATCCTAAGGCTTAGATGCATTTACACCTTAAGGCAATTATTTCCTTCTGAATTTCCGACTAGAATGAGTATTGTTGAAACATTAAATGGAAAATTTGGAAGGAGTCATAAATCATGTCTTGGTTTACTAAATGGTCGTTTAAAAACAAAGCTGCAGTAGCGCTCATGTCAATGTTAATTTTAGTTATGGGTGTTTTAAGTTATTTCAGATTGCCAATGGAATTTCTGCCTTCAGCAGATCAACCGTTCATTTCGGTCGTGACAGTTGGGGAAGGCTTAGATGCAAAAATGATGGAGGAACAAGTAACGACACCGATTGAAAAGGCAGTTAATCCCGTAACAGGGAAAACGAATGTATTTTCAACAACAGGTGATGGCTATTCATCAATCGATATAAATTTTGAATCAAGTGTCGATAAAAAAGAAGCAAAACGTGAAATTGAGGAAGCTTTAGCAAACGTTAATCTTCCGGAAAATGTGGCAAAACCCAATATTATTCAGCTAAATACATCAATGATCCCCATTTCTTATATTGCCTTAACTTTTGATGAAGGAGTTAATCCAAAGACAATTCAATTTGCTGAGGAAGAAATCGTCCCATATTTTAAAGATATAAAAGGTGTTTCAGATATTCAAGCAAATGGAGTAATTCCATCTTATATTTCCATTAAATTAGATGAAAAGAAGATGGCAGAAAAGCAAATTACAATCGATAGTGTGATGACATTACTTCAAGGGCAAAACCGTGCAACAGCTGTCGGCGAAAAGGAAATTGACAATAAAACAGCTAACATTAAAGTCATTGGGGATGTCAATTCGTTAGAAAAACTTCAAAAAACAGAGGTCATTCCGAAAGTAGCTCTTATAGATATCGCGGACGTAACTGTTCAAAAACAAGATACGACAGTAACGAAGCTAAATGGCAAAGACGGACTGATATTAATTGCGACAAAGGATAGTCAATCGAATGCCGTCACACTTAGTAAAGAAATCGAAAAGGTTTCTGAAGAAATTAATGAGAAGTACAACAATCTTGAAACAAGTGTTATGATAGCAACTGCTGATTCAGTGGAGTCATCTGTTCACAGTATGATTAAGGAAGTTTTACTCGGAGCGTTATTTGCGACAATTGTAATTATGATTTTCTTACGTAATTTACGTTCAACATTAATTACAATTGTATCGATTCCATTATCGCTAGGGTTTACATTATTTCTACTCGCTCAGTCTGGTGTCACATTAAATATTTTAACACTCGGTGGGGTAGCAGTAGCAGTTGGACGATTAGTTGATGATAGTATCGTAGTTATTGAAAATATCTTTAGACGGACACAAACAGAGAAATTTTCGGTATCGATGGTCATCGATGCAACAAAAGAAGTAGGCACAGCGATTACATCATCGACACTTACGACTGTTGCAGTATTCTTACCAATGGGACTATTAAATGGTAGCTTACAAGACTTTCTACTACCGTTCGCATTAACAATTACGTACTCGTTGTTAGCTTCATTGCTTGTAGCGATTACAGTTGTTCCGGTTATGAGTGCAGGGTTATTAAAAAATGCAAAAATTAAAGAACACCAGCCTTCAGTGAAATTTGCTAGTATGCTGACATGGTCTTTAAATCATAAATGGGTCGTATTGTTAACAGCATTTATCGTGTTTGCTGGGTCGGTTGGCGCCTATATTATATTACCGAAAGGGTCTGTTAATAAAACGAAACCTGATTATGTATATGTAGGCTTAACATATCCGAATGAAACACCTCTTGATACAGTGAAAAAAGGTGCTGACAAATTAGAAGATTTCGTTTTAAATCAGGATGGCGTGAAAGATGTTTACTTGCAAATCGGTAATGATAAAGATGCAGCAAAATATGGTGCGGTTGGAAATCCGACTGAAGCACAAATTATGGTGACACTTGATGATGGTGCTAATAGTAGTGAACTTGTCGAGGAAGTAACGAAACAGAAGGATGAATACAGTGACGCTACACTAGAGGTTACGGAAGCATCACTTATGGGTGGCGGAGCGACGTCGATTACGATTGATGTCATTGGAGACAACTTAGATGAACTAGTAAAGGTAGCCGAAACTGTGCAATCAGAAATTAAAGATATTGATGGTATTGAAAAGGTTACAACGAATCAAGAAGAGACAAAAGTTGTCTACTCATTCGTTGTCAATCCAAGTGTTGCAAAAGCTGACCAAATCTCAAGTCAAGCTGCTGTGATGCTGAATCAAACACCACTTGGGACAATTGAAATGGAGGACCAGCAAACAACCGTGATGCTAGAACCACTCTATAACCCTGAAACGGAAAAGGATTTAGGAAATGTTCCGATTATGACGGAAAATGGCATCACACCAATTTCAAATGTTGCGAAATTAACACGAAATGAAGCACCAACAACATCATTCCACAAAGATGGTGAACAATATATCCGTGTCACAGCAGCAATTGAGGCAGAAAAGTTATCAACAATTTCGACTGAAATTAATAAGCGGATTTTTGGTGAAGGTGAGAAGGAAGGAATTGAAATCCCTACGAACACAGACGTATTAATCGGTGGTGCAAGTGTTGACCAGGCAAGTGATTTTAATGATTTATTCATGACAATGCTAGCCTCGATCGGAATTGTGTTCTTAATTATGGTGATAACATTCAAAACAATTAGAGCCCCAATCGCAATTTTATGTTCACTACCACTCGCAGCTATTGGTGCCATCTTAGGGATTATGATAAGTGGTATTACAGTTGATGTAACTGCATTACTAGGAGCATTAATGTTAATCGGTATTGTTGTCACAAATGCGATTGTCCTCCTAGATCGGGTGAAACAAAATGAAGAAACAATGATTATCCGTGATGCAATCGTTGAAGCAGCTTCTGTTCGGATGCGTCCGATATTGATGACCGCTGTCGCAACAATCAGTGCGATGCTGCCACTTCTATTTAAAGAAGCTGAGGCAGGGAATCTCGTTTCTGCCAGCTTAGCAGTTGTTGTTATCGGAGGATTAAGTGTTGCCACTGTCTTAACATTAGTTGTTATCCCGGTTATATATGAGCTACTTCACTTTAATAAGGCTAAAAAGCAACGGTTGATGCGTGAAGAAGTGAAAGAGAAGTCGTTAGTGAGTTAAAGAATCTATAAACTGAAGCATGTTAGGCTGCTTTTACGATAGTTATTCACATCCATCCCTACGGATTTCTATTACAAAGTCTCTTCTCCTATCGATATTAAAAATAATAATAAAAGACCAACTACCTTTTCTCCACTATAGGTGTTGGTCTTTTTTATAGACAGTTTTGTCATAGATAATTTGGAAGAGATACAGAAGAAATGTTTTAATTAGAAAGACGAGTGATAACTTAAATTTACTTAAATTGACTAAGTATACGTAGTTGATTTTTTTAAACCAGTCCATCACTACATATGAAAAAAAGTTATCGATAATGATGTTCAAAATTAGAAAATGTTTGAATTTTCCATATGTGTATTTCATAATCCACAGTGCACCTACTAAAAAAGGTCCAAAAGTTAAAGGTAAACCTATTAAAGCATTAGGTTTTACCGAAACCGGGTACCACATCCACTTTTTCTTCTCAGCATATAATCCTTCCCCAACAAGGTAAAGGCACATTCCAATTGCTGCAGGTAAATAGCGTTGCAATGTTTGTCTTCCTAAAAAAGGTATAGTTAGATATGGGGTGAGTAGGAGCAAAATTAAAAATACTTTAAGATTTTTCATATTTTGTAACGTCCTTTACTTTAATATAACGTTAGTATTGCGCAACGATTGCAAAATATGTTTGCCAAGTTAGTTATTCTCTATTGGATCTTTTGCTAAGAATAAAAAATATATTGATTAAATGACTATATTTTATTGGAAGATTAAGTTAAACTAGTTGATGATTTCGCTAAATTAACTGGCTAGAGGTGTCTACACTAAGTGAGGATTTTTAAGAAGAGTAGCCGAAAAAGAACATACATACGGGGCAAAACTATCAGTTTCGAAAAAGTAGTGTCATAAAATTTGTTCCATAATAATTAAAAAGAACTAGTAAAATTTCACTATTTATTCGAAAAAGTCAAACAATTAGGAGTCATTATATAGTATAATGGAAGCGGATTCATCTAACTTATTGTAGTTAATCGTTTTTTATAGTAGTTCAATATACGAGCGGTGGGAGCAGATCCCCTTATGCTCAACTAGAAAAGACAAGGGGTGAAAAAGTTGGGTAAGAAAAAGAGTAAGTTACGAAGTATGAAACAGTCAAAAAAAGTGAACAAAACAGAAAGAAAAGGCATATTTGTAGGCATGACATTGAAGTCTAGAATGATCTTATTTCTTTTACTATTTACACTTATACCTAGTTTAATTATAGGAAATGTTGTGTATTTTGTATCGTCTTCAACGATTGAGAATAAAGTGTCGAGTATGAATGACGAAATCGGAAAACAAGTAACGAAAAATGTAAACAATGCCTTAAAAGAATTTGAGAACATTACACTTGTCCCATTCTCGAATATGGATATTATGGAAAATTTAAAAGATGATGAGGGATTAACCCAATTTGAAATTTTCAACAAACAAAGGGAGATCACTGAATATTTTTCAAGCATCACCTTTTCGAATAAGAACGCAATCGGGATGCTATTTGTGAATGAGGAAGGCACATTATATGGTGAAACGAACGGTACAAAGGAATTTGACCTTGACACCTTTTTAAATTCTGAAATACCTGAGAAAGTAAAAGAACTATCAGGATCAATCTATTGGGGTTCTGGAATAGATGATAGTTATGATACAGTATATTTATTTAGAGAGTTTAAGAGAATTGGAACACTCGTATTAATGGCAGATAATAAGCTTTTTAATACAGTATTGGATGTAGAAGAGAAAAATACAGGTAGAGAGATTTCAGTTATTAATAGTGAGGGGATCACAATTGCCAGTAACAATGGAAAATTAGTCGGAACGAAATATGAGTCACAGGATAGTGAGCATTATTTAGTTTCTTCAAGTGAAAGTTACAATGGCTGGCAAGTATCTGTTTCAACTTCTAAGGATTTCTTAATGAAAGAAATAAACAATGTCATTTATATTGTTTATGCTATTATCGGTGGGTTTGTTATTCTTTCAGTGTTTGTCAGCTTTTTACTTGCTAGAGGGATGATTAAACCAATCCACCAAATTGTAGACATTATGAAAGAAGCAGAAAATGGTGACTTAACACATCGGGCAACCTATTTATATAGAAATGAAGTTGGTCAGCTAGGACAGAGCTTCAATAATATGATTGATAATATGACGATCATGATTGAGGAAAACAAAAAGGTATCTAATTACGCAGTAAAGAGTGCAGCTGATTTAAAACGGATTGCTGAGGAATCAGCCTCTGCTACAGAACAAATCGCTTCTGCAATTGAGGAAGTGGCTAAAGGAGCAGTAAGTCAGGTCGATTATTCTGAGCGAACAAATCGTGAAATGAAAGACCTATCAAGCGAGATTAATGATGTGGCACATAATATGGAAAAGGTGCAAACAATTACAGAGACGACAAAACAATTAAGTAGTCAATCGATTGAAACAATTAACGATTTAACTGGTAAAAATGAAGAAATGGGTACGAACATTGGACAAGTCGATAATACAATGAAAGCACTTAATCAGGAAATAGAACAAATTAAAGATATTGTCGAAATGATTAAAAGTGTTAGTGAGGAAACAAACCTCCTATCCTTGAATGCCAGTATCGAAGCAGCAAGAGCAGGAGCTGCAGGTCGAGGCTTTTCCGTCGTGGCAGAGGAAATCCGCAAGCTTGCTGACCAGACAAAAAATTCATCATTACGGATAGAAACCGTAATTGCCAATATTTTAAATCAAACGAAAAAGTCGGTTGATTTAGTGAAAACAACGATTTTATTATTTAAAGAACAAACTGACTCAATTCATGATACAAAAGAGGCTTTTGAAAATATTTTAGAAGGCACGAACTCAATTATTAGTGAAATCGACTATGTCGAAGCATCAATCGGTAGAATCACTCAAAATAAAGAAAAAGTAGAAATTGCCATCAATGAAATGGTTGAAGTCGCCGAAGCATCTTCAGCAACGACAGAGGAAGTAACAGCGACAACAGAAGAACAATCAGCCTCTGCAGAAGAGCTCGGAGATTTAGCCGCATCATTATCTGGCACAATTCAAGAGCTTGAACAGATGATTAATAAATTTAAAATCTAGTCAACTAAGAGGAAAGACAATATGTCCTTCCTCTTAAAAATGCTCTTAAATCTAGTATTTTATTAAAGAATCAATGTATAATAGGCATATAGTTTATGAGAATTTGGAGTTGATTAAGTGTTTAAAACATCAGTAGGGTTGCTGCGATTTCTAGGAATACTAGAAGGGATATCCTATCTAGTATTGCTGCTAATAGCGATGCCTTTAAAATATTTCCTAGATATCCCAATTGCAGTAACTATTGTCGGTGGCCTTCATGGCTTCCTATTCGTAGCATTTGTCATCATGGTCGCAATTGTCAAATTCACAAAACGCTGGACCGTATTATGGGGCATTTGGGCAGTATTTTTATCCTTTATCCCATTTGGGACGTTTTATTTAGACAAACAGTTGAAAACAAAATAACGTAAAAGAGTCAGGGACGAAGGTTTCAGCATCGTAAGGTCAGAACTACATTTTGAAAGTCTGATATAATTTCGTATCATTGCTTTAATGAGAGTTGTTTTGATAGATTTCAGTATGAGTACTTGTTTTTCTGAGGTGTATGTTAATTATCCAATTCCATCTCTCTTATGAAGCCGATTTTGTTACTAGTTTTGCAAAGAAAAGGTCTTCATCATATTTATGAAGCCGATTTTGATACTGAGTTCGCAAAGAAATGGTCTTCATGCGTTTTATGAAGCCGATTTTGATACTGAGTTCGCAAAGAAAAGGTCTTCATGCGTTTTATGAAGCCGATTTTGTTACTGAGTTTGCAAAGAAAAGGTCTTCATCCGTTTTATGAAGCCGATTTTGATACTGAGTTCGCAAAGAAATGGTCTTCATGCGTTTTATGAAGCCGATTTTGATACTGGTTTTACAAAGAAAAGGTCTTCATCCGTTTTATGAAGCCGATTTTGTTACTAGTTTTGCAAAGAAAAGGTCTTCATCATATTTATGAAGCCGATTTTGTTACTGAGTTCGCAAAGAAAAGGTCTTCATGCGTTTTATGAAGCCGATTTTGTTACTGGTTTTGCAAAGAAAAGGTCTTCATCCGTTTTATGAAGCTGTTTTTGTTTCAGACTTTACAAAATCTTAGGCTTCATCACGACTATGAGGAAAATTTTGCTTCAGACTACTAAATAAAATTTCCGTCTTCAATTGACTTATGAAAATAGTCTCGGTTGTAAACTTCTGTGGTGTCCTTTCCTACACCTATCAGGCTGTAGTCTCGGTCAACCCTTTATATGTTTTGTAAAATAGAACCCTTGGTAAATAAAATCTTATTCGTAATGATATTCTCATTGTGAATTGGTCGTATTTTACTAGGGTTTTTTCGTTATCCCCAAGCCTCATATCTGGAGAAATATTGAATAGCGGCTAAACGTTCGATACCCAGCTACAACGCTTTTGCTATCGAGCTATCTACTGAATCGAAACTAGTATATACTGGGTTGTTAACTCATTATAATAATAAGAAATTGTAATCTGTTGATTGGGAGTGAATGATTCAATTTTTTCCCGTTGCGCTTCCGTTATTTGAATAGCTAAAGGCTTACTGTCAATAAATACTTCGATTGAGTGTGAATCAATCAAACCAATGTATTGAGCTTTCGTTTTGATTAATGACTCATCATCATCAACATACCAGGAGTGTGTCATCGGTGAATGAGAATAGATGTTGGAAGATAATATTATAAGTAGAGCGCAGGCAAGAACCATTTTCATGTTTACACCTCATTTAATTAGATAATCAAGTCGTAGGACAAGAGCTAAATTTTGTCACTAGTCCATATTCTAGTGTATTTTTATAGTAATTATTCATTCATCAAGGCTCTATTCTAAAAGATTGTGGCTTTTTGCAATAACCTTTTTAAGGGTTTGTTGAAGCGGAGTGCGAGACTCCTGCGGGATGCGTGGGAGAGGTGAGACCCCGCAAGCGTTAACGCTGAGGAGGCTCACCACCCACCCCGCTATTGCTGAGTACTGTAGCGGAGACAAACCCTAAACGACAACTCAGTTAAAAGCAACAATGTTTACGAAAACAGCCTTCATCAAAGACGAGAAACTCTAGATAAAAGTAATAAATCGTTATATACTATAGAGGGGTATAGTATACCAAAAAAAGGGGATGATTCCTTGAGCACTGAACAAAATAGTCATGAACAGCATAACCATGATCACCATAGAAGCAGTCATCATTCAGATAAAGTTAAGAAAAATTTAATTACACGCCTAAATCGCATAGAAGGTCAAATACGTGGTATTAAATCATTAATTGAAAAGGATACGTATTGTGACGATGTTATTACGCAAATTTCAGCAACCCAGTCTGCTTTAAACAGCGTAGGGAAACTTCTTCTCGAGGGACATATGCGAACTTGTGTGGTAGAACGAATTCAAGAAGGCGATGACGAAATCATTGACGAGCTACTAGTAACGATTCAACGATTAATGAAAAAATAGGAGGACTTAAACATGGAAACAAAAACTTATAAAGTAGAAGGTATGTCATGTCAGCATTGCGTGAATGCAGTAGAAGGAAGTGTTAGTAAATTAGCCGGTGTCCAAGCAGTAAAAGTTATATTGGATAAAGGTGAGGTAGAGGTTAGCTTTGATCATGAAAAAGTGACAAATAAAGAAATTGTTGAGACGATTGAAGAACAAGGGTATGATGTAGTTTAACTTTTTTGAATGATTGTAATGCGCATATTATAACATCAGCGAGAGTATTGCAAGTAATAAACGAGTTAACTGTTTGAAACACACGTGAAAAATGCATAGGTGAGAACTTTAATGGACCTACTTACTTGAAGTGAGATAGGTCTTTTTTATGTTCCTGGTTAATGTCATTTCTGACTAGTAGAGTAAAAGCCTGCTTAACCCATGATATAAGCAATTTAAAGCTTGATTTTCTATTATGAAAATGTAATATTAGGAAGAGATAGTACCTAAATATCCGAGGTAGGTGAAAAGATTGTTTGATAGAGAATTAATTAAAGGTAGTACTTCATTAATTTTATTGCAGCTGTTAAATGAAAAGGATATGTACGGTTATGAGCTAGTGAAGGAAATGGAGAAAAGAAGCGGGAATACGCTTGAGGTAAAAGAAGGAACTTTATATCCTGCTTTACACAAGTTAGAAAAAAAGGGGTATGTGGAAATATATTGGCAGGAGCAAGAAAAAGGCCCGGACCGTAAATATTATAAAATTAAAGAAGAAGGCAAGCAGATATTACATGAAAAAACAAAGGAATGGGGCAAATTTGTCTCAATGATGAATGGCATTATTGGGAGAGATTCAATTTGAGAAATGCTAAAGCAGACTTTATTCAAACTCTAGAAAAAGCATTGCCGAAAACAGTCGATAAAAGGGAAATTATTCGAGAATATGAGTTGCATATAGAAGAAATGTTATTAGACCACCCTCATCTATCTGTGGAAGATGTAATCCGTAAGCTAGGTAATCCAATAGAAATTGCAAAACAATATCAAGAAATTGCACCTATGAGCTTTGTAAGCCGTCACTTTGTTGTCTGCAATTTTATGTTTTTTATCGTTGGAGCAATATTTACGATTTGCTACCACCTGTATAAAGATTCTGTTTTTTCCGATGCTTGGGGCTTACTAGCACAAATTCCATCAACGATTATTATAGTTTACACCGTTTTTTGGATGCTTCTCGGATTTGAAATTGGCAAGGAATACGGAGTCCAGGGTAAAGAGCTATTCTCTAAAACAGTTTTCATTAGTATCGTGCCAAATCTTTTATTAATGTTGATGACTGTGCTTCAATTAATCCCAACAAACTGGTTTGAACCAATCTTAACACCAACATTTACAACAATATGTGTCATCATAACCATCCTGTTTTACCCAATAAGTAAGTTATTCTACTACATTGGTGTCCATCGTTCAATATGAAGCAGAGGGACGGTTCTCCTGCTTCCTTTTTAAAGGAAGCAGCGGAACCGTCCCCCTGCTTCCAAGGAGAAATGATAATGTTAGAGAAATTTGAACAGCTAGATCGTGCGTATGTTTCATCGTTTGCAAATATTGTAGATACGGATTGGGGCTATTTGGCTTATAATGAGCATCAACCAGATTACTATGATGCAAACCATGCATATATTTCGACTTTTAATCAAAGTCACCATGAAGTTATCGAGGAAGTTTCTCGGTTTTATCAAGAAAAACAGTTAACACCGCGATTTTACCTTACCTTAAATAAAGGGTACGAGGAGTTTCTTGCGGCACTAAAAGAAGATGGCTTTCAATATGAGGAATTTATGAGTCCTTTACAGCTCTGGGAGACAAAAGTTGCTGTCGAGGTACATCCAGCCGTAACGATTGAAGAGGTGACGACTGAAGCAGCGAAGCAGAATGCGATTGCGATTGAATGTCAAATTGACGAGCTAGGCGGCGAAATTCGTGAACAGGCATTTGAGGCAGAATATGCTCATCCTGCATATACACATTACCTATTGTCCTACAATGGTATACCGTGCTCAACTGCTTGTATATTTCAGCATCATCACGACGCAAGGTTAGAAAGTGTAGCAACACTCAAAGAGTTTCGTGGAAAAGGCTTGATCGGTCAATTAATCACACATATGCAACATGTAGTAACGGAAAGAGGAATCGAGCGATTTTGGGTTGCACCAATTAATGAACAGGTCGAAAAGGTTTATAAGAAATCGGGCTTTAATACGGTCGCTATTTTTAAGACAGGCCATGCATTCTTAGGTGGTAAAAGTATAAAAGATATTCAAAATGGTCAATAAATAGAAATGAAAAAAGTGTTTGGATAAATGAGCCCAACACTTTTTTTCTATTTGAAAGACTAGTAGGCACTAATATTTAGCAAACTTACTTTGTTTACTAAACTAACTAAATAATATTCATATATAATAATATAGGATATCTACTTATAGGAATCAAAATAAATATGAAACATTTTTTTGGCTGAATGATAATTTTTCTGAAGTGATTCCCTAAGTTTAAAGTCCGGAAATTAGTGTAATTTATTTGATTTTCTTATATTTATTCATTGTGATTTATCGTAGGTCATTTACAGATGGAACGACTTATTCAATGCAATTACTATGAAAATATTATTTTATTCATATAATTTAATGAAAAGAATTCTACATGTTTTTAATAATCAATGGTTGATAATAGTTCAAAATTATGATAAATTTTTAACTAAGTTAGTTTATTGGTTATACAAAGTATAAGAAATTGATAGTTTAATTGTATGCGTTTTATCAGCTTATTGTTCTATATTTAATCTCAAATGTAAGCCTTTTACTAATTGATTATGATTTGCCTAAAGATTATTGCTTATTACTAGCCTAATTTAGTGTTGTTTGGAACCACTTACAAAGCACATGGACTATGTGGAAGCTTGTGAGATAGCAGTATACATGAATACTTGAGCAGATAATCAACTAGAAAATTGCACCATTTCATTCGTAACTAGCGAGTTAAAAGAGGAAAATAAGCATATTTCAACCGAGATAAATACTTAAGGAGTGACATACGATGCAAAAGCAATCCTCACTGCAACTAACCGCAAAAATTGGATTAGTAGAAAAAGTAGGCTATGCCTCAGGTGATTTAGCAAGTAACTTAATTTATCAAACGATTTCTATTTATTTATTATTCTTCTACACAAATATATATGGGATATCAGCGGGTGCTGCTGCTACAATGTTCTTTGTTGTCCGGATTATAGATGCGATAAGTGATCCATTAGTAGGGGCGTTAGTTGACCGCACTAATACGAGATTTGGGCGATTTAGACCTTATTTATTGTATTGGGCTATTCCGTTTGCTGGGTTAGCTTTCCTTTGCTTTACAACACCAGACTTTACTGAAGGTGGAAAATTAATTTATGCGTACGTTACATATGTTGGGCTTTCAATTGTTTACACATTCGTCAATGTTCCATATGCAGCATTAACACCTGCCATAACGGCAAATAATAGTGAAATTGTTAGTTTAACCTCGGTAAGAATGATTTTTGCTAACTTGGGTGGTGTGATTGTTTCTTATTTTGTTCCTTATTTATCAGGCTATTTTGGAGAATTTACAAGTCCGTCAAGAAGCTGGCAGCTAACGATGGGGATTATCGGTGCTGTTGGGGCGATTTTACTGCTATTTTGCTTCTTTAGTACAAAGGAACGTGTAAAACCGGTTAGTGAGGAAAAGGTTAAATTCTCAGATATTTTTGAGCAATTTAGAAAAAATAGACCACTTGTTGTTTTGAGCATTTTCTTTGTCCTCATCTTTGGGGTTAACTCAATTAGTAGTTCCATCGGCGTTTACTTTGTGACATATAATATGGGGAGAGAGGATTTAGTCGGATTATATACAGTATTAGGGTCATTACCAGCATTTTTATGTATTCCATTAATTCCATATCTTAATAAAAAGCTCGGTAAGAAAGTATTGCTAAATGCATCACTTATATTAAGTATTATTGGTACATTATCATTATTAATTATCCCTACTAGTATGGTTAGTTTAATATTGATTTCCCGTGTTGTAACCGCTTTAGGAACATTGACTGCCGGTGCATTTATGTGGGCGTTAGTTCCTGAGACGATTGAATATGGGGAATATGTAACAGGCAAACGATTAAGCGGTTTAATTTATGCAATTATCGGCTTCTTCTTTAAATGTGGAATGGCATTAGGTGGGGCTATACCTGGTGTGATTTTATCTCAATTTGGGTATGTTGCAAATGAGACACAAACATCACATGCGTTATTAGGAATATTGATTGCGACTGCGGTCATTCCAGCAGTAATACTTTTATTAGCGATGGTCGATATTAATTTCTATAACTTAGATAATAAAAAACATACGGAAGTCATTGAAGAATTGAAAAGACGAGCGAATGTAAAAGCTAACCTTTAAAAACGAGACGGGTGCAATGATGGCACCCGTTTTACTTATTCTCTTTTGGTAGCTTTACATAAAAGGCAGCCCCGTCATTCTCGTTTTCAGCAGATACACTTGCATTGTGTAAATTGGCAATTCTTTTTACGATGTTTAAGCCAATACCAAATTCTCCTTTATGGCCCTTTTCGAAAGGTTCAAAAAGCTTATCTTTTATCGTTTCATCAATCATTGGGCCATCATTCCAAAAACGTAAAACGATTTGGTTATCAGTATTTTTAATCGATATCGAAATAACAGTTACCGCATACCGTAGTGAGTTTTCTAAAAGATTTTCAACTAGCTTTTCCCACTGTTCACTTTCACCAAGAACGGTGGCTTCCTCTAGTGTAATATCCCATTCGAGTTCAGGTTTTGCCCATTTTATACGATCAACTTCTTCATAAACTAGCTGGTCGAGTCGGAAAGGTGTTTTTGCTGGTGTTTTTGTTGATAAGAAATCTAATTTTGTTAAATAGAGGAGATCCTTAATTTTCTTTTCAAGCTTTTCAGATTCCTCCTCAATAACATCCATCGTACTTGTTAAATCTCCTTTTGGGTAAATCCCATCATTGACAGATTGTGCATACCCTCGAATCACCATAACAGGTGTCTTTAAGTCGTGAGATATATTTTGCAATAATGTTTGCTGTGCTTCGTCTTTACGGATTAAATGCTGGCGCATGTTTTCAATTGTATGTCCTAGACGCCCAATTTCATCATTGCGGTCGACCTCAACAGGTTCATACCATTGCTGCTCTGAGAATTTTTGTACATGTCGTTCCAGCTTGACGAGTGGTTTCGATAAATACTTAGAAAGCCATATTGACGGAATCCAACTTAGTATAAATACAAAAAACATCACAAGCATTAGTTGTTTAAAAAGTGTGTATACAAGTGCGTTTCGATACGAATCCCACGAATAGGAAAGTAAATAGCTTTCCTCACCGTCATAGATAATTTTCCGAATGACATAAAAGAGTGTTTGGTCTTTTAAATTCACTTCATATCTAGCAACAGAACGTGATTGATTTGCTGCGAGTTCTTGAGTTCGTTTAATAAACTGAATGGGTAATTCACCATCATAAATAAATGACCGCTGCATTGGGATTACCATATGTGAAACAGACCTATCTTTCTGGATTTCGACTAATAAATCGTCCTGGTCTATGTTCGAGCCGCGGTAATCCGTGACAATCAGCTGTTCATTTTCAATCGTTTTGTATATTTCCTTCGTAAAGAAGCTTCGTAATGTTGTCGGAAATAGGATAAGTAATAATAACGAAATCGCAACAAGGATTCCTGAAAAGACAATCCAGATTTGGAAAGCTAGTGATTTATTTTTCATCCCTTTAACATCCTATAGCCATATCCATATATCGTTTCTACTTTTAAATCAGGCATCTTTTTACGAAGTCGTCTGACTAAATCATCGACTACCCGGTCAGTACCAAAATAATCAGTACCCCATAAATTGACTAAAATTTGATCTCTTGAAAATGCTTGCCCTTGATTATGCAAAAACAATTGTAATAAATCAAATTCTTTTGAGGTAAGGTTTATTTCTTTTCCATCCTTTGAAACGATACGAACTTGTTCGTTAATTTGATAAGGTGGCAAGATGACTACGTCAGAGGATTCATCTGAATACGTTCTCGACAATAATTTCTGGACTCTAATGACAAGCTCCCTCGGTAGAAACGGCTTAGAAATATAATCATCACTACCTAATTCCAGTCCGAGCACACGATCAATATCGGCATCGCGTGCAGAGATAAAAATAACAGGTACATTCGGTGTGGCAGCTTTAATTTCCCGAATAAGTTGGTAACCATCAATATCAGGTAACATAATATCTAAAATCCATAAATTCGGGGGATTATTGATAAGGTTTCTTGCCTCCATCCCTGTCGTGCAGGATGTGACGAGCCAACCTTCATTTTTTAAATACATCGTTAATAGTTCATTTAGATTGTTTTCGTCTTCTACTAAGTAGATGGTATAAGTCATGCTTTCACATCCTCTCAGTTGCTATTATACATCCAACAAGTTGATTTTGTAGCTAAAAAGCTAAGATG
The DNA here is from genome assembly GCF_030813355.1 of Metabacillus malikii. GTDB lineage: Bacteria > Bacillota > Bacilli > Bacillales > Bacillaceae > Metabacillus > Metabacillus malikii. The sequence continues at coordinate 82,637 of NZ_JAUSUD010000003.1, forward strand.
TTGTTGAATTTCACAATTTCCCACAATTCTCTCATTTTTCTCCCAAACTCATTGCGTATAGTAATACATGTAAAGGACGTTACTTATAAAAATAGCCTAACAATAGACATTTTATATATCTTATTACGGTAAACCCAATCTAAATTATTAAACGAAAGAAGGGTCATAAATGAACATTAATATGAGAGCGGTATTATTTACAGGAGTTTCGTTACTTATTGCTTTAATCATAATCGGCGGATATGTAAGCACACAAGGAGCATAACAACTAGGAGGAATAGATGATGGGATATTATGATGAAACAGATTTAACGACTGAAAAAGTGAAACCGAAACGAAGTATAAAGCCATTTTTAAATTCACTTATAAGCGGGGCAATAGGTGGTGCCTTAGTTTTAGGTGTAACAACATATTCAACGTCACAATCTGAACAACCGAGTACAAACGCGAATGCTGCATCAGTAGAAACGTTTGAGCAAATCGACAATTCAAAATCTGCAGTTATTTCAACAGAGCAGCTATCGAATCAGGCGAACTCGATTGCCGATATTGTAGATAGTCTTTCACCAGCGATAGTGGGAATTACAAATATTCAAACACAAAACAGTAAAGATATCTTCGGAAATTTCTCACAAAGGTCTAATAGTGAAAGTGTTGAAAGTGGTACAGGTTCAGGAGTTATCTTCAAAAAAGAAGGTGATGCAGGTTACGTCATTACAAATAATCATGTCATAGAAGGTGCTGAATCAATCCAAGTCACATTGTTTAGTGGTGACAAGGTCGATGCGGAATTAGTAGGGACAGATGCATTAACAGATATAGCTGTTTTAAAAATAGATGCTAAGCATGTTTCTGTTGTAGCTGATATTGGGGATTCGGATAATCTCCGGACAGGTGAAAATGTGATTGCAATCGGAAATCCATTAGGTGAGGAGTTTTCAAGAACTGTCACACAAGGAATTATTAGTGGTGTTGACCGTACAATCGATGTAACCACTTCGGAAGGAGATTGGGCATTGACGGTTCTCCAAACAGATGCCGCAATTAATCCTGGTAATAGTGGTGGCCCTCTTATTAACATGAAGGGTGAAGTAATTGGAATTAATAGTTTAAAAATAAGTGAAAGTGGTGTGGAAGGTTTAGGATTTGCAATTCCAAGTAACGAAGTGATTCCTATTGTAGATGAACTGATGAAGGGTGGAAAAATCCAACGGCCATTCATTGGTGTAGGGCTAGTTGAAATGAGTGAAGTACCAGCCTACTACTTACAGCAAAATATGAAGCTTCCTGAAGATGTAAAGGAAGGTGTAATTGTTGGTAGTGTTTCACAAAATTCACCAGCGATGGATGCAGGCCTACAACAACAGGATGTCATTGTTGCAATGAATGGAGAGGAAATATCCAGTGCAACAAGCTTGCGAAAATACCTTTATACGAAAACTAAAATAGGTGAAGAAGTTCAATTAACGATTTACCGTAATGGTGAAAAAATGACTGTGTCTTTAAAATTGACAAATCGAGATGCAACAAATGCGTAAATCTTAAATAGGAACCCTTCGTTACTGTTTATATAGATAGAAAGCTGGTCAATCGGCCAGCTTTTTTGCGTACTAAATGTTTACCATTAAAGGTGTAATGAACATGATAATTTAGCAATCGTTTGGGGATGATAAATGGCGAGAGGTGATAAGAATGAAAAAGAATAAATATGACATCGATGTCGATAAAGTTGCACCTGGTATAGATGATGATGAAGAACTTAATGAGAAAGCAACATCTTCAGAAGTAGCAGAGGGTGAATCAACAAAAGTAGTCACATTGTCAAATGACGAGGTAGACCCTTCCTAAAATAATAATGAAAGGTATGTTTCAAATGACAAAATCAAAAGAAAATGAAAAATTAGCTGGTAAATTTTTTGAGGTGGAGGATTATGGACGTGATAATCAATTATCATCAGGTCTGGCAACGACACATGAACAGGCTTCAGATAATTATATGGAAGGAACTGTAGATGGCATGATGGAAGAAAATGTCCATTCTTCAGAAAAAATGCCGAAGAAACATAAATAGCATTACATAGTACCAAAAAATAGGCTCAGACCCTCGGGCATAAGGGCTGAGCTTTTTATAACTGAGTCAAGCGATAAATCCATTCAGACCATTTTTTGACTGATTGTGCCCGACGTTTAATTGTTGATGTATCTGGATTTACATTGCCATTTTGCTCTTTAATAATTTGGATGCAACGCTCTGTACTTAAACGGCGATTATTTTGGAGCCATTCCAAAAATGCAACCTTAAACGGGGCGTGCTCCATTATCGACGTAACAAGAGCGAGGTACTTCTGCTTGAACGACATTGACATGAATGTTCTCCCTCTTTGAGTTAGGCGGAAGTATGTAATCCTCTCTTTCTTGACCTTTTCGACTAGTCCTAAATAGACACCAACATCTGCGTGATAATAGGACTGCCTAATATTAAAATCATAATTTTCTGCTACATCATTAGCTGTCAAATTCTTCTCGTACAATAAGCCTAACAAATCAACAACACGTTCAAAAGTATCTGCCTGTGGAAAGGGTATTTCGCGACTCTCTTGTACAATTTGTGTATTCCGCGTAATTGCAACAATCTCTTCAATTGATATTTTCTCATCACTGATAACAAAATCCTTTTGTTCAACAAGTCGAATTGACCCTAGCGTATCAGCATTGTCAAACGTATAGATGAAGAAACTGAATATATCATTTGAATGCGTGAAAAAAACCGGCTGTATTCTTTTCGTTGTTCGATTACTCCAAACACGATAAGGGTAAAAAAGCTGTCGGATATTAAAGTCTTTCACCATCTCCTTTTTAGCCTCGACAATAACAAAATCTTCTTTCGATTCATATCCGCCATCGATTTCAATTTGCGCACTCTCTACATTGATTGGAAATGAACCACCTTTTACAAGATTTACATCAAAGTGAAAGTTTTTTGAACCCATACGACCTGAAACTGTTTGAAGTAAGGGTACATCATTTTGCAAGCCTAATAATCGTTGAAACATACCGGAAACATGAGCAGCATGAAGTGCCGAGCTCTCTGAATAAAGGTCGTCCTTTTTTATCGTATCAATAAAATCTGGAATACTAACGCGCGTCGGCGTGAGCTCATTGTTGTATTTTACTGTTTGAAAGATTTCAAAGCTGCCGATGATATACTCTGAACGGGAAATAGGGAGAATCGACAATTTATAATCTTTAAAAGGTTTTGCTAAATGTATGCGATGGTCAAACTTACACATTAACCGAGGCTCACGTTCCATGCGGATATCACGAGCTGAAATTTTATAATAGCCGTCACGATTAATATGATGAAGTATATGATGACGGTCAAACAACGTCTCCCAAGCAATATCATTTTTTGTTTTTTGAGACAGGGGTCCACACCTCCGATATATCAATTTCAATAGTAAACATTAAAACTATTGTTGCACAAATACTCATTTTGATAAACATAATTGATACTGAATTGTAGATTAGTTAAGTGGTGGTAGCATTCCAGTTGAAAAAAATCATGAACATAACATGAGAGATTTAGACCCCTCAAAGTAAACATAGGAATAATTGAATTGTAAAAAGTTTTCCTATGACTACTTATATTTAGAAAGCTAGCCTCGTAGACAACACACGATTCTCACCTTTCTTCGAACATTTTCAATATAGCAAACTTCAAGAATAGGATTTACATAAAATTAGCTTAAGCATAGATATTACTAATTCAATATCGAACTAGTCCAAAATACCAAAATTGCCTGCAACGTAAAAAAGTGTAAAAAATCTTTTTAAGAAATAGGACTTCCTTCTTATCAAATATAATGACAACATGTTATGACCAAAATCGGTGCCGTTCAGGCAGGGAATTGTAATAAAGACATTACCATTATTACGATTGTCAATTTGTTATCCATTTGTTATGAAGTTAGCAACTTCCTTTCTTTCTCAATTATTTGGTATATATGAACGAAGCGGACTTATCAAAATGAAGAAGAATAATGTTAATATTAGAACTATTGTCCTAGGATTTCTAGTTCTTGACATTGATCTTTTATGCTGTCACTTGGTATTCTATAGTGGATTGATAAAAATGAGAGGTATTGGACAATGATAAATAAATCAGTAGCATTTCTAATGATTTTTACAATATGTTTAAGCTTATACCCAAATATAATTCGTGCAAATTCAAGTGACGATTTGCAATTAATCAGTCAGTCTGCAATTCTAATTGATGAGAAATCAGGTCAGGTTATTTATGAAAAAAACAGTCAAGAGCCTTTAGCGCCGGCTAGTATCACAAAAATTGCTACAGCCATCTATGCTATTGAAAAGGGAAACTTAAATGACATTGTGACAGTAAGTGAAGAAGCGAGATATGTTGATGGGACGAGAGTTTATTTAGAACCTGGAGAACAGGTACCTTTGAAAAAGCTTGTACAAGGTCTGTTGATAAATTCCGGTAATGACGCCGGTGTTGCAATTGCTGAACATTTGAGTGGTACACTTGAGCAATTTGTAATAGATTTTAATGACTATTTAAAACAAACAATTGGTGTTAAAAAGACTCATTTTTCAAATCCGCACGGGCTATTTCACCCTGAACATGTAACGACAGCAGCAGATATGGCGAAAATTACTCAATATGCCATGAAAAATGATGTGTTTCGTGAGATTTTCAACACAAAGGAATTACCATGGAAAGGTGAGAGCTGGGATACAACGATTATTAATCATCATTTAATGGTAAGAGATTCATCTTATGAGGGAATTACGGGTGGAAAGAATGGCTTTGTAAATGAGTCAGGTTTCACGTTAGTAACGACTGCTGAGCAAGAAAATATTAGTTTAATTGCCGTTGTTTTGAATACGATGTATGATCATCAAACTTATGAGGATACGACAAAATTATTTGACTATGGCTTTCAGCAATTTGAAACAGAAATGATTGCAACGAAACAATTCGAAGATGAAAACAATAAGCAATATACGGTAAATGAGGATGTTATGTTTACGAAGAAAATTGGAGAAGTGACGAATCAAAAAGTTCTCCCATCTGGCAAGCTTGTCATTACCGGGGAAGATGGCAGAACAATTATGACAAAACCTCTGACATTGATTGAAACTGAGGAAGCGAGTAAGAAGCTAAAGAGTGAACAAGTCACGGCAGAAAACCAAAAAGAAACAGAAGACCATTTGCGGTTTATCGTACCGATTTCATTAGTTATTGCCTTTTTATTGGCTGGTGTGTTTTTTACACAAACTAGAAGACTTTAATTTGATACTTTTTTTTGTTAGGCTGTTTTCGTAAACATTGTTGCTTTTAACTGAGTTGTCGTTTAGGGTTTGCCTCCGCTACAGTACTCGCTTTCCGCGGGGTGGGTGGTGAGCCTGTCTAGCTCCGGCGGCACGAACAAGCAAACTTCAGGTCACCTCCCTACGATAAGTCATCATCGATTCGCCATTCGGCTCATCGTGATTCCTTTATCTCAGTCGATGCCCCTCCAGTTTGTACGTCGATGGGCAAGCCGCCTACGCTTTTCGTATTCCTCAGCGTAAACGCCTGCTCACGTCTCACCTCTCCCACGCATCCCGCAGGAGTCTCGCACTTACGCTCCAACAAACCCTTAATAAAAGGTTAGTGCAAAAATCCACAATCTTTTAGAAAAAATCCTTTTGTTAAATACACTCAAATTTGAATTGCCTAAACTGTAAATAACGTTCCTGATAAAGATTTTGCATATAGCCGCGCTATCGATTATAATTTAGGCAAAAGATAATGTTATTTATTGTCTGTGGATGTATAGTAAGCTTAAAGAAAGAAGTGTTCAATATGAATTTAGGCTTTGGCGAAATCATGCTTATTGTATTTGTAGCTCTATTGCTCTTTGGACCGAAAAAGCTTCCAGAACTAGGGAAAGCTGCAGGTAAAACATTGAGAGAATTTAAAATGGCTACAAAAGGTTTAATGGACGAAGAAGATCATGAAGTCAACAAATCAACAGTAAAAACTGAAATCAGTTCGGTAAAGACTAAGCCATAACGGTTTAGTCTTTTTTTCTTTTCTCGGAAGTAAGAGGGAATGAAACAGGTTTAAGTTTAATCAGTCAGGGAAATATGTATAAAAGCCAAAGAATGTATAAAGGATGGCGATATTTGAAAAAGTAATGCAATGAGTTAAATTTTGAATCAATGCTAAGTCATGAAAATTATCACATAGATTCGTTGTATTTTAAGATTACGGTATTTCTATCTTCAGCGCAGGAGGCAGAAATAGATATGATGTCAGAAAGTTTTTAGAAACAGAGATGAGGTGATTTATATGAAGCTAGCGACGAAAATAATGATTGGGTTAGTGACTGGAGCGCTCGTTGGTTTATTCATAAATTTATTGATTCCTTCAACCTTTCCATTTTTGGATACGTATCTATTTAACCCACTTGGACAGACTTTTCTAAATTTGATAAAGATGCTCGTCGTGCCTATCGTCTTCTTCTCGATTACCCTTGGTGTAACAGGTCTAGGAGACCCAAAAAAATTAGGAAGAATTGGTTTGAAAACAATCAGCTTTTTTATGGTTACAACAGCGATTGCCATTACAATCGGACTTACATTAGCTAGCATCATAAAACCAGGGAATGTTGGGGAATTCCAAACAGAAGGTGTAACATTCGAAACGAAAGAGGCTCCATCTACCGCGGAAACATTATTAAACATCATTCCTGCGAATCCGATTCAAGCTTTCGTTGAAGGTAATATGCTACAGATTATTGTCTTTTCTCTTTTTATCGGCTTAGGGATAACGATGCTTGGTAAGAAAGCTGATAAGTTATTAGAAATATGTGAGCAGGGTAATGAATTAATGATGTTTTTAGTACATTTTGTTATGAAATTTGCTCCATACGGCACATTCGGTTTAATTGCGTCAGCGATAGGTAGTCAAGGTTTATCTGCTATAAAAGCAATGGGCTTATATATGTTCGTCGTGTTGTTGACACTATTTATCCATGCAGTGATTACCTATGGTTCCGCAATCTTCTTCTTAGGAAAATATAGCCCAATCAAATTTTTTACTAAATTCGCACCTGTTATGGTTGTTGGATTTAGTACATCAAGTAGTAATGCTACATTGCCAATTGCGATGGAAACTGCTCAAAAAGAGCTCGATGTATCAGAGTCAGTTAGTAGCTTTGTTCAACCTTTAGGTGCGACAATTAATATGGATGGAACAGCAATTATGCAAGGTGTTGCGACAATATTTATTGCCCAAGTGTATCATGTAGATTTAACTTTTATGGAGTTAGTTACCGTAGTTCTAACCGCAGTATTAGCAAGCATTGGTACTGCTGGAGTTCCTGGTGTTGGGCTTATTCTTCTCGCGATGGTATTAAGTTCAGTGAATTTACCAGTAGCAGGAATTGGTTTGATAATCGGTATTGACCGTCTGCTGGATATGGCGCGTACATCTGTAAACATTGCAGGTGATGCGACTTGTGCGTTAATTGTCTCTGAAACTGAGAAACGGCGTGACCTCAAATAAAAAAGCAAACACACTGTATCGGTTCAAATAAAATATAAACTAAAAACCAAACTTTGAATAAAAAAAAACGTATTGCTGAGAGAATAGAGTATGTAAGCGATAAAATGACTTGAAATTGGGCTATTTGGCCATTTTTAATTTAATATATACCTTTACTGCAAGCATGTAGAGGGAGTAAGATACTTTCATCAATTAAATAAATATCGCTAAATCCTATTAGGAACGGGGGACCCAACTATTGTAGTCCTTTAATGACTTAGGGGTGAATCGCTTAATCTATTAAAGTTAAGCGTAGGGCTAACTCTCATTGCCCGAATCCGACAGCTAACCTCGTCAGCGTATTGAGGGAGTGAACTTGTGAAAGTTTCAAAAAATCCACAAGGGGTCATATACCTTTGTGGATTTTTCACGTCTATCAGTATTCATAAACTGGTAGGTAGACACAAAAGGAGGTCCACGCAATTAATTTAGACAATCTCGGGTAATGTCGTTTTGACAACAAGATTTATTGGACTTACTAGTGTATATGAATTGCAAAAACGAATACAATTTCGTTAATAATCAAACACTAATGGAAAACTGAGATATCGGTGAAAGAAGGAGTTTTTGTGAATAAAAAGCAATTTGCTGTTTTTGGATTAGGTCGTTTTGGCGGCAGCCTTGTGAAAGAGTTCCACGAGTTGGGGATTGAAGTTCTTGCAATCGATAAATCACATGAAAAAATTCAACAATATGCTCCATACGCTACACATGCTGTAAAAGCTAACGCAGTCGATGAAAATGCTTTAAAACAGTTTGGGGTAAGAAATGTGGACCATGCATTCGTATCATTTGGTGATGACTTAGAGGCGAGTATTTTAACCTCTCTACTTCTGAAAGAATTAGGAGTACCAAAGGTTTGGGCGAAGGCTCAAAATGATTATCATCACAAAGTGCTCGAAAAAATTGGTGTTGACCGAGTTATTCATCCGGAAAGAGATATGGCAAAACGAATCTCACATCACATTATATCTGAAAAGATGGTTGATTATATTGAGTTATCAAAAGATTATAGCTTAGTAGAAGTTGTTGCAACGAAAAAATTATGCAATAAAACATTGTCTGACTTAAATATTGCTACAAAATACGGCTGTAATATTGTTGGCATCCAGCGTGGTGAAGATATTTGCGTATCACCTAGCGTAGATGAAAAAATCGCTCTTGGGGATGTATTGCTAATAATCGGTAAGAATCAGGATATTATCCATTTTGAAGAAGCAGGCATGTAATCATGAAAACAAAAAGGGTCGTTAAGCTCAATCCTTCACAGTTATTAATGCTCGTGTTTCTTATCTCAGTCGGAATGGGAACCATCCTACTTAAGTTACCCATTTCGACGCATACATCGATTACTTATTTAGATGCGTTATTTACTGCGACTTCAAGCATGACGGTCACCGGACTAGCAACAGTCGATATCGGGTCGACATTCACTTTAACAGGCCAATTTATTATTGCGATTCTCATTCAATTAGGTGGGCTTGGAATTATGTCCTTTGGGATTTTTATCTTTATGATGCTAGGGAAAAGGATTGGAATGAAGGAGCGGATTGTTCTCCAGCATGCATTTAATCAAACATCTATTGGCGGTATGTTAAAGCTAGTAAAATATGTTTTTGTTTTCTCTATTACAATTGAGCTTGTCGCTATGTTTATTCTTGCGTTTCGCTGGATACCACAGTATGGCGTATATAGAGGTTTGTTTTATAGTTTTTTTCATGCGATTTCTGCTTTTAATAATGCAGGAATGGCTCTTATGCCCAATAACTTAATGGCGTATGTAGGAGATCCCCTTGTTAATATAGTTGTTACAACCCTTATTATCATTGGGGGAATTGGTTTTACTGTATTAATTGATTTATATCAGAAGCGCACTTATAAAAAACTGACACTGCATACGAAGATGATGCTTGTAGGGACAATCGTTATAAATCTATTCGCTATGTTCATGATCTTTTTACTAGAATACGATAATGCAAAAACATTAGGTGAATTATCTTTATCAGAAAAGCTGTGGGCATCGTATTTTCAAGCAGTATCACCTAGGACTGCCGGTTTTAATACAATCGACATTGGGAGTTTACATGAATCGACTCTATTTCTAACTGTTATTTTAATGTTTATCGGTGCAGGGAGTAGTTCAACTGGAGGTGGAATTAAGGTAACGACTGCCTTCATCATTTTCTTAGCTACATTTGCATTTTTACAAGGTAAAGCTGAAATAACGATATGGAGAAGGAAAATCTCTCAAGATGTCCTCTTAAAAGGGTTAGCTATTACTATGATTAGTTCAATTATAATCATTGTGGCAGTTATGATATTAATGGTTACGGAACATACGTCGTTTATCGTGGTTTTATTTGAGGTTGTCTCAGCATTTAGTACTGTAGGTCTTTCAACAGGGATTACAGACAATTTGTCGCCACTTGGGAAACAGATATTGATTATATTGTTGTTTCTAGGAAAATTAGGTCCATTAACTCTAATCTATTCACTAACGAAACAATCACATTGCAAAATTTCATATCCAAAGGAAGATATATTAATAGGATAGTATGAATGAAAAAGGTCCAACTCCTTTTTCAAAACTTCTATAGAATGTTGGTTTGCATTTCATTCTATAATTGATGTTTGAGTAAGAGTTGGACCTGTTAATGATTGATTATTTTGCTGATAATTGAAGAAACTAGCAAGTAAAATAGTGATGTTTATCGTGGTAATTCAAATGTTAATTTTCTGCCTTTAAATGCATCTTGACCATTTTCTAATTTAAATGGTCCGAACTCCATTGTAAATTTCTTATAGATGCCAAATTCATCTTTTCTAAATAAGAACACATGAAGCTTTTCACCTTGAGCACCTGCTACAATTTCTCGAGGGTCACTAGGCTCTACCATGCCTTGACTTAAAACTCTTGCACGATTGTCATCAACACTCAAAATTGTTCCAAGGCTGCTAAGATTTAGCGGGATGTCAGATTGATTATCAATTTTCAACTTAACTGTTAAAGCAACGATACCGTTGTCCCCGAAATTTACGAATCTCTCTTTGTTTGCTTCAGTTGGAAGAACTTCAGTATATTGAACACCTTCAAGAGTGATATTTACTTTATCAATTTGTTGAGTATCATTGATATCCAGCTTTTCGAAAATCATTTTCTTATCAGCCATATTATCAGTCGTTAGTCGATCTTGATAAAAATTAGGTTGCTCGGAAACTTCCTTCGCTTGTTCATCACTATAGATGAAGTCGTAAGCTGGTGACTCAGCTCCGTTACTGCCTTTAAATTCTGGATTATCTGCTAATCCACCTTCAATAATATACTTTGGCTTTACAGTCTTTAATGTTTCATATTCTTCGTTTGTGAAAACAAATGTGAGTAGGCCTGAAACTTTTTCACCTGGTTCGTATAATGAGACTGTTTCACTTTTTTTATTATTCGAAATTTGTTTATCTTCAGCAATGAAATAGTTCGTTCTTGCTGAGATGTAATCAAAATCACTTGTCATTTGGATTTTATGTACATTGTTAAAATACATTTGTTTATCTGTACCATTTTCAATTGTTACATTTGCTGTAACGACGTAGCCTTCAATTTGGTCGTCAAAGTAACTTTTGGTAGCTTCGTTAATATCACTAACCTTAACGATTTGGTATTTATCTACAGCAATTTTAAATCCATCCAAATCATGAATGAAGTTTGCGGAAGGATTTGTATAGATAACTTCAACATTTCCCTCTGTTTCTTCGCCGATAGTTGGATTAAATACTTCATTATCACTTATTTCTTTTTCATTTTCATCTTTTTTAGGTTCTTCTTTTTCTATTTCTTTCTCTTCCTCATTTGAAGAGTCTTTTTCATTCTTTACTTCTTCGGTCTTTTTTTCCTCTTCCTTTGGTTCACTTGCGGCTTCTTCTTTACTACCACAAGCAGACAAAAGTAACGATGTCGCTAACATAGTTGCTAATACTAATTTTTTGTTATCCACCAGTTTCACACCTTTGCTGATTATTTACCTAACACATTATAAAGGAAAAAGGCGACATGAAACGATATATTGTCATATTCAGGAATTTATACTTATTAAATAGTTATGATAAATGCGTCTATTTACCTAATGGTCATTCATTTGAACTATTAATTTAGATTATATAAACTGATATATTAAGGAAGAATGTTTTATTGACTAGTATCTGGATATAAGTCTACGGGGAACGCTAAATAGATACATAAATGAAAATGATTTTCAGGTTCATCACTCTTTGCTAAAATAATAAGAGGTACGATGGGTAATTTTATGATTAGGAGTTTAAATGACGATGTTAACACATACTGAAATAGAGGCGTTAAAAAAATTCCGGTTATCCACGGAAAAAGCCGCAAAATCTAGAAGTGGTGTAGACTTTTTAAGTCCTGAACAATTACAGGCCATTTTCCACGAGGATTTAGCGGACAAGTTGAACACAGATAAGCAACATGTCATTGGTTCAATGTTAGTGAAAAGCTATGCATTTTTAGCAGCACTTATTTTACATGCGATGAGTCATTATGATAAAGGAATAAATAGTTCCCTTGAACAGGTAGCCGTTCAAACAAATGATACAGGTCCTTTTTGGTTGCCGAGCTTTTATTTTCATAAACTTGATGTTACATTACCAAACGGCGATCGAGATGAATGGCGATCAACGATTGTTAGTCAGCTTTTTCGTGAGAATATTTCTAAAGTCATTACAGCTATAGCGCAATATGCACGTTTATCTAAGCGGATTCTTTGGGAGAATGTTGCGACATATATTTTTTGGATGTATGAATCATTACTAGAAGAGTCTTTGTCAGAAGAGCGTAGAGAAATTGTACGAAAAGACTTTCATTATGTGATAAATGAGGCATCAGCTGATATTTTCGGTGAAACGAGCAATCCATTAACACCATTTTATGTAAAAAAAGAAAATAATCTTAGGATGCGTAAGACATGTTGCTTATTTTATTTAACTTCTACGAATCAAGACCGTTGTCAAAATTGTCCATTGGTATGTAAGAAACATAAATAGTCAGGAGGTTGAAACATGGATGAAGAGTTTCGTAAGCAGTTTGACGGTCTACTTGAAAAATACACTGAATTACTATTAGGGGAAGCAACTGAGGAATTAACAGAAAAGGTTAAAATGTGGGCACTCTATACTCATATTTCAAAATCAATGCCTCCGTTAGCAAAACATTGGAACGTGTCATATCCTGATGGAAAAGCAGCAATGATAAAAGTGATTGAAGAAATTAAAACAATGAATGAACAGCATCGAGCATCAAATTCAAAGGAATCGTGAATGTTGAATGTTAATGAACACCGGGATCTGATGAGTCAAGACAAGTTTTTATTAAAAGCTTAAGAATGATAACGAAAAAGGGCCTATTCTCTCCATCAGTTAGTTAGAGGAACGGCCTTTTTGTTTTCTATCGATTATTTTCACTTCGTATAGGATTATTGTGTTAAGTTCCCATAAGGTGACTGTTCTTTAAAATAATTTGAAAATTGCTGATGGATTTGCTGCAGCTTCTGAGCCTCTGCTGTCTCAAGCTTATACCAGCCATGTTTGAACATCGTATTATAGAGACGACGCTGTGCATTTTGTGTTTCATTAAATATTGATTGAATATCCTTGTATAAATCCTCATGACTCGCTTCGTTTAAAGCGATTGAATAAGCACCTGTCATATACTTTTCGGTAGCTAGCATATCGTTAATAAAATCTCGGTCATTCATACTAGGACCTGTTGGTACTTTCGTTTCTTGGTTTGCTATTTTTTGATGTTCATTCATAACATAATCACTCCTATTGAAGTTGTGAACCAGATGTTGGTTGTTGATGCATTTGTAAATGATTTAAAATTTTTTCATAATGCTGGCTGTGCATTTGTCCAACTTGTTCAAGCTCAGTTATTAATTCCTCGTTTTGACATTGTGACGCAAAAAAGTGTGCCTTTTTCATTGCAAGTAGATTCCAAGAAAGCATATCTGCTAAGTACATTTGGTCCTTTGTTGTTAAGACACTAGGCGGCTGTTGCATTATTTGTTGTTGGTTCATCGTTTGTTCTTGCATTGTTGTCGACCTCCTCAAAATTTCAAGCTTATTCTCCCACGAACAAATCTTTTTCATACAGAAAATGAATTTACTGTGATTGTTGATAAATAACTGAGAAATTGTGCTAATTCATTAATCTTTTCACTACACAAGGACATATCCCGTTTCGAAACAGAATAAAATGGATTTATAGCATATTACCTATCTTGGAGGAAATTAAACCACCTCTTTCTTTAATGTCATTAATGAAAATCATTACCTCTCTTAAAAAATGTCATCTCTTTTTAAAGTGCCATATCACTTATAAACACCAGTGGACATAAGCTATTAATAGGCGAAGCAAATGTATAGTCATAGGTGTGCAGGCAATTTATCTGTGGGCTAAAAACAAAAGAGGAGGGTTTTCACTATGGAAAAATTACTTCGAAACTCTTTCATGTTTTTATCCAGAAATAAGACGATGACAAAACTAGCAAAAAAGTATGGCCATAAATTTGGTGCATCAAGGTTTGTAGCAGGAGAAACAATTGAATCAGCCATAACAGCAATTGAACAATTAAACAATAACGGTTTAGATGTAACGCTTGATTATTTAGGAGAATTTATAGAGGATGAACATGAAGCTAATGAAGTAGCAAATCAAGCAATTAGAGCAATTGAAGCGATTGGTAGAAATCCTGTGAATTCGCAACTATCATTAAAACTAACTTCAATGGGATTAGATATTTCTGAAGAAGTTGTCTTATGCAATATGAGGAGAATTTTAAGTGCTGCTGAGAATGAAAACGTATTTGTTACAATTGATATGGAAGATTATTCAAGATGTGAAAAGACACTTGAAATATTTAAACAGTTACGTAGTGAATTTCAAAATATTGGCACTGTTTTACAAGCCTATCTCTACCGGACGATTCAGGATATTGATGAATTGAATCACTATAACGCTAGCTTACGATTAGTAAAAGGAGCATATAAGGAATCACCAAAAGTTGCATTTCCTGATAAAAAAGCTGTTGATCAAAATTTCCAACAAATCATTAAAATGCACCTGCTAAATGGTAATTTTACAGCGATTGCAACACATGATGATGCAATCATTGATTATACGAAGAGGCTTATTAAGACACATCGTATCTCTAACGACCAATTTGAGTTCCAAATGCTTTACGGGATAAGGCCTGAAAAACAGCTTGAGCTTGTGAAGGAAGGGTATCGAATGCGTGTCTATGTCCCGTACGGAACGGATTGGTATGGTTATTTTATGAGAAGATTAGCAGAGAGACCAGCGAATGTAGCCTTTGTTTTAAAAGGGTTGTTTCGGAAATAAACTAAAAAACTCCATAACAGAAGCAGGAACCTTCTCTTATGGAGCAACTACTCAGCAAGCTATTTATTAATCATGGTCCATATTATGCTGTTTATATTGCTGGTTCTGGCTAGTACGTTTACCGCCACCAGCTTTTTCAACTGTAGGGCCAGCATTTCCTTTTACACTAGCTGCACTAACCCCGGCTCTCGAAGGATTCTTTTTTAGACGTGCCATTTCATATCACCTCCCTAAGTGATTAGAATGACCAAAAGGGAACCCTCTTATTTAAAAATAGGAGGAAATGTATTGAAGAAATAATGGAAATCTTTTATATTTAATAGTAAGAACTCAAAGTTATACGAGTTATTTTTTTATACAGCCAAAATGAATGAGTATTCATTCAAAAAAAGGGGGAAAAAGCATGATTGACCGCATTAAAAAGGCTGCTGTACTAGGTTCCGGTGTAATGGGATCAGGTATAGCCGCGCATTTAGCAAATATCGGCATCCCTGTTTTACTGTTAGATATCGTTCCACATGAAGTAACTGATGAAGAAAAAAATAAAGGCTTAACTTTAGCCGATAGTGAAGTTAGAAATCGTCTCTCCAATACTTCAAGAAAAAAGCTACTAAAGCAAAAACCAGCACCTCTAACCGTAAAAAAGAACCTTGACTTAATTGAGGCAGGAAATTTCGATGACGATATGCATAAACTTTCTGAGGTTGATTGGATTATCGAAGTAGTCGTCGAAAATTTAGCGATTAAGCAAAAGGTTTTAGCACTCGTCGACAGGTATCGCAAACAAGGGAGCATTATTAGCTCAAATACTTCTGGAATTTCTGTTGAGGCCATGCAAGAAGGGCGAACAGAAGACTTTAAACAGCACTTCCTTGGCACACATTTTTTTAACCCTCCTCGTTATTTAAAGTTATTAGAACTAATTCCTACAGCAAATACAGATCAAAAAGTCCTAACATTTATGAAAACATTTGGCGAGGACACTCTTGGAAAAGGAGTCGTTATCGCTAAAGATACCCCAAATTTTATAGCGAATCGGATTGGAACATATGGTTTACTTGTCACAGTTAACGAGATGTTATCTGGTAGTTACAGTGTAGGTGAAGTTGATTCAATCACTGGCCCATTAATCGGGAGACCAAAAAGCGCAACATTCAGAACCCTTGATGTTGTTGGTTTAGATACTTTTGCACATGTGGCAGACAATGTCTATAACCAAGTCCAAGGTCAGGAAAAAGACGTCTTTGAAATACCTCAATTTATGAGGGAAATGCTAGACAATGGCTGGTTAGGTAGTAAAGCAGGTAAAGGATTTTATTATAAATCTGGAAAAGAAATCCTTGAGTTAAATCCACAAACAATGGAATATGAACCGAAAAAGAAGTTGCAAGCAGCTTCTATTGAATTCGCTAAACAGGCGAAAGGGTTACAAAATAAATTAAAAACGCTGATTTTTTCAGAAGACCGAGCCGGTAAACTACTCCAACATATCATCTTACCGACCCTTGTCTATTCAGCACAACTAGTCGGTGAAATTGCTGATGATATTGTTGCGATTGACCGTGCAATGAAATGGGGGTTTGGCTGGGAATTAGGCCCATTTGAGCTATGGGATGCAATAGGAGTTCAAGAAGTAGTAACGTTGATGGAAACGACAGGTTTAGATGTGCCGGACTGGGTAAAAAACATGCTTGAAAAGGGCAACGAAGCATTTTACAGATTGGAAAATGGCGTTCAATTTTTCTATCACAATGGACAATATCGACAAGTCGAGCAAAATCAAAAAGTGATTAACTTAAAAACTACAAAAGCAGTAAACGGAGTCATTAAGAAAAACAGTGGGGCTAGCTTAATTGATATAGGTGATGATGTCGCATTATTGGAATTCCATTCAAAAAGCAATGCAATTGGCTTCGACATCATCCAAATGATTAATTACGCAATAACTGAAGTAGAAAAGAATTACAAGGGGCTTGTCATTGGTAACCAAGGAAAGAATTTCTGTGTCGGTGCCAATCTCGGTATGATTTTAATGGAAGCACAGGACGATAATTACTATGAAATTGACCTCGTCATTAGGCAATTCCAGCAGGCAATGATGAACATTAAGTATAGCCAAAAGCCGGTTGTTGTAGCACCATTTGCAATGACTTTAGGTGGAGGTACTGAAATATGTTTGCCGGCAAGCAGTATTCAAGCATCAAGTGAAACGTATATGGGTCTTGTTGAAGTTGGGGTAGGACTGATACCAGGTGGAGGCGGAAACAAAGAATACTATATTAAACAATTAAATAGTATTCCTAATTATACGGATTTGGATTTACAAGCTGTTGCAAATAAAGTTTTTGAAACAATCGCGATGGCAAAAGTATCAAGTTCGGGGGCAGAAGCATTTGAGCTTCAATATTTAAATCAACGCGACAAGATAAGTATGAACAGTGACCATTTATTGTACGATGCAAAACAACGTGTGTTAACACTATATGGTGAAGGGTATCTGCCGCCAGTACGTGAAAAAATTCCTGTTGTTGGTGAAACAGGCTATGCAACGATGCTTTTAGGCGCACAATCGATGTATTTATCAGGGTTTATTTCAGAGCATGATTTAAAAATCGCAAAAAAATTAGCACATGTCATCGCAGGGGGGAGCGTCCCGTACGGAACAAAAGTCGATGAACAGTATTTACTAGATTTAGAGAAGGAAGCATTTTTAAGTCTAGTTTCTGAAGCAAAGTCTCAGCAACGAATGCAGCATATGCTTTTAAAAGGAAAACCTTTACGTAATTAGTTTGCATGTATAAAGGGAGGGGTTAAGGATGAGAGACGCTGTCATTGTCGCAGGTGCAAGAACACCGGTAGGAAAAGCGAAAAAGGGGAGTTTAGCGACAGTCCGTCCAGATGATTTGGGGGCACTTGTCGTTCAAGAAACATTAAAACGCGCAGGTTATGAGGGGACCATTGACGATGTAATTTTCGGCTGTGCAATGCCGGAAGCTGAACAAGGGATGAATGTCGCACGTAATATCGGTGCATTGGCAGGACTTCCTTATACAGTACCAGCTATTACAATAAATCGCTATTGTTCGTCTGGTTTACAAGCGATTGCGTTTGCTGCTGAAAAGATTATGTTAGGTCATGCGGATACAGTATTAGCAGGTGGAGTCGAATCCATGAGTCTTGTTCCAATGATGGGACACGTCGTAAGACCAAATGCAAAGCTTGCTGAAGCAGCTCCAGAGTACTATATGGGAATGGGGCATACAGCTGAACAAGTGGCGAAAAGATTTGAAATATCAAGGCAAGACCAAGATGCTTTCTCGATTAGAAGCCATCAAAGGGCAGCACAAGCAATTGAAACAGGGAAATTCATTGATGAAATTGTTCCTGTTCCTGTAGTAAATAAATCAGTTGGACCGGACTATAAGCTACGTGAAGAAACCTCACTCTTTACAATGGATGAAGGAGTACGCGTCAGTACAAATGCAGAAGTTCTTGCAGCTTTAAGACCTGCGTTTGCAGTAAACGGTACGGTAACGGCAGGTAACTCGTCACAGATGAGTGACGGTGCAGCGGCCGTATTAGTCATGGACCGGGAAAAAGCACTAGCTGAGGGATTGACACCAATCGCCAAGTTTCGGTCGTTTGCAGTTGCAGGTGTCCCTCCAGAAATAATGGGGGTCGGCCCAGTGGCAGCGGTTCCACTCGCTCTAAAATATGCGGGACTAGAACAATCAGATATCGGTTTGTATGAACTAAATGAAGCGTTTGCCTCGCAAGCAATCCAGGTCATCAGAGAACTTGAATTAGACGAAGAAAAAGTGAATGTAAATGGTGGGGCGATTGCATTAGGACACCCATTAGGCTGTACAGGTACAAAATTATCGTTATCACTTATCCATGAAATGAAACGTCGTAACGAACAATTTGGTGTTGTCACAATGTGTATCGGTGGAGGAATGGGAGCAGCAGGCGTGTTTGAATTACTTGACTATTAGTCTATTCACAATTAGGGGGAATGTTCATGTCGAAAGCAGCGAAGGATTTTATTAAAGGTGGCAGCTTTTTAATCGAAGATGTATCATTTGACCGTATCTTTACACCAGAGGATTTTACAGATGAACATAAGATGATTGCGAAAACAACAGAAGACTTTGTTATAAATGAAGTATTACCTGAGCTTGATGCGATTGAAGACCATCAATTTGATAAATCTGTCAAGCTTTTAAAGGAAGCTGGAGAGCTAGGCTTACTAGGTGCCGATGTACCGGAGGAATATGGTGGTATTGGATTAGATAAAATAAGTTCTGCCCTCATAACCGAAAAAATTTCAAGAGCGGGAAGTTTTTCGTTGTCTTTCGGTGCACATGTAGGTATAGGTTCATTACCTATCGTGTTGTTTGGGAATGAACAGCAAAAGCAAAAGTACCTACCTGATCTTGCTTCAGGTAATAAGCTGGCAGCATACGCATTAACTGAACCGAATTCAGGTTCAGATGCTTTAGGAGCTAGAGCGACGGCAACATTAAATGCAGAAGGTACACATTACTTATTAAATGGGGAAAAGCAATGGATAACAAATTCAGGATTTGCTGACATTTTTATCGTCTACGCAAAAGTAGATGGGGAACATTTTTCAGCATTTATCGTCGAAAAAGGATTTAAAGGTGTCTCGACAGGACCTGAAGAAAAGAAAATGGGAATTAAGGGCTCTTCGACGAGAACATTGATATTAGAAGATGTTCCTGTCCCGAAAGAAAATTTATTAGGTGATTTAGGAAAAGGTCATATCATTGCTTTTAACATTTTGAATATAGGCCGCTATAAGCTTGCTGTTGGTACGATCGGCGGTGCAAAACGTGTAATAGACTTGTCAGTAAAATATGCAAATGAGCGCAAACAATTTAATACACCGATTGCACGTTTTTCATTGATAGGCGAGAAGCTAGCGAACATGGCAATAAAAACGTATGCAATGGAAAGCTCTATCTATCGTACTGTAGGGTTATTTGAAGAGAGGATGAGTCAACTTTCCGATGAACAGCTAAAGAATCGGCAAGAGGTAGCTAGTGCAATTGCCGAATATGCAATTGAATGTTCTTTAAACAAAATTGTCGGTTCTGAAACGCTTGATTATGTTGTAGACGAAGGAGTTCAAATTCATGGTGGTTATGGATTTATGGCCGAATACGAGGTTGAGAGAATTTATCGTGATTCCCGGATAAATCGAATATTTGAAGGAACTAATGAAATCAATCGATTACTTGTTCCAGGAACTTATTTACGTAAAGCACTTAAAGGTGAACTGCCACTATTCCAAAAAGCTCAAAGCTTGCAAGAAGAATTAATGATGCTAATGCCTGAAGAACCTGGTGATGGTGTGTTAGAGCAAGAAAAGCATCTATTAAACAATGCAAAGAAAATTGGGATTCTCATTGCGGGATTAGCAGCGCAAAAATATGGAAAGAACTTGCAAAGCGAGCAGGAAATACTCGTAAATATCGCGGATATTGTTAGTCATGTCTATACGATGGAATCTACAATTTTACGTACTGAGAAAGCAATATCGAAAACTGGTTTAGAGAAAAATAAACAAAAGCTTCTCTATACAGAAGTATTTTGCCAAGAAGCCTTTCTTGAAATTGAAGCACATGCAAAGGAAACGTTAATTGCAGTTGAAACGGGTGATTCATTAAGAATGATGTTATCTGCATTAAGAAAGTTTACTCGACATACACCTATTAACGTCATTCAAAAGAAACGCGAAATTGCTGCTACGTTAATTGAAAAAAATGCTTATACTGCTTAAATAATTAAAGGAATGAGGCTGGGATTAATTTTAAAAGGCTCTTTTCTAAAAGATTGTGGCTTTTTGCACTAACCATTTTTATGGGTTTGTTGGAGCGTAAGTGCGAGACTCCTGCGGGATGCGTGGGAGAGGTGAGACGTGAGCAGGCGTTTACGCTGAGGAGTACGAAAAGCATAGGCGGCTTGCCCATCGACGTACAAACTGGAGGGGCATCGACTGAGAAAAAGGAATCACGATGAGTCCTTGGACGAATCGATGATGACTTATCGTAGGGAGATGACCTGAAGTTTGATAACGGGTAGCCGCAAGGAGCTATGAGGCTCACCACCCACCCCGCTACCCGTGAGTACTGTAGCGGAGACAAACCCTAAACGACAACTCAGTTAAAAGCAACATTGTTTACGAAAACAGCCTTTTTAAAAAAACAGCCTCTTTTCTATGCACCGTATACACCAATAGCTATGACGCTACCACCTAACATTGGAAGCGAGCTCACCTACTGCCTTCCTCCAAATCACTTATACAGATCGTTCACATTCGTTTTGTATATATAGATGTGATAAAATAGATGACATAATAAATCGAATGAGGTGGTGAGTGTATGTCAATAAACTTTTATTGGTATCCTAAATGTGGAACTTGCAGAAAGGCAAAAAAATGGCTTGAAGAACATAACGTACAATTTAATGAAATACATATTGTTGAAAATCCACCGAGTAAAGATGAAATTGCAACATTTATCGAAAAAAGTGGAATCGAAATGAAAAAGTTTTTTAATACAAGTGGACAAGTATACCGTGAGCTTGGATTAAAGGACAAGCTTGCAACAATGTCAGATGAAGAAAAACTTGAATTGCTGGCATCAAACGGTATGTTACTTAAAAGACCAATTGCAGCAGGAGACAACGATGTTACAGTTGGCTTTAAAGAAGAAGAATATGAACGCACATGGGGTGGCAAGTAAAAAGCTATCCAATTCTATTAATGAAACAATGCAAAATAATCTCAAAATACATGATTAAATGTTGGAGGAAATGACTATGAACACACCAAAAGATTTACGTTACTCAGAAGAACACGAATGGGTGAAAGTAGAAGGAGATAAAGTTCGAATCGGGATCACTGAATTTGCTCAATCAGAATTGGGAGATATCGTTTTTGTTGAATTACCGGAAGTTGGCGCGGAAATAAAAGCGGACGAGCCATTCGGAAGCCTTGAATCAGTAAAAACAGTATCAGAATTATACGCACCTATTAGCGGAACAGTCGTTGAAATCAATGAAGATTTAGACGATAGTCCTGAGTATGTAAATGAGTCTCCATATGAAAAGGCATGGATGCTTATTGTTGAACCAGCAAATATTGCTGATGTTGAAAAGTTAATGACTGCAGAGCAATATGTGAAAATGACAAATGAAGACTGAGTAAGCATGATGTCATATGATATTGGGCACTCTACAAATAGGTAAAGGAGGGTGTCCAATGTCATTACAAAAACAACGATTAGATATTACCGATCGCGTTGTAGGAAAATTTGCTGAAGGTCAACTAAATTTATATTTGGAAAAAGAAAAAATTGGACAAATGGTCTCTGAGAATAATTATGACCTAAAAGAAGGCTATGAATTTCAGGATAGTCGATTTTTTCAATATGCAGATGTTGTAACTGAGCCAAACCAAAAGTATGTCGACTGCGATGATGAAAATGGTTGGTGCTAAATAAAAGGGTCTTCCCACTCACAATAGAAAAACGTTCTATATGTGAAAGGGACAGACCCTTTCGCATACAATTTGTGGTCGTTTCTATTTTCTAGTTAGCAATGTTGAAACACATGCTGATTGAATCGAACTAGTTAAAAGCAACAATGATTACGAAAACAGCCTATGCTTAAAAAAGCATGATGAAATAAACGTTAAGAAAAACTAGAAAATTAAAGGAAACAACCTCGACAACTCGAATAGTTTATAGAAAGTACTTACTATAAAAAATAGGTGATTGTTATGTCGTTAGTTGAGGTTGAAAAAGTCATTATCGTTGAAGGAAAATCTGATAAAAAGAAGATTTTAACTGTTGTAAATGAACCGCTAGAAATTATTTGTACAAACGGAACAATAAGTATGGCGAAGCTAGATGAATTAATTGATGAGCTATATGATAAAGATGTATATATATTAGTGGATGCTGATGATGCGGGTGACCGTCTCCGTAAACAATTTAAAAGAGAGTTCCCCGAAGCTTCTCATCTTTACATCGATCGAGCATATCGAGAAGTTGCTACAGCACCAGACCAGCATGTAGCATCCGTTCTCCTCAGTGCAAATATTGATGTGAACGCGAAATTTTTGTAGAAAGGTAAAGAACGAATGAATGAATGGGAAGAAAAGCAGTTAGACATTCCAGAAGAAGGTCTAGCTGTATTTTATTTATACACGCCTATGTGTGGTACATGTCAAGTTGCGAAAAAAATGCTAACGATTGTAGAAGAGTTATTACCTTCAATGGTCGTACATGCTGTAAATTTAAATTATTACCCAAAGGAAGCCAAACAGTTAGGGATTGAAAGTGTTCCCTGTCTACTAGTTATAGAAGACGGTGACATAAAAGAACAAATCTATGCATTTCAATCTGTCAGCTTTTTGTACGAATGCTTGAAAAAATTCGACTATAAGTGAAGGAGTTAAGAAAAAAACTGACATATTTCTCGGGAAATATTGATTCATAAAAAATCTCGGAGAAACTGTCGATGAATAAATAAAGGATTCCTCCTAGTTTCAATGAAGTTATTTAAGAGCTTAATTGATTGGGAGGATTTTTTATGTACATCAACACTTTTATTGAAAATGTCAATAATGCGAAAACATTGCTTGCAACATTATTAAAGAAAACTTTATTAGTGGAAATTAAACCAAGCCATAGTGCAAGCCAACTAATAGAGTTATCAACAAATGGTGCTAAGGTGATTTCTTCTAGTCAATCTAACAGACACTTTATAATGGAAGGGAAAACAGAAACTATTGAAGCGGTATTATCGAATCAAATTAGCTTAAAACAATCGATATCATTTGGAGAAGTGACCATAAAAGGGTCATACCGTGACTTTTTGAAAATTGATGCGATTATAAAATTAAGTTAATAGGAATAGTACTTGAATAACATAGATGTAATCGTTTACTATAAAGATAGTCGAAATAGAGGGAATTTTCGGCCTAATCGGCTTCTAATAGACTACTAGTATATATAATAGGGAGGAATCAATATGACAGAGAAACAGTACCGTCCTGAAACGGTAACCATCCATGGCGGATTGCAAAAGGATACGTTAACAGGTGCTCGATCTGTACCTATTTACCAATCAAATGCATATGTTTTTAACGATACGGAACATGCTGCAAATTTATTTGGTTTAAAAGAACCTGGTTATATTTACACAAGAATTCATAACCCGACATCTACTGTATTTGAAGAGAGAATTGCTCAACTTGAAGGTGGGATTGGCAGTCTAGCAGTGTCTAGTGGAATGGCAGCAATTACTCTAGCAATTTTAAATATTGCAGGTGCTGGTGATGAAATCGTTTCTGCTTCAACACTTTATGGTGGAACATATAATCTTTTTGCAAATACATTACCGAAATACGGCATTAAAACAAATTTCGTTGATCCTAAGGAACCAGAAAACTTCAGATTAGCTATAACTGAAAACACAAAAGCTATTTTTGCTGAAACAATTGGAAATCCAAGTTTAGATATTCTAGATATCGAGGCGGTTGCAGCAATTGCTCATGAAGCAGGAATTCCGTTAATAATTGATAATACATTTGCGACACCATTTTTATGTCGACCAATTGAACATGGTGCTGATATTGTCGTACACTCAGCTACAAAATGGTTGTTAGGGAACGGAACAACACTTGGTGGTGTGATCGTAGATGGCGGGAAATTTGATTGGAACAGTCCAAAATTCCCTGGGTTTACGACACCTGATCCAAGTTACCATGACTTAGTATATGCAGAAGCGCTTGGTGAACAAGCCTTTATCATTAAAGCAAGAGTTCAGCTATTAAGAGATTTAGGTCCAGCAATAAGCCCATATAACTCCTTCCAATTTAATCTCGGTTTAGAAACGCTTCATGTTCGGATGAAGGAGCATATTGCAAACACGAGAAAAATGGTTGAATATTTGACAGAGCATCCAGCAGTTGAATGGGTACTTTATCCAGAACTTGATAACCATCCTGCCAAAGAGCTAGCAGCAAAATATTTACCAAAGGGAGCAGGTTCTGTTATCGTCTTCGGTATTAAGGGTGGCCGTGAAGCAGGTGCGAATGTTATCAACAATGTGGAATTATGGTCACATGTTGCAAATGTTGGTGATGCTAAAAGTTTAATTATTCACCCGGCTAGTACAACACACCAGCAGTTAGGTGCAGAGGAGTTAAAAAGCTCTGGTGTAACGGAAGACTTAATTCGTTTATCCGTAGGTATTGAACACATTCAAGATATTATCGATGACTTAGACCAAGCGATCTTTAAGGCAACAGGGATTAAAGGTAACAGTAGGGTTTACGCATAATCTAAGCAACGTGGACATTAAGGGAAAAACTAGAAAATTGAATCAATTATCATTATAAAGTCCTAAACGGTGAAAGCGTTCTATATCACCTTTAGGATTTTTTTGCCGAATAAAACGAATTGAAATGATTGACACATAAAAAAATTACTGATAAAATCACAAACATAATAATCGTAAATGACTAAATTTTTTATTACTATATAATATGTTTCTCTTATCAAGAGAGGTGGAGGGAAGTGCCCTATGAAGCCCGGCAACCGTCAGTTTCAGCTGAAATGGTGCCAATTCACACAAAGCGTATTGCTTTGAAAGATGGGAGAAAGGACAAAGTTATTGTGCCTTTCTGCTCCCATGCAGAAAGGCTTTTTGTTTTATTGGTATACTATTACCTAGATAATAATATTGGAAGTAGGTGAACAACTTGATTACGTTAGAAAACGTTAGTAAAGTTTATCATACAAAATCCGGTGATGTGCAAGCTGTCAATAACGTAGACCTCAAAATTGAAAAGGGCGAAATCTTTGGCATTATTGGCTATAGTGGTGCGGGAAAAAGTTCTTTAATTCGCTTACTGAACGGACTAGAGAAGCCAACAAAGGGAACGATTACAGTTGCCGGTCATCGTATCGATACGATACGTGGTGCCAAGCTTCGTCAAGCACGATTAGAAATCAGCATGATTTTTCAACATTTTAATCTCTTATGGTCGAGAACAGTTCGTGACAATATATCTTTCCCTTTAGAAATTGCCGGTGTGAAAAAGCAAGAAAGACTAAAACGTGTAAACGAATTAATAAAGCTTGTAGGACTAGAAGGCAGGGAAGATGCCTATCCTTCTCAGTTAAGTGGAGGACAGAAACAACGTGTTGGGATTGCTAGGGCGTTGGCGAATAACCCGAAAGTATTGCTTTGTGATGAGGCTACCTCTGCACTTGATCCACAAACAACTGATTCGATTTTAGATTTACTTGTCGATATTAATAAACGATTAGGATTGACAATTGTCTTGATTACCCATGAAATGCATGTTGTACGGAAAATTTGTAATCGAGTAGCAGTAATAGAGGCCGGGAACATAGTTGAACAAGGAGAAGTATTAGAACTGTTCAGGAATCCGCAGCAGCAAATTACAAAAAGATTTCTTAATCAAGATTCTGAGCCAGAAGAGACAGTTGAACAATTACGCGCTCATTACTCTGATGGAAAGGTACTGAAGCTATCCTTTATTGGAGAATCAACAGAACAGCCGCTTATTACAAACCTAATCCGTCACTTTGATGTAAATGTGAATATTTTGCAAGGGAAAATCTCACAGACACAAAATGGAGCATATGGAACATTATTTATTCAATTGATTGGTGAAAACTCAGTAATCAATCAAGCAATTGCCTTCATTGAGGAAAATAAAATCGGTGTGGAGGTGATTGAAAATGAATGAATGGTTGGAATTACTTAAGTGGGAAGACTTGTTAGCCGCAACACTTGAAACGTTATATATGACAGTCATCTCTGTTACGATCACATTTATTATTGGCCTATTATTAGGATTGCTTTTATTTTTAACGAGTAAAGGAAGTATGTGGGAGAACCGTCCTGTTAACTTAATCATTGCAACATTCGTTAATATTTTTCGCTCAATCCCATTCATTATTTTAATCGTCCTGCTAATTCCATTTACGAAATTACTAGTAGGTTCGATTTTAGGTGCTAATGCAGCATTGCCGGCTCTCATTATTGGCTCTGCACCATTTTATGCAAGAATGGTCGAAATTGCACTTCGAGAAATTGACAAAGGTGTCATTGAAGCTTCCCATTCAATGGGGGCATCAAATTTTGAAATTATTTTTAAAGTATTAATTCCAGAGGCTCTACCTGCGTTAGTATCAGGGATTACCGTTACAGCGATTGCGTTAGTTAGTTATACAGCAATGGCTGGAGTTATCGGTGCAGGTGGTTTAGGGAACTTTGCATATTTAGAAGGCTTCCAAGGGAATAATACATTACTAACTTTTGTCGCAACTGTATTAATTTTAGTTATCGTGTTTATCATTCAATTTATTGGTGATGTACTCACTAAAGTAATTGATAAAAGATAATGCTTTTCAAAAACAACATTACTAGGAGGAAATAACATGAAAAAGAAATTATCATTATTGTTTATATCATTATTGTTGGTTGCATTAGCTGCCTGCGGGACTAGCAAAGACGAAGGTGCAGCTGATGAAAAGTCAACTAAACTTGTCGTTGGTGCTTCTGCGGTACCACATGCACAAATTTTAAAAAAGGCGGAACCAATTTTAGCTAAAGAGGGTATTGAATTAGACGTTAAAGTTTTCCAGGACTATATTTTACCGAATACAACATTAGAATCGAAAGAACTTGATGCGAACTATTTCCAAACACCAGGATACTTAGCGTTAGAGATGGAAGAAAAAGGTTATGACTTTGTTAGTGTTGGTGAAATTCATAGAGAACCAATCGGGATTTATTCTAAAAAATACAAATCATTAGATGAACTTCCTGAAGGTGCTAAAATCATAATTAGTACATCTGATAGTGACCAAGGCCGTATCCTTCCGATTTTTGAAAAAGCTGGTCTAATCACGCTTAAAGAAGGCGTTGGCGAAAATGCACGAGTTGAAGACATCGTAGAAAATCCTAAAAAGTTAGATTTCTCAACACGTATCGAGGCAAAGCTTCTAGCAACTTCATTTAATAATGAAGAAGGTGACGCAGTTGTTATCAATGCAAACTATGCATTAGAAGGTGACGTGAACCTTGAAGAAGGTATTGCATTCGAAGGTAGTGACGTCGTTCCAGCTAACTTAATTGTTGTTCGTAAAGAAGATGAAAATAACGAAAACATTAAAAAATTAGTAGAAGTATTAAAATCTGAAGAAATTCAATCATTCATTGAATCAGAATATAAAGGCTCTGTTATTCCTGTTGGGAAAGATGAATAATTAGTTAAAGACATGCATCATTGGAATCCTTCCAATGATGCATGTTTTTTTGCTAACAATCATTAAGGGGTGTCTGGAGCTGATCCGAAACTCTTGAGGAGGACGCGAGTTAGGATAATTATAATCACACTCCAAGTGAGTATATAGAAGCATATAAAAGCTATTTTATAAAAAGAAGGTAAAAGGCTAGAAAAACAACAATATCACTAGTGAGAATTGCCATTAACTTCAAATATCCGATTTGAGCATTGTCATATTTCTTGTTAAGCTTTTGATAGAAAAACAGAAAGGGATGATTTATTATTCATTCAGCACATGAACTACTTGACCTCCATGTTACGACAGACATGGAAAAAGCGATGCATCATTCACATGGAATCGGCTATGCCGAATACGCACGTAAGCATGAGAAACGGATGGATGTAGAACGTGCAAGAGAAAATGACTATCGCAAAAGTCAATCATTATATGCTAAAATTACCAAACAAACGAAGAAATAACCTTAGAAAACACCTTATTTAAAGGAAAAAATGTTCCTTTAAATAAGGTGTTTTTTAAGTGCTCTGCTCTTATAGTTCAGATTCACGAGTGTTTATACCCTTAAGTATTTTGGAACAACAAACGATTCCTATTTAACAAATAGGAAACAATTTCAGGGTGAGAATGTTTTCTTCTACGTTGTGAAAACTAATGAAGGTGATCGAACATAAATGGGTCTTAAAGTCGTGCTCTGTTAATAAGCCATTATCAACTTTAACTGGCTACTTGAGTATATGGAATATTCAGACATATTTCGACTAAAATCCTTAAAGGTTGTGTTCACTTTTCATTTGTTATAATATTAGAATGAGAATAAAATGAGAATTAGTTAAACTTTATATATCATGGAGGTATTGTTATGGCAGGGTCTACATTAGTAATTAAGGATTTACACGTAGAAATTGACGGAAAAGAAATTTTAAAAGGTGTAAATCTTGAAATAAAAGGCGGGGAGTTCCATGCAATCATGGGGCCTAACGGAACAGGAAAATCAACTTTATCATCTGCAATTATGGGTCACCCAAAATATGAAGTAACAAAAGGCAGCATTACTTTAGATGGTGAAGATGTTCTTGAAATGGAAGTAGATGAGCGCGCACGTGCAGGTCTATTTTTAGCAATGCAATATCCAAGTGAAATTAGCGGTGTAACAAATGCTGACTTCTTACGTTCATCAATCAATGCTCGTCGTGAAGAAGGCGATGAAATTTCTTTAATGAAATTTATCCGTAAAATGGACGCAAATATGGAAGAATTAGAAATGGATCCAGATATGGCACAACGTTATTTAAACGAAGGGTTCTCAGGTGGAGAAAAGAAACGTAATGAGATTCTTCAATTAATGATGATTGAGCCAAAAATTGCAATTCTTGATGAAATCGACTCTGGACTAGATATCGATGCATTGAAAATTGTCGCAAAAGGTATTAACAAAATGAGAAACGAAGAGTTCGGATGCTTAATGATTACTCACTACCAACGTTTATTAAACTACATTACACCTGATAAGGTACATGTAATGATGCAAGGTCGTGTTGTAAAATCTGGTGGTGCTGAACTAGCGCAACGTCTTGAGGCAGAAGGCTATGACTGGATTAAAAAAGAATTAGGTATCGAAGACGAAACTGTTGGGCAAGAATCTTAAGCAAAAAGGGGAGTAGAGATGATGGAAACGAAAACGATCAATCAGGATTATGTCGCAAGCTTTTCAAGTCAGCTTGGTGAACCGGATTGGCTTAAAAATCTCCGCTTAGATGCTCTTGCTAAAGCAGAAGATTTACCGATGCCAAGACCTGATAAAACAAAAATTGATAAATGGAATTTCACTGAATTCAAAGAGCATACAGTTGAAAGTTCACAAGTTCAATCATTAAATGATTTACACGAAGATGTAAAAGCATTAATTGATGCAGATTCATCTACAAATAACTTATATGTTCAATTAAATAATACGCCAGCTTACACATCTCTTGCAGATGATTTGAAGGCACAAGGTGTTATCTTAACAGATATTCATACTGCAGCAAAAGAATATTCGGACCTTTTACAAAAGTACTTTATGAAGGACGGAGTAAAAGTTGACGAGCATCGTTTAACTGCATTACACGCTGCGTTATTTAACGGTGGAGTATTTGTTTATGTACCGAAAAATGTAGAAGTTGCTGAGCCAATTCATGCAGTATTTGTTCATGACAATGCCGATACAACATTATTTAATCACGTAATTGTCGTTGCTGAAGATAACAGCTCTGTGACATATGTAGAAAACTATATTTCTACAGTCGAAACAGATTCAGCTGTGTTCAACATTGTTTCTGAAGTATTTGCCAATACAAATGCTCGCGTAACATATGGTGCAGTTGACACGTTAGCAAGTGGTATCACAACATATGTAAACCGTCGTGGTGTTGCTGGACGCGATGCGAAAATTGAGTGGGCATTAGGCTTAATGAACGATGGTGACACGATTTCTGAAAATGTCACAAACCTAATCGGTGATGGTTCGTACGGCGATACAAAATCTGTAGTTGTAGGACGCGGTGAACAAAAGCAAAACTTTACAACGAAAGTCGTTCACTTCGGTAAACACTCTGAAGGGTATATTTTAAAGCACGGTGTAATGAAGGACAGTGCTTCATCAATCTTTAACGGAATTGGTAAAATCGAGCACGGTGCCTCAAAATCTAATGCTGAACAAGAATCACGTGTTCTCATGCTTAGTGAAAAAGCACGTGGGGATGCAAACCCGATTCTTTTAATTGATGAAGATGACGTAACAGCAGGACATGCTGCTTCAGTAGGCCGTGTGGATCCAATTCAACTTTATTATTTAATGAGTCGTGGAATTACTAAAACTGAAGCAGAGCGTTTAGTCATTCACGGTTTCTTAGCACCAGTTGTAAAGGAATTACCAATCGAAGGTGTGAAAAAGCAATTAGTTGAGGTAATTGAAAGGAAAGTTCAGTAATGGATATCAAAGATATTCGTTCGCACTTTCCGATTTTGGACCAACAAGTAAACGGCAGAGACCTCGTTTATTTAGATAGTGCTGCTACCTCTCAAAAGCCGCAATCTGTCATTGATACTATATCTACTTATTATCGTGAATATAATTCTAATGTTCATAGAGGTGTGCATACACTAGGAACAAAAGCGACAGATGGCTACGAAGGTGCTAGGGACAAAGTGAAAAAATTCATCGGGGCAAAATCAACCGAAGAAATTATTTTCACTCGTGGTGCAACTACTGCTTTAAATATCGTTGCTCAAAGCTACGGCTTAACAAATGTTAAAGCTGGCGATGAAATTGTCATCACGTATATGGAGCATCATGCAAATGTCATCCCATGGCAGCAAGTAGCAAAAGTAACCGGTGCAACATTAAAGTACATTCCTTTGCAAGAAGATGGCACGATTTCTTTACAAGATGTTGAAGAGACAGTCACAGAAAATACGAAAATTGTTTCTGTGATGCAAGTGTCAAATGTTCTCGGAACAATAAATCCTGTAAAGGAAATTGCTGCAATTGCACACAAGTATGGGGCGATCATGGTAGTTGATGGTGCTCAAAGTACACCGCATATGAAAATAGATGTTCAAGATATCGATTGTGATTTCTTTGCTTTTTCCGGTCATAAAATGTGTGGACCTACAGGAATCGGTGTTTTATACGGAAAAAAAGCATTACTAGAAAATATGGAGCCTGTTGAATTTGGCGGGGAAATGATTGATTTTGTCGGTCTACAGGAATCAACATGGAAAGAGCTCCCTTGGAAATTTGAAGCAGGGACACCAATTATTGCAGGCGCAATTGGTCTAGGTGCTGCAATCGATTTTCTAGAGCAAATAGGTTTAGATAATATTGAGAAACACGAACATAAGCTAGCCCAATACGCACTCGAACAGTTAAGTAAAGTAGACGGTATGTCGATTTACGGACCACAGCACCGTGCTGGGTTGGTGACATTTAATATTGATGATGTCCATCCTCATGATGTCGCAACTGTACTAGATGCGGAAGGAATTGCTGTTCGTGCAGGTCATCATTGTGCACAGCCTCTTATGAAATGGTTAAAAGTATCAGCAACTGCAAGAGCGAGCTTCTACCTTTATAACACAGAGGAAGAAGTCGATAAGCTAGTTGCAGGTCTAATCAAAACAAAGGAGTATTTCGGTAATGTCTAATCATATTAATCTTGACACGTTATATCGTCAGGTTATCATGGACCATTATAAGAATCCCAGAAATAAAGGGATTCTAAATGACAGCCTGACAATCGATATGAATAACCCAACATGTGGGGACCGAATTCGTTTAACCCTTGATGTTGAAGACCAAATTGTAAAAGATGCAAAGTTTGAAGGTGAAGGCTGTTCGATTTCGATGTCTTCAGCCTCAATGATGACTCAGGCTATTAAAGGTAAGACTTTGGAACAAGCATTAAAGCTTTCAGAAATTTTCTCTGACATGATGTTAGGAAATGAGTATGATGAAGATATTGATTTAGGCGATATTGAAGCCTTACAAGGTGTTGCCAAATTCCCGGCACGTATCAAATGTGCAACATTAGCGTGGAAGGCAATGGAAAAGGGCGTTAAAAGCACCGACGAACAAGCATAAGGAGCAGTCCTTAAATCTAACTTGGATAGGAGTGAATGTAGATGGCAAAGAAAGCACCTGAAATCGGCGATTACAAATATGGGTTTGCTGACAAGGATGTTTCCATCTTCCGTTCTGAACGAGGATTAACGAAGGAAATTGTTGAAGAAATTTCTCGTATGAAATCTGAACCACAATGGATGCTAGATTTCCGTTTAAAATCATTAGAAAACTTTTATAATATGCCAATGCCTCAGTGGGGTGGCGATTTAGCTTCATTAAACTTTGATGAAATTACGTATTATGTAAAACCATCTGAAAAATCTGAGCGTTCATGGGATGAAGTACCGGAAGAAATTAAAGCAACGTTTGATAAACTGGGTATCCCTGAAGCTGAGCAAAAATATTTAGCTGGTGTATCTGCACAATACGAATCAGAAGTTGTCTACCACAACATGAAAGAAGACCTTGAAGAGCTAGGTATCGTTTTCAAGGATACGGATACAGCATTAAAAGAAAATGAAGACATTTTCCGTGAGCACTTCGGGAAAGTGATCCCACCAACAGATAATAAATTTGCAGCACTAAACTCTGCAGTTTGGTCTGGTGGATCATTTATCTATGTACCAAAAGGTGTGAAAGTTGATACACCGTTACAAGCGTATTTCCGTATCAACTCAGAGAACATGGGACAATTTGAACGTACGTTAATCATTGTTGATGAAGGCGCGCATGTACACTATGTTGAAGGCTGTACAGCACCTGTTTACACAACAAACTCATTACACAGTGCGGTCGTTGAAATTATCATTAAAGATGGCGGTTATTGCCGTTATACAACGATTCAAAACTGGGCGAACAACGTCTACAATCTTGTTACAAAGCGTGCTGTTTGTGAAGCTAATGCAACAATGGAATGGATTGATGGAAACATCGGTTCTAAATTAACAATGAAATACCCAGCTGTTATCCTTAAAGGTGAAGGCGCACGTGGTATGACATTATCTATCGCAATTGCTGGAAAAGGGCAACATCAGGATGCAGGAGCTAAAATGCTTCACTTAGCACCAAATACGTCATCGACAATTGTTTCAAAATCGATTTCTAAACATGGTGGTAAAGTAACATACCGTGGTATCGTTCACTTTGGCCGTAAAGCTGAAGGTGCTCGCTCAAACATTGAATGTGATACACTCATTATGGATAATCAATCAACATCTGATACAATTCCATACAATGAAATCTTAAATGATAATATTTCACTTGAACACGAAGCGAAAGTATCTAAGGTTTCTGAGGAGCAATTATTCTACCTTATGAGCCGCGGTATTTCTGAAGAAGAAGCAACTGAAATGATCGTAATGGGCTTCATCGAACCATTTACGAAAGAACTTCCAATGGAATACGCAGTTGAAATGAACCGTCTTATCAAGTTCGAAATGGAAGGTAGTATTGGATAACTAACGATTAACCCTTGTATATCAAGGGTTTTTCTTTTGTTTTGCACGTGCAAAGTTCGGTTCGTGCAAAGTTCGTGCAAAGTTGAATTGATTTTTACATTATTTGAAGTTATTTTAAACATGATTTTGTGATGTATAAGCAGTGAATTTTGCAAGTTCATCTGTTTGAATTTTTTTAGTGATATGCCCATAAGTTCTACTTAATTCTTTTGTGTCCACATGACCTAATCTTTTTGCTATATAAATTTCACTTACACCTGCTTCAAGTAGTAAAGTGGCATGAGTATGCCTGAAAGCATGTAATCCCCTATATTCGACCCCTGAAGCATTATGATAGTTCTGAATCGTTTCACGAATGGTTGAAGGTGTGAGATAATGCCCATTATAATTTTGAAAGATGATTCCATCATTATTTTTCTTAAATCTTGGATTTCCAAGAATCAACTCATTTTGCTTTGCTTTGAATTTTTTCAGTTCACGGATAACATCTTCATCAATGCTAATTTGACGATATGAGGAATCATTCTTTAATGTTGTAAGAATCACTTTGTTGTTATCGTCACGGCTTGTTTGCTTGTTTATATCAATCATATTCCCTTGAATATCATCCCATCTTAATGCAAGTGCTTCAGATATCCTTAAACCTGTTTTGTATAAGAAGAAAATCAACATATAGTAAATTCGATATTCAGGGAACCTTTGATGCTTGTATGTTCTTAAATAATCTAAAAGTTGATTCATTTCATCAAGGCTGAAATATTTGATTTCTTTATCATCCATTTTCAATGCAACTTTATCCTGTACCTCTATCTTCAATTTTTCAGCAGGATTCTTTTCTAGTACCTGAAGTTCTTGAACGGCATAAAAAAATATATTTTTTATTATTGAAAGATATCTTCTTCTTGACCCTATTGCATATTTAGGTTTTCCATTCTTATCAAGTTCCCGAAAGGTTGCAATCCAATCTTTCACGTCAATTCTTGTGATTTTTGATATTTTTTTGTGTCCAAATGCAGGCATCACATGATTTTTTATTGTTGCTTCAATTAACCTGAATGTAGAATCTTTTGTTGTTTGCTTTTTCCACTTCAGCCATTGTTCCACAACATATTCAAAAGGCATATTTCTATCAGTTATGGTTTGACCATAATATTTTCTTTCTTCAGTTTTTGCGGCAACAATTTCTGCTTCTTTTTTTGTTTTAAAACTACCGATTCCTCTTAATTTTCCATCTATATGAACTTGTACTTGATAATTTCCGCTTGGTAATTTTCTTATGCTCGCCATGGTGTCTTTTCCCCTTTCAATCTTTTAAAATGATTTCAATAACACTTTTGATTTTTGCTTTTTCTTCTTTTGTTAAAAGCTTGTTTTGAAAATAAAGTGGATGATTGGAATCCAGTAAAAAATCAACATAAATTGATTCTTGTTCTTGTTCTGCTAGTGACCATTCAATATCTTCTTCTTCGTTTTTAAGTTTCGCATAATCTAATCCGTCAATATATCCTGCTTGTACTAATAAATCAATTGATGGAATATCAAGTCCTGTTGCAATCCTTTCAAGTGTTTCTACTTTTGGAATTCCACGTTTACCCGTTTCAACTTGTGATAAATAGGAGTGTGCAACCCCTGACAGTTCACTAAGTTTTCTAATAGAAAGTCCTTTTCCTT
This sequence comes from Metabacillus malikii, assembly GCF_030813355.1. Taxonomy (GTDB): domain Bacteria; phylum Bacillota; class Bacilli; order Bacillales; family Bacillaceae; genus Metabacillus; species Metabacillus malikii. Next base: position 118,773 of record NZ_JAUSUD010000003.1, read on the forward strand.
TTCTTAATTTCCTTAATTTTTCCCCAAAATTGCTCAAATTTCATTCCTCCTCTTTTCTTTTGAAATACACTACTATATTAACCCGATTGGTTGCAAAAGTAAACAATTATTTAACAATATTTGCAAATGTATAACAAAAATCGTATTATAGGTATGTGGTTGCAAAAGTAAATATTTAGAAAGGTAGTGTTTGCAAATGTTTAATATCTCTTTAGACGAAAACGAATTAAAAAAATTGGCATTGGAGGAATTCCGTAAACGTATGGAGGAAATTGAGGAAGATATGTTCCTTATAGATACCAAGGAACTTTGTAAATTGCTTTCGTTAAGTAGACCAACAGTAGAAAAATTATTTATTTACAATCCTGATTTTCCATCTATACGAGTGGGCAAAAAATGGCTATTTAATCGTCAAGAAGTAAAGGAATATATCAACCGTTGGTCAAAAGATGTTAGGAAAATAGGTGGAAGTGTGAATTGCGATTAAACCTGATAAATAGAAAGGGAGAACATCACGAATGCAAGCAAAAGAACCAAGGTATATCGAATTTATAGACAATGAGAAATACCCAAGGAATGGTGCAGACATTTCAGATATACATGAAACCTTTAATTCATGTGGGTGGATTCTTGATGAAGATGAATTGGTTGTTGACATTGACAATCTTGAAAAAAGCAAGATTGAAAAAATTATCAGCACGTTTGATATTAAAACCCAAATTGTTTGGACAAATAGAGGGGCACACTTCTATTTCAAAAAACCAAAAGGATTCAAGGGTGCAAAGAAAGTCTGCCCCCTTGGGTTTGAAGTTGAATATAAGCATAGCAAGAACACGAAGGCAACCACCATCAAGCAAAATGGGGTATTGCGACCGATTGAATATGAAGGCAATCGTGAAGAATTGCCTGATATATTTTACACTAAAAGGCGGTTGAATCCCGTTCAAGAATTAGATGAAGGAGAAGGAAGAAATGACACACTTTATCAACATAGAATGAACATACACCATTTGAACCAATGGCAAAGCATATTGTGGTTTATTAATAATCATATTTTTGCAACCCCTTTGCCTGGAGAAGAATTTCAAAATATCATCAGGGATAATGTAAAAATCAAAGCCGAAAAGAATAACGAGTATGATGTGGCTATGCAATTAAGAAGGAAATTGAAAGTCGTGAAATTTAGTGACCGCTTATATTCTTTTAACGGAAATCATTATCATGATGGAATCTATTTTGAAAATGATGTTGCCTGTGAAATTGCAGGTCAAAAGATGCGTTACATAACAGAAGTGATAAATCAAATAGGTATTCATACGTTACCGATTGAAGAACCTTCAGATGGGTGGGGTATAAAATTTAAAAATGGCTATTTACATGATGGGCATTGGGTTGAAATTGATTTTAAGGAATTTACCCCATTTTATATAGGCATACCTTATAAACCTGATGCCGAACCAGTGGCGATTGTAGATGATTTTCTTGAAACATTTACTGATGGAGATGAAGATTATAAAAGTTTGATTTTGGAGACTATTGCCCATTGTTTAATCACAAACATTCATGTGAAGCGTAATAAACATTTCCAACGTGTTACTTTCTTTATTGGTGATGGTAGCAATGGTAAAGGAACATTGCTGAATGTTATTCGTGCCTTACTAGGAACAGAAAATGTTTCCTCGATTTCATTAGACCGCATTATTGACGAACGATATTTGGTCACTATGCGTGGCAAACTTGCAAATTGCGGTGATGATATTGAAAACAAAGCGATAAAAGAAGAAAAAATGAAAATGCTTAAAAACCTATCTTCTTATGATGTAATTCCGTTACGTGAATTATTTAAGCAATCAAAAGATGAATCCATTTTGGCTTCACAGATTTTTACTACCAATCATCTTTTGAAATCATTTGAAAAAGGTGAAGCGTGGAAACGTCGTGTAGTTTGGTGTCCGTCTTTTGGTAGACCAAAAGTTTATGACCCGCACTTTCAAGAAAAATTAACTTCACAAGAATCTATGGAATATTGGTTAAAACTTGTGATGGAAGCGTATTTTCGATTATATAAGAATCGTAAGTTTACGGAATCAGAGAAGGTCAAGGAATACACGGAATTGTATCATAAGGAAAACAATTCGTGTATTGAGTGGGTACGTGATGTGGCTGATGTGGAAAAGGACATAATTGGGATGAAAACACCTGAAACCTATTTGATATATGCAAAATGGGCTGAAGAAAATGGTTTGAACCTGCAATCACCAAAACAATTAAAGAAGACGATTGAAGAAGAATTAGGTTTATATGTTCAAGATACTTCACGTGATGGTGAATCGGCAAAACTTTGGGCAAGAGCACCAACAAAGAAAAGAAAAAACAAAATAAATAAATAGTGGTTTTTAGACATTTTAGTGGTTTAGTGGTTTTTTGGTGGTTTCTTAAACCCTTGGTACATAAGAGATTGAAAGGGAAAACCACCAAACCACCAAAATGTTTATTAAAAGTAAAATAAAAATATTTATATGTATTATATGTATGAGTATCTATTTATAAATTGTTTTGTTTTTTTTTATAAAGACTTTTGTGGAAAAAAACGGTGGTTTGGTGGTTAAAATGGTTCAATCCCTTGTGGGAGTAAGATAGTATCCAACCACTAAAAAACCACTTAAACCACATTTGCATTATTAAAAAGTGGTTTGTAACCTTTTGATAATCCCCCCCTCTTTTTGTATTGTGGGGGGTGCTTGGGACAAACGGCGACAAGGGAACCTTTTCCGACCAAGCGTTAAAATTGAGATACTTTTTTTGAAAGGAGAACAACGGCTGAATGGTTATGCTTATTACTTTACAAACGATTCAAAACGGCTTTTTCAAGTGCAAAATTAAACCTATTGTGGGTGCACTCTATCACCGAGAATTTACGGCTGAAGCATTACACGAATATTTAATGGCGATTGATTTCTATTGTGAAACAAAAGGTTATCAATATAAATTTATTGTTCCCGATGCTATTTAGAAGATGGCAGGGCATTGGTTAGAAAGTTTAGCAACAACTAATAATAAAAAATAGTGATGCCTAAATCAATTATGATGGTGTTCATATTATTGCCTTTGAATGTTCTTGTTGTTGCGGTGAAAAGCATTCCTCTTGCTTGGGGGAATGCTTTTTATTATGCTTCAGAAGGTTCTGAAGAGGGTTTTGAAAGTACCTGAACCAAGGCTGATATAGTATGAAAGAGTGCTGAAAAGTCAATAATAATAATGCTTGCAAACGGTTTTGTGTTTCTTTCTTTTCTTTTTTTTGTTCAGTCGCTTGTAATTCTAAATGATTTCAAGTGCTTGCGATTTAATTGTTTTAGCGTAATTCAATCCATCTTTGCCCCCTGTTGGACTTCAATCCCCCAACAGGGGTTTTCTTTTGTGGTAACGTCAATAATGGGAATCTGAAAGGGGATGAATCCGAAATGAGAAGTTCAAGACCATTGTTTGAATTGGGGCAAATCGTAAAAACAAAAAGCATTGCTGAAAATGTTGAACCTAGTAAAATTGCTAGTCTTATTAGAAACCATATAACAGGTGATTTTGGCATCCTAGAAAATGCTGATATTGATGCTAACAAGGATGCTATTCAAAACGGTGACAGGGTTTTGTCTGCTTATATGGTGCAAGGAAAAGAGGTTTATGTCATAACTGAATGGGATAGAAGTCATACAACCGTTGTTTATGCTGATGAACATAGTATCAAATCAGGTGAAAAGGTTGTGAAATCAAGGGTTTTCAAGTGATTGAAACCTACCCAACAAGGGCATAATATTACTAATTCTTTGTACACAAAGTTGATTCAAAGTCCGCAATAAGAAGAACTCACAAAAGGGGCATTTTGTGGGTTTTTTTATGCCCTTTTTTATTGTGTGAACTATGAAAAACCCTTATCTATCAAGGTTATTGGGCAAACTAATAACACCAATACCAAAAAAAATCTATTGCCGAAAAATAGTGCTGATAAAAAATCCAAGATAGAAAGGGGGTACATAATTTTGATTGAAATCAGGAACGGTTCTGTTTTTGTTACTGGCTATGTGAATGCCGTGGAACGTGAATCAGACTTTATCCCATCCCCACAGGGAAGGTTTAAAGAGATTATCAAGGCAAAAGTATTTGAACGTGCTTTAAATCGTGCAAAGGATGTTCTATTGCTTTTTAACCATGATGAAAATAGAATGCTTGGTTCTATATCCCAAGGCAATCTAAAACTTATGGAAGATTCAATAGGGTTGAAGGCTGAAGCCGAAATCAGGGATTCATCCATTATTGAAAAAGCAAGACAGGGCAATTTTTTGCAAGGTTGGTCTTTTGGATTCATTGAACGGAGAAGCCGTTTTGAAAAAGGTTCTGATGGGATTGAAAGGCGATTCATTGAAGATTTAGACCTGATGGAAGTGTCTTTATTATCGGTGAAACCTGCCTATCCTTGTTGTTCGGTGGAAATCAGAAATAACGGCATCTATGAAAGGCGATATTCTGATTTATTGATTGATTCAACATCAACAAAATCCATTGTGGATTTATCACGATACGAGAACGAAATAAGATATCTAACACTGAAGGGAATGACTATATAACTATGGTATTAAAACAAATTCAAGATGCAAGATTGTTAAAACTGGCACATCAAAGAGAGCAATATCTAGGTGAAATGCAGGGGATTATAGCAAGTGCTAAAAAGGAAAAACGTGCAATTACTGAAGATGAAAACAAGAAGTTTGAAAGTCTTGAAAAACAGATTCAAACAGTTGATGATGAACTAGAAAAAAATGATTTTAAAAACCTTGAAGATTTAACGGAACGTATGCAAGAACGTGAATCAAGATTTAAAGCAATGCAAAACCCAAGTTCATCCGACAAAATGAAAGAGAACCGAGCAAAAAAGCGTTCCGACAATCCTTTAGAGGTTAGGGGATATGTAGGAAAGGAACGAATCGGAAACCATGATACAAGCGTCACTATTGGCGATTTAGTCTATTCCCATGTAACAGGCAAGTTTAGAAATTCTGAAGTAAGACAGGCACTTTCAACAACTTCAGGGGGGATTGTTGTTCCTACTGATGTTTACGAAAATTTCATTGATTTAATGCGTGACCAAAACTTTTTGCTTCAAACAACTGTCTATCCAATGGCAACAAAGGCACTTGTGATTCCAAAGCTTGTGGGCGATATCCAGCCAACATTTAAGGTTGAAAATGAATTAATTGTTGAAAGTTCCCCTGTTTTTGATTCAGTACGATTGGAAGCAAAACCACTGTATGCAATGACTTCAATTTCCCTTGAATTGATTGAATCGGGTGGACTTGATATTGGAATGGCGGTAACAAATATCATGGCATCATCAATGGCACAAGCCGTTCAAAGTTTCATGTTGAAGGGTGGGGGTGCTAATGGGTATGGAGGTATTCTAAATGACCCTAACATTAATCTAATTGATGCAACGACCATTGATTATGCAAGTATTGGGGCAGGGTTTAGAGCAATTAGAAGTGCATACGGCAATCCTGATGGCATCATCCTAAATAATGCTGATGCAATGGATTTAGAATTGCTAACAGATACAACAGGGCAATTTATTCAACCCCCAAGATTTATGGAGAATCTTGAAACCTATTCCCTTGGTGGTGGACTTGATGAAGGTGAAGGGGTTGTTGCAAACCTTCAGTCCATTGCATGGGGCATTTTGTCCGAGGGTGGACTTCAGATTGATATTGATAAATCAGGGGAAGCGTTCCAACGTGGGCAAATTAAAATTCGTGCAAGAATCAACAGTGATTTTGCTTTAACGAATCCTAAATTGATTTCTCATGTAAGACCGACAGTTTAAAAATGTAGTTTGATAATGCAGGGGGAAACCCTTGCTTTTTTTTGTTGTAATAAGTTGTACTATTTGAAATAATTGTAATTGAACTAACGGAGCAGGATTGTTCAACAAAGGAAACTGAATTTTTTAAGTTAAATTGGAATGTGAGAGGTGGAATTCGGATAATGAAAAATGATGTTTTTACTAAAGTGATTTTAAGTGGAATATTAGTATGTTTAATTGTAATAGCATTCAAATTAAATACCAACAAGAATGTTCAACAACCAACACCAAATGTTGAGGTTAATAACCAAGGTGGGCGAGTTGTTCAGTTAGCACCTAACAGAGTTGGAGTGATTGATACTGGTCATGGCAGTGGTTGGGAACAACTTGTTGTTTTTGAATATAATCCAGAAACAAAAGACTTTGAAGTTGTTAGCTCATTAACTTATGAAGACTATTTTAATCATCCCGAAGAGTACGGTATTCCAGTTAGAAGTGATAAATATGGAAATTGAGTTATTCCACAAACGGGGGCATTACTTCAATAAGAACCTTCAAAAGAAATGAAGAAAACTCACGGCAAGCAACCGTGAGTTCTTACTGTAAAACCCTGATTTTATGTGACTTTTAACCAATACCAATTCCGTGCAAAGTTCGTGCAAAGTTGAGTTTATAATTGGTTTTACTAATGTTTAACAAATGGCTTTGTACCAACGGTTTTAGGTGTGTTTTTAGACTATATTTCATGCTATTTTAACCACAATTATTCAAGTTTGAGATGGAAGGTTCAATCGGTTAATATATAGATTTATTAAAGCATAGAGGGATTTCATCCAGTGCCAAGCTAGTGATACAAAATTGAACCCTTAATCTAGGAGGCGGACTTTATAAGTTCGTCTTCTTTTGTATTAGTTATATACGGTTTACTTTTATAAAATTGTTAAATACAATCACAATTGAGTGCCTTTACTTGACAATCAATACATCAAAACTATAATAGATATTAAGGACTCTTAAAGTCTTTGAATATTAAGAAGGGATGAAAACATTGAAGTATTCAAAAGCAACGAACTACGCTCTACATACAATGCTGCATTTAGCAATGTCGAATACAACGAAACCTGTGGGCGTACAGACTTTAGCAGAACAGCAACAAGTATCACCAACTTATTTATCAAAAATTTTAACAAAGCTTGTTAAAGAAGGCATGGTTACGTCTGTTTCAGGTGCAAATGGTGGATACTCATTAGTTCATGGCTGGGAATCAATCTCTTTCCTTGATATTATTTATGCCATTGAAGGAAAATCTTCATTGTTTGAGTGTCATTTTAATCATGGACCTGAATGCTTAATTCAAAAAGTCATGTTGAGAGCGGAAGAAAAGATGGAAGAAGAATTAAGAAACCAAACAATTGCGGACTTGGTTAATAAAGAGACAACATTTTAATTTTTCGTTGTCTTTTGTCGCATAATTACAGATATAAAGTATAGATAATATCTTTAAATCATATTTAGGAGCGATATTTATGGAAACGAATTTATTTGAACATCAAGTATGGGAGTCTGCTTGGAATCATGACGAAACCACTTCATTAAGAATTATGCAAAGACTAGGTCAGGGGAATAATCAAACAGAGGAATTCAAAAAATGGGCAATTTCATATAATAAAAATTCCTTTAGCCGCGAAGGAAGGGAACGAAGTAATCGAATATTGACATGGATCGAAAATCAAGGAGTTGCATTTAACAACCTATCTGTATTAGACATTGGGGCTGCATCTGGTGTATTTAGTATCCCTTTTTCGGAAAGAGGAGCAAAGGTCACAGCGATCGAATCTTCTCCTGATTTATCTATATTGCTAGAAAAAAATGCAAAGAAGTACTCAGTTCACGTCGATGTGATCAGAAAACCCTTTGAGGAAACAACGTTCGACAATCAAACTCATATATATGACCTTGTATTTGCATCAATGTGTCCTGCGATGAAGGATTGGGAGACGGTCGAGAAAGCATTAAAACTTGCGAAGAAATATTGTTATATAAGCATGATGGCTGGCCAAAAGGAAAATCACCTCATGGATGAGCTATTACCTGTGATCGATATAAAACCAAGAGGAATTGGTTCTTCAGATATGGCATACCTTTTACAATTACTTTATATTAACGGCTATTCCTATCAAACATTCATTGAAAGACAAATGAAAACAGTGAAAATCAATGTAAATCGTGCAATAGATAAATTGCCAGAATGGTTTATTGGATATCAAATTCCACTAGAAGAAAAGCTGCTTAAGAAATGTGAAGACTATTTACGTGAAACGTACGAAGATGAAATCATGTTAACAATGGGTGGAAGGTTCGGTAAAGTGCTTGTTCATATGGAGAATTAAGAATCCATTTTTTTGTTTTAATTATAGATATAAACGGTCTTTAATAGATATAAGCAAAAAAGGAGGTAAAACATGAATGTTTTCGATTGTATCGTGATAGGTGGGGGTCCAGCTGGTCTAAGTGCTAGTTTAGTTTTAGGGAGAGCGAGAAGAAAGGTTGCTTTGTTTGATGATGGTACGAATCGGAATAGAGTCACACATGAGTCGCATGGATTTCTGACTCGTGATGGGATAAAGCCACAAGAGTTTAAACAAATAGGGTTAAAAGAATTGAAACATTATCCTAACGTATCATATTTTAACAAGACAGTGACTGAAATAATAAAGGATACAAATACTGAGAGATTTATGGTGCAAACAAATGATGGTCAAGAATATATTACAGAGAAGATCATGTTAGCATCAGGTATTCAGGAACGATTTTCGATTCAGGCTGTCAGAGAGTTTTATGGAAAAAGCCTTTTTAGTTGTACGTATTGTGATGGCTGGGAGTTAAGAGACAAACCTTTAATTGTCATTGCCGAACAAGAAGACCATGCTATTCACATGGCAAGATTAGTCTATAACTGGTCTAAAGATTTAATTGTCCTTACTAACGGAGTAGAAGTTTCTATCGAGAATAATCAAGTATTAGAAAAGCACAATATCAAAATCAATACAGAGCCAATAAAGAACTTAGTAGGTGAAGACGGTTATTTACAAAAAGTTGAATTAATATCTGGAGAAACGATTATAAGAGCAGGTGGGTTTGTTGTTCCATCTTTTTATCGTCCAAATCATTTTGTTGAAATGCTTGGTTGTGAAGTTCAAGAAAATGGAACAGTTGTAAATGATGGTGTTGGAAGAACAACACAGAAAAATATTTATATTGCTGGTGAAAGTGAAAAATCAGGACCCTCATCATTAATGATTTCTGCAGCTGATGGTTTTAAAACTGCAGTTTCTGTAAACACGGATATTACTTTTGCTTGAGAATGTATGATGTATCCCTTGAATGATAAATATAGTAGAGTTTTTTCTTGCTTCTGGTAAATAATAAAAATAAATTCATACAACAGAGTAATATAAAATAAGGAGTACATCTATGACCAAAACTCAATTTGACCCAAAAGTGTTAACTGTCTTAGAGGACAAAATCCAACTAATCAAAACGGACAAAGGAGCAATCTATTTAGTTGGTCCAATTAAGCTGCCGGTTAGTTTGTACGGAGAAACTGTCGAATTTAAATGGTATTGTTGGTTAAATTGTGACGAAGTAACCGAGGACTTCCAAAACATTATTAATAAGCTATCAAGCGCCAATTTAGCAGAACTACAGCAGTCAAGCGTGCTTGCATATGGTGACTTTGAATATGGCGAGGATGCGATTATTCGTATGCATTCCATTTGCCATACTGGAGATATATTTGGAAGTAAACGGTGTGATTGTGGCTTCCAATTAAAACAATCGATGCAAATGATTGTTGACCATGGTACCGGAGCATTATTTTATTTAGCAAATCATGAAGGAAGAGGAATTGGCTTATTCAGTAAAGCCATGGCTTATATCCTTCAAGAAAATGGCTATGACACAGTTGAGGCTAACCAAGCACTTGGTTTTGTTGACGATTCAAGAAATTATAGTGATGCAATTCAAGTTTTAAAGGCATTGAGAAGCAAACCAGTTACACTAATTACAAATAACCCCAAAAAGCTAGATGCTCTAAAAAAATCAGGCTTACCTCTATCAGGTAGGGAACCGTTATGGGGCGATGTTTCAGAGTATAACCAAAAGTACTTAGAAACAAAGGTTAATCGCTCCGGTCATATAAAAGATGAAGATACTTGTTGTAACGACTAATTTTCTCCTAATGAAAAGTCTTATTTAGAGGGTCAGACTCTCATCTAATTGAGGGTCTGACCCTCTTATAAAACACCCCTAAACACATGCACGACTAATTATGACATGACTTTTCATCAATTTTTTTATGTATCTAACGAAATCGGTTTCCATTACGATCGGTTTATAGTGTAAAATAGAATTAATACAAGGATAACTCTAGTAAATTTTGGAATTTAATAGAAAGATGGGGGAGAAAAGATGACAACAATAGGAGTACCACTAAAAGGCTTTGCCGAGTTCAGCAGAAAAGTTGCAGCAGATGGTGCAGTTTTATTAAAAAATGATCAGCAAGTTCTTCCAATATTGAAAGGGGAACGTGTATCAATATTTGGCAGAACACAAATTGACTATTACCGAAGCGGTACTGGTTCAGGTGGAAGTGTAAATGTTGAGTATACAACAAATTTACTTGATGGCTTAAGAAGTAAGTCAGAAATAATTGTAAATGAAGAATTGGCTGCAGTGTATGAAAAGTGGTTAGTAGAGAATCCTTTTGATAATGGTGGAGGCGGCTGGGCGGCAGAGCCATGGCACCAAAAAGAAATGCCTTTAACAGATGAGCTCGTTGAAAAGGCTCGCCAACAATCAGATAAAGCGATTATCGTGATTGGCCGTACAGCAGGTGAAGACCAAGATAATGCAAATGAACCAGGAAGCTATTTATTAACAGAAGATGAAAAACAAATGATTAAACAAGTAACGAATCAATTTGAACAAGTGGTCGTTGTACTGAATGTTTCGAACATTATTGATATGAAATGGTTAAATGAAGACTATGTCCATCCAATACTTGGAGTGATTTACACTTGGCAAGGCGGTATGGAAGGTGGAAACGCTGCCAGTGATGTAATTGTTGGTGACGTTACTCCAAGCGGAAAACTAACAGATACAATTGCATATTCAATTGAAGATTATCCTTCAACAAAAAATCATGGCAATGATGATAAAAACTATTATCAAGAAGACATTTATGTTGGTTATCGTTATTTTGAAACGTTTTGCCCTGAGAAAGTTCAATATGAATTTGGTTTTGGTTTATCTTACACTCATTTCGAAATGAAGCCACAAGATGCGAAAGTGATTATGAAAGATAAAGAACATTATATTTCAATAGATGTACTCGTTAAAAATACGGGGACTACATATGCGGGTAAAGAAGTTGTTCAAGTGTACTATGAAGCCCCACAAGGAAAACTAGGACAACCAGCAAAAGCTCTTGCAGCATTTGGAAAAACAAACATCCTTCAGCCGGGTGAAGAGCAAACGATTACAGTTGAATTTCCGGTTAATCGAATGGCATCTTATGACGATAGTGGTGTGACAGGTTACCGTTCAGCATATGTGTTAGAACAAGGAATTTACAATTTTTACGTAGGCAACAGTGTTAAAAACGTAGAGCAAATCGTTTGTGACGGTAATGAAGGCTATATCGTAGATGGGCTGATTGTTGTTGAACAGTTAGAGGAAGCGTTAGCACCAACAGAGGACTTTACAAGAATGAAGCCTGGTGCAAAAAAGGCTGATGGAACGTATGAGCTTACATATGTAACGGTTCCAAAACAAGAAATCTCATTAGCAGAACGTATTGAAAAAAATCTTCCGAAAACAATCGAACAAAGAGGTAATCAAGGTCATACATTACGTGATGTGTACGATAAAAAGGTAAGTATGGAGGAGTTTATTGCCCAATTAACAGATGAAGAACTTGCAACAATTGTCCGTGGTGAGGGTATGGTTAGTCCATTAGTTACTCCCGGGACTGCGTCAGCATTTGGTGGTGTCAGTGATAAATTAATCGATTATGGTATTCCTGTTGGCTGTACAGCGGACGGTCCTTCTGGTATTCGTATGGACAGTGGACATAAGGCGACTCAAGTACCTATCGGAACATTGCTTGCGGCGACATGGGATATTGATTTAATTGAAGAACTTTACGTATTAGAAGGTCAGGAATTATTAAGCAATAACATTGATATGCTGTTAGGACCTGGTTTAAATATTAGAAGGAATCCTTTAAACGGCCGTAACTTTGAATATTTTTCTGAAGATCCGATTATAACAGGGGAATTCGCCGCTGCAAATGCCCGTGGAATTGTAAAAGGCGGTTCACATGCAACGTTGAAGCATTTTGCCTGCAATAGTCAGGAGCAATCTCGTAATCTAGTAGATGCTGTTGTTTCTGAACGTGCGTTAAGAGAAATTTATTTAAAAGGGTTTGAAATGGCAGTGAAGCATGGCGGTGCAAAAGGAATCATGACATCGTATAATCCGATTAACGGTCATTGGGCAGCATCTAACTATGATTTAAATACAACCGTCCTTCGGAATGAATGGGGCTTTGACGGCATTGTGATGACTGACTGGTGGGCGAAAATGAATGATTGTATTAATGGTGGTCCTGAAGATACGAAAAATACGAACTTTATGATCCGTGCCCAAAATGATTTGTATATGGTTGTCAACAATTACGGAGCAGAGGTCAATTCATCGAATGATAATACGATTGAATCGCTAGCTAACGGTACGTTAACTCGTGGAGAGCTGCAACGAAATGCAATGAACATCTGTAACTTCCTTATGAATGCTCCAGTTTTCTCTAGAGAGCAAAGCAGCATGGAAGTCGTTCAATCATTCCGTCCAAATCCAAGCGATACTTCACAAATGACTGAGCATGCGCAAGACTTAACGAATGATGGGAAAGTATATCCTAAAGAAGGATCACCAATATTTGTGAAAGTTGATGAGACAGGTCAATATCGAATTTTCGTACAAGTTAAGTCGAAAGGAACAGACTTAGCACAATCATCATGCAATATTAATGTGAATGGAGAACTTATGGCAACGATTCAAGCAAATGGAACAGACGACCAATGGGTTACTCGTAAATTAGTAAAGGTAGAGTTAACAGAAGGGGTTTATGAATTGAGCCTTGAGCATATTAAACCTGGTATTGTCGTTGATTGGATTCAGTTTAAACAAGTGTAATGAAAAATAGAGCGAGGATGTTATTAAACGCATCCTCGCTTTTCTATTAAGTTCCCTTTGAAAACCCCAATGTAATATTTAGGACCCTCCTTATTAACTACCTCATTGAAAAAATGTCTAAAATAATCATGATATAATGAAATTACCCACAATAGATTCTAAAAAACGCTTTTATTTCATTCATTGCAAATATGGGATAAAATATATGATATTCAAACAATCACACGAGGATGTGATAAGAGTGACGTCGATACAAATTGGGCTTACAGGGTGGGGGGACCATGAATCCCTTTATTCAGCTAACACAAGTTCAGGAAAAAAATTAAGTGAATATGCTGCACACTTCCCAACTGTAGAAATTGATTCTAGTTTTTATGCGGTTCAGCCTGAGCGGAATAGTCTTAAGTGGGTTCGTGATACACCAGAATCGTTTCAATTTATTGCAAAAGCATATCAAGGAATGACGGGACATATGCGAGATGAAATTCCTTTTGCAAGCAAACGTGAAATGTTTACAGCATACATACAGTCAATAGACCCGATTAGAAAGGCGAATAAGCTCGCGATGGTCTTGTTTCAATTTCCACCTTGGTTTGCATGCACAAGTGAAAATGTAACGTATTTAAAATGGTGCCGCGAGCAAATGAATGACATTGATGTCGCATTAGAATTCCGTAATCGTTCATGGTTTACTCCTGAATATTATGATAAAACGCTAAAGTTTATGGAAACAGAAAATTGGATACATAGTATCGTTGATGAGCCACAAGCAGGCATGAAATCGATTCCGACAATTCTTCATCCGACAAATCAAAAAAAGACACTCGTTCGCTTACATGGTCGCAATGTTCATGGATGGAATAAGCCGGCTAATGGGGATAATTGGCGCGATGTTCGGTACTTATATCGTTACAATGAGGAAGAATTAGCAGAGTGGCAGAGAAATTTACATAAGCTGCAAAAAAATACTGATACTATTTTTATGTTATTTAATAATAATTCTGGTGGAGATGCCGCAGATAATGCAAAAATGATGATAAAAAAGTTAGGCATTTCCTATTCAGGACTAGCTGAAAAACAACTAAGTCTTTTCAGTGATTTAGAGGAGCTGTAAATGAATGATTGAATGGTTAATCTTATTAATCGTTGGAATAGTGGCAGGTACAATTGGAAGCCTTGTTGGCCTTGGCGGTGGCATAATTGTTGTACCTATGATGCTTACATTAAGTACATACTTTTCCGGCTTTGAAGACGTTTCTCCGCAAATTGCGGTCGGAACTTCATTATTAGTCGTTATTTTTACAGGTCTGTCGTCAACATTAACATATATGAAATATAAGAAGGTTGATTATAAAAGTGGACTTATATTCTTTATTGGAAGTGGCCCAGGTGGAATTATTGGAGCGTACGTGACAAAGTTTTTTAATACGTCCTCATTTTCATTGCTCTTTGGACTATTTATGATTTTTATTTCTATTATTTTAATGGTTCGGGATAAGCTTCCAAAAGTAAAGAGCGGAGAAGGGAAAAAAATTTCTCGTACATATATAGATGATAATGGAGAGGAAGCAGAATATGGCTTTAAACCTGTTTTGGGAGTTGTTATCTCCTTTTTTGTAGGGTTTATTTCTGGATTATTTGGTATCGGTGGCGGTGCATTAATGGTACCAGCAATGATTCTTCTCTTCGGTTTCCCGGCACATATCGCAATCGCAACATCTATGTTTATCATCTTCTTATCAGCAACAACAGGCTCGGTTACACATGTAGCATTGGGTAATATTAATTGGCTATATGCAGCAATTCTCATTCCTGGTGCGTGGTTTGGTGGTAAGTTTGGCGCTGTCATTAGTACAAAGTTAAAAGGGAAAACAGTCATTATTCTCTTACGACTAGTGTTAATTGTAGCGGGAATTAAACTTATATATGAAGGGTTTATGGGTTAGCTTGTTGAATTAATATGCTATTGAATTTTATAAATGTTTAAAGTTGTTCAGTTTTTTTGCGTCTTATGAATAAGGAGAGGGACCTATGCTTGAAACGATACATCTTTACCATACGAATGATTTACATAGCCATTTTGAAAATTGGCCAAAAATCGTTCATTTCCTAAATGAAAAACGAAAAACACACACTATAAAAAATGAAGAAACACTCCTTTTTGACATCGGTGACCATGCTGATCGTTTCCATCCGATTACAGAAGCGACAAAAGGAAAAGCAAATGTTACTTTACTCAATCAATTGAAGTATGACGCTGTTACGATTGGGAATAATGAAGGAATTACGTTTTCCCACGAAGATTTAGATACATTGTATGAAAAAGCAGATTTTCCCGTCATCCTGTCAAATTTGTATACAGAATTAAATGAGCGGCCGCCATGGGTCGTACCATACAAAATATTCACGTTAAATAGTGGAATTAAACTTGCTGTATTAGGTGTAACGGTTTATTATGAACTATTTTATCAGCTATTAGGCTGGAAGGTGAAAGACCCGTTTCAAAGTCTTTTAGAAACTGTCCAACAGGTGAAGGAACAGGCAGATGTCATCGTCCTGCTCTCACACCTAGGCATTACGGATGATGAGATTATCGCTAATGAATTTCCAGATATCGATGTGATTATTGGCGGTCATACACATCATGTGTTAAAAAATGGTAAAAAGATAAATCAAACCCTTATTGCGGGTGCTGGTAAATATGGACAATATGTTGGGCAAATTTCGTTAACAATAGACGACCAAAGCAAAGATGTTGTTTCGAGCACAGCGACAGTATATCCGATTGACGAAGCACAAGCAGCTTGCGAAGCTACACAGCATTGGTTAGATAATGCGTTACATAAAAGCAACGACATTCTTTCGGAAGTTATTGTTAATCTCAACCAAAAGCTTGAGATAAATTGGTACGAGGAATCTCCATTTGCAAAATTTCTTGCACAAGCTCTACTAGAGTGGTGTGATGGTGAAGTGGCAATGGTCAATTCGGGAGTGCTACTCGAGTCATTAGCAAAGGGACCAGTAACAAAAGGAGACCTTCATCGTCTATGTCCACACCCGATTAACCCTTGCAAAGTATTTCTTAAAGGTGACGTACTAAAGGAAGTAATTATTCAAGCAAGGGCAGAAGAGTTAGAACATCTTATGTTAAGAGGATTTGGCTTTCGCGGGAAAGTGATGGGAAGAATGGTTTATGAAGGTATTGAATTTACAACAACTATGCTATCAGACGGAAAAGAGCACCTCAATGAAATATTTGTCCAAGGAGAGCCGATAAATACAGAACGGACATATGCTGTTGCAACTATCGATATGTTTACATTTGGTGCACATTATCCACAAATCGCTCGTGCGGAGGATAAAGTATTTTATATGCCAGAATTATTAAGAGATTTATTAGCCTGGCAGCTTGAAAAAAGTACATGTTAGCTATAGGCATCTGTCTACACGCTTCCATATTGTATTCATAGAGATATAGTATGAAAGGAGTGTAGAACATATGGTTAGTATGACTCCAATTGTCATCGATGGAAAGCAGTTTACAGCCATTACAGTTGCATTACCTAAAACTAATTTTATGGCAGTTACTAGTGAAAAAGGCTATATCATGTGTGGTGCATTAGACGTTGCGCTTTTAAATGAAAAGTTAAAGGAGCGTGGCATTATCGCAGGTCGGGCGGTAGGTGTGCGCACGATCGAACAGCTTCTAGAAGCACCATTAGAATCTGTCACGTATGAGGCAGAAGCGCTCGGTATCAAAGTAGGAACAATCGGAAAAGATGCTTTACTTAAAATGGTATAAAAAATAATGCGTACATCCCTCCTTTTCAGCATACACATGTTTGTAAAGGGGGGATTTATTTTGGCTGCATTTCGCGGACGCAAACCGCGTCGCCGTAAAGGGCCTTTACCTTTTCGATATGTTATTTTATTAACGCTTGTTATTTTTATTATATTAACTGCAAGTAGTTTTTGGATTGTGAATAATGAGATTAAACCGACATTAATGAGGATTGCAACGCTAGAAGCATCTTCTGTTGCAACAACGATTATCCAAGAAGCGGTAAAAGACGAAATCATTGATGCTGACGAAGCTGAAAATTTAATTATTACCGAAAAAGATAAAGATGGAAATATTTCTATGATAACTTATAATACTGGTACAGTTCGAAAATCTTTGCGTCATGTCACAGATAATATTACTAGTAAATTAGAAGAGATCGAAAAGGCCAACTTTCATAGTAAAGGGAAAAACGACCAAGAAATGGAACTTGATGATGGAATCGTTTACTCTATTCCCTTAGGTCAAGTTACGCAGAATGCAATATTAAGTACACTTGGTCCAGATATTCCTATCAGCTTTTATTTGATTGGAGATGTTCATACAGATATTAAACGTGATGTTACCCAATATGGCATAAATAATGCGATTCATGAAGTATCTATTCTTGTAGAAGTAACAGTACAGGTTGTCATTCCATTTGCAACAGAGAAAATTACCATTGAGAACACTGTTCCTGTTATTGATATTACAGAACGTGGAGATGTCCCGCAATATTACAATAATAATGGCGACGCAAACCCGGCAATTGAATTGCCAAGTGAATAATTATTGCTTGATATCTAAAGTTTTGCTAAAATAGTATTACTGAAAATCAAATACAACAACCACCTTATCTCATGATGAGGTAGAGGCGCAAAAAACAAGAGTAGCTGATGTGAGGATGACAACGATGACCATCATTGAAAGGGTTTTTTGCCGAAGTAATTAAAGTTGTCGCGCTTTAGTTGCTGGTATTACTTTGAATAAGGGTAATACTGTCATTATAGGTTTTCTATAATGGAGGGCTACTGATCAGGATGGAGGATAACACGACATTATTCATAAAGAGTAATGATAGTTATTTTCTATCATTACTCTTTTTTGTGTGCATTTTTAATATGACATACAAACCATTCAGGTAACAATAGCTCCTCCGATAATTAATAAAGGAGGGTTTTATACGATGGCTGGTTCGATTTATTCAATTATTCCACCAATTTTAGCGATAATTATGGTTATCTTAACAAGAAGAGTCTTACTTTCTCTTGGGGTAGGGATTGTTTCATCGGCATTTTTAATAGAACTTAAACCCGAAGTGTCTATATTAAGTACTATTAAGGGTACTTTCACTTCAATATTTGATACGTTTATCGGCGTCTTTATCGCAGATGGGGCTGTAAACACATGGAATGTTTATATCATTTTATTCCTGCTTATTCTTGGGATTATTACAGCGTTAATCTCAATGTCAGGAGGAAGCAGAGCATTTGGTGAATGGGCAGAGAAACGGGTTAAAACACGAGTAGGTGCACAATTTACTGCAGCATTTTTAGGAATCTTAATTTTTATTGATGATTATTTTAATGCACTTGCAGTTGGACAAGTGAGCAGACCGATTACGGACCGACAGAAAGTTTCAAGGGCAAAGCTTGCATATATTATTGACTCTACATCAGCACCGGTTTGTGTCATTTCACCGATTTCAAGTTGGGGAGCATTTATTATTGCAACACTTGCTGGGATATTTACCAAAATACAGGTGGATATCGCTCCCTTAGAGGCGTTTGTTAAAATGATTCCTTTGAATTATTATGCGTTAACCTCACTTATTCTTGTTTTTGTGATTGCTTATTTTAATATTAATTTAGGCAGTATGAAAGTTCATGAAGAACGTGCAATGGCAACGGGACAAGTGATTGACCCGAAAATGGCTCCAATCGGTGATGTTGAGGATGAGCTGCCTGTTAGTGATAAAGGTACGGTAGCTAATCTAGTGTTACCGATCGTTGCGTTAATTGTAGGGACGGTGAGTTCAATGCTGCTCACTGGTTACAGTGCAATCGAAGATAAAACGAATGTAACAATTTTTACAATCTTTGAAAATACGGACGTATCTGCTTCACTTCTTTACGGTGGATTATTTGGACTTATCATTACGCTTATACTTTATTTAATGAAAAACATGGACCGCAAATCATTACCTTTAGGAATTGGAATGGGTATGAAATCGATGCTTCCGGCAATTTATATTCTCATATTTGCATGGGTAATTGTTGATTTAATAAAAGGTCTTGGTACAGGTGAATATTTAGCGAGTTTAGTTGAAAACTCTAATCTAAACATAGCGTATTTACCAGTTATCTTATTTTTGTTAGCTGCATTTACAGCATTTGCGACAGGTTCTTCATGGGGCACATTTGGTATTATCCTACCAATTGCAGGTGAAATTGCCGCAGTTACAAATATTGAAATGTTATTACCAACAATGGCTGCAGTATTAGCGGGTGCTGTATTAGGTGATCATTGTTCACCAATATCCGATACAACCATTCTTTCGTCTACAGGTGCTGGTAGTCATCATATGGACCATGTAATGACCCAGCTCCCATATGCGTTGATTGGTGGTGCTATTGCCGCAGTTGGATATCTCGTCCTTGGATTAACAGGCAGTTCGCTTGCTGGTTTAGCTGCTATCTTCTTACTAATCGTTTTGTTTATTCTATTATTTAGAAAGAAAAGCACAGCCACATCAATAATATAATATAAAAGGATGTCTCTTATAGCAGTCGTTGCTAGGGAGAACATCCTTTTTTAGTGAATAAAAACTATATTAATATTTAAGGTATCTTATAATAATTATATGAATTAATAGTTTATTGTGATGTACTAAACAAATCAACCATTCAACGTGTTAATGTATAAAAGGATTAACTGTCAAGAATATACTATATTTATATATGTAAAAAAATGTTGAATAAGGTGATTATTGTCGAAAAAACCATACTAAAATAGTAATTTTCTGAATTTTCCTATAGACATAGGCATAATGACCATTTATACTATGTATAGATTATAGTAAATAGTCAGAAAATTAGGTAATTTCAAATTGTTTCGTTTCCTTGGAACTAGTTTGAAAGGGAGGGTTTTTATTATGGATAATCGTCCACAGTGGGGAACAAGGGCTGGATTTATATTAGCAGCTGTTGGATCTGCAATAGGATTAGGAAATATTTGGCGGTTCCCTGCAACTGCTTATGAAAATGGTGGAGGAGCATTTTTCTTACCTTATCTATTTGCTTTATTAACAGCAGGGATTCCATTATTAATCATGGAATTCACATTAGGTCATAAATATCGCAGTTCTTCTCCGGCAACATTTGCGAAGATTAGTAAAGGGAAAGAATGGATAGGCTGGTGGCAAATTGCAATTTCATTTGTTATCTCCTGTTATTACCCGGTCATTATTGCTTGGGCTGGTTCTTATTCAGTGTTTTCATTTAATAAGCACTGGGGAGATGATACTGAAGGTTTCTTATTTAATGAATATTTGCATCTAGCAAAAACTCCAGGGGAATTTGGTGGTTTAGTACCAGGAGTGTTAATTCCACTTATTATTGTATGGGCTGTTGCTTTAGGGGTTATGTTTGCTGGTGTTAAAAAAGGAATTGAAGCTGCAAGCAGAATATTCATTCCAGTATTAGTTGTTATGTTTACTCTTATCGTAATTAGAGCGTTAACTCTAGATGGAGCTGCTGCAGGACTTGAGGCATTTTTTAAGCCTGATTGGAGTACAATTATGGATGGAAAAGTATGGGTAGCTGCCTATGGACAAATTTTCTTTAGTTTATCAATTGCTTTTGCTATTATGATTACTTATGCAAGTTATCTTCCTAAAAAGTCAGATATTACAAATAATGCTTTCATTACCGGTTTCGGAAACTCTGCGTTTGAAGTATTAGCTGGAATTGGAGTATTTAGTGCATTAGGCTTTATGGCTGCACAGCAAGGAGTTCCAGTATCAGAAGTTGTATCATCTGGCGTAGGTTTAGCATTTGTTGTTTTCCCGCAAATAATTAATGAGTTCCCGGGATTCAACGAATTATTCGGTTTCTTATTCTTTGGTTCTTTAATATTAGCAGGTCTAACATCACTCATCTCAATTACGGAGACATATATTGCGGGACTGCAAGAGAAATTTAACATTTCTAGAACAAAGGCTGTTGCGATTGGCGGCGGATTAGCAGCACTTTGCTCGTTAATTTTTGCTACAAGAGGCGGCTTATACTTCCTTGATAGTGTCGATTATTTTATTAATACATTCGGTGTTGCATTAGCGGGCTTAATTGAAGTTATTGCAATTGCTTGGTTTGCGAAAGAGCTTAAGTCAATTCAAAAACATGCAAATGAAGTGTCTGATATTCAAATTGGTGCATGGTGGAGATTTTCATTAAGTGTTATTACTCCAATTGTTTTAGGATATATGATGTTTGATAATTTACGTACGAATTTAACGAGTGAATACGAAGGGTATCCGAGAGAGTTTCTATTTAATTGGGGCTGGACAGTCGCAATCGGTGCGATATTAATTGGTGTACTATTCTCGATGAAATTTAGAAAAGATCATAATTCGTTATCATCCTCTAAAAATAAGGGGGTATCGTCCTAATGAGTGCTAGTGCAATCACAATGATGGTGATAGGGATAGTAGTTGTTTGGGGAGGCCTTGCAGCTAGTTTAGCAAATGCAGTTATAAAGGCTAAACAAAGTAAATAATTAATATGTATATGAAAAGCTGGCGGGGATTACTCTGCCAGCTTTTTCAATACGAAAGATTCATTTTACAAGCTATGACGGTCAATGAAAAGACTGCTAATGTACTAAGACAACTATTTCATACTACACCGGTCAAAAAAGCGCATGCTATTTTACCGAATAATCGTATTTCCTGTTAAGAAGGTCAATAAAGAGTCGTCTATATTACCGAAAAGACCAATTTTATACTGTAACTGTCAAAAAGACGGATGCTATATTACCGAGAAATCTTATTTTCGGCTAATGCGGTCAATAAAGAGTCGTCTATATTACCGAAGAGACCAATTTCATACTACACAGGTAAAATAAGCAAGTGCTATATTACCAACTAAACGATTTTTCAGTTAAGATGGTCAATAAGGCTTCGTCTATTTAACCGAAGAGACTAATTTCTCACTATAAAGGTAAAATAAGCAAGTGCTATATTACCAACTAAACGATTTTTCTGTTAAGACGGTCAATAAAGAGTCGTCTATTTAACCGAAGAGACCAATATCATACTACAACGGTAAAATAAGCAAATGCTATATTACCAACAAAACGTTTTTCCAGTAATGCCGGTCAGTGAAGAGCCATCTATTTAACCGAAGAAACCAATTTCATACTACAACGGTCAAAAAGCGAATTCATTCGTTCTAGCTGAAAAATGGGTTATGAAGATACTCCTCTTGATTGATATATCCATATTCCATAATTCAAGTACATCAATACTATTTAAGACACTTGCACTTTTCGTATCATTTTATTTCTTCTTACGCTCTGCTCTCTCCCAAGCCTTTAAATGTGGATAAGGGTCAAATGACCATTCTGTTCTTCCGTTATCTTTATATAGTCCATAATGTAAATGGGGTGGGAATTTACCAGATGTGCCTGGAGGTCCATACCCAGAACTACCGACTGAACCGATTAACTGACCTGGCTCAACAACTTGACCAGTTTTCAAGCCATCCGCAAAACCGTTTAAATGTGCAAAGTAATGGTACGTATTATCGATATCACGGATGCCTACTCTCCAGCCACCGTAACGATTCCAACCTTTCATTTCTACAACACCATAGCATGTCGAACGAACAGGGACGCCGTAGTTTGCGAAAATGTCAGTTCCTTCATGGATTCGACGACCACCCCAGCCGCGCGCATCACCCCACGTGTTATGATACGTGAAATTATAGCCACGAGGGATAGGAAATGCATGTTTATCTAAATCAAGTGTTCCGTACTTTTTGTACAGCTTCATATGGCCTAGTATTAACCCAACAGCTTTATCGCGTTTATAGTAATTCCATAAACCAATTCTAATGTTATCAATGTTTGTTCCGTATTTTTGCAAATAATTTGCAAATGTATAGAGGACATCTTCGTCATTATTCGGGTCTGCTTTTTGATCCCCATTGCCATCTTGTCCTATACCACCAAATAAGCCAATCGTTCTTGGGTCAGTGTCATTGATATTCGGGTTTATGGGCCCGCTCCATACTTCAGGTTTAATGTAAATTTCAATTAAACCGTTTGCTTTTGGAATGTCTCTTCTGGAATGTCGCACATTTCTTTCATATTGGTCAACTGCAGCAAAGACATACCAAGGAATTGTTGTGATAGTCTCAACTTTTTTATATAAGCTCATTAGCTTGTCATATTCTTCGTTTTTGTTTGGTTCAGCACTGTAAGCTGTTGATTGTGCTATAAAACAGTTCACCATCATGAACCATACGGTGAAACAGATGATTTTTTTACGCACAGTAATGAGCTCCTTTCAAGCATTTTTTCTTCTTGTTACTACTTACAACAAATCAATCTTTTTTACAAAGAGTAAACACGTAAAGTAAATGATGACAACATGTTTAGTTACCGAGTCTTTTTATAGTTTGGTTTCAATTGACTATTTCATAAATAGAAAATGTTAGAAATTAAAAAGTACTGCGACTTTACATAGAAGAGTGTTAAACACAATTCAAAGTACGCATGCTGGATTGGGTGAAATCAATTGGTAGTACACAATTTATAGGGCATCCTAAATATGGAATAAGAGCCCTTTTTCTTGTCCGTGCCCATTTCATATGTTAAAGTGATTACGGATATCATTTTAATGGTGATGAATTGTTTACATACAATAATACATACTGGAGATGAATCAGATGGCGAAAAAGGACGATTATTTACGTAAGCCAGAATGGTTAAAAATAAAATTAAACACAAACGAAAACTATACAGATTTAAAGAAGCTAATGCGTGAAAAGAATCTTCATACAGTATGTGAAGAAGCGAAATGTCCGAATATTCATGAATGTTGGGCGGTTCGCCGGACGGCTACATTTATGATTTTAGGCTCCGTTTGTACTCGTGCATGCCGTTTTTGTGCAGTTAAAACTGGGCTTCCAACAGAACTTGACCTTGCGGAACCAGAACGCGTAGCTGATTCAGTTGCGTTAATGAATTTAAAGCATGCAGTTATCACGATGGTAGCACGTGATGATTTAAAGGACGGCGGTTCAAAAGTGCTAGCAGAAACTGTAAGAGCGATCCGTCGTAAAAGTCCATTTACAACTGTCGAAGTATTGCCATCAGATTTAAGTGGTGATTATGATAATTTAAAAACGTTAATGGATGCGAAACCGGATATATTAAATCATAATATTGAAACAGTTCGAGAGCTAACACCGAGAGTGCGCGCCCGTGCTACTTATGAAAGATCGTTAGAGTTTTTAAGACGTGCGAAGGAAATGCAGCCAGCGATTCCTACAAAATCAAGTATTATGATTGGTTTAGGAGAAACGAAAGAGCAAATCATCGAAACGATGGATGACTTGCGTGCAAATAATGTTGATATCATGACGATTGGTCAATATTTGCAACCATCGAAGAAACATTTAAAAGTTCAAAAATATTATCATCCAGATGAATTTGCAGAATTACGCGAAATTGCACTAAGCAAAGGATTCAGTCATTGTGAAGCAGGTCCACTTGTTCGCTCATCTTATCATGCAGATGAACAAGTAAATGCAGCCTCGAAACAAAGACAAGCGCAAGCATAACCTAAAGAAAGGAAGAGGTAATTACTCTTCCTTTTTATTTATTTTGATTATTAAATCGTGTTTTCTCGTAGTGATCTTTCATATCGTCGTCTAGCTCTTCATTCATTTCTCCATACCCTTCGCCGTTTGCGTTTTCTCCATCATTTAAAGCTCTACCTTGTGGCGATTTTAACATTTCTTTTATTGTTTTATTTAATATTTGATCAAGATCACGGTTTGTTGTCTCAAGCGGGCTATACGATTGAATTTGACTTATCATCGCATCATTGTCCGAAACATACACGTGAAAGTATCTTGGAACGATTGAAATTGCCGTTTTCTTTACTTGGTCGGCCACTTCAAATTTATCATCGGAATCTGTTTCATAAGCAACTAACACTTCTTCATCTGTCACTAATGTTGCAACATCCTCAACAGTAGGCAGTTGAATAACAAGGCTACTGATTGATTTTGCTAGTTGGTCACGGTCAATTTGCGGTGTTCGAATGAAGTTTGCATCTTGACTAATACCCTCTTGTCTAAGACGAGAAAATCCTAAATTTGCAGGTTGATCCTCTTTAGAGTTCCCTTCCTGTTTGAATTGTTCTTCTCGATTTAGTACATTTAAAGTTGAACCACTAGGGTCGTCAACTAACGATGTTTCATTGCCACCTTGACCTTGACAAGCTGTTAACAGTGATAAGCCTAATGCGCTCATGATAAGCTTTGATTTTAACAAGGGAAACACCTCCTCCTTGTTAGGGTGACCAATTAGGAGAGAATATTGCTTAGTAATTGATGGTTGACTGTTTTTCGATTAAGATAAAGATATGGAATGTAGATGGGGTGATGTAACGTGATTTTTGTCCAAAATCAATGCTTTGAATTAATAAAGGAAGAAAAGAATGGCTTTAATGAGGAAGCCTTTAAAGAACGATATAGCGATATCTTAAATAAGTATGACTTCATTGTCGGGGATTGGGGCTACAACCAGCTAAGATTACGCGGCTTTTTTGATGACCAAAACCAAAAGGCAAGCTACGATACGAAAATAAGCACACTAGACGAATACATCTTTGAATACTGTAACTTTGGCTGTGCCTATTTTGTCTTAAAAAAGTTAAAAAAGTAACACATTGACCAGGGTCTGACCAGGGTCTGACCCCTTTGAACGAGGGAAACTTAGTTTTTAAAGTCATATACAAATTAAGGGGTCAGACCCTCTATAATTAAGGGATTTGACCCGTCTCTAAAATCTCATCAAATAATCTCAGACAAAAAACTATGTAATTCTGCAGCATCCTCGGCATTTAAATGATAAGCATGCTCTAAGTATCCATCTTCATTTAAATCGTCTGTTCCAATGATAGCAAATCGATTTGTTTGAAGATCCAAGACGAGCTGTTTTCCAAAGAAACGGTCAGTTTGTAAAATCGCTAAATCAAATCGTTGGTTATTCCCCATAAAACTTACAAATCTTGTTTGTGTATCTTCTATTTCATCGTATAAATAAAAACGCTCTTCTGACATTTGAACACCCCTTTTTTCTTGAGTGTAAGAAGGTATGAAAGAAAGCTTACCCTTCTTTCTTAAAATAACAAATATTCACTAAAAAACACGTATCATAAAAAGCACTTAATGTTCATTATAAAAAATTTCAAGAAAGAAGTCGAATTTTCTGCATTTATGTTAAAATAATGGTACGTAACGGTGATAACCAGAAGGGTTGAAGCAAATGCAGAGTGATTTTATTCATACGCAATTTAAGCGAATAAAAAAGTGGAACAAGCTTTTTTTACCTCAGAGTAAATTACGATATTATCCACCTAAATTTGTCCTTAGAGACCCAGTACTTGAGGGTGTTTATCAGGCGATGTCCAATGGAATGCAGGTGGCTGTAGTCGTTATCTCCGTATCAAATCTACGAGAGTTTTCTAGTCAGCTTGAGCCGAACCAGTTAGATGATTTTAAAAACGAATTAAAAATCGGTTTTAAACAAATTTTTGAACGTACACAATATAGAGATGATTTACTTGTCGTCCACGATTATTATAGTGAAGGGATTACCCTTTTTGTTAAAATAAATGATGATAATCAAAGCGTTGTCCAAATAGAGAAAATGCTTAGGGATTTAGTTCCTTTATTAGAGAAATGGAGCCAAACTCATTATCCTTATTTCCAGCATTGCTTTGACATTGGCTATATGTTTATAGAAAAAACTAAAAACCGAACGACACACGATGCCTTACATACAGCACAGCAGCATGCAATCGCAATGGCTGAAAAACGTGTCCAATCAAGATATATCGAAACATTAATTAAAATGCGTGAAATTATCACAAAAAGAGAAATCACAATATTGGCACAGCCAATCATTGATTTAGCAACGAAACAAATTAAAGCGTGGGAATTTTTAACTCGAGGTCCTAAAGGTACTGCCTTAGAAAATCCTTTGCAATTATTTTCTCTTGCTAGACAATCAAACCTTATTTATGATTTAGAATTATTAGTGTTAGAAAAGGCTTTTCAATTAATCGATCAAGCGGGTTGTTCAGACGACGTTTTTATCAATTTTACACCGATTACGTTAGGTAATAAAAGATTTATTCCTGCTTTAGAATCATTGCTGCAATTATATCCTGACATCAGTCCGAACCAGATGATTTTTGAAGTAACAGAACGGGATTCAATTGAAGGACTAACCTTTTTTTATGAAAACATTAAGCAATTACGGAAAAAGGGATTTAAAATTGCAGTAGACGATACAGGCGCGGGATATTCAAGTTTACATACAATTAGTGAGTTGTTACCAGACATCATAAAGATTGATCGTTCGGTAATCCAGGATATCGATACAAGTAGTGTGAAAGAGTCGATGCTAAAAGGACTTATCTTAATTGCAAAAGAAACACGTTCCTTAGTTGTTGCAGAAGGAATCGAAAAAAAAGAAGAAGCCGAGGTCCTTTTAAGAAATGATGTAGATTTGGCTCAAGGTTATTTTTACGCCAGACCAGGTACGCTAGAAAAAAGCCGGGTAGCTCTAGGTTAATGGAAGTGTAGTTATGATAGAAAGGGTGGTGCAACAATGTATTTTGTCGATAGAGAAAAAATGGATGCACGATTAACTTACTTTGATAAGCAAATCCAATCACTTGAAGCGAAGAAAACATGGAATCAAACAGAATGGGAAATGCTCGCCTATGAGCGGATTTGTCATTTATGTATTGAAATCATCCTAGATGTCGGTAATGCAATTATTGATGGTTTTATTATGAGAGACCCTGGAAGCTATGATGATATCATTGACATATTGTTAGATGAAAAGGTCATTATGCAAGAAGACGCTGACGGTTTAAAGGAAGTTATTGCACTGAGAAAAGTGGTCGTTCAAGAATATTTAGAAGTTAACCATGATGAATTACTTCGTACGATGGGTAGCAACTTGAAATATCTAAAGTCTTTTCCTGCTAATGTACGTCGTTATGTAGAAAAGGAATTAGGGCCGGTAACCGCCTTTAAACCATTACAATAATAAAGGAAAACGATGGATGGCGTAATCATGTCATCCTTTTTTAAAAGGGCAAGAAAATAGTTTATACTTTGTGTGAGTGTCTAGCTGCTTGAGGTCATAAGTTGCAAATGACTTGAAAGCAAAGAACGTCTTTCATTTTCGTCCTATTTGTCTTAGGCTGTTCAAGATGCTTGCGCTATTCTTATGGACAAACTTAGAAAGGGTGATTTGTAGTGAAGCGATATAAAGGGTACTTAATTGATTTAGATGGAACAATGTATAAAGGAACAGAACAAATAAAAGAGGCAAGTATCTTTGTTGATACATTAATTAAACATAATATTCCTTACTTGTTCGTTACAAATAATTCATCACAAACGCCTGAGAAGGTTGCACAGAAGCTTAATGACTTTCGTATACAGGCAAAACCAGAAACAGTGTTTACTACAAGTCAAGCAACCGCTAATTACATATGGGAAAAGAAACAAGATGCTACCGTTTATTGTATTGGGGAAGAGGGGCTGAGAGATGCGTTGAGAAAAAGAGGTCTACAATTAGTAGATGAGAACCCAGACTTCGTCGTTACAGGTATTGATCGTGAAATATCGTACGAGAAACTTGCCAAAGCATGTATTGCCGTAAGAAATGGTGCTACATTCATCTCGACAAATGGGGACATTGCCATCCCGACTGAGCGGGGTCTTCTTCCAGGGAATGGTGCGTTAACATCTGTTGTGACCGTATCCACAAACACTCAACCAGTCTTTATTGGCAAACCGGAGTCCATCATCGTAGAACAAGCATTACAAGTGTTAGGTACGAAAAAAAGTGAAACAGTAATGGTCGGTGACAATTATGATACAGATATCATGGCAGGAATTAACTGTGGCATTGATACATTACTCGTACATACAGGTGTAACGACAAAGCAGCACTTATCAAATTATGAAGTGCAGCCAACATATACAGTTAATACATTAGAAGAGTATGTAAACAACGTGTTTTAGAATGATAATGTACAGTTTTAAAACTAGCTCTTTTTTGAGTTTTTAAGCTAGCCCTATTAGCGCTAAATCTAGCTCCAGTGCCTAGCCCCTTGAGTCTTAAGCCAATTCTAAAATTGAAGGCAAAGAACGCCTTCTATTTTAGGGTCGACTTAAGCTTGTCGGGGCTGAACAGGCACTTCCGCTTTTCGAGATGTCTAGCTCCAGTGCCTAGCCCCTCGAGTCTTAAGCCAATTCTAAAATTGAAGGCAAAGAGCGCCTTCTATTTTAGAATCGTCTTAAGCTTGTCGGGGCTAAGCGAGGCACTTCCGCTTTTCGATGATGTCTAGCTGCGGCTCCTAGCCTCTCGAGGTCTTAAGCTAATTTAGAATTGAAGGCAAAGAGCGCCTTCTATTCTAAATCATCTTAAGCTTGTCGAGGCTGACCAGTCGCCTCCGCTTTTCTATATGTCTAGCTTCGGCTCCTAGCGCCTAGTGGACTTCACAATCCTCCTTACGATAAGTCAACATCGAATCGCTCCGCTCTTCGTGTTTCCTTTGCCTCAGCTAAACGGACTGTATGTAATGTTAGGACATAGACATTGTAGTGGTAAAGACAGTCCGTAAAGCTCAGGTAAGTCTCGCTTCCGCTTAGTAGGAACTACACCTACTAAGCGTAGTCTCGCTATATCTCATCCGGATTGCTCTTGTTGCTCGTCGCTGACCAGTCGCCTCCGCTTTTCGAGATGTCTAGCTCCAGTGCCTAGCCCCTCGAGTCTTAAGCCAATTCTAAAATTGAAGGCAAAGAGCGCCTTCTATTTTAGAATCGTCTTAAGCTTGTCGGGGCTGACCAAGGCACTTCCGCTTTTCTGGTTACTCTACGTCTTTTGCGCGGTGGGCGAGGCGGCTGGAGGCTGCGGCTGCGATTGCTCCGACGATGTCGTCAAGGAATGTGTGACATTTTCCGGACGATTTATCATTTAAATATTGAAGGATTCCAGGTTTTAATTTGTCAATATATCCGTAATTTGTAAAGCCGATTGAACCATATATATTAACGATAGAGAAGGCTAGTATTTCATCAACACCGTATAAGCTTTCATCTGTACCAATAATGGTTTGGAGTGGTTCTACAAGTTTGTTTTCCTCCGCGAGGACGTCGAATTGAATCCCTGTCAGTATCGCGTTTTGTACTTCTCTTTTCATGAGGACTCGGTCAACGTTTTCGATGCATTCATCCATTGTTAATTCAGGATGATATTTTTCTTGTAAAAAGTAGACGAGCTCTGCGATATCCTCTATTTTTACACCTCTTTTAATCATCCATTCTCTAGCTGTTTTTTCTACAATATCCATTTTTTCTTCGCTTTTCATATCATCTCACCCATTCTTTTGTTTTAGCTATTTCATAAAATAGTTGTTATCTTTTACGATATGACCATATTCGTGGGAGAGAGTCTCGCCTTTCCCACTCATTCAATTGCGTAATAATCTGTTTTCAAAACAACAATTTTAATGGAAAAAGCCTTTATTTTTGAGAATTAATTTAGTGTATGGCGCTTAGAAAATAAATATTCAGCCATTATCATGATACATATATCTTCTCCAAATTCTTGATAGTCCCTGCATATATAATCATATTTGTTGAATTGAGAGCTTACGATAGTATAAGTAGGTTATTTTGGAGGGATAGAAGTGAAAAAAACAATCAATGAAGAATATGGCATTAGGGCTGCTGAGTTAACGAAAGTAGGTCACTATGATACATTTACTCTCCACCAAACCCGTTTCTTTATTATACCAATAAATCATCTTGATGATGAAGAGTTGTTTGAGTTATATTCTTTTTCACAATACATGACCGAAAACCGTGAACCGTATATTGCTAGTATGGTGTTAACGAAAGAGAATAATTTATTTTTTGAAAAAGATGACCAGAAATATATCTTAGTGAAATGCGGAGCACACAAAAGAAAGGAAGGTAATCGTATAGGCAGGAATTTAGCAGCCTTTCATCAAAAGGGGCGGTTGTTTCCGTATCAAGTAAATAAAACGCAGCGAATCGGACAATGGAAATATCTTTGGGAGAAGCGGTTAGACCAATTGGAATCATTTTGGAGGGAGAAAATTCATAGTCTGCCATTGAATCAATTTGAACGAAGGTTTGTAGAATCGTTTCCGTATTATTTAGGTCTTGCTGAAAATGCAATTCAATATTTAGTAGATACCGAATTGGATGATGACCCGCAGCCAATTGATTCAGGTACGATTTGTCATCAACGCTTTCATCAACATACATGGTTCCCTGATATTAATGTCAAATTACCGACAGACTGGGTATTTGACCATTGTGGTAGGGATATTGCAGAGTATATGAGGCATTTATTTTTTGAAAAACAAGATTTTCGAACTGAGTGCTTTCATTTCCTAGAGGATTATGATCGAACAACACCACTTTCACGCTTTTCATATCGATTAATCTATAGCAGGCTGTTATTTCCTCTTCATTACTTTGAATGCATAGAGGGGTATTACTTAGCAGCAGAGAACGAGAAACAAACATATGAGAAGTTATTGGAGCGGATTTTAAATGAGTCGGCAAAGTTTGAAATGTTTCTTAGGGATTATACAAGATTGTTAACCAGTAAGACTAGAAGAGTAGCCATCCCTTCTGTTGATTGGTTAATTAAGTAATAGGAGAGAATGACTCAAAAGGTTAGAGCCTTTGGTTTTGGGTCATTCTCTTATGGTAAAATAAAAAGAGAATACATAATAGGGGTGATGAGAAATTGGCGAAACCGTATATCTTTGTTACTCGAAAATGCTCTACACAACAGCTTCAACCGCTTTATGAAATTGCAGATGTCGAAATGTGGCCGGAGGAAGAAGTTCCGTGTCCGAGAGACGTACTACTTGAAAAGGCAAAAACGGCAACCGGTTTATTAACAATGCTCTCAGACAAGATAGATGAAGAGTTATTGAGTAAGTCAGATAACTTACAAGTCATCGCAAATCTTGCTGTTGGTTATGATAATATTGATATTCAGTATGCAAAAAGTAAAGGGATTACTGTCTGCAATACGCCAGATATATTAACAGATTCGACAGCAGACTTAACATTTGGTCTTTTACTGGCAACTGCCCGTAGAATCACGGAGGCTGCTGAGTATGTGAAGGATAATCAGTGGAAAAGTTGGGGGCCTCTACTATTAGCGGGATATGATGTCCATCATAAGACAATCGGAATTGTCGGTATGGGGAAAATTGGACAAGCTGTTGCCAAGCGTGCATTAGGCTTTGACATGAATGTTTTGTACCATAACCGAAACCCTAATGAAAAGGTTGAGCAACAACTAGGAGTACAATATGCAACATTTGAGGAATTATTAACGAAATCTGACTATGTCGTATGTCTGACACCATTAACACCTCAAACTAGGAACTTATTTGATTTTGAAGCTTTTGAAAGAATGAAAAACACGGCAATTTTTATTAATGTTAGCAGAGGTGCTGTAGTAAAAGAGGATGACCTTTATAAAGCACTTACACAAAACGAAATTGCTGGTTGTGGGCTCGATGTTTTTGTAAACGAACCAATCTCTGCTACACATCCGCTCGTTAGCTTGAGAAATGTTGTGGCATTGCCGCATATCGGTAGCGCAAGTTATGAAACAAGACATGCAATGATGCGTTTATGTGCAGAGAATATATACGCTGTTTTACAAGGTAAGAAGCCTCGAACAGAAGTAAAGCTTTAATCTGAGTATGATATTCTACTAAAACATTTGATGAAAAGAACGAATACAAAAATAAAAAATAGGCAAAATATTTAACCTTATCAAATCAAGGTGTATACCGCTTACATATAAAAAACTGAAAATTCGCCCTTGTAAAACAGTTCTATACATTTTATAATGACAAGTATATTATCGGTGTCTTTTACGAGGGTACAATTGTACTTTCTAGATGAACAAAAAGGAGTGGAACGAGTGGAAGCAATACATGTTGGACTTTTAGGTCTAGGAACGGTCGGAAGTGGTGTTGTTAAAATTATCGAAGACCATCAAGATAAGTTAATGCACCAAGTTGGATGTCCAGTAAAAGTGAAAAAAGTACTGGTTCATAATTTAAATAAAGAACGCCAAGTTCCAATAGATAAAAGTCTGTTAACAACAAATGTAGATGACATCATTAAAAGCCCTGACATTGATGTTGTCATTGAAGTGATGGGTGGCGTTGAAGAGACTCGTCTCCATTTAATAGAAGCATTAAAGGCAAAAAAACATGTTGTAACAGCGAATAAAGATTTAATGGCAGTGTACGGTAATGAGTTGCTTACAATTGCGACCGAAAATGGCTGTGACCTTTTCTATGAAGCTAGCGTTGCAGGTGGTATTCCAATTTTACGAAGCTTAGTAGACGGTTTAGCATCAGACCGGATTACAAAAATGATGGGTATTGTGAACGGAACAACAAATTTCATTTTAACGAAAATGACAAAGCTCGGCAGCGCATATGATGAAGTCTTAAAAGAAGCGCAAGATTTAGGCTATGCTGAAGCAGACCCAACATCTGATGTAGAAGGCTTAGATGCTGCAAGAAAGATGGCAATACTAGCCCGTTTAGGCTTCTCAATGCATGTTGACCTTGAAGATGTAAAAGTAAAAGGAATTTCCTCCGTAACTGACGAGGATATTGATTATAGTAAACGACTAGGCTATACAATGAAGCTAATCGGAATAGCGCAAAGAGAAAATGGGAAAGTTGAGGTTGCTGTTGAACCAACATTATTACCAGAAGCTCACCCGCTAGCAGCTGTAAATGATGAATACAATGCTGTATATGTATACGGTGAAGCAGTCGGTGAAACGATGTTTTACGGACCAGGAGCAGGTAGTCTTCCAACTGCAACATCTGTCGTATCAGATTTAGTTGCTGTCATGAAAAATATGAGATTAAATGTTAATGGTCAAAGTGCGATCGCACCGCAATTTGATAAACAATTAAAGAGTCCTGAGCATATCTTTGCACAGCACTTTTTACGAATAACAGCGAAGGATCAGGTTGGTGCATTTTCTAGTATTACATCACTATTTTCTGAAAGAGGCGTCAGCTTTGAGAAAATCCTCCAGCTTCCGATAAAAAATAGTAATCTTGCAGAAATTGTTCTTGTTACACACAAAGCAGCAGAAAGTGATTTTGAAGAAATTTTACAACAATTACATGAATTAGAGGTCGTACAAGAAGTGAAAAGTACGTACCGAGTAGAAGGGAACGGTTCAGTATGATGTGGAAAGGCCTTATTCAAGAATTCGAGGAGTTTTTACCAGTAACAGATAAAACACCAAAATTAACACTACAAGAAGGAAATACACCACTTATTCACCTTCCAAAGCTTTCTGAAAAGCTTGGAGTTGAATTATATGTTAAAACAGAGGGTACGAATCCAACGGGCTCATTTAAAGACCGTGGAATGGTCATGGCTGTCGCAAAGGCAAAGGAAGAAGGCAGTGATACAGTTATCTGTGCTTCTACAGGAAATACTTCAGCAGCAGCTGCAGCGTATGCAGCTAGAGCGAATATGAAATGTATCGTACTTATTCCAGATGGTAAAATTGCATTTGGTAAGCTTGCACAAGCGGTTATGTACGGCGCTGAAATTTACGCAATTCAAGGAAACTTTGACCATGCGTTAACAATGGTACGTAATGTAAGCGAAAAATTACCTATCACTTTAGTAAACTCTGTTAACCCTTATCGTATTGAGGGTCAAAAAACAGCAGCATTTGAAGTATGTGAACAATTAGGTAGTGCACCAGACTATTTAGCAATTCCTGTAGGGAATGCCGGGAACATTACAGCATACTGGAAAGGCTTTAAAGAATATAACGAAAAGAAACAAACAGGTCTACCAAAAATACACGGATTCCAAGCAGAAGGTGCAGCGGCAATCGTTCGTGGTGAACCTATTGAAAATCCTGAAACAATTGCAACTGCAATCCGTATCGGAAATCCTGCAAGCTGGGAAACTGCAGTTAAAGCGAAAGAAGAATCTAATGGAAAAATTGATTCAGTAACAGATGAAGAAATTTTAGAAGCATATCAACTAATTGCCCGTGAAGAAGGTGTCTTTGCTGAACCAGGTTCATGTGCATCAATCGCTGGTTTAATCAAACATCGTAAACTCGGCTTAATTAAAGAAGGAAGCAAAGTAGTTGCTGTCTTAACTGGTAACGGCTTAAAAGACCCAAATACTGCAATCGATGTATCTGAAATCAAACCTGTTGTCCTTCCAAATGATGAAGAAGTATTTCTTCAACAATTAAGTGGAGCTACAGTTCAATGAACGAGGGTGAAATGTTAAAAATTATCGTCCCGGGCAGTACAGCTAATTTAGGTCCGGGGTTTGACTCAATAGGTCTTGCACTAGGTAAATATTTAACATTAGAAATTAAACTGGCAAGTCAATATCACTTCATCCCGATGACAGAGCACGTTGAAGGCATTCCATCTAATGAGGATAATCTCATTGCCAAAGTGGCAATTCGTGTTGCGGCTATGTATGGAAAAGAACTTCCGACGTGTGAAGTGAAAGTATGGAGCGAAATTCCAATGGCAAGAGGGCTTGGCAGTAGTGCAGCAGCAATTATCGCCGGAATTGAACTTGCTAACCAGCTATGTTCTCTCAATTTATTGGATGATGAAAAGCTAAGAATCGCAAGTTTAGAAGAGGGGCATCCAGATAATGTTGGCGCATCTCTATATGGTGGACTTGTTGTAGGTCTACATCAAGAGGACCAGACACAGCTAGTCCATATCGATAAGGTAGAGGTTGACGCTGTCGTTGTCGTTCCAAAATATGAGGTATTAACAAGTGATGCCAGAAATGTTCTGCCATCATCGTTAACCTACAAAACAGCTGTTGAAGCAAGTGCAATTAGCAACATGCTCGTAGCAGGTCTTCTAACTAATAATTGGCATTTAGTCGGTCAAATGATGACAAAAGATCTATTTCATCAACCATACAGAAGCAGCTTAATCCCTGAAATATCTCTAGTCCAAGAGAGGGTTAAAGACTTAGGTGCATATGGCTCAGCATTAAGTGGAGCAGGCCCAACAGTCATTTGCTTCATTGAAAAAGGCAAAGGTGATGATTTAGCGAAAACTCTATCAAAAGAATTCGAAAACTACTATGTTGAGCGATTAGCTATCGATAACCAAGGGTGTAAAGTCGAACAAATCCAACAAGTAAAGTAAAAAAAGAAAGGGCTGAAGCATTATTCAGTCCTTTTTGTGTTTGATTTTAATATATTGGTTATTTGGTAAAATATTGTTTGTTTATTTGACCGTCAATGCTGAAAAAACAAATATCCGGTAAGATAGCAGCCTCTTTATTGACCGTTTTAGCTGGAAAAACGAATCTTCGGTAAAATAGCACACGCATAAATGACCGTTGCAGAATGAAATAGTTCTCTTCGGTAAAATAGCAGCCTCTTCATTGACCGTCATAACCGGAAATAAGCTAATTTGGTAAAATAGCACACGCATAAATGACCGTTGCAGTATGAAATGGTTCACTTCGGTAAAATAGCAGCAACTTATTTGACCGTCATAGCTGGAAAAAAGGTAATTTGGTAAAATAGCACACGTTTAAATAACCGTTACAGTATGAAATAGGTCTCTTCGGTAAAATAGCAGCAACTTATTTGACCGTCATAACTGGAAAAAAGCTAATTTGGTAAAATAGCACACACTTAAATAACCGTTACAGTATGAAATAGGTCTCTTCGGTAAAATAGCAGCAACTTATTTGACCGTCATAGCTGGAAAAAAGCTAATTTGGTAAAATAGCACACGTTTAAATAACCGTTACAGTATGAAATAGGTCTCAATGGTAAAATAGCACACGCATAAATGACCGTTGCAGTATGAAATGGTTCACTTCGGTAAAATAGCACAAGCATAAATGACCGTTGCAGTATGAAATAAGTCACTTCGGTAAAATAGCACATACTTAAATAACCGATGAAGTATGAAATAGGCCTCTTCGGTAAAATAGCAGCCTCTGTATTGACCCTCATAGCCAGAAAGACGCCTTTTTAGCGTCGTCAGGAGTCAAGCAGTAAGCTCCAACAAACCGTACAAAAGTTAGTGCAATAAGCTACATGTTTTAGAGAAAAGCATAAATAAAAAAGCGACCGCTTCACTTACATCATCAACCATAAGTGTTAGCAGACGCTTTTATTTATATCATTAGCTAATTAAAATACTTGTTCAACTTCTACGATTCCAGGTACTTCTTCTAATAATGCACGCTCAATACCTGCTTTTAATGTAATGGTTGAGCTTGGGCAACTCCCACAAGCACCTAAAAGACGAAGTTTCACAATACCGTCTTCAACATCAACTAATTCGCAATCTCCTCCATCACGAAGTAAGAATGGACGAAGCTTATCAAGCACTTCTTGAACTTGTTCCACTAATGTTGTTTCAGTCATTCTTATCGACTCCTTTCCTTATCAATATTATATGTGATATATAGCGAAAAATCTAATCGTAAGTTTGAAGTGACAATCTTAATGAGTATTTTAACACATTTTAGCGATTAGAAAAATGGGGTGACAAGTTTTAAGATTAGGAAAGTATAAATTACCATCTTGTCCATGCTATGGTCCGGTCCATTACAAGTCAGTTTTCAATATTGTCACCGTTTATATCGGTTCATTATCCATTATGATATTTATACATCCATAAAACCCCTGATTTAAGAACACGAGGAACGCGTCCGATTAAAGGGCGATCATTTACTAGTCCAAATCCTTGTTTTTTACCTAGTGATCCAAGCACTCCTTTTAGTTTAAATGGAGGGAAGGAAGCTGGTAAAGGTTCATTGTTCCATTTCTTTTGTAAAACCTGTACAATTTGTTCGGCCTGTGCTTCTGCCAATTGGGCACTGGGTGCGTGAGGAAGGCTCGCACAATCACCTACAACAAATGAATCCTCGTAACTTGGTATTGAATGTTGTGGTGTTAAAATGACTCGACCTTGATTATCCTTTTCAATTGGAAGATTGCGAACAAGTTTATTCGGTTGAATGCCAGCTGTCCAAACAATTGCATCACATTCGATCCGTTCATCATTGTTATAAACAATATTTTCTTCGACCTTTGTAATATTTGAATGGTTAATAATTTCAACTCCGTGCTCGATAAACCATTTCTCTACAAAGTTACTTAAACGTTCGGGAAAGCTTGATAATATATGATTTCCGCGGTCGAATAATTTGATGTTCAAATCTTTACGGCTTTCACGAAGCTCGCTAGCCAGTTCCACTCCACTCAAACCTGCCCCTATAATCGCTACTGT
The DNA here is from genome assembly GCF_030813355.1 of Metabacillus malikii. Taxonomy (GTDB): domain Bacteria; phylum Bacillota; class Bacilli; order Bacillales; family Bacillaceae; genus Metabacillus; species Metabacillus malikii. Next base: position 157,383 of record NZ_JAUSUD010000003.1, read on the forward strand.
TGCTCCTGCATTAAGGTTATTCAGTTTTCGATATGTTTCACGACACTTCTCAATTGATTGAATGCTATACGTATATTCTTTCGCTCCAGGGACATTGTGATATTTATCTTCACAACCTAGGCCTATTACTAAATCATCATAGTTAATCGACTCGTCATCATTAAATATGATACATTTTTTTTCAAGGTCTATTGAAACGGCTTCACCAAATTTCGAATGTAAACGTGGATGCTCCGGGAATGATACTCGGATATGCTGATCGGAAATTGTACCTGCAGCTAATGCGTAATATTCTGTCTTTAAACAATGGTATGGATTTCTGTCAATAAGCGTAATTTGAACATCTTCTGGTAGGTTGTTTGGTAAAAGTCTATGAAGGATTCTCATCCCTCCATAACCGCCACCAAGGATTACTAGGTTTCTCATGTCCAATACCCCTTTTCCCCTTGTATTATCGTTGTTTTCTAGTGTTAGCTAGGTACTTTAATAGAATTGTACTCTGATAAATTCACAAAATAAATAATGCCATAAAAAGTATAACGAAATTACAGAGAAACTACAACATGATAACAAGATTACATAGATAGAAGAATTGCCATAGCAAAACATACGATCTGTCGTTGACGACCCGACGATAACGAATTAATATGGAAGCGTAGTGAGGTGTTATAAAATGAAGTCAATGATTGAATTTTGTAGGAATAACCTAGCAAACGGTGCTCATGCTGCACTGGAGGAGCTCAAAAAAGATCCGAATTTAGATGTTATTGAATATGGGTGTTTAAGCTATTGTGGGAAGTGTCGGTATTCTTTATATGCCTTAGTGGATGGTAAGCTAATTATTGGCGAAACACACCAACAATTAGTTGCTAATATTTATCAGCATTTAGAGGAACATCCGTTGCTTTAAAAGAAGAAACGTTTGATTTATAAAGAAGGACTCATGCAGATGAATCATCCTCCATGAGTCTCAATGGTTTGTTGATTTACTAGGGTTAATAGTATATTAATATACTAGCTTGAAAGCTGGAGAGCCAAATTTAATCATAAGAAGATATTAGCCTAGCTTTTTCTCTTCTCTCATATCGGCCCAACGATCCTTCGCCATTTGGACGATTCCTTTTTCAAATGTTTCCTTTTGCATTTCAATGACACGTGAGAAATATCTTGTTGCCTGCTCAACCATACCTAGGCGGCGACTTAAATCTCCTATGATGTAAAGGAGTTTAACCTCTGTAAGCTGAGTATCTGCAAAATCGCCATTCATGTAAGATTGAATATATTGGTCAAGTCCTAGACGTAAAAAGCGATGTTCTTCTTCTAAATTAATCTTCTCGGTACGATACAACCACGCCAGCCTTAAGTATAAGCCTGCCATCGCAATGTTTTTCTCCTTCTTTAACGTTCCACAATAAATCGCTAGTTTATAAGTATTTATCGCCTTGTCAACGGTCCGTTCCGCACAATAGTTTAGCTTTCTCCAATTGTTTGTAATCTTTTCCTGAATGTCAGATAATGTTGCTGGTGGGAAAAAGTTGGAAAATTCATCAGAAGTCGAAAATCCACAGTTTGGGCAAACATTGACATAATATAAGAGCGGGTTAATTTCTGTTTTTGTATAATAAGAGCAAAAGTCAGTATCATGCTTTTGGATACGTATGAATTTGGAAAGTACTTTTTTCGTACCATATGTTTCATGACATACACTACATTGAACCGATTTTTCATATAAATAGTCCTGGTCTCTACTCATCTTTATCACTCCTTTTTAACTTGTAAAGGTGTGTATGCTTGTCTATAAGAAAAGTATACCAAAAACATGAGTAAAAAGAACTAAAAAATAATTGTGAATTTCGGGACTTTTATCTCTTTTGTGGAAATAAAAAAACAAAAGCCTCCTAATAATAGGAAGCTTTTATCTATAAAACGGGGGATATTTATATTGTGAACATTGAATCAACAATTTATACTTATAAAAAGACTTTTTATACAGGAAAAATCTATTAGATTATATGTGATAAAGTAAGTGTTAAAAAAAATCACCTATAGATAAAGCAATTTTAAACTTGATGAAAAACATGGAGGCTAAAGATGAATTCATTCCAATTTACGAAAATGCATGGGCTAGGCAATAATTATATATATGTCAATCTTTTTGAAGAACAATTGCAAGAATCTCAATTATCGGAAATTGCTAGAAATGTATCAAATGTTTATACAGGTATCGGTTCAGATGGCCTTATTCTCATATGTCCTTCAGATAAAGCACCTGTCAAGATGAGAATATTTAATAATGACGGCTCTGAAGGTAAGAACTGTGGTAATGGGTTAAGATGTGTGGCGAAGTATGCATATGAACATAAATTGGTAACAGAAACGGAATTTCAAATTGAAACATTGTCAGGTCTCGTGCAAGCAAAAGTCCATACAGAAAATGGGACGGTCAAGCTCGTCACAGTTGATATGGGAGAGCCGCGGCTATTAAAGGCAGAAATCCCAATGCAGGGAGAGGCGCAATCGAAAACAGTAAACGAGAAAATGGAGTTTGCCGGAAAAGTGTATGAGGGTACTGCGATTTCAATGGGAAATCCCCATATCATTTTTTATGTAGATGATATTGAAAAGGCACCTGTTACAACACTAGGTCCAATCGTTGAAAAAGATGAGCGCTTCCCAGAAGGAGTAAATGTAGAATTCGTTCAAGTAGTTGCTGATAACGAAATCCACTTTAGAGTGTGGGAACGAGGCTCAGGAGTCACACAGGCCTGTGGTACTGGTGCATGTGCTGCAGTTGTATCATCAGTATTAAATCAGCATACAACAGCAGGGAAGGAAACAACTGTTCATTTAGCAGGCGGTGATTTACTCATCAATTGGGATTCAAACGGCAAAGTACTTATGACAGGTCCTGCAGAAGTCATTTGTACAGGCACATATTATCTTCCGTAATCTGATTAGTTGAGAGTACGATTTAGAATCGGTATACTAGAATAAGAAGGATTCCAAATTGTTAAGGAGGAATACATGATGAATGAGATCATTGAACTTACTGAAGCGGCAGCTTATCAAATAAAAGATATGATGAAAGAAAATGAAGAAGAAAATGCATACCTACGCGTAGGTGTTAAAGGCGGAGGGTGCAGCGGTCTATCTTATGGTATGGGATTCGAGCACGAAATTAGCGAAGATGACCAAATCTTAAAGCAGCACGATTTAACAATCCTTATAAAAAAAGAAGATGCTGGAGTTTTAAAAGGAACAAAAATAGACTATAAGCAATCAATGATGGGCGGCGGCTTCACCATCGACAATCCAAATGCAATTGCCTCATGTGGTTGTGGGTCTTCATTTAGAACTGCGACAAATGTTGGTACACCGGAAGAGTGCTAATAGTAAATAGTCCAAAGTTACTTAATGAATAACTGTTAAGAAGGAGTTTACTTGCTTGGGTTTATTTGACCAAGTTACTAAAAATTCCTAAGGGAGTCAGTAGAGCTTATTATATGGACTCCCAGATTTAGAAATAATGAAAAAAACACTTAGTAAAATACGAACTATTCATAATGAGAAGATCATTACGAAGAAAGTATATTTACTAAGTGTTTTATTATACATATCTTTAAAAAGTTGTTTGGAGTTAGAGCTTAGAGACTCCTGCCGAAAACGTCAGAGAGGTTAGACAGAATTTACGCCGAGGCAGAGGGCGGAATCGTATTGTCTTTATACCCTTATGAGTGAAAGGACGTTGTCTAAGGTCTTCAAAACCCGTTGATGATGATCCATAAAATAGTGCCAGTCTCAAAATTGCCTACATAAGGCAGATGTGGTCGAAAATTAAATAGTAACGGTGCCAATGAAGCCGAAAATAAAAAAGTGAGAGTCTCAAAATGGTCTTCATAAGACAGATGAAGCCGAAAATAATACAATGACAATCTCAAAATCGTCTTCATAAGGCGGATGAAGCCGAAAATAATATAATGAGAGTCTCAAAATCGTCTTCATAAGGCGGATGAAGACGAAAAAAATCAGTGAGAGTCCCAAAATCGTCTTCATAAGGAAGATGAAGCCGAAAATAAAACAATGCCAGACCAAAAATCGTCTTCATAAAGTCGATGAAGCCGAAAATAAAGCAGTACCAGCTCCAAAATCATCTTCATAAATAAGTGAGCCAGACGAAAATACCTCGCGAAATCGAAACCTGTTCCAAAATATTCCGAATGGAAAAAATAAATAAAAATTTAATTAAGGTATTACAATTGCAGACCTCTTTTATCCAGCCTCCTCTCCAAAATAAAAAACGACTGAAATCCAGTCGCTTTCTACAATTTTGAAAAGTTCAGTAGCAAAGATTAAAACATACTTGTACTATGAAGCGGTTGAACACGTGCTTTTGGATCCATATAAGCTTTCGCGTTATTGACAGCAGTTGGAGCTTCGCCAAATCCGGAAGCAATTAGTTTCACCTTACCATCGTACGTACAAATATCTCCTGCTGCATATATGCCTTCAATGTTTGTTTCCATTTTAGAGTTTACACGAATTGAATTCTTTTCAATGTCTAGGCCCCAATCCTTAATTGGACCAAGCGAAGAGACAAATCCATAGTTGACGATTAAATCGTCAATATCGAGGACAACTTTTCTTTCACCTTTTACTTCCTCAAGGACTAGCTGCTCAATATTGTCCTCACCGATAAGTTCAGTTGGAACATATGGTGTTAAAATATTTACCTTAGATTGTTTTAAAAGTTCAACACTATGCTCATGTGCACGGAATTTATCACGACGGTGAATGAGACTGACACTTTTAGCAATCGGCTCTAACATAAGGGCCCAGTCTACAGCTGAATCTCCGCCACCACAAAGTGCGACATCTTTACCAGCGAATTTATTTAAATCATCTACAAAATAATGGAGATTTTTGTTTTCATATTTTTTAGCATCATCTAATTCAAGCAAACGAGGCTTGAATGCACCATTACCAGCAGTGATAATGATTGTTTTTGTATAATGAACCTCTTCGTTAGTTGTTAGCTTAAATACATTGTCCGCTTGTTTTTCAACAGTTTCGACAGCTTGTTCTAGTACAATTGTAGGTGAAAACTTAGCCATTTGTTCCTTTAAATTATTGACTAATTCTTGTGCTCTCACTTTAGGGAATCCCGCTACATCATATATGTATTTTTCAGGATATAACGCAGACAATTGTCCACCAAGCTGTGGGAGGCTTTCAATAATTTTCACACTAGCCTGACGCATTCCGCCGTAAAAAGCGGTAAACAATCCGACAGGGCCACCACCAATAATTGTTATATCATAAATTTGAGTATCTTCTTTCACAATTGTCATCCTCCTAAAACTAGAGTTTGTAAAACTCAACGTGTATATTCATTTAAATTCTAATGCAATAATCAATAGTTTTTTTATATATGACAAAATCTTACCATACAATTGATAAAAATTTCATATACTTTGACTTAAATATCATGTTGGTTTAACTGTAAGGTTACCTGCTACAATGAGATCGTTGTGAAACTAAATCTATCGCTGGACAAGCTGCATTTCGTAATCCACGAGACTTACCTCTGCTATGCATCCCTCAGAGTCTCGTAATCAGCTCCGAAAAAACCTTAAAAAAGGTTAGTTCAAAATTCTATAATCTTTTAAAAAAGCAAAAAAAATATAAAACTGACAAAATTTGTATATTATAGGTGAAAAAAATGTAAAAATAAACCCTTTTGGAAGATAAAATCACTTGATAAAATGGTGTCATATCGCTATTATGTAGTATAGTGATTATTTATAATTTATTATTTCAGGGATTGTTAACATTTTGTGCATTGTTAAGTGAATGATTTCACAAATAATTATAGCTTAAATTAAAATAAAATAATGCATTTAAGTGGATTATAGGAGTAGATATTATTCACGAAGATTCAACTATATTAGAGAAAAGGTGGATGTTTTCTTTGAGAAAGCCAAAAGTAGTCGTTTTAGGTGCAGGATATGGCGGGTTAATTACTGTTACACGTTTACAAAAGCAAATCGGTGGCGGAGAAGCTGAAATTACATTAGTGAACAAAAATGATTATCACTATGAAACAACATGGTTACATGAAGCTTCAGCTGGTACTTTACACCATGACAGAGCTCGTTATCAAATTAAAGATATTATTGATAACAGCCGTGTTAACTTTGTGAAAGATACAGTCGTTTCAATTGATAAGGAAGCGAAAAAAGTTTTCTTAGAAAATGGCGAGCTTGAATATGATTATTTAGTTATTTCATTAGGTGCACACCCTGAAACATTTGGAATTAAAGGACTTAAAGAATATGCATTCGGCATTACGAGTATCGATTCTGCACGTCAATTACGTGAGCATATTGAATATCAATTTGCAACTTATAATACAGAGGCAGAGAAAAAAGACGAACGTCTTACAATCGTTGTCGGTGGAGCTGGATTCACTGGAATTGAATTCTTAGGTGAACTAGGAAACAGAGTTCCTGAACTATGTAAAGAATATGATATCGACTTTAATAAAGTTCGTATTATCTGTGTTGAAGCAGCGCCAACTGCACTTCCAGGATTTGACCCGGAATTAGTTGAATATGCTGTTGATCACTTACAGAAAAAAGGCGTAGAGTTCAAAATTGGTACAGCAATTAAAGAATGTATCGAAGATGGTATCATCGTTGCAAAAGGTGACGATACAGAAACAATTAAGGCTGCTACAGTTGTATGGGCTGCAGGTGTTCGCGGAAATAGCATTGTTGAAGAAGCAGGATTTGAAAATATGCGTGGCCGTGTGAAAGTTGATGAGTACTTACGTGTTCCAGAACATAATGAAGTATTTATTATCGGTGACTGTTCATTAATCATTAATGAAGAAATCAATCGTCCATATCCTCCAACAGCTCAAATTGCGATGCAACAAGGTGAAGCTTGTGCGAAAAACGTAGCAGTTGCTGTACGCGGAACTGGTGAAATGGTGAAATTTGTACCTGACATTAAAGGTTCAGTTGCATCACTAGGTGAAAATGATGCAGTTGGAGTTGTATTCGGTAAGAAATTAGTCGGTACGAAAGCATCAATGATGAAAAAGGTCATTGACAACCGTGCTTTATTCATGGTTGGTGGACCTTCATTAGTGTTGAAAAAAGGTAAATTCAAATTACTATAAGAAATACGAAAAGGTAGAGGCGTCATGTCTCTATCTTTTTTGTACAATCAACATTTTCTGTTCAATGCTCTAAACACTAATAGATATTATCTCTGTTAAAAGGAAAGGATTGACTGTATGCGATTCCTTCAGTACACTTAAATTTGTGTAATGGAGGTGAAAGCGTGTTAAGCTTACCGGTTTTATTAATATCAATGCTTTTATTTTTAGTCTTATTTTTTGGAATAGGATTTTTATTAAATATGTTATTGCGTATGTCATGGATTATGGCAATTGTTTATCCAATTGTTTGTATTTTTATCATAGATGAAGTGAGATTTGTTGACTATTTTCTTAAGCCTGGAAGTTCCTTTTCGAAGTTAGGGGACAAAATCACCTCATTAGCACTTGCTGATATTTTAATTTTATCATGTGGCTTGTTTGGAGCAATCCTCTCAGGTGTTATCATTAAAATGCTTCGTAAACGAGGCTACCAAATGTTTTAATACATACATTCTGTCTGACATTATGCGTCAGGCATTTTTTTTTGTTCACCAGAAAATTTACCAGGAAATGATAAAGTTCTTGAACTGTGGATATTCGCTCAACATCCAAGCTTCAGCGCCTATCCCCTCCAGCTTATATGCTATTTTTGGCAAAGAACTAATAAACGGCTTCTATTCAATATCATCTTATGCTTGTCGGGCTGAACAAGAAGTTTTCGCTATTTTTATTCCATAAAAATGAAACATCACCTTCTATGCTTTTAAACTGTTAAAATATGTTTTTTTCTCATTTTGGAATATTCTCTTATAAATCTGGGAACGCTTAGATTTGTGAGAGGAGTGAATAGGAAAAAAATGATCAGTATAAAACAAGTAAGTAAACGGATTTTTATGTCTTTATTATTTTTAGGTGCATTAACGACAACTTTTGAGGTCGTTTCGGGTCTTGAAATGAAGGATATACGTGACTGGTATAGCTCTTCTGAGGAGAAAGCGACGATTGATGAAAAAGAAGTGAACGATAACTCATTTAGGTTTCTTGGTTTGACATTTAAATCGATGAACAGTGAACCTTCTGTTGCGACTTCGATATCCTCAAGTGTTGAGGCCGTAAATAAGGATGTGACTCTAGAGGATGCGATTGATTGGACGAGGTATCCGAAAAAGAAAGTGGTTGCAACGGGTTATACAGCCGGAATTGAATCAACCGGTAAGCAACCGAATCATCCTAGCTATGGAATTACATATTCAGGTGTGAAAGTAAAGCGTGACTTGTATTCAACGATTGCAGCAGATTTAGATGTCTTCCCGTTAGGAACGATTTTGTTTATTCCCGGGTACGGCTATGGAGTTGTTGCGGATATAGGAGGAGCCATTAAAGGTGACCGCCTAGACTTATATTATGAGACAGTAGCCGATGTGTATGAACATTGGGGAAAGAAACATCTAGACGTGTATGTAGTGAAAGTAGGCGATGGAAAGTTAACGGAAGAACAACTTACCCGTCTAAATGAGGACGAGTCGATGCAAGTATTTAGACAACAATATATTAAAAACAAAACAAAAAGCTAACGGCATTGCCTTAGCTTTTTGTTTTACTGAAATTTAGAAGGAAGCCTGAAAGTTTACGGTCGTTTAAAAAATAAGGTAATATAAAAGAAGTGAGATGAGGATCCCGGTTATCCCACCGAAAAATACTTCAATCGGTTTGTGGCCTAGGAGCTCTTTTAATTTCTTTTGTTTTTCTTTGTCTTCTTTCTTTGGCCATAATTTTGCCTCTTCAACGAATGTGTTAAAGTCTACAACAAGTTGGTTTAGGACTGTTGCTTGTTCACCTGCATGTCTTCTCACTCCTGTTGCATCAAACATTGTAATGATTGCAAAAATAGCTGAAACAGCAAAAATAGATGAATCAAGTCCTTGATCGAGAGCAACACCAGTTGAGAGTGCAGTAACAGCTGCAGAATGTGAACTAGGCATCCCGCCAGTACTAGTTATAAGGGACCAATCCCATTTCCTACTAACAATGAATAGGATAGGAACTTTTACGAATTGGGCAAAAAAGATTGCGATTAGTGCTGAGATTAATGGAAAGTTTAATAATAGCTCCATAGTGCGCCCCTTTCTTAGAAGTGTTTTCAATTTATGTAGAAATGATTAACCGATTGCTTAATGCGCTTACATTTCCTAGCGCTAATATTTTTCTTATTATAACATAATCATTATGTTCACTTTTATGAAAATTTGATACATTTTTTATCAGAATCATTATTACTTATGGAGGTGCTAATCTTGTTTCAAGTGAAAAATCAAATACGTTTAGAGGAGAACCATGAAATAATTGTTGTTGGTCTCTTCAAGAAGAATCATCAATTAACAGGCATTCAGGAAGAAATGAATGAAAAATTGGATGGCCAATTGGCACAAATGTTAAAAGATGGTGATATATCAACGAATAAAAAATCGCTTACGAAAGTATATACACTCGGAAAAATTGCAGCGAAGCGAATTTACTTCATCGGGTTAGGAAAAGAAGACCAACTTTCATTTGATAGCTTAAAAGAGTGCTTTGGACGATTATTCAAGACGATTCAAGAGGCAAAACAACAAAAAGTGACGATTGTTCTCGATACGTTTACGACAGAGAAGATTGAACAATCAGATGCAGCTTATGCTTTAGCAGAGGCCTTTACGTTATCTACATATAAAGTCATTAATTATAAGCAAAAATCAAATGAACCTGAAATAGAAATTAACGATATAGAGGTTGTCGCAACAGCTGACCCGATAGAAATTAAATCGGCACTTGAAGTTGGCTACGCATTCGGGAAAGGGACGAATAGTGCCCGAACATTAACAAATATGCCACCAAATATTTTGACAGCTAGTGAGCTTGCACAATATGCATCTGAACTAGCAAATACATATCAATTCGATTGTGAGATTTTAGATAAAGCAGAAATGGAGCAGCTCGGTATGGGAGCATTGCTTGCTGTTAACCAAGGCTCAGAGGAACCGCCAAAGATGATCGTGTTGAAGTATCAAGGTAAAGAAGAATGGACTGAAGTGATTGGTTTAGTCGGAAAAGGGATTACCTACGATTCTGGTGGATACTCGATTAAACCTAAAACAGGCATGGTCGGAATGAAAACTGATATGGGCGGTGCTGCAGCTGTACTCGGTGCGATGGAAATTATCGGAGAAATGAAACCAGAGCAAAATGTAGTTGCTGTCATACCGTCTACAGATAATATGATTAGTGGTGCAGCCTTTAAGCCAGATGATGTCATCGTATCGATGAGTGGTAAAACTATTGAAGTGTTAAATACCGATGCAGAAGGCCGGCTTGCACTTGCAGATGGGATAACATACGCAAAGCACCATGGGGCGAATTATTTAATCGACGTCGCGACATTAACAGGGGGTGTCATTGTTGCACTCGGAACAGAAACAACTGGTGCAATGACAAATAATGAACAATTTTTTGAACAGGTATTGCAAGCTTCTTATGAGTGCAATGAACCGATTTGGCGCTTACCGATTACTGAAAATGATAAAAAACGAGTCCGTAATAGCAAAATGGCAGACTTGAATAATTCACCAGGCCGTGAAGGTCATGCGATTATGGCTGGAACGTTTATCGGAGAATTTGCTGAGAGTACACCGTGGGTTCACCTAGATATTGCCGGCACTGCAACAACGTCTAAGGCAAGTGATTTAGGACCGGATGGAGCAACAGGAGTCATGGCAAGAACGTTAGCTGCACTCGTTGAACGATTCGGAGAGAATAACTAAGCGATTAATATAGCTGGGCCAAAACAAAAATTCCCTAGAAGGAAACAACCATTGTTTCTTTACAAGGGGATTTTTTTGTGCAAAGATTTTTATATTTTATGAAGTGGAAGCACGAGACTCCTGCAAGTTATATAAATGTTGAGTACTTTTGCCATAGCCTCCAATATTTTTCAAAATGTTGTACCAATATAATGAATTCTATTGACACTTCGGAAGATTCTATGTTAAATTTAATTCTGTTATTTTATCTCTCTACCACATTAGCAAACTAAAGGATTTCGGAGGTATTAAGCGATGAATGCTGTTCTTGTTGCTGTTGTTGTGATGTTAGTATTAAGTTTATTACGGATAAATGTAGTTTTTGCATTAGTAATAGGGGCCTTAGTTGGAGGTCTTACAGGTGGTTTAGATTTAGCGACTACGATTGAAACATTTACTGGTGGTTTAGGCAGCAATGCAACAGTTGCTTTAAGCTATGCCTTATTAGGTGCTTTTGCGGTTGCACTATCAAAAACGGGATTGCCTGATGCAATTGTAGCAAGTGCAATAAAGCTTGTTGGGAGAAAAGGTGATTCTAAGCGACAAAACCTATCCAAGGTCCTTATATTTCTTTTAATATTGATTATGGCAATTTTCTCACAAAATGTCATACCTGTTCATATTGCTTTTATACCTGTACTTATTCCACCGTTATTAAAGGTGCTAAATGAATTAAGAGTCGATCGCCGTTTAATCGCGTGTATATTGACGTTCGGCTTGATTACACCTTATATGTTTTTACCAGTTGGATTCGGTGCAATATTCCACGGGATTATGAAACAAAATATGGAAGATAGTGGACTTGTTGTCGCATTATCTGATATTCCACAAGCGATGGCTATTCCTGCACTAGGGATGGTAATGGGCTTAGGAATTGCAATCTTTTTAACATATCGCAAGCCTAGAGATTATGAAACACGTGATATTGAAGGACAGGAACAAGCTTCGTCATACACAACAAAATCACTTATTATTGCGGTATTGGCTGTTATCATATCGTTATCTGTTCAACTTTATTTATCACAATCATTAGGTGTAGAAGGCATGATCTTTGGAGCATTAGCTGGATTAGTAGTTTTATATATAAGTGGTGTGTTAAAACGTAAGGAAGCAGACGTAGTGATAACGAACGGTATGAAGATGATGGCATTTATTGGCTTTGTTATGATTACTGCTTCTGGTTTTGCAAGTGTCCTAAAAGAAACTGGTCATGTTGAACAATTAGTAGCAGATGCAGAAGCAATCATTGGCGGCAATCAAACAGTTGGTGCACTATTAATGTTACTGGTTGGGCTTCTTGTAACGATAGGAATCGGTTCTTCATTTTCGACGATCCCAATTATTACGACAATATTCGTACCGCTATGTTTAGAACTTGGCTTTAGCCCAATGGCAACGATCGCAATTGTCGGAACAGCTTCAGCACTAGGTGATGCCGGTTCACCAGCATCAGACAGCACACTTGGACCGACTTCAGGCTTAGCTGCAGATGGTAACCATAATCATATTTGGGATACATGTGTTCCTACTTTTTTACACTATAATATTCCATTAATTATTTTTGGTTGGATTGCAGCAATAGTCCTTTAATTTATTAAAATAAGAGAAGGGTTGACTAATCTTAGTCAACCCTTCTCTTATTGATTGAAAACATGCTCTTTACAATTCTTTGCTATATTAATCCTCTCTAGTAACTCCTCATCATCCCAACTTAAAATAGTCTCTTCTTGTATATCCGACTGGTAATGAATAATTTCTTTTTCTAAACGTTCTCGCTCTTGCACATCTAGAAAGTATTTTTTTACGACTAATGCTTTCATTCTATTACACCCCTTATATCGTAGTACGAAAAGTCTTGTGTTCCTACTATACTACTTTTATTGACAAAACTAGTAAACAATATACATTGAAAATGTAAAAATAGTAAAAAAGGGGTGATGCTAGTTAGGCTGCAGTCCGATGATGAGTAATCTTTGTAACAGTATGATAGATTTTCGGAGCAATAATAGCCCCGACAATTGTAAAAGCAACATCCTTTACTAAAAACCAGGCCATTACACCCCAAGCAGATAGATATGACATCGGAGCATTTATCCAAACATTTAATGCTAACCACATGTAAGTCGTACCGATAATATAGATGACGATAATTCCCACAAATGAAGCGGTATAAAAAATTCCTGTCCCTTTTGTTTTATTTAACTCAATGATTTTTCCAACAATAAAAGCGGTTATAATATATGAAAGAATAAATCCACCTGTACTACCAAAAATAATTCCGATTCCTGCCTTAAATTGTGCAAAAACTGGAGCACCTGCAATTCCAATGAGAGCATAAATTGTCATTGATAACGCACCTAGCCTGCTACCAAGCAGTAACCCTGCTAAAATACAAAAGAATGGTTGCATTGATAACGGGACATTGGCGACTTGTAGAAAGGGTGCCCATGAAGTAATGTTAGCTCCAATAGCCATTAGTGCAGCAAACATAGCTACTAATGTTAAATCATATGTAGTCAATTTCTTTTTCATTTTTCCACTCTCCTCGAATAAAAACATTTAAGGAAAATATAATCGAAGGTATACTATATGTCAACTATTAATGGATATAAGTTAACAATAGGGAGGTTAATAATCATGTATTTCGGAAAGGTTCGAAAAAATAATAAGAATGACAGAGTACCACCAAATCAAAATGTAACGACGACATTCCCCGTGCTACATCATGGTAATGTCCCATATTATGACGATATAACAAAATGGAACATCCAAATTTATGGGCAAGTTGAATCCCCGAAACTATATACTTTGAATGAGTTAAAAACACTCTTCCCAAAAACAGAATATACAAATGATATTCATTGTGTCACAGGATGGTCTAAGTTAGATACGACGTGGCAAGGGGTAAAAACAACCGATATTGCGAAAGTAATAAAAGTAAAACCAACCGCAAAATATGTGATCATCCAAGCTGAGGAAGGCTGGACAACGAATCTTGCCATTGAAGACTTTTTAAAGGAGACGAGTCTTCTTGCATATGCCTATGATGATAAACCACTAACACCTGAGCACGGCTATCCATTACGGGCTGTATTCCCACATTTATATTTTTGGAAGAGCGCAAAGTGGGTTAGGGGCATACAATTTACGGAAAGAAATCATCCCGGATTTTGGGAACAAAATGGGTACCATATGAACGGGGACCCGTGGCGTGAAGAACGGTTTAGCTTTGACTGATTGAATATTATCAAAGTGAATGTAAATAATTTTCTATTAATGGAAAATTAAGAAATTAAATGAATCATGTTATTTGTTAGTGGCATATATAAAAACGTCTATGTAAACGACGTAATATGTCCTATAGGCTGCATTCTTGTTTTTACAGTATAGTCGTTCTAGTTAATTCCTAGCTACAGTTTTTGAATTTCATGTATTGGGTGTAAGCACCTTAGTGATGACTATACGATGTTACAATTATCAGGTCATCACTAGTTTATACGTCGATACGCAAGCAGCTTCTGTATCCTCACTTACCACCTTACACACGTCCGCAGGAGTCTCGGATAAATCCCTCCATCATATTAAAATGTATACAATGAATATCCTACAATATTTATCGCTCCGTCATGTTATGGGTTGTTATATTTTACCATATAGTCTGTTCGTCTGAAGAAAATGGATTCTTCCACAAATGATTAGACACTGACAATGTTTAGAATTATTTGACAAAAATAAAAAAGTCTAAAAAATCAGAATAAAAATGGATTATGGTAATAAAAATAACATTGGGTAATATTACTAAAAATGTTTATAAATGGTATAATTGATATATTGGTAACTTTATATTCATTGAAAAGGAGTACGAGTAATGAGTGAGTTAGAAAAAGATATAAAGGGCGGAATTTTATCTGCTGATGAGGCACGTAGTAATTTAAAGTTTGTGAATTGGGAAATATTTATCTTAATGGCTATAGTGGGGATAACTCTTGGTATAAAATATCAATCTTTTAATCATTTTTTACTTGTTATCCCTATTTTTATTTTATTTATATTTTTATTAAGATTTAGTATAGTATATTTTTTATTCACTGTCATATTTAGTTTGGTTTGGGGACTAATACTTGGCATCATTTCATATGCAATTCTATCTGGTGTTGTAACAGTTGCATTCGTTCCTGGATTAGTAAGTTTAATTATTGGTATTATTGTGTTTGCATTTTCATATAGTATGCATAAAAATATATAATCAGTAAAATATGAATATACAGACCAGACCTAAGTTCAGTATCTATTGAACTTAGGTTTTTGTGTTACAGCTCACTTAAAAGAGCTTTTAAATCGTGTTACAAAAAAAGATTTGTTATTAGCAAGAGTTAATTAACCATAAGAAGTGATAGTAAAAACAGTTACAGACTTGACTCAACTATATTGAACGATGGTTACTGTTTCATTTATAAGTCTGAGAATAAAAAAACTCCCAATATTTAGGGAGTCCAACTGAAATAGTATATATGTGTATAGCTATAAGGTTATTTCGGATTATTCGAGTGTTTTTGATATTCTACTATTAATTGATCTAACCTTTGACTAAGTGAAACTGTTCTAGGATGATTTAAACCAATGACTAAACCTATTTCGATTAATTCACCTTTTAGGTATTCTATTTTTGATAATAATTTTACTTCATTATTGCTAGGAATAGTATTTTTCATATCAAGGTACTCCTTTGATTCAAAAGTACTATCTTTTATTATAAATGATTATAAATGATTATCCTAAATTTGTAAATCTTTTATTTGAAATAAATATCATTAATTAAAAATATTTTCCAGCTAGGCAAGGGAAATGTGAGAAAATTGAAACTTATTGTCGATTAATACGTTAATAATAATAGTGTCATAAGATTAGGCATTCTTATTACTATATTCAAATTAATCCTATGTAATCTATAAAGTAGTGTTTGTCGTATGCTAGTAAGTTAACAAGAGAAGAGTAATTGCTAATCAAGTATATTTTTTTTAGTCAATAGAGGAAAAGGGAGAAGATACGATTGTTATTACATTATAAGTGCCCAAATTGTGGGGACGATATGGCTTTTGATAGTGAATCGGGGAAACTTTTTTGCCATAGCTGTGGCAGAAAAGATACGATTGATCAGTTTAATGAAGATTTAATTGAAACAACATTTGAAGAGAATGAAGCAAAGGAATATCAATGTGAAAACTGTGGAGCCATCGTCATCACAGATGCAGATACGACCGCTACATCGTGCAGCTTTTGTGGAGCGGGTGTTGTCTTAGCTGACAGATTATCCGGTGAGCTTGCACCTGCAAAGGTTATCCCATTTACAATCAGTAAAG
This sequence comes from Metabacillus malikii, assembly GCF_030813355.1. Classification (GTDB taxonomy): domain Bacteria; phylum Bacillota; class Bacilli; order Bacillales; family Bacillaceae; genus Metabacillus; species Metabacillus malikii. The sequence goes on from NZ_JAUSUD010000003.1 coordinate 173,744, forward strand.
AGGAAGCTACTGAGGCATTTAAGAAATGGTGCAAAAATGGCTTGTTAACGCCAAAAGGATTTATGAATGCGAATCGGATAAAAGAAGTGACAGGTATGTATGTTCCGTTTTGGATGTATGACTTAAATAGTCAAGCAGAAGTGCATGCGACTGGAACAAAGGTTCGAACATATACACAAGGTGATTATATCTATACAGAAACAAAATATTATGACGTGTATCGTGCTGTCGATTTAAACTATGAAAAAGTACCAGTTGATGCTTCTGAAAAACTAAACGATGAGTTAATGGATAAGCTTGAACCCTTTGACTACAGTGAGTTAAAAGAGTTTAAAACACCATATTTAGCAGGATATTTAGCAGAAAAATATAATTATACAGACGAAGAGTTACTATCAAGAGTTAAAACAAGGATCGACGGCTTTGTTGAATCGTACGTTCGCTCAACAATATCTGGTTATTCAACCGTTCAATACAAGGACAAACATGTCCATACTCAAAAAAGAAGAAGTATGTACGTGCTGTTACCGGTATGGCTTGTTTATTATGACTACAATAAACAAGAGCATACATTTGCGATGAATGGTCAAACAGGTAAAATTGTTGGGAAACCACCTCTAAGTTATGGAAAGATTACCGCATGGTTTTCAAGTATTGCAGGTGGAGTTTTGTTAACTCTTAAACTCGTATCACTGATGTTAGGAGGGGGTTTTTGGTGAAAATGAAAGCAATATGCTCATTTTTAGTGTTTCTATTTCTACTTCAACCAATAACTGCTTTTGCAAATGATACTTCTGAGAAACAATATGTGTATGATTTCGCTGGAATCTTAACGGAGGATGAATTACAAGAGTTACAGACAATTGCTACAGAATATTCAAATAAACGTGAAACTGACTTTATTTTATTAACGACAAATGATACGGAAGGCAAAGATATTATCCCGTATATGCAAGATTTTTACGATGAAAAAGCACTAGGATACAATAAACCACATGGAAATACAGCAATTCTAACAATTGATATGGAGCATCGGGATTTTTATTTAGCTGGTTTTGGAGTTGCAGAGACATATCTACATGATTCAAGACTTGATACGATCCGTGATGAAATAAACCCTGACTTAGCAAATGGAAGTTATGCAGATGCATTCATTTCATTTATTACATTAGCTGATGAATATTTTGATATCGAACCTGAAGAAGAGATTTATGATGAGTCGGGGGCAGAATCCGGGTATTATGAAGACTATGCAACGACAGATGAATACGAACAAAGTGCAGGAAATATTCTCTTTCAATTTTGGTTTCAGCTTTTAGTTTCACTCGGAATCGCTGTGATAGTTGTAGGAATGATGATTTATCATTCAGGTGGTAAAGTGACAATAAATCAACGTACGTATTTGAATGAAACCAACTCTAGGTTAACAGATCGGCGCGATACATATGTAAGAACCTCTGTTACGAGACAATTAAGGCCACAGAATAATAATAACAACTCTGGTGGTGGTGGCGGTGTTACTGGCGGGGGTCATTCACATAGCGGCAGTAGAGGCAGCTTTTAATAAAGCGAAATAAGATACAGAAGGGAATGGAGTAGATGTCTTTTTTTAGAGGACAATTTGCAAATGTTGTTGAGTGGGAAGAATTTAGAGATGATATGATTTTTTGGAAGTGGAATAACAAGGAGATTAAAAAAGGCAGTAAATTAATTATCCGGCCTGGACAGGATGCAATCTTCATGAATAATGGCAGAATAGAGGGGATTTTTACAGAAAGCGGAGATTATAACATCGAGTCAGATATTATCCCATTTCTCTCAACATTAAAGGGCTTTAAATTCGGCTTTAACAGCGGCATGCGTGTCGAAGTGTTATTCGTTAATACGAAGGTGTTTCAAGTGAAATGGGGTACTAAAAATGCGATAAATATTCCATCTTCACAGCTTCCAGGTGGGATTCCAGTTCGTGCGAATGGGACATTTAGCTTTAAAGTGGATGATTACATTACATTAATTGACCAAATTGCTGGAATTAAGGAAAGCTATGTGGTTGATGAAGTTAAGCAGCGTATTTCAGCAAATCTTGACCAACTATTAATGAAGTGGATTACGAAGGAAGGAAAGGACCTATTTAATCTGCAAGCCAATGCTTTTGAGATTTCTGAAGGAATTAAAGAAGACCTTGATATGATAATCTTAAAGAATGGATTAACGATTGAGGAATTTAACGTCATGAGCTTTAACTATCCGAAAGAAATTCAAGAGATGATTACAAAGACAGCCTCACATGGAATGGTTGGCGATATGAATCGTTATCAAAAAATTGCTATGACAGAGGCAATGGCTAAATCCTTGTCAGAAGGCGGTAATAAATCAAGTTCGGCTGCAGATATGGCAGGGATAACGATCGGCATGAATATGGCAAATGAAATGATGAAACAAATGAAACAATCAGATAAAGAAGGGCAATCAACGCAGGAGAAGCAACAAAGTGAGCCTCCGAAACAAGAAAATACAGTGCCGAACTTCTGTCCTAATTGTGGAGAAAAAACAACCGGTACAAAATTTTGCCCGAACTGTGGATATAAATTAGTGTGATTTCGTTAATGAATGATTACAAGAGGATGTGAACACGGTCATGAATTACTACATTGTAACAGGTGCATCAAAAGGGTTAGGTGAAGCAATTGTAAAAGAACTGTTTCATCGTGACTCTTCTATTATTTACTTATCTAGAAATAAGAACACCTTACTTGAGAAACTAGCTGACAATCATGGTGTAACGATTGTTCATCAACAATGTGATTTAAGCAATGTCGAGACAATAAAAGCAACGGCAGTGAAAGTTTTTTCTCTGATAGATATGAATCAAGCTCATTCGATTACACTTATAAATAATGCTGGAATGGTCGAGCCAATTAAACATGTCGGTGATGCGAACGAGCAAGAAATCGTCGAACATGTCAACTTGAATCTTATTTCACCAATGTTACTCTGTGAATTTTTTATAAAAGAGTACAATCAATTTCAAGGACAGGTACGCATCGTAAACATTACTTCAGGATCAGCAAACAGGCCAACAGCCGGCTGGAGTACATATTGTAGTACAAAATCAGGATTGAATATGTTTACAAATACAATTGCGATTGAGCAACATGACAAAGAGAATCCGATTATCGCAATTGGCTTCTCACCAGGCATTATGGATACGGACATGCAAAGTACGCTTCGCACTGCTAAAGATACCGATTTTCCATCTATCGATCAATTTAAAGCCTACCATGAAAAAGGAATGCTAAGAAGTCCGAGCTTTGTTGCCAACACACTTGTGACGCTATTAACTCAACCTTTAGAAAATGGCCGGATTTATGATATAAAAGAATTTATCTGAATGTATTCAATATGACAACATACATAACAATTGTCTTGTCAAAAGTCATTACATGTTGTGGGAAAAAGTTCTCTTATAAAAAATAGGCAATTAGAAATGAAAATTTTCAAAAATATTGTAAAAAAGATTCGCAAATTTTGTCATCTGGTGTAATAATATCTGTAGGTATGAAAAAATGTTATGGGGTTATATTTTGCAAGTACAATTAAAACTCATACATTTTTTGTAAAGTAATCAGATTATAAACGTATAGAGGTGGCTGAAAATTAAACGAATAAAACAGAAGAAGTTTGCAGTCATCATCTCCGTAACAATATTAGTCATTATGGTACTCTCTTCAATTAACTTATATGCAACTTACTTGAATATGAAAAAGACGATTGAAATAACGATAGGGAATCTAGGAACGTTCAAAGCTCAAACTGTTTTAAATAGCATGGACCCAGATGTACTTCAAGAATATTTACTGGGCAAGGTATCAAATCCGGAGAATTTGCAAATATTGAACGAAGAAGTAAGAAAGGCAGAAAAGAATACGGGCATTCAATCAATTTATATAATTCAAGCTGATGAAAATGGCCAACCAAGATTAATAGTAGATGGATCGTTTTTAGAAGCTTCGGATAGGAAAAAAGGAAGTGTAAGTAAACACTCTGAAGCCTTTCATACGATGTATTTGCAGGATGCTCCATTCTATACTAGATTAGAAGATTCAACTAATAGTGTGTCAGTGCTAGCAGGGGTACCTATTTTGAGCCAAGACGGTAAAAATATAGGTTCTCTTGTCATTGAAGAAAGTTCTGAAACAGTCAATCGTATTACAGAAGAGGTCATGTCCGATAGTTTGCCATTTTTTATTTTTAGTGGTTTGTTTGTTTTATTCGCCTTCAGTACATTTTTTGTCTATCAATTTTGGCTTCGTAAGGAAATTAGCTATCAAGTTGGTGAAACGGAAGAAACATACCAAGGTGAGTTCCAATCAATCCTTCATACAATGCGTTCAATACGACATGATTTTATTAACCATATTCAAGTAATCCAGGGATTGTTAACATTAAAAAAAGAAGAGCGTGCTCTAGAGTATGTCAATTCACTAACAAGTGAAGTCGTTTCGATTGAACTCCCTTTGAAAGTGAAAAACCCGGCACTTTTTATCTTACTTCAATCTAAATGGGCTCGTGCACAAAATGATAAAGTTGATATGCATTTATTCGTAGATGATGACCAATTCCTAAAAATAAAATCAATTGACCTTATAAAAATTCTTTCTAACTTAATAGACAATGCTTTTGATGCAACAACAACACTGCCCGAGACAGAGAGATTTATCCGAATCGAAATCAAGGCAACCAGTTCGAACTATTCATTTACGATTGAGAATATCGGACCCACTATTCCAAAGGAAAACATAACTAAAATTTTCAAAACAGGCTTCTCAACTAAGGAAGAACGATTAGGAGTGCCAAGAGGTGATGGTCTGAGTATTGTAAGACAAGTTGTAGATAAATATGGCGGTACGATTAATGTTCAGTCAGAGAAAAATACAACGATTTTTCAAGTGAACATCCCAATAAAATTATAAAAGCTATCCTTAGTCGTTCTTAACGGCTTGAGGATAGCTTTTTTAATGCTTATTTTTCAAGTTTATTTACTACGTTTAGCTAACCAATACACTTGCATTGCAAAGAGAATGTTGTTCCGAATGGTGTCCTTTTGGCATATAGATAAAAGAAGAGTATCTTTTTTTATCAATGTTAAAATTTACTTGTCAGCAAATCATTCCTCGTAGTTGAAGAGGGAATAAATATATGTTACATTCATTAGAAAACTTTAATTAGGGGAGGATTACCATGCGTCGAGTTATGTTAATGGATATATTTACACATCCAATTGCACAGAAATATTTAAATCGTTCTGGGGTTGCTCATGCAATTAGTGTTGCAGAATATTCAGTTAAGCTCGCACTAAAGCATGATGTAAACCCTGATATTGCAGCAAAGTCCGGGCTGTTACACGACATTGGCCATTATGAGTGGTATACAAATGGTGAATGGGACTTTGAAAAATACAAGAAGAACGATATTCATGCAATAAAAGGAGCGGAACGGGCACATAAACTCCTGATTAGACTTGGGGAAGAACGCGCATCTGCAAAGGAAATTGCTCTTGCGATATTACTCCACACTGATTCCTATCTCCCTGAAAACTCAATGAATAAAACAACATTACAGCAAATTGTCCGAATGGCAGACGAAATGGATGAAGAACCACAAGGAAAGCACCATTATCGTAAAATAAGCAAAGATGATGCAATCAAACGAATTGAACGTCTTGATAATCTAATCGAACAGCTTTTTATTGACTTACGTGAAACCGTATGACGTTAGATATTTTGTAAAAGAGTGAGATGTGTCTTGCTCTTTTTGTCCTGTTCTGCGGGTCTGTGTTGATGAATCTAGTTTTAAAGGTTGGTGGCTGTGGTAACTTTTTAAGGGGGAAGAAGGTTATGAGAAAGATTTTTCCCGGCGAAACTCGTCTTCATCTATCTTTAAGAGGGAAGACGAAAATGAGAAAGTCCAGGAGCAGAAATGGTCTTCATAAAGTGTATGAAGCCCAAACCGAGAAAGTCCAGGAGCAGAAATGGTCTTCATAAAAGGGATGAAGCCCAAAACGAGATAGCCCAGGAACAGAAATGGTCTTCATAAAGTGTATGAAGCCCAAACCGAGAAAGTCCAGGAGTAGAAATGGTCTTCATAAAGTGTATGAAGCCCAAACCGAGAAAGCCCAGGAGTAGAAATGGTCTTCATATAGTGAATGAAGCCCAAACCGAGAAAGACCAGGAACAGAAATGGTCTTCATAAAGGGGATGAAGCCCAAACCGAGAAAGCCCAGGAACAGAAATGGTCTTCATAAAGGGGATGAAGCCGAAATGAGAAAGACTCTAAGCAGAAATGGTATTATCATTAACTCAATGAAAAAATTACTAAGTTCCAGAAGTACCAACCAAACTCTCCTTCCACCCGCACAAGTAATAACAGCTACACCAACCTCAATCAACATAAGAGTCCCTCACCTTAATAAACCAATCCCAACAGTATGACCGCAGAAAGTGTTCATTGTTTAAACGTCAAATCATATATATTAAAAAAGCGTAACGTTTGACTGTACGGTTTTTAGTCGATAAGATAAGAATATATATATGAGCATGAGGTGATAGGGTGGGATAATATGTATAAAATTGGAGAACTAGCAAAAAAGGTCAATATTTCCAAGCGGACAATAGATTATTATACCCAAATCGGCTTGCTGCAAGTTGAAACAACATCCGCAGCAAATTATCGGATGTATTCTGATAAAACAATTGATGACCTTAGATTTATCGAGCTATGCAAATCAATGAATATGAGCTTGCAGGATATAAAAGAGCGGATTGAACTAAGGCATTCAAAAAATGCACAAAGACGTAAAGATGAGACATGCATTAAACATGCAAAACTTTTAGCAACACATATGAAACAGTTAGATACGGAAATTAAAGAATTAAAACCAATAATTGAAAATCTTAATGAGGATTCAAAAGCAGAAGTTGCACAACATATTACTAAAGAGACGAAAGCATTGATGCAATCATTAATGTTATTTATGAAATGACCTAGAAAAACTAGAATGTTTTAGAAAAAGTGTAACAATCATTTGAAACTGCTTACTATCAAAAATCCAGCACAAGCAGAAAAACGATCAACTAGAGGAGGAAATCGATAGATGTTTTTTCATCCAATGGACTTTTTAATTTTTGCAGCTTTTGGGCTCTCCATATGGGCGCAATTTAAGGTGAAGGGTAATTTTAATAAATGGGCTAAAGTAGATGCTTCCTCATATAAAACAGGGGCTGAGATAGCTAGACAAATTCTTGATCAAAATGGCTTATATCAAGTTCGTGTTGAGCCAGTAAGAGGTACGTTAACAGACCATTATGACCCAATGGCACGTGTTGTCCGTTTATCAGAACCTGTTTACTACGGACATTCTATTGCCTCTATATCAGTTGCTTCACATGAAGTAGGCCATGCAATTCAACATAAAGAAGCATATGGTGCACTTGTTTTAAGACATAAAATGTTTCCTGTTGTAAATCTGACATCGGGTATTGCTCCATTTATGCTCATTGGTGGTTTACTGTTAGGGCAATTAAATTTAATAGGGCTAGGGATTATTCTTTTTTCCTTTGCTGTCGCTTTTCAATTAATTACACTGCCTGTTGAATTCAATGCAAGCTCACGTGCGAAAAAACTAATGATATCTGAAGGGATTATCACAAATAACGAAGAACGTGGTGTAAATAAAGTATTAGGCGCTGCTGCTTTAACATATGTTGCAGGTGCATTAATGGCACTATTTGAGCTATTAAAATTCATTATGATTTTTTTCCAAGGTGATAATGATTAAATATATTTAGGTTTTTAGGAGGTGACAGGGGCTGTCTACTATCACCACACTTGTAGGCAGACCCTCATTTTGGATATAGTTAACCTGATAATCATTGCGATGTTAATTGCGGTTACCGCATTTTTCGTAGCTAGCGAATTTGCAATTGTAAAGCTACGAAGCTCTCGAATTGACCAGCTTATAGCTGAAGGGAATTCCTCTGCACATGTTGCAAAGAAAGTCATCTCAAATCTTGATGGCTACTTGTCGGCATGTCAGTTAGGAATTACGATAACGGCATTAGGACTTGGTTGGCTCGGTGAACCGACATTTGAAAGGATGTTTCACCCGTTAATCGAAACATTTCATCTAAATGAATCCGTTACATCTGTTCTATCCTTTTTATTAGCATTTCTTATTGTAACTTTTCTTCACGTTGTCATCGGTGAACTAGCACCAAAAACGGTTGCGATTCATAAAGCAGAGAGGATCACATTAATATTCTCACGTCCGCTTATTCTCTTTTATCAGATTATGTTCCCTTTTATTTGGATATTGAATGGTTCAGCTAACTTACTTGTTCGTTCAATTGGACTTAAACCGGCATCAGAAAATGATCTTGCACATACTGAAGAAGAACTTCGTATCATATTGTCTGAAAGTTACAAAAGTGGAGAAATCAATCAATCGGAGTTCAAATATGTAAACAAAATTTTTGAATTTGATGACCGAATTGCAAAAGAGATCATGGTTCCACGGACTGAGATAGTGACTACCTCAGTTGAAATGACATTTGAAGAAAACTTAGAGATTATGAGGAGTGAGAAATTCACTCGTTATCCGGTTGTGAATGGTGATAAAGACCATGTTTTGGGAATGGTTAATATTAAAGAGATATTTACAGATTTATATTATTTAACACCACAACAGAGAAAAAATTCGTCGATTCAAAACTATATTAGACCGGTTATTCAAGTGATTGAGTCAATCCCTATTCATGATTTATTGATTAAAATGCAAAAGGAACGGGTTCATTTAGCTATTTTAGTAGATGAATACGGTGGAACAGCCGGACTCGTGACCGTTGAAGATATAATCGAGGAAATTGTCGGAGACATTCGCGATGAATTTGACCAGGATGAGGTGCCAGATATTCAACAACGTGGTGAGATGCACTATGTTGTCGATGGAAAGGTACTTATATATGAGATTAATAATATTTTAAACATAGATATTAATGATGAAGATATTGATACGCTCGGTGGATGGATTTTAACTCAAAATATTGATTGCCAAACTGGTGACAAACTCGTTTATAAAGGATTTGAGTTTGAAATTGTTGATATGGAAGGGCATTTAATTCGGTCGGTTGAGATAAAAAAAATCCCTGAAATTGAAGTCGTTGAAGAGGTTATCGTTGAATAATATGTTACGAAAAAGTCAGATTAATAGTCTGACTTTTTTTACTGAATTGCTATATATCAATCCGTTTTATTGCAAAATAACTGATGCCCGGTTTATATTATCTTGGGGCTCGATATTTTGTGAATACTAATAGTATAAACTGATAAAATCATGTACATTATTAGTAGAGGCCTACATTTTTTGAAATCTATGAAACATTTTCTAGATTTAAAACGTATAGCTATAGATATTATTATCTTAATTGCTTTGATACATAGGAGGAAAGCTCTTGTTTAAATCGAAAACCCATTTTTGGACTTTGCAAATTTTACTTGTATTATTAATTGTTTTTGTAGGTACAAAGGTTTCTTTTCTCTTTGAACCAATTATTGTGTTTGTGTCTACATTGTTTTTTCCGATTTTAATCGCCGGAATTTTATTTTTCATTTTTGCACCAATTGTAAAATTGCTAGAGAAAGGAAAGGTTCCACGAACAATAGCGATATTAATCCCATATATCGTCTTTATCGGTGTTATTTCGTTAGTCATAGCGTTTGTCGGGCCAGTTTTATCCGAGCAGGTAACTGATTTAGTGAAGAATTTTCCAATGTTTGCAAATGAAATTGTTCAATTTATTACTCAGTTAACACATACGTCAGAATTTGAGTGGGTAATGGAGCAGAAATATGTTTCACTAGACCAAATCGAGGAAACATTAACTGGATTTGCGACGAGTCTGCCTGAGAATATTACATCAAGCTTTACAAAAGTATTAGGTGTTGTGACAAACATAACGTTAACGTTGATTACTGTTCCTTTTATTTTATTTTATATGTTGAAAGATGGTCATAAGCTACCATCTACAGCTGTGAAAGTTCTCCCTACTACATATCGTCATGAAGGGTTAAAGATTTTCCAAGATTTAAACGAAACATTATCAGCATACATCCAAGGACAGCTCATTGTTTCCATCTTTGTAGGTGTAGGTTGTTTTATCGGTTATTCCATCATTGGATTAAAGTATGCTTTAGTCCTCGGGTTAGTTGTAGCCGTGGCAAATATCATTCCATATTTGGGGCCATTTATTGGTGCTGCACCAGCTGTCATTATAGGGCTACTTGACTCACCAGGTAAAGCGTTACTTGCTGCTATCGTTGTAACAGTCGTTCAACAAATAGATGGGAACTTTTTATCCCCGCTAATTATCGGAAAACGTTTGAATACACATCCATTAACGATTATTTTATTATTAATCGGTGCGGGTAGCTTTGGCGGTATAATGGGAATGATTCTTGCTGTACCGACGTATGCCATGTTAAAAGCGGTAACGTTAAATATTATTCGTTTAATAAAATTACGAAATAAATATAAGGAAGAATACGATAATCCTCCCAATATAGAGGCATAGGCCGCTTTATCACATATACTATTTCAGAACTGAATCTTGGGAATGGAGTGGTAAAATGCCGGCATTTGTTGGACCCGTAGATGTTAATGAAAGCGAAGGAATTTTTTCTGTCGGTGATGCATTTATGTTGTCACCAAAAAGCGCTGAAAAAAGCTCATTAGGTTCAGGCGCAGGAAATACAGGTGATTTTATCCAATATAAAAACTATTTTAACATTACAAAATTTGAAGATATTGATGTAAGTGACCAAAGCGACAGTGCTAATAAGTAAATCGCATATGCTGTGAAATAAGAAAAATAGACTGATTCTTTCACTAGATATAAAGTGGAAAAATCAGTCTATATTTATCGCGGGGCAACCGTCCGTAAGACGCCTACCTAAAAATAAGAGTGAATTGCAGAAATGTTTAGGTGGGAGATAACGGACGATAATACCCCGATTTTGTTCAACTAACAATCACAAGAGGATGAACTGAACCTCCTCTGATTGAAGTGTCACTTGATAAGAGATAGATTTTGCAACAGGGTATTTTGCTTTGCACTTAATGCAAATGTTACATATTGTTTGATGAAAAAGGAGAAATAATGATATGAAAATACGGAAAGCAAATGTTCAATCAGGCAACGATTTAATCACAAATGTTTATATTTATGAAAACAAAAAGCAGGAATTTAGTTTAATTGCTATTCCAGATATCGAATGGTCTACAATTGTGGCCTATGAGGAGGAAAGAGAAGAGGTTAGAAACCGGTTAACAGCCTCTTTAATTAAAACGGTAGAGCCTGACGTTGCTGAGGAATTAGTTGCGAAGCTGATTTTCTGGGTAGGAGAAATGTAATGATAGAAAATCCGCCTCGTTTATTTAATAAAAACGGGCGGATTTTGTAAACTAGTGCTCATTTAAAAATCGCTCAACGATTTTCAGATAATCCTCCCGTGGGTAGCCGTTGTATAAATTCGCGGCTAACTTTATAGGGTCACCAAAGAAATAACGCTCATATTGTGTTTGCCGAGTTCCAAAGGAGCTCATCGTTAAATCCCAAGCAAGTCGGAATAATCTCGTTTTTTCTGTTGCACTACATGCTGTACCTTGGCAATATACTTCTAAGTCTGATGCAATATCGGAACTGAAATCCTCTTCAGTCGGGATTGCAATTAGTCCACCAGCACCTATGATTTGTAAAATTTCAACCATCCTCGGGTAAAGCTTTGGAAATGTATTAATCGCGACATATAATGAATGGACATTAGGGTTCATCGTTCCCCATTCATCTTCTTTTGCATGTAATTCCGCTCTTTCTAGTAAACCATACATTGTTTCAAGGCCTATAATAATCTCACTAACCTTTTCCTTAATATGTTGATATTCCGATAAATTAAGTGCTGTGACCATTTTTTGAACGAGTCCTAGAATAAATTCTGTTTTTGTTATTTGTCTGATGACAGCTTGGTGTAAAGTATGAGCAGTAAAGCTGCTCTTTGAGAATAATTCATAGGCAATGTCTTGTCTATCGTAAAAAAAGACACGGTCCCAAGGAATAAGGACATTATCAAAAATAATCATCGTTTCCATCTCGTGAAAACGAGAGGATAAAGGGTAGTTAAACGAAGACTCACCTTGGTAAAAGCTTTCACGACAAACGAACTTTAGTCCATCTGTATCTGTAGGGATGGAAAAGCAGAAGGCGTTTTGGTTATCACCAAAATTACCGCCAGACGGAAAAATAAAGACTTCATCGGTCATTCCTCCCTGTGTAGCGAGAAGTCTGGCACCTTTAATAATTAAACCATCCATATTCTTATCTACAATTCTTGCTGCGATCGGTTTCTCTGCATCTTCAATATAGCTTTGTGCACGATTCACTTGGGGATTAATAAAGCTATGTGTAAACGATAAATCCTTTTCTCTTGCTTTTTCAAATAGATTCACTAAATTTTGCTGAAAGGCATCATCTTGTTGTTTGAGAATCGATGATGACATCGTAAGTGTCATTAAAACCGTATTTAAATAATCTGGTGTTCTTCCCATCATTCCCAACGTTTTACACGCCCATGTCTTAATCATCGTTCTTCGCTTCGCTAAATCATCAGTAGACTTCGGTTGCATAAAAGATAGACCAACACGATCACTAGTAAGTGGTGATGAAAAGGTCATCATTTCCACAAACTTCGGATCCACTTGTAAATCATATAAGGATGCTTTCGTTTTCATCGCACCTTTATAATCGGGATGCTCAAAGAGGTTACCCTCGATTTTTTGTCCTCTTAACCATATACTGGGCTTCAAACTATTCATACGGGTAATATATTGCTCTCCATTAATCGCAGGCACATGATTCACTCCTTACCCAAATAATCATGTAACACTATATGCTAAATGTGTTTCTAGGTGAAATGAAAAATGTAAGAAAAAGTGAATCTCTAAGAGGTATGTAATCATATGAGAGAGAATAAATTAGTAATGATAAGAAAAAGTTTCTTGAAAGCGCTTTAATTTAGTTTTAGAAATAACCACCGTGGTAAAAATAGTAAATATATTTCGATTTTGAAGGGTGTGGGAAAAGTGCACGAAGAGAACTTTTTTAAAGGTATGGCTTGGGCAACATTGCTTAGTGTACCATTATGGATATCATTTTTAGGCTGGATAAAAATCACCTTTCATTTTCTGAAAGGATTTTAGTTCAAAAGAACTGATGTATAATAATTAATTATACCTATTATTTTTGGTATAATTTATCACGACTTGTAATAAGTGTTATAATACTTCTGTGAATATAGTAAAATAGATAGATGTTTTGTGTAATCGTGGCTCTGGGGGTTAAGGGATGGAAGTATTTGTGGCTAAACAGCCAATATTTAATCGAAATGAAGAAGTAATAGCATATGAACTTCTATATCGAGGGAGTAAGGAGAATTATTTTCCGGATATTGATGGGGATCAAGCAACTGTAGAAGTCATTATAAACAGTTTTTTAAATATCGGCATGAATGAATTATCAGATGGTAAGAAGTGTTACGTCAATTTCACTAAAAAACTGTTGGAGACAAAAGTACCGACTTATTTTAATCCAAGTTCAATTGTTGTCGAAATTTTAGAAGATGTAGAAATTGATGAGTCATTAGTAAGGCTATGCAGAGAGCTTAAACAATTAGGCTATACAATCGCGTTAGACGACTTTAAAATTCAAGAGAAATATGCTTTATTACCTGCACTCATTCAATATATAGATATTATTAAAGTCGATTTTTTACATACTACGAAGGCTGCACAAATGCAGATAATTAAAAAGTACAAGCCTCATGATATTAAGTTACTAGCTGAAAAGGTAGAAACACGTGAAGAGTTCCTCTTTGCCTATAAAATAGGCTATAGCTATTTTCAAGGGTACTTCTTTAGCAAACCTGAAGTTATATCAAGCTATGATGTCCCAGTATATATGAATACCTATTACCAATTGCTAAATGAAATAGCGAAGCCTGAACCAAATATAGATATTATCGCAATGAATATTGAGCAAGATTTATCATTATCATATAAGCTGTTAAAACTTATCAATTCACCGGCTTTACGACCAAGAAATAAAATAACATCTATTAAACAGGCCATTGTATTACTAGGTTTGAATGAAATAAAAAAGTGGATTTATGTTCTATCAATTCAACCGGATAAACAAGGTAGTTCAAAGATGAAAGAAGTTGTAAGAATTTCTTTGATGAGAGCTAAGATATGTGAATTAATAGCGAGTTACCTAGGAGAACAGCTCACTTCCTCCTATATGTTAACAGGTATGCTTTCATTAATGGATACACTGCTACATCGTAGGCTAGAAGATATAGTAAAAGATTTACCATTATCAGATGAAATACAGGAAGCACTATTGTATCGAGAAAATAATCTTGGACAAGTATTAAAATGGTCAATCCAAATAGAAAAGGGTAATACCTCGATTGAAGGATTGAACATTTCAGATGAGAAACTTTTTACGTTTTATAAAGAAGCAAGCAAATGGGCTACCTCGATTATGGAGATTCAAGAAAACTCGTGAAATGCTAGGGTGATTTACCTAGCGCTTTCACGAGTTTTTTTGCTTTTTATATAACCGAAAGAAACTAAGCCTATCACAACAATAAACTCAAAGCTGTACTGCAGCCAATTATTTTCAAAGAATGCTTGTAAAAAAGGTTCCTTTACAATCATCTTTGTTGCTGTCCATGCGACAACTGCGGCACCTATGAAAATGATAATCGGATATTTCTCCATAAAGCGAAGAATAATTGTACTTCCTAAAATGACGATCGGGATAGAAATAATCAACCCTAAAATAACTAACAAGAAGTTTCCATGTGCAGCCCCTGCTACAGCTAGGACGTTATCAAGACCCATCGCTGCATCAGCGATCACAATTGTCCGTATTGCAGACCAAAAGCTGTTACCAGTTTTAATTTCATGATTATCCTCTTCTGTCATTAATTTATAAGAAATCCATAACAAGGTTAACCCGCCTATTAATAACAGTCCTGGGATTTTTAATAAATAAACGACGACAATTGTGGCTAGTGAACGAATTAAGATTGCTCCAACTGTCCCCCATATGATTGCCTTTTTCTGTTGCTCCTTCGGTAATCGTTTCGCAGCAAGTCCGATTACAATAGCATTATCACCTGCTAAAACCAAATCCATCACAACGATTGATAACAGGGCAGTGACAAACTCCATCGAAAAAACGTCCATTTCCTTCACCTCACTGTTAGTTAGCTTTTGCAAATGTAAAAAATGTAATCCAAGTAAATATTAGAAAAGATAAAAAAACTATTTACATAGGAGAAAATTCTGATTATTATATATTTAACGTTATATACTCAATGTTGAATAGTTAATGTTAATTATTTATGGAGGTGCTTGTAGTGATGGATTATATTTTAATAAATGGTCTAAAAAAAACCTATAAACAGATAGAAATTGTAAAAAATATTAGTTTTAACATTAGAAAAAATGAAATTTTAGCGATTATTGGGCCGAATGGCGCCGGTAAAACAACTACTTTAGACCTTATTCTACAATTGAAGAAAGCAGATGAGGGGAATATTGAATATTGGAAATCAAAGCCAAAAGAAAGTATTGGTGTACAGCTGCAATCATCATGTTTTTTCCCTGGGCTAACGGCATATGAAAACATCCAATTATTTGCAGCATTATATAAAAAACGACTTGAAAGAGAAGATATATCGCTGATTTTTAAGCAATATGGACTGGAAGATGTTATGAATATAGATGCAAGAAAATTATCTGGTGGACAACAAAAAAAATTATCAATTGCATTGGCACTTATCCACGAACCAGAAGTTGTTTTTCTAGATGAACCAACAGCTGCACTTGATCCGCGAGCAAGAATGGAAATTATACAATTAATCAAGAGGCTCCAAAGCGATGGAAAATCAATTGTTTTAACGACACATGATATGGGAGAGGTAAAACAGTTAGCGAATCGGATTTTACTATTAGAAAGAGGAGAAATTGTTGCCTCAGGTACGATTGAAGAACTATTTGATGAGTGGAATGCAACAACTGTTGATGAATTATATTTAAACATTATAAAGGAGGATAATCAGAATGCTTACAGTTTGTAAATCGATGATGCTAATGTCAATTCGTGATAAAATTACAGTCTTTTATGCAATACTCTTTCCGATAGGCTTAATGATTGGACTTGGATTGTATATTGGGTCGAAAGAGTATAATCCAATGTTAATGACTGGAGTAATCACAATCAGTATGATATTTTGGGGCTTACAAGGTACAGCTTTTCAAATCCATTGGCAACGAAATCGCGGTGTATTTAAACTAGTAAAGTTAACACCAATATCGTTACTACTGTTTATCTTGGCATTTTCATTTGCACGAACGCTTATTGGTACAGTCATAAATGTAATCATTCTATTAATAGGTATTGGATTTTTCGAGATTCCATTGAGCTTTACTGATTTCACAATGATGTTTCTATTCACAATTGTTGGTTCACTCATATTTTCTACTCTAGGTATTTTGCTCGCCAACATTACTAAAAATGAGGGGCAAATGAATATGTTTGCAACGCTTGTAAATATCCCAATGATATTTGGTGTAGAAGCATTTTTCTCAACAAATTCATTACCTGATTGGCTAATCGTGATGGGAAAGTTTTTTCCGGCAGCATATTTTGTAGAGGGATTTCACATTGTTTTAGGTTTAAGTAATGCGAACATCTTTGTGCAACTCCTTTTTTTAATCGGGTTCTTAGTCATTACAATTCTCATTACAACAATAACCTTTAGCTATGAGGAAGAACAAAGCTTTTTGAGCTATAAAAAGGCATAACGACGACCACCTGTCATCGATAGATTTGATATGTTATAATACTCAATATTGAATAGTAAATATTGAGGTGTTTACAAACATGACAAGACTTGTTGTTTTAGGGTTACTAAAAAGAAAACCAATGTCCGGATATGAAATACAACAACTACTTCTAACGAGTCAAACAGATAAATGGGCTGGCATATTACCTGGTTCGATTTATCATGCGTTAAAGAAAATGGATAAAGAAGGATTAGTAGCTATTGAGGCAGTAGAACAAACAGGTAATCGCTCTAAGGCAATCTATAAAATTACTGAGTCTGGCGAAACAGAATTTTTAGCGCTTTTAAAGGCAGCATTCAAGGAAAAGTCCGTATTATTACCAACATCTATTTATTCTGCTATCTCCTTTATTGAGGAATTACCAAAAGTGGATATTATCGAAGCATTGGAAGAGCAAAGAGAACGATTAGAAACAGACATGCAAGAAATGAAAATTGGTGAAGAAGTAAAGTCAAATGTCATGGATTTGGACTATATGACAAAACTTTCGTTTAAAAATATATATGACCAGTACACGTTGCAAATTAACTTCCTAACTGAAATGCTAGAATACTTATATTCTCAAAAAAAATGAGGAAATAAAGGAGTTTTCTTAAATATGTCGAAAGGTAATAAATGACATATATTTAAGGGGGTCTCTGTTTCTCTATGGGAGTTCAGCCAACATTTTATGTATTGGACGACAAGATGGTTGCTGTTTTTTCGGTTATGAAAGACAATTGCAAGGTCAATATGGAATGCTTGTTTTCAAAGACTGGAATTGAAGATTACACCTTAGAGTATCATGGACCTAACGAAAAGAAAGAAGAACTATTAAATATAGCCATTTTAAAGGCACAAGACATTTTTGAGCAAAGTATCCTAACTGTTTAGTCAAAGGTTGACCGTTATGCTTTCCTTGCATTGAGAAAGTATAACGGTCAACCTTTTTAATTTATCTAAAAGAGTAGTTAATGTTTTTACGATGTTTGAGAATTTATCGAATGATTTTGCAATGGAGTAAACTTAACTAATGATAGATTAAGAAATGAGTGTTGACTGAACCATAATAAATTAAAAAAGACTAGTATAATTCGTGTTTGAAATTTATAGAATCGGGTATATCAATCATTGATTAGCTCATTCTCTAGCACTAGGCAAGTCAACATCCTTTGGATTAAAACGTTGGGAAAAATATTTGAATATTGCTTGAATTTGTATATTTTGGACTATTGCGCAACCTTTGCGGTGTAACGCACTAAGTATTACGTAATGTTTTCGGTGTAAATGATCCTCAATTAAAGTAAACTTAGTATTGAAGATACATAGTGTTCGTTGGCCATGCATTCGCTTTAAATTTTATAAGGAGGGTGAACAATGGATCAGCAAAAAATTGAAGAACTAGCACAAATGTTATTAAAACTTGAACAAGAAATAATTGAAACAAAAGCATCGTTGCAAAACATAAATGAAAGTATAGATAAATATAACAAGTACGATTTTCTACATGTTTCATAATTATTCATTTCAACTTCTTCGAAACCGACATAAAAAAGTTAGTGACAACTGAAAATGGGAAACTTAAAAAACTTGGTGAATAACCAAGTTTTTTTGTGTAAAATATTGACAAATGATAGAGTGATAGTGGAAAATGTAATAGAATAAAGGTATTATCTACTAGTGTACCTACTCAAAGTTTTTGATATATAGTAAAATTATATCAAAGGGGTGACGGTGATAATCGAACTGAAACATAAAGAAATCGTGAAGCAACAAATGCAACAACTCATTACCTCACATATAAACAATCTTGAACAAAAAGACCTATTACTTTCTTTTTTAAATGCAAAGCAGCATATGAATTTTGGTCGTCTAGCAATTGTTCATCACCAAGTATTTGGTGGAAGAGATCCAGAAATCTTTAGATTAGCTGCAGCCATCGAACTTTTAGTTCTATCATTTGATATGTTTGATGACTTAGAGGACATGGATAATTTTGCAGAACCGTGGATGAAAATTGACCGAGCAATTGCACTAAATACCGCAACAACACTTTACTCATTAAGTCAGCAGTCAATTTTATCTCTAACATCCGAGAATAAACAACGCATTCTTCATCTCTTTTTAAGTTCAGCTATTAAAGCTATGGATGGACAACATGAAGATTTGCGAAATACCGCGACAACCGAAGCTGAGATGTTAGATGTAATAAAACGTAAATCAGGTACACTTATCTCATTAGCAACAGTATCTGGAATGCTCCTAGCAAATGAATTTCATCCGGAAGTGAAGGAATATTCCTATCACATCGGCATCGCTGGCCAAATAGACAATGATGTCAGAGATTTATTTAATGACGAGAAGCGTACAAAAGCAATTGGAAGAACAACACTAGCAACGTTATTTTTACAAAAAGGCTATAACAAACATTCAGAAGAGTTAGTAGTATTCTTTAATAGTGGTAAAACTATCAGTGATGAATTTGGCAGCATTAAAAGTTATAAGCAAAAACTAGCAGATGCAGGTGTTTTACAATATTTAAATGTGTTGAAGCAAGTCTCGATTAATAGAGCTTTCAAACAGATTGAAAAATTAGATTTAGATGTGCCTCTTAGGGATAAACTGAAGAATCAATTATTTAAAACCGAAAACTAATTAAGGGAGATGTTAATATGCAAGAACTTGTAAATTTTTTAATTGAAAATCCAGAAGTTGTTGAGAAAGTTGTAAATGGAGAAGCTAGTTTGTTAGGTGTAGATATTGAGGATGTTTTTAGTGTAGTTGAGGGGATTTTAGGAACGGGTAAATTAGTAAATATGTATTGGTATTAGTAGCATAATATTGAAAGGTGTTTTTAATGAAATTTCCCTTTAAAAAATTATTTCAACTTAGTGTTATTTTAAGCATTATCCTAACAATTTACATTATAATTTTTAACTTTAACTTTCCATATATAGGTGCAGGGGTAAAAATTACTCCTGAAAATGAAATGGTGGTTACAGCTGTTGAGCCTAAAACATGGGCTGATAAAGTTGGTATTGAACGTGGTGACATTATTTTAGAAATAAATAATACAACACCGTTGACACACCAACCAGCATTAACATATGGACTACTTGAGCAAGTTAATACCTTGGAAGTAATGCAAGATGGAATAATCAAGAAATTAAGTGTTCCTGCAACGTTATTTAGCTATCAAACAGTTTTTATTATCGTTATACCTTTGACCGTTCTATTATTATGTATTTTTTGTATGTTCTATATTTATAAGTCTAATAAGGAAACAAATTTAAAATCAGCTCACTTGTTAAATTTTTTCTTATTAATAATTAGTATGGCTTATATTAGTGCTAGTGCCTCTTCTAGGGGAGATATAATTAGCAGGTTTTTTAACTTAGCTTTATTCACAATGGTTCCTGTCAGCTACTTACATTTTATATACCAGTACTTTTTAGAATTAGGTAAGAAATTATTTAATATAAATTATATTAAGTTTGGTTATATACTTGTTTTATTAAATATACTTACTGAGATTAGTCTTTATATGAATTCTGTTGCTATAGGTTTTAATCGAATTATGAATTTAGCTACTTTTTTTATTATGTTAGTTTTAACCTTTTTACTAAAATTTAAAGGTTTGAAAAAAATAAAGTATTCTGAGCAAGCATATATCATTAAAGTCTTAATAGTGACCAACGTACTCGCTTTTACACCATTTTTATTATTTTATGTTATCCCATTTATTATTTTCCAGGAATATATATTTTCTGCAACATTTTTAGCGTCGTTTTTACTGTTGATTCCGCTTTCTTTAGTGTATCAATTTGTTGCAACAAAAATATATGATATTGAATTTTTATTAGGGAGAATTAGGTACTACTCATTACTAGCGGTAATCCCTACATTTATTATGTTAGGAATTATGTTTGCAATTGAGGAAAAAAATTCTTCGATATACCCTATTCAACTTTCTGTATATATATTTTTAGGTATGATATTAGTTTTCTATCTAAAAGAAATCATCGATTACCGCTTCCGCCTAAAGCGTTTTTCTGAAAAATATAATTATCAAGATAGCATCTTTAAATATACGCAAAGTATTCGGAAAGCGAAAAATTTAGACCAAGTCATTTCAGAGCTTAAACAAGTGATCGTTGATGTTCTACACGTTAGTAGAGCGTATGTTATAGAAGTAGATAAGCATAAACAAATTGTTTCCGTTGACTTAGCGGCAAAGGAATCGGATTATAGCCCATATCTTTCTGAAATAAGAGATGTCTCAAATGAGATTAGTAAAATTATTGAGCTTGATAAAGGATTTGTCATTAATATTGGTGAAACTGAAAATAAGAACTTTATTTTATTATGTTTGTCCGCATTAAATACACCAATATTAACTCGGGATGAAAACTCATGGCTAAAAACATTAGCCTTCTATACAAATGTTTCGTTAGAGAACTTCTTGAAAATTGATGAGTTAATGCACCATTTACAAGAAGTGAAAATGGAAGGACAGAGCCCAGAATGGTTATCGAAATTATTATTCTCAATTGAAGAGAAGCAGCGATCCAATTTGGCGAAAGATTTACATGATTCTGTTTTACAAGATTTAGTTTCGTTGAAGCGTCAGTGTGAACTTGCGATTGCCGATATCAATCAAGATGATTCGCAGCAGTTAAAGGAACAGCTCCAACAAATGAATTATAATATGACGAAAATTATTAAAACGACGCGTGAAACTTGCCAAGAGCTGCGTCCGCAATTACTATATGACTTAGGGCTAGTGAAGGCACTTAATAAACTAGTCTCTCAGTATCAAGATATGGTAGACTTTGAGATTCGTCTAAATACAGGCAATTTTACAAGCAGCCTTGATATTGATACACAATTGAATTTGTATCGAATTGTCCAGGAGCTTTTAACGAATGCCCATAAGCATTCACAAGCAACAAATGTACTAATTATTCTTGTATGTATTAAGGAGAAAATCGTACTTCATTATGAAGATAATGGGATTGGCTTTGATGGTCATACGATTATTGATAAGACTGAGAGTATGGGCTTATCAGGAATAAGTGAACGTGTTAAGGCGTTAAAAGGAACGATTGAAATTAATACAGCTAAAGGTCAAGGGGTTAAGGTAGATATTGAATTGTAAAATGTGGACTTGGCATTGCCAAGTCTTTTTTTAGCAAATATAGTATGAGGTGAGAAATACATATGATCCGTATATTAGTTGTCGATGATCATCCAGCAGTGCGCGAAGGGACAAAAGCAATTCTTGATACAGAACCGGATATCCAAGTTAATTGCTTAGATGTACCGTATACAATAGAAGCGTTTAATGAGTATGACTTCACACCGTATGATTTAATTTTAATGGATTTAAATCTCGGTGATATAAACGGAATGGAGCTTTCAAAACAAATTCTAAAATCACATACAAGCTGTAAAATCATCTTATTTACAGGATACGATGTTGAGGATTATTTTGAAGATGCAATCCGTTTAGGACTGCATGGTGCAGTAAGCAAGACAGAATCGAAGGAAAAGCTACTATCAATTATTCATTTTGTCATGAGTGGGGAAATTGTTTTACCATATTCATACTTTAAAGATTTAATTATGCAAAAACAAAAAAAGAGTGAGAAATCTACTATTGGAGAAAATGTATTTAATGAGCGTGAAAAGTCCATATTGCGCGAAGTTGAAAAGGGATTTACAAATCAGGAAATCGCCGATCAGTTGCATCTTAGTAAAAGGACGATAGAATATAGTTTGACATCGATTTTTAATAAGCTAAATGTTAGTAGCCGTACCGAAGCGGTCTTAATTGCGAAGGCTGAAGGTGTCATTGAATAGAAAGTGGTGAACGAAAGTGGAGTATAATGTAAAGAATACTTTGATGGAATCATTAGGTATCGATATTGTATCTGTCTCTGATGAGGGGGTTGTTGCAACGATGCCTGTTGACGATAGAACACGCCAGCCCTTTGGTTTATTACACGGTGGGGCATCAGTTGCTCTAGCAGAAACCGTCGCAAGCATCGGTGCCTTTCACTTCATTGATAAAGAAACAGAGGCATGTGTAGGCTTGGAAATAAACGCAAATCATATTCGTGGAAAGAAATCGGGTATTGTTACTGCACACGGTAATCCATTACATCGCGGGAAGACAACGATGGTTTGGGAAGTGAAAATTGTTGATGAGGACGAGAAGCTCATTTGTGTGTCAAGATGTACAATCGCAATCATCAAAAGAAAAATTTGACTTAAACTAGTCTGCTAAATAGATGTGGACTAGTTTTTATTATGTTTTCTTTAGGGAAATCCGAACACCCTATAAGTATAAAAAAGAGATGAGCAAAAATGCTCATCTACTCTTCATTCTCTTTTTATCCCTTTTTAAATCATCCTGCACACTATTTTTCCAAAGTGGAACACCGGAATTGTACGCAGCCCGGCTTATTAAATGGCCGGCAACTGGTGATGTAACAAAGACAAAGATAATACCAAGGAGGACCTTGGCGCTTACGTGATGGTCCAGCAAAAGATAATTTAGGAATAATCCTAATAATATGCTAATTACACCAAGTGTAGCGCTCTTTGACGCTGCATGGTTGCGTGTATACGTATCAGGCAGGCGGACAACTCCGATTGCGGCAATTAAGCTGAGGATTGCCCCTTGGAGAACGAGATAACCTATGATTATTTTACTGATTACGATCATTTTCGATAATCTCTCCTTTCTCCAAGAATTTAGAAAATGCGACCGTACCGATAAACGCCAATATTCCGATTAAGAGTATGACTTCAACGAACGCACTAGACTTAAGAACAATCGAAATAATGGCTGTAATCGCAACTAAATTAATTCCGATGGCATCTAAGGCAATGACCCGGTCAGGTGTTGAAGGTCCTTTTATAAGCCGATAAATATACAAGGAGGTTGAGATAGCAACTAATAGTAATGACACGTGCAAAATAATATCAAACATTATCGGCTCACCTCCTTGATCGCTTTTTCAAAGGTCTCTTTTATATCACGCTTTGCTTGTTCAACATCATCAATGTCCATTGCATGAATGTAGAGCGTTTTTTTATCAGCTGAAACATCTAATACTAGTGTACCTGGTGTTAACGTAATTAAATTTGAGAGAACAGTGATTTCCCAATCACGCTCTAACTCTGTTTCAAGTGCAAAAATACCAGGTTTCATTGAAAGCTTAGGTGACAAAATAACTTTTAATACAGAAATATTGGACTTAATCAGTTCAATACAGAAGATAAACAATAGCCTGATAATCGCGATGATATTAGCTAGGTAGAAGCGATGCTTGAAAAATCTCCTCATAATAAACATCACGAGCAATCCAAAAAAGTATCCCTTTAAAAATGCTAAAGGTGAATAGTCATTCGATAGAAACATCCAAGTTAAAGCTAGAAAAAAGTTTAGTAAAATTTGAAAGGCCATATGCACTACTCCTTCAATACGGCTTGTATATAAATTGATGGGTCAAGTAAAGTGTCTGCCGCTTGTGTGATATATGGTGATAACCACTCAACACCGAATCCATATCCGATCGATAGTGCGATTAACATCACAGTCGGAATCAGCATCCCCTTAATTGAGCCAACTTTTGGTTTGAAGTCTTTTATAGGCTCTCCCCAGAAGCCATTGATGAAAATTTTCATGACCGAATAAAGTACTAGGAGACTTGATAATAAAACAATTAACGCGATTGTATACTCTCCTGCCTCAAATCCCCCTTGAACGATTTTAAGCTTTCCAACAAATCCACTAAGTGGTGGTATTCCGGCAAGTGAGAGTGAAGCGATAAAGAATAACCAGCCTAAAAATGGATGGCTCGCGATTAAGCCACTCATTTTGCGGAGATTACTTGTTCCGGTAATTGCGATTATTGTACCAACTATGAAAAATAAAGCACCTTTAATGATCATGTCATGGACTAAATAATAGATTGAGCCTTCGATTGCTGTTTCTGTATTAGCAGCAACACCAAAGATAATGACACCGATAGCTGTAATAATGTTATAGATCACAATTTTTTTAATATCCCAATATGCAATCGAACCGATAATTCCAAAGATAATCGTTAGGGCTGCTAACCAAGCTAATATTTGATGTGTAAATGCTTGGTCGTGTGTGAATATTAGCGTATAGATTCTTGTGATTGAATAAACACCAACCTTTGTTAATAATGCACCAAACAGTGCAGTAACAACGGATGGAGGTGCTTGATATGAGCCTGGTAACCAGAAATACAACGGGAATAGCGCACCTTTCAGTCCAAATACAATGAGAAATAATATTGAAATGACTGTTATTAACCCGGATTGGCCAATTTCTGAAATCCGAACACTTAAGTCAGCCATATTCAGAGTGCCTGTTACAGCATATAAATAAGCAACTGCAATAACAAATAATGCGGAAGAAATGACATTTACTAAAATGTATTTCATTGATTCACGAAGTTGTGCTTTTGTACTTCCTAATACGATGAGCATATAAGAAGACATGAGCATCACTTCAAAGAAGACAAACAGGTTAAATAAATCACCGGTTAAAAAGGCACCGGATACACCTAATAGTAGAAACTGTACGCCTGAGTAAAAGTAAAATTTTTCTCTCTCAACATTTATTGTTGTAAATGCAAAAAGTAATGTTGTAAAACCGATTATGCTTGTTGTTAAGACTAACAAGCTTGAGTACATATCAGCGACAAGAACGATTCCGAACGGCGGCTTCCAATTTCCGAGTTCTAATGTTTGAATCCCGTTTTCATGAACTGTTTGAACGAGGATTGCGGAAATAATAATCGCTGCGAACGAGGCGATTCCACTTAACCATCGTTGTATGCGTATGTTTTTGTTAAAAAAGATAAGCAAAATGCCAGCTAATAGCGGCAAGACAAGTGGTAAGATTATCAAATTATTCATATTGGTCATTTCCCCTTAATTGGTCCATATCATCTGTTCCAAGTTCTTGATATGAGCGATATGCGAGGACGAGGAAAAACGATGTGACCCCAAAGCTTATAACGATAGCCGTTAAGATTAACGCTTGTGGAAGGGGGTCAACATAAAGCTCTGCATGTTCACCAAGTAATGGTGCTGCGCCTTTTTTTAACCCGCCCATAGTTAAGATTAACAAATGTGCACCATGACTTAATAATCCAGTGCCAATTATAATCCGTAATATACTTTTTGATAGCATTAAGTATGTTGCAGCAGTAAATAAAATACCAACGACAATACACATGATAATTTCCATTATTCTGTCTCTCCAATCGTTTGAATAATGGTCATCGTTACACCGATAACAACAAGATAAACGCCAAGGTCAAAGAGGACAGCTGTTGCGAGTGCTGTTTCTCCTAACACTGGTAATTCTACATAGCTGAACGTATGTGTTAAAAACGGTACATCAAAGAAGAATGAGCCGATACCTGTTAGTACAGCAATGAGTAATCCGGTTGCTGCCATTTTTATATAATCAAATGGCAGAATGTTGACAGCTGTTTTAATATCATAGGCTAACAACAGTAGAACGAGGGCACCTGAAGTCATAAGACCGCCGATAAAGCCCCCGCCTGGTGTGTAATGACCAGAGAAGAAGAGGTGCCACGAATATAAAATGATAATGAACACAATGACCTTCGTGGCTGTTTGAAAAATAACGTCATTTGTTTTCACATTCGTTTTCTTCACCCTTTTTCCTCCTCCTTCCGAACTTGCAAACGAATCATCCCGTAAATGCCTAGTGCAGCGATACCGAGTACAGTTATTTCAAATAATGTATCAAATCCTCTAAAGTCTACTAAAATGACGTTAACCATATTTTTACCGCCGGCTAGCTTGTAGCTGTTTTCAACGTAATAGCTTGAAATCGTCTCTGATATCCGCTGACTATTTGCTGCAAGTCCAAGCAGTGTAACAATTGTTCCTACACCAAGTGAAATGATTAAATTCTTTAAATTAAATGAAAGCTTTTTCTCTCTTTTCTTAAATTCCGGTAGATGATAAAAGCAAAGTAAAAATAATGCAACAGAAACGGTCTCAACACATAATTGCGTCAATGCTAAATCAGGAGCCCGGAATAGAACGAAAAATAGTGATAACGAGTAACCAACAGAACCTAGCGCAATAATCGAAGTTAATCGTGATTTAGCGAAAAGTACTGTAATCGTTCCACAGACCATTACGACAGCGAGGATTGCTTCATATACGCCAACAGGTGCTGTTTTTGTCAGGTCTAATGAAAAACCTTCCTTTAAAATGAGTGATGTTCCTAAAATGACAATCATAAAGATAAAAATGTATGATAGATAATCTCGGATAAACCCTGTCATATAAAAACGGGTAATCTTTGATGATGATTTATCTAATCCACGCAGTGTCGCGTCATACCCTTTATTCAAAGTAAGCTTTTGTGGTGTGAAACGATAAATACCAATCCACTTTGTTAACAATAAATATGCAATGACACCGATAATGACGACCCCTATCGTCATATATAACTCTGTATTAAAGCCATGCCATGGGTAAATATGAACATGGAATTTCTCTTCTGCACCTAACATGCTAGGAATAATCGAAGCCATTGCTGGTTCAATAATTGTGTACTCGAGCAGGCTTGGGAAGAAAAAGAAAATTAAAACAAGTGATGCTAAAATGATTGGTGAAATGAGCATACCGATTGGTGCTTCATGTGGTGTTACCTTTAACTTTTCCGGTTGATACTTACCAGCAAACGTTTTAAAGACAATAATCATACTGTAAATAAACGTAAAGATACTAGCAATCCATGCAATAACCGGGAATAAAATACCGATTGACTCTAGATTGAAAACATTCATTTCAGCAACTCTGACCATGCTCGTAAAGAACATTTCTTTACTTAAGAAGCCATTAAATGGTGGTAAACCAGCCATTGAGAAGGCACCTATAATCGAAATCGTAAACGTAATCGGCATGATGTTCATTAAACCACCGAGCTTCCTAATATCCCGCGTACCTGTTTCATGGTCAACAATCCCGACGACCATGAATAAGCTTCCTTTAAAGGTTGCATGGTTAATGAGGTGAAAAACGGCAGCAAGTGTTGCGACAGTAAAATAACTATCATCAATTGAATCAAGAACTAATGCTGCAGAGCCAACACCTAGCATCGCCATAATCATTCCTAATTGACTGACTGTTGAGAAGGCAAGAATACTCTTTAAGTCTGTCTGCTTTACAGCATTAAACGAACCCCAAAACATCGTGAAAATTCCAAATGATGAAACGATCCAGAACCATTCTGGTGTTCCAGCAAATATCGGACTAAATCTTGCAACGATATATATACCAGCTTTAACCATTGTTGCTGAATGGAGGTATGCACTAACTGGTGTTGGTGCTTCCATTGCATCTGGTAGCCATATATAAAATGGGAATTGTGCAGATTTTGTAAAGGCACCAAATAGGATTAAAATTAGTGCTGGTATAAACAATTCGTGTTCCACAATATTTGGTACTTGGTCAATTATTTCACGGATGCTAAAAGTATTTGTCATGAGGTAAAGCATGATAAAGCCACCTAGCATGAGCAATCCGCCAAAGATTGTAATCATCATTGACTTTTGGGCACCATAGCGTGATTTCTCACGTGTATACCAAAATCCGATTAATAAAAATGATGATAACGATGTGAATTCCCAAAATGTGTATAGGACGATGAGGTTATCTGATAACACAACACCAAGCATGGCTCCCATAAACATTAATAAATAGACATAAAACGTATTTAACTTCTCTTTATCCTTAGATAAATAATAAATTGAGTAAAGGATAACGAGTGACCCGATACCAGTGATTAATAAGGCAAATAACAGACCTAAACCGTCTATGTATGCTGTGAAGTTAATACCAAGTGAGGGAATCCAATTGGCAGTCTGAGTAATTGTTTCTCCTTCCATCATATCGCCGATGAATTGAAAGAAGTAAACAAATAGTGCGATAGGTAAAACGAGTACGAACCAGCCTGTATGTACTTGACGAAAATATTTATACAAGAATGGAACGAGTATGGCAAAAAGAAATGGAGCTAATATTGCCACATGAAGTAATGTCATGAATAAACCTCCTTACAGAAATGGCATCTTTTAATTGAATGGAAAATGTAGGTATCGTTAATTTAAATTAGTCTCTCGCTTAAAGTTTGTTTCGTTAATTAAGCTAGTACCAAAAAAACCACAAGAATAAACAATCTCATTGTAATACTTGTAAAATAAAACGAAACTACCTGAACATATTATGTTCTACTAACAGGATTAGTATGAAATAATACATAACTATTCACCATTTCGAGTTCATATGAACATAAAAATGATAACAAATTTTTTAAGGCTTGTATATTCTTAAAATCGAAAGTGCATGATAATCATGAGGTGATATCATGCCAAAGAGAAAAATCCTCGTGGCTGGCTGTGTCTTTTCGGCGATGTTTGGTGGTGCTTGGTATATGGATGGCAAAGTAAATAGAGAATATGTTGAACCATTAGGGCTAGAAGAACCCGATGTTCAACTTTTAAATACAAAGCTAGAATCACCAGTCGAATTAGTCACAGAAGAAATGAAGGCAATTGAAAAGTTCAAACCTCGTGAATATGTGCGCGTAGTCGCTCGTTAAACAGGATGAAATCGACATCCTGTTTTTTCCGTAGAGGCTTGTCAAAAAAATACTCCTCATTCATAATAATGGGAGTATAAGTAAAAAAATTATTAGAGATAAGGATAATTGGGGAAACAAAATGAAAAATACATACTTTACAAGTTATTTTCCACTCATCACGATATTATTGTTTAGTACCTCATTGTCAATTGCAACAGTTATGATTGTAATTGATTATTTACAAGTGTTGGGCATATACGATGGGATGTTAGAGTTTTTTTCGAATAATGGAATAAAGCTAGCGTTATTTATTTTATTTGCGTTAATCTACTTTATGGTGTTCTCTGCATTAAAGCTAATAGCAAATACTGTTACAGAATTGTCTTTATTGTTTTTCTCAAAAGACGTTGCAGGGGAAAACTTAACGAAAATTAGAGGCGGCTCTACCTTTTATTTAATCGCAGGTGCAATATCATTACTTGCGATCCAGCTTCCTGCAGCCATTGTCGGTATTTTTTTGCTAGCAACAATTTGCTATTTTGTATACGTTGTTTATAAAATTAGCAGTTCATTAACATCGGCTTCATTAATAGGTCTCGTATTATTTCATGTTTTATTTTGGTTTTCATTTATATTAGGAACACTATACATATGCTTTAGATTGTATAACAGTATTATGGCAAGCTTACCTGTTTAAAACAATGAAGATGACGAAACGACTGTTACTTCAAATGAGATATATAGTTTAAGTGGTATAAAAATAAATAGTGGGTTTGTTTGGATAGAGCGGGACTACAGTCACGCTCTTATTTTTGTTAAGAATTGACAATGCTATGTGATAGATGTAATATATAAATTACAAATGCAATATATTTATTACATAATGTAGGTGTTAATATGAAGAACAATGTAAAGATTACCAGGATAAAACGCTCACTAACACAACAACAGCTTGCGCAAAAAGTTGGTGTGACCAGGCAAACAATTGGCCTGATCGAGAAGGGGGAGTATAATCCTAGTTTGCAGTTATGTATTGCAATTGCAAAAGCGTTAAACCAAACATTAGATGAATTATTTTGGGAGGTTGAGGAATCATGAATTCGTGGTTGTCGATTATTTTACCGTCTGATGAGTATAAGGAAAAGAAGATGCTATACTTTTTTGCTGAGGGTGCAGTCGTTATGTTTATTTGTACATTGCTGTTCCTGCTAGCTTCGAAATATGTTCAGTTGGATGTGCAGTTCAGTTTACTGATTATACTGTTTGTTTTTGTAGCCTATGTAACAATCAGGTATATATTATCAGGGGTTGAATACACAGATGTGTCAACAGAGGAATCCTTTAAAAAGGAATTTCGTGTCATTACAAGACGGTCAATTGTGTTTGTTCTAACTTCAATTCTGTTATATACCCTATTAATTGAATTACCGAGTGGTAAGGAATGGTATGAGGTCATTGGTTTATTCATATTAGCGGGGATATTAATGTTTTTAACAAGCTATGTCTCTTTAAGACGTTCATATATAAAAAATAAGGAATTACTCTAAAGTAAAGGCTGTTTTCGTAAACATTGTTGCTTTTAACTTAGTTGTCGTTTAGGGTTTGTTTCCGCTACAGTACTCACGGGTAGCGGGGTGGGTGCTGAGCCTCATAGCTCCTTGCGGCAACCCGTTATCAAACTTCAGGTCATCTCCCTACGATAAGTCATCATCGATTCGTCCAAGGACTCATCGTGATTCCTTTATCTCAGTCGATGCCCCTCCAATTTGTACGTCGATGGGCAAGCCGCCTATGCTTTTCGTACTCCTCAGCGCAAGCGCCTGCTCACGTCTCAGCTCTCCTACGCATCCCGCAGGAGTCTCGCACTTCCGCTCCAGCAAACCCTTAAAAAATTTAGTGCAAAAAACCACAACCTTTTAGAAAAGAGCCAGAGGTCAGACTCCTCCAGTTGCATATCTGCAATTGGGGGAGTCTGACCCGTAATTTAAAGAAACCTTTTTCGCACTGAAGCCGATGGCAGCATGCACTGCTGTTTTATGCCAAACCATTTATAGCGGTTTTTCGCAATAATATCATAAATCATATCACGAAGCCTACTTGGAATAATGAAAAAGAGCTTAGCAATTTTCCAATAGCCGCCAAAATATGTGCAAAGTTTAATTGCGGCAGAGGATTTTTTATATACCTTTCCATCATAAATGAAGATAAAACTGTCAAAATCAGTTGTTGGCAGGTGATAATCATTCAGGAGTTGTTGCCCGCTATCAGATTGAAGAGCCGCAAACAATACCTGTTCCTTTTTATCATGCCTGATAACGAATTGTACTGCTTCGTTGCAAAAGTTACAAATTCCATCAAATAAAACGACAGGATTATTATCTCGGTTCATTGCGACCATGTCTCCCTTACTTCAACGTATCTCTCCAAATAAGCATTGCCGGACCTTTTGGATAAATATGTTCTACATTTCCAGAAGAATCTTTGCCGACCCAAATGCCTGCAGTATATTGATCTTTTAAACCAACAAACCATAAATCACGATAGTCATTTGTTGTCCCTGTTTTACCACCGACATATTCTCCACTTACGGAAGCTTTCTGACCTGTCCCGGTTTTTACGACAGATGCAAGAAGAGAACGCATTTCATTATTTGTTGACTTTTTCCATACTTGTACAGGTGGTTCTTCATTCCATTCATATAATGTATTTCCTGATAAGTCTGTTACTTTCGTAATTGCCCGGTTTTTATAATATTGCCCATCGTTTGCAAACGTTGTGTATGCACTCGTTAATTCTAATGGAGATACTCCGACATCAAAACCTCCAATTGCAGTTGTAAGTCGAGTTTTATCCCCCGCCGTTACTGAAGCAAATCCGAACGGTTCTAAATAGGAATATGCTTTTTCGAGACCTACTCTATCTAGTAATCTGACTGCAGCGGCATTATAGGAATATTTTAATGCAGTTTCCGTCGTGACAATGCCGTAATTTTTTTCACTGTAGTTTTTCGGACAATAATCATCTTTGCAAAATTCACTTGCATCGATCTTAGTTTTCGCCGTCGTACCCTTTACATCAATATATGGTGCATAATCTAAAAGTGGCTTTATGGCTGAACCTGGCTGACGATATGCTTGATATGCACGGTTAAAGCCAAACTTTTCATACTTTTTCCCGCCATATAGTGCAACGATTCGGTGTGCTTCGTGATCAATAACACTGGCTGCACCTTGTATATCTTTGTATGGAAGGTGTGTATCAACAGCGTTCTCCAGTTTCGATTGAATCGTAGAGTTAAGAGCTGTATGAATAATAACCCCTTTATTGATAACGTCATTGACGCGTTTTGTCACTTGTGCTTGAATGGCTTCCTCATTGAGCTTTTTCTCTGCTGCTGCTTCGCGGATTCCTTCACTCTTTGAGATGAGCTGTTTCAGTTCTTGATGAACAAATGTAACATAATCAGGATGGGCATCAACTAGTCCTTGTATGTTTAACGAAACCGGATATGATGTTGCCTCAGCTAGAGCTTCCTTTGAAATATGCCCTTCTTCAAAAAGCATCGTAAGCAATCTTTCCTGACGCTTTTTCGTATTTTCAAAATTATCTACTGGGTTATACAATGTCGGATTATTAG
Source organism: Metabacillus malikii (assembly GCF_030813355.1). Lineage (GTDB taxonomy): Bacteria > Bacillota > Bacilli > Bacillales > Bacillaceae > Metabacillus > Metabacillus malikii. The sequence continues at coordinate 207,062 of NZ_JAUSUD010000003.1, forward strand.
GAATCGCACTAATAAAAACTAGCTCTGCTAAGTTTAGCTCTTGAAGCTGTTTGCTAAAATAATACGTTGCGGCAGTGCCAATTCCATATGCACCATTACCAAAGTAAATGGCATTTAAATATCCTTCTAATATTTGTTCTTTTGACATATTGCGTTCGAGCTGATAAGAGTATAGCAGTTCACTAAGCTTGCGGTTATACGTTTTTTCATGTGATAGGTAAGCGTTCCGGGCAAGCTGCTGTGTAATGGTACTTCCGCCTTGTTCGACATCCTGTGATTTTGCATTAATAAACACCGCACGGATCATTCCTGCCGGATCAAAGCCGATATGCTCAAAAAAGCGTTGATCTTCTGATGTTACAAATAATGACTTTACAACCTCTGGTATTTCTTCAAAATTAGTATAAATGCGATTTTGCTGGTTTGTTGTTATTTCTGATATTAATTGTCCTTCTGAATCAAAGATAAAGCTATTTTGCGTGAGTTCAAGTGAATCAATCGGGATTTTCTCATCGAGTACAGTGCCTAATCCTTTAATGGCCTTTGATTCTTTACCCGCCACAAAGCCGCTAAATAGAAAGATAGGGACCATAACACATATACAAATCCATCCAAATACTTTTCTAACCATACGTTTCACTCTTTCTAATTTATATATCTTTCCTTATTGTAACCGATTATGACAAATGAAGGTAAAAATTTATTAAACGGTTGATACCAATTCTTGTTAAAAAATGTTTCGGATAGTTAACTCCTTGTTTCCTGAGTGACGTTCAGTTTGATTTCAGCAATGAGTACGGATTTTCCACTGGGTGGGGAGGTGAGCCTAGCTATTCACTGATATTGACGTACAAACTAAGTAGGGTATCAAATAAGCGATTTTTAATAGACAGGACTTGGGTAAGCATGAAAATAAAAATAGTCAAGGGATATTTCATTATTTTTTGAAAATTTGAAGTTAAATAGAGGTGTCGATGATATAATAATAGAAAAGAACTTTACAGAAAAGGGGTGAAAAGGTTGGAAGGACAAGAATCATTATTATTATTTATTGATTTTGAATTTACTATGCCTGAGAGTAAAGCAAACCCGAAAGGATTTTACCCGGAAATCATTGAAGTAGGCCTTGTAGCTGTTCAAAATCATAAAATAGTAGACCAATTTTCCTCTTATGTAAAACCGAATCGTTTTCCAAAATTAAGTGAACGCTGTAAAACATTTCTGCAAATCTCTCAAGATACGATTGACCAAGGCATTACCTTTAAAGAATTATTACACGTTTTAGCTAACTATAATGAACACGCTTCAGTTACTGTCATTACTTGGGGAAACATGGATATGAAGGTATTACGCCACAATTGTCAGATGAATAGCGAGCCATTTCCATTACATGGTGAATGTAGAGATCTATCAATGGAATATAAGCGATTTTTTGGTGACCGCAACCAAACGGGACTTTGGAAAGCGGTAGAAGACTATGGGAAAAAGGGAACGGGAAAACATCATCGTGCGCTAGACGATGCGTTAACAACTTTTAATATTTTTAAACTTGTTGAAGAGGATAAACGATATCTCCAAAAACCTGAGCCGTCAACAATTGGTGACCGTATTGATTTAACGGAGGTATTAAATAAGTTTGCAACATAAGGAGTGGGATTTTATTCGGATAGAGCTATTAAAAAGGCACACTCAATAACACTATTTGTTAATAAATCAAATAATGTTATTGAGTCATAATTGCCTTAATCGTTTGGAAAGTAATCTTTTTCAAGTTGTGATAGATGCTGAAGGGAGCGTGTTGCCCATTCTGTATCCAAATCTTCGAGTTCGTTCATTAAATGTTGAAGTGAATCCCTAAGGGAAGTGTTATAGTCTGGTACAGTACCTTCATAGCATTTTACCATCTTTTTCGGTATATTCGTTTGTTCATTCAATGCTAAGGCGCGTCGTTCATGGAACAGTTCAACATCTGCCTGTTTAGGATTATGTAAATCTCCTTGCTGTGGATGCTTTAAAACAGCCTTAACCTTCACCAAATAATGCATTGGTTTAATCGCTGTTATCTCCCCGATATATTTTCCTGTTTTATAAATTCCTGTGACTATATCACCTATTTTGAATTCTTCCATCTGTCAACTTCCCTTCAATTATTGGATTTAGAAAAAAACAATTGATAAATTTTTCGATTCGTATTTGTAATTTGTTAAAAGCTTGCTATAGTAATAAGGAAAGGTCGTGAATCGCGTGAATATGTATCAATTAGGTGTGTTTCCGGTATATTTTCCTGAAGATAAAACAGAATACATCCCAGCCCTTATAACAATGGTTATATTCGGAATTGCAGCATTCCTTGTCTTTCGTTTCATTGTGAAAATATCTAAACAAGAGCAAGGAAAAGTGGACAAGCAATATGAACAAATGAAGCAACCGAATAATGACCAGGAATGACTTCTGTACAGCTAGGTCTCAGGCCACTTGTGAGCGAGCCTGGACCTGTCGTTTAAGAAAATGCCTGAACAAGTCTGTTTAACCCGTCACGTAAAGTTTCACGTGGACAGGCAATATTCATTCTAAGGAAACCAGCACCATTTTCTCCAAATTTAGAGCCGGGTTCCAAGGCAAGCTTGCCTTTCTTCAGTAGCAGCTCCTTCATTTCTTCGTCAGTCTTCTGCTCTTTTCTTGCATCAATCCAAACCAGGTAGGTTGATTCAGGACGCATCACCTTAAAATGAGGTAGTTTTTCCTGTACTACTTTTTCAACTTCTTTTACATTATCTTCTAAATAGTTGATTAATTGGTCGAGCCATTCGCTTCCATGCTTGTAGGCTGCTTCCATCGATACCATTCCGAATGTATTTAACCCCATTAATCCGTGAAGTTGAAGGGTTTGGGTATATTTACGCTTTAAGGTTGCGTTTGGTATTAACACTGCAGACGCTTGAAGACCTGCTAAGTTAAATGTTTTACTCGGAGCGATACATGTTATCGTATTGTTCGCGATTTCCTCACTAATGGATGCTAAAGGTGTATATTCATTACCGAATAATAACAAATCAGAGTGGATATCGTCAGAAATGATAAGTACATCATGTTTTAAACACAGCTCAGCCATTTTGGTTAATTCGTCTCTGCTCCAAATTCTTCCACTAGGGTTATGTGGATTACATAAAATAAACATTTTCGTTTTTGGATCCGCAACCTTTTTCTCAAAATCAGCAAAATCTATTTCATAGCGATGATTTTCATTAAGCTTTAGTGCATTATATAATACCTCGCGTTTATGCTTTTTTGCCATTTCAAAAAAAGGATAATACACAGGTGGCTGGACAACGATCTTATCGTCAGCACCAGTAAACGTTTGAATCGCCATGCTAATAGCTGTAACAATTCCAGGGCTGTATGTAATGATATTATCGCTAATTTCCCAGTTGTGACGTTGTTTTAGCCAAGATTGAATCGCCTTTTCTGTTTCTTCCATTGGCATTGAATAGCCGAAAACACCATGATCTGCACATTGATGTATCGCTTCAATGACTTTATCGGGTGCCCTGAAATCCATGTCAGCGACCCACATCGGAAGCACTTCCTCATCACCAAATATCTTCTTCGTGCTCCATTTAGCAGAAGAGCTATCCTTGCGGTTAATCATTTCATCAAATTGATTCATTATGCTTCACCTCGTGAATGTATTTAAACTGGACGTCCATTAGTAGCCTTTGTGAATCACTTAAAACCTAATTCGCAAATTCTATTAAATATACGTCTAGAGTTCATATTAATTTAGAATTTACTATATGTATGACTACTTTTATCATATAGGTGTAGCAATGACAGTGCAAAAAATAAGATTAGTAACTTGGAGGAAATTGAAATCCATGACATACTATAGTTAGGATAACATAAACGCTTATTCCATAGAGAAAGAGCCAAATCCTAGGGAGTGGCTCTTTAGTATTAAGTTATTCGTTTTTTGTCAATGTAGAATTTCTTTTCGGCAATTTTAGTTTTAACAACTAATTTGCTAAACAAAAGTCAATAATTTTTTCAGTAACATATTCAGGACGCTCTTCCGGAACTAAATGTCCAGTGTTTTTTAAAGAATAAAACACAGAATTAGGTAAATCTTGTTTTAATCTTTCGCCAACATGGACGGGTACAACCTTATCTTCATTACCCCAAATGAGTAAACTCGGGCTTTCGATTTTTTTCAATTCCTCTGAAGTTAAATCCCCTTCATGGTCGCGAATCATGCGATTTAAAGCTCGAAATATTCCGTTATCATGAAATGGTTCTAAATAACCCTCCATCATTTCATTATCGATAAGAGAGCGGTCATACACAACGTTATGAAGGTTTTTTAATACACCTTGTCTTGCTAACCAATGCTTGATTCCTAAATAAAAATATGGGATATATGAGCCTACTTTTAAACTCGGATGTACCCCTTTCATATAACCCGAGCTACAGAGCAGAACAACCTTTTCAAATAAGTCTGGGCGTTCCTTTACAGCATGTAGAGATACTTGACCGCCCATACTATGGCCTACAATATATGCCTTTTTTATATTTAATGATTGAACTAATTCAATAACAAGCTTGGCCATATTTGAATAAGAATGGACAAACCTCGTTGATTTCTCAGACTTCCCAAATGGAGGCAAATCAATTCCTACTAAATTAAAGTCATTTTTTAATAACGGGATAATTTTTCGATAACAAAATGTTGAGGATAAAAAACCGTGTAATAACACTAAAGTTGGTTTCGTACGGTCAGTTTCATATACTTCATAGTGGACATTGACACCAAGAATTTTCGCGGTTCGACAAAAATATCGAGTTGAATTCATTCAATATCACTCCAATTTCATCTATATAGAATGCCCCTCCATATGATAGAATGAACTATCCATTTGAAAAAGTTTTTTATATTATTGGCTATGTAACCTGAAAATAAAACTGTAAAAACTTACCCGATATTCTTTTGGCAATAGATATGAAAATTCAATGGAAAATGGTATAATTATCTGAAGATTTGAAAAGTGGGAGTGGTGAAAATGAAGTTTACAGAGAAGGAAGTCGAGATTTTAGAAATCCTTGAAGATGACTGTCGCTTATCTGCTGAACAAATCGCCAAAATGATTGATTTAACAGAAGAAGAAACAAAAAAAATCATTCGAAATCTTGAAGACCAACGAATTATTGCAGATTACACAGCGCAAGTAAATTGGCGTAAAGTGGATGGTCATGAAGGTGTTAAAGCTATGATAGACGTAAAAGTGCAGCCGAAACGAGGCGTAGGATTTGATGAAATCGCAAGCCGTATTTACCGTTTCAATGAAGTGAAATCCGTTTATTTAATGTCTGGCGCTTATGATTTATCTGTCATTATTGAAGGAAAGTCAATGTCTGCAATTGCTCAATTTGTCTCAGATAAGTTATCAACGTTAGATTCCGTATTATCAACAACAACTCATTTTATCTTAAAAAAATATAAGCATGATGGCACGATATTTGAACAAGATGATGAGGATAAGAGAATTGTGGTGTCACCATGATAGAACCTTCTCATTATTTATCAACAACAGTTAAAGATTTAAAGCCATCAGGTATCCGGAAATTTTTTGATTTAGCAGCTGGCATGGAAGGTGTCATATCGTTAGGTGTTGGTGAACCGGACTTTGTGACCTCATGGAATATCCGCGAGGCATGTATTCTTTCGCTAGAACAAGGTTATACATCTTATACAGCAAATGCCGGGTTATATGAATTAAGACGTGAAATTAGTCATTATCTAAAAGAACAAACAACTGTTGAATATGACCCGGAAAAGGAAATTTTAGTAACGGTTGGGGCAAGTCAGGCGCTTGACCTTGCACTTAGAGCAATTATTAACCCAGGTGATGAAGTCATCGTCATAGAACCTAGCTTTGTTTCATATGCATCGCTCGTTTCATTGGCGGGCGGTGTTCCTGTTTCTGTACAAACGAATGGCGAAATGGAATTCAAGCTACAGCCTGGTGAACTCGAAGCGGCAATAACAAATAAAACAAAAGCAATTATCCTCTGTTCGCCAAACAACCCAACAGGTACATTGCTAAATAAGCAGGAATTAGAAAAGATTGCTTTAATTATCGAGAAATATGATTTGTTAGTCATCTCAGATGAAATCTATGCAGAGCTTACATATGATGAAACATATTCAAGCTTTGTTTCAATTGAGGGAATGGCGGAGCGAACAATTTTAGTTTCAGGCTTTTCAAAAGGCTTTGCGATGACAGGCTGGAGATTAGGTTATGTCGCTGCATGTCCGGAATTCTCAAGTGCGATGCTGAAAATTCACCAATATTCGATGATGTGTGCACCAACAATGGCACAGTATGCAGCGATTGAAGCAATGAAAAATGGAAAAGAAGATGTCCTTCATATGAAGAAGAGCTACAAGCAACGGAGAAACTTGTTTGTTAGTGCGTTAAACGAAATCGGCTTATCATGTCATATTCCTGGTGGTGCATTCTACGCATTCCCATCGGTCCATAAAACAGGGCTAACTTCTGAAGAGTTTGCCGAACAACTGTTAAAAGAGGAAAAGGTTGCAGTTGTACCAGGAAGTGTATTTGGAGCAAGTGGAGAAGGCTACATCAGATGCTCTTACGCATCGTCTTTAGAACAGTTACAAGAAGCATTACGACGGATGCAACGTTTTGTTCAAAATAGAGTGTAAAAAAAGAGGATGACTCAAGTTTGAGTCATCCATATAAGAGAAACAAAAGGGGGAATACTAGAAAGCCTTATGCTTCTAATTATTCCCCCTTTTTTATGATTTATACGTTTATTTTTTGTGTTTTTTCTATAGGCTGTTTTCTAAAAGATTGTGGCTTTGTGCACTAACCTTTTTAAGGATTTGTTGGAGCTGATTGCCAGACTCCCGCGGAAAGCGAGTACTGCAAGAGGAGACAAAGCCTAAACGACAACTCATTTAAAAGCAACAATGTTACTATAACAGCCTTTATAAAAAAAGTGGCTTTTTTATGAATAAAGTGTTCTTATGAAAGAAAGATAATCCTCAAAGCATGATTCCACACAATTGTTCACTTCAAAATTTCTTCATTTAATGAAACAATTTAAAACTGTGTTTCGTTTTATAACTAGGATAAAGGGAGGATAGAAGCATGACGGAAGATGAGTTAATCAAAAGAGCGAAGCAGGGGAATATGGTTGCTTTCGGGCAACTAGTCGAAAGTTACTATCCGACTGTTGAACGGTTTGCGTACCAGTTAGGAAATAAACAGGATGAGATTGAAGACATTACCCAGGAAGTATTTATTCGTGTCTATCGGTTTATCGACCAATTTTCAAAAGCAAAATTTTCGACATGGTTATATAAAATAACTTTAAACGTTACAAGAGATTTTGCAAGAAAACGTCAATCAAACCTTCGGAAGGTTTTTAAAATACAGCAAGATACGAGAGATACTGAGTATCCGGAAATAGAGACTATGGCTCTAAAAAATGAAGCGGACAGAGATTTGCACATTGCAATCCAACAACTAGATGAAAAATATCGTATACCAATCATTCTCTTCTACTTTCATGAGAAAAAATATGAAGAAATTGCCGAAATTATGTCAGTCACATTATCAACTGTTAAAACTCGTATTCTCCGTGGTAAAACAATGCTCAAAAAGAGAATGGAAGAGTTAAATGAGAAGGAAGGTGACATACGTGGATGATCGACAGTTTGAAGAACGATTAAAGAACTTAAAAAATGCATATGACAAAATGCCAACAGTATCATCGACAAATACGATTCTAAAGAACATTTCGTCTCAAGAAAAACCCATTCAAAAACGTCGCAAGCTTAAATTACCATATGTCGCTTCCTTTATCGGCGTGTTACTAATTGGTGGGTTAATCGGTGGTCAATTGCTCTCACAGACAGATTTTTCGACTGGAAAAAAGGAAACAGAGGTGTCGCAACAACCACCTACAGAAGAGCAAATAGAAGCAGCAAAAAATGAATTACGTGGATTATTTGAGCGAAAGGTTGATGAGCTAGGAGAAAAGCTTGATTTTGAAGATGTAAGACTTTATCGCTTTGTTCAGGAAACAAATGATATCGTCACGAGCTTTGAAGAACGAACAAGTTTTATTAATAAGAAAGAATTAACGAATCATGTTAATAAAGTGAAAGATATGATTAATCGCCGGATTTCATTGCCACAAGAAGAATTTGATTATTTAATAGAGAAGGTCAAGGACGAGAAATCGGTAAGTGACGAGGAAATTTTTGATTATATGGATAAATTAGATGCTATACATGAGAATTTAAATGCAATTTGGCACGGGAAAGGGTATGCTGTGCAACGTAGCGGAACAGTAGAAGGAACGGATCCTATATATGTTGATATGCTAAATAGTAAGAATGTAAAAGTTGGAGATGAAGCCTACATTCAATTTGTTGAAAACATAGTTGATTTTGGCTACGTATTTTATTCTGATAAAGAAAATATGATTCATTTTGAGATTAATACCGATCAAATTATCAAAGAATTTGAAGGTGAAGTAAGTGAGGAGATCATTAAATACCTTGAATCTAAATCATATGTACGTAATTTAAAGGATGTTTCTACTGTAAGTTCTGTTGAGAAAGATATCATACAGAAGCTAGTCACATTAGAGCAACTAATTATTGCAAACCCGACCTTCAGAAATATTGATGATGCAAAATCTCTTTATCGTGATATGGTTGGACACTTTCTCTGGAATAATAATAATGAAACTTTAGCGGTGTTACCAGAGCTATACCCAAATTCAGAAGTTGTACCATTAATTGAAGAGGTCAAATCATATAAAGAGGGAGAAAAAATAACCTATGTTCCAGAAGAAATTAGATATGAAATAATGAATAATCTTCCAAATGAATTTCTGCCTTTTGGGAATGACCAAGGCATAACCCTTTCATTGTTTCCATTAACGGAGCAAATGGTAGAAGTTTACAACCTATTCAAAGGAAATAATGAATGGGAAGCACTTTCAGGTATTATTTTCTATAACAAAGGGACATTTGAACTTGTAATTGCACGTCTATACCTATATGCCTTAGCAAATGGAGATTATGAAACAGCCTATACACTTACTGACTTTTCCACGGAAAAGAACCTCCCTGATTTAGGTACATTTAAGGCAAATATTATCGCTGAAAATATTGATTATTATCAATTATCTAAAGAAGTTGTCCGTGCATCTCGGGTGCAAGAGGGACAACGTATCAACTATATCTTATCAAAAAGAAATGGTGAAAAAGTCACGTTACAGATGAGTTTAAAAGATGGGTTTGAAAAAGTTGCATATCCTGCATTCCCTGCCTTTTCTGAAGAGGGCTACTAAAAAAGTAGCCCTTTAGTTTTGACCTCTTTTGGGTATAATACTATTGTTGAAACCAATAGCCCTTTGTCATATTCAATAAGTTGTGGTATAATTTTATATTGCGTATAAACGAACATATATTATAAGAAAATTAGGAGTGTTATCATGACAACAAAGTACGAAATTGGCAGTGTCCATACAGGTAAAGTAACAGGAATTCAACCATACGGAGCATTCGTAGCATTAGATGAAGAAACACAAGGACTAGTACACATTTCAGAAATTACACATGGTTTTGTTAAAGATGTGAACGAACATTTAAAATTAAATGATGAAGTTCAAGTAAAAGTTCTTTCAATCGATGAAAAGTCTGGAAAAATCAGCTTATCAATCCGTGCTACACAAGAAGCACCTGTTGAAGAAAAGAAAGAAGCGGCTCCAAGAAAACCTAAAAAGCGTCAAGCAACTGTAAAAACAGAAACAGAAACACCACAAGGCTTCAATACATTAAAAGATAAACTTGAAGAGTGGATTGAGCAATCTAAACGTGAAGAAGTAAAAAAATAATTTGTGCGGATTTAAAAGGATGTCAACTAGCTGTTGCATCCTTTTTTTCATGTTTATGGCTCTTTCCTAAAAGATTGTGGCTTTTTACACTAACTTTTTTAATGGTTTGTAGCTGACCTGAGAGACTCCTGCGGGATGCGTGGGAGAGGTGAGACGTGAGCAGGCGTTTACGCTGAGAAATACGAAAGGCGTAGGCGGCTTGCCCATCGACGTACAAACTAGAGACGGGCATCGACTAAGACCAAAGGAATCACGATGAGCCGAATGGCGAATCGATGATGACTTATCGTAGGGAGGTGACCTGAAGTTTGATAACGGGTAGCCGCAAGGAGCTATGAGGCTCACCACCCACCCCGCTGCCCGTGGGTACTGCAAGAGGAAATAAACCCTAATACAGCCTGATGTTTAAACGTTACGCTTATGGGATTTAAAAGTCAAAAAAAAGAGCCAACAAGAAGTTAGCCCTCTAATGAATTATCGAACATCTGCGCGTGGTTCTCTTACGCCCTCAGTAGATGGTTTAAAAAGAAGTCCAAGGTTGATTAAACCGGCAATTCCTACTAAACCATAAATGATTCGAGAAAGAGCGGTATCGTCCCCAAAAATGGCAGCTACTAGATTGAAACCAAAAAATCCAATAAGACCCCAGTTGATAGCGCCTATAATTGTTAACAATAATGCAATACGTTGAATTGCGCTCATGTGCAACCTCCTTTGGTATATTTATCATTTACATGATTAGATTGTGATAAATAGGTAAATCCTATTCGTTGGAAAATGTTGTGAAAGCACTTTTCTTTACAATAAAATACGAACTATACATAATCTATATTATGGAGGCGATTTAGAATGGAGAATTTTACATATTATAACCCAACAAAATTGATTTTTGGAAAAGGACAGGTTGAGCAACTTGCAAAGGAAATAAGCCCTTACGGCAAAAAGGTTTTACTCGTTTATGGTGGCGGAAGCATTAAACGCAACGGTTTATATGACCAAGTTGTCAATGAATTAATGAGCAACGGAATAGAGTACTTTGAGTTATCTGGAGTCGAACCAAATCCGAGATTGACAACAGTTCAACGCGGTGTAGAGATTTGTAAACAAGAGGAAATTGATTTTCTACTTGCAGTAGGTGGCGGTAGTGTTATCGATTGTACAAAGGCTATTTCAGTCGGTGCAAAGTATGATGGCAACCCTTGGGATATTGTCACGAAGAAATATACGCCAACAGAAGCGATTCCTTTTGGAACAGTCTTAACGTTAGCAGCAACAGGATCTGAAATGAACTCTGGTTCCGTTATTACCAATTGGGAAACGAAGGAAAAGCACGGATGGGGCAGCCCATTAGTATTCCCTAAATTTTCAATTCTTGACCCAGTTAATACCTTTACTGTTCCAAAAGACCAAACAATATACGGTATTGTTGACATGATGTCACACGTTTTTGAACAATATTTTCATCATACAAAAAATTCACCGTTACAAGACCGTTTCTGTGAGTCAACATTAAAAACAGTTATCGAAGCAGGACCGAAACTAGTGAACGATTTAGAAAATTACGAATTACGTGAAACGATATTATATGCGGGAACAATCGCATTAAACGGTCAATTACAAATGGGTTACCGTGGTGACTGGGCAACACATAATATTGAGCACGCTGTTTCAGCAGTATATGATATCCCACACGGTGGCGGCTTAGCGATTTTATTCCCTAATTGGATGAAACATACATTAAAAGAAAATGTAGACCGATTTGTCCAAATGGCTGTCAATGTTTTTGATGTGGAGCCTAACGGTAAAGACAAAGAAGCTATTGCATTAGAAGGTATCGAAAAGCTTCGCCAATTCTGGGATAGCATCGGTGCACCTAGCCGTTTAAAAGACTATGATATTGGCGAAGAAAACATTGAGCTAATGGCAGACAAAGCAATGGTAAATGGAGACTTTGGTAACTTTAAAAAATTAAATCGTGAAGATGTTTTAGCGATATTGAATGCATCGTTATAAAATTGTGGCAAACAGTGGGTCCTCCACTGTTTGCATATTGTATTTGAATGCGTTTACATAATGATCAAGGCTTGATTTACTACTATAGTTTAGATAAAGTGAGAGTAGGTATAAATATTTTGATGAATATTGGAGGAAATTGTGATGACACATGTACGTTTTGATTATTCAAACGCTTTAACATTTTTTAACGAGCATGAAATTACATACTTACGTGACTTCGTAAAAGTTGCACATCATACAATTCATGAACAAACAGGTGCAGGAAGTGACTTTTTAGGATGGGTTGACCTTCCGAAAAATTATGATAAAGAAGAATTTGCACGTATTCAAAAAAGTGCAGAGAAAATTAAATCTGATTCTGATGTTCTCCTTGTTATCGGTATCGGTGGTTCTTACCTAGGAGCAAGAGCAGCAATCGAAATGCTAAACCATTCATTCTATAATTCTTTATCAAAAGAACAAAGAAAAACTCCACAAGTTATTTTCGTTGGAAATAACATTAGCTCTACATACATGAAAGATTTACACGATTTACTAGAAGGTAAAGACTTCTCAATTAACGTTATCTCTAAATCTGGTACAACAACTGAGCCAGCCTTAGCATTCCGTATCTTCAGAAAGCTTCTTGAAGAGAAATATGGCAAAGCAGAAGCGAAACAACGTATTTATGCGACAACAGACAAAGCACGTGGAGCATTAAAAACATTAGCAACTGAAGAAGGCTATGAATCATTCATTATTCCTGATGATGTTGGTGGACGTTATTCAGTCCTTACTGCAGTTGGATTACTTCCAATCGCTGTTACAGGTGTTGATATCGAAGCAATGATGAAAGGTGCTGCCGCAGCGAGTGAAGACTTTGGTAAATCAGAGCTTGAAGAAAATGCAGCATACCAATACGCAGTAGTCCGCAATGTCCTTTACAATAAAGGAAAAACAATTGAAATGCTTATTAACTATGAGCCAGGACTTCAATATTTCGCTGAGTGGTGGAAACAATTATTTGGCGAAAGTGAAGGAAAAGACCAAAAAGGTATTTATCCATCATCTGCAAACTTCTCAACAGACTTACACTCATTAGGACAATACGTACAAGAAGGACGCCGTGACATCTTTGAAACAGTGATCAATGTTGAGAAGCCACGTCATGAGCTAATTGTTGAAAAAGAAGATAGCGATTTAGATGGATTAAACTACTTAGCTGGCAAATCTGTAGACTTTGTTAACAAAAAAGCGTTCCAAGGAACAATGCTGGCACACACTGATGGAGGAGTACCGAACTTAGTCGTTTCAATTCCAGAAATGGACGAGTACACATTCGGATACTTAGTATACTTCTTTGAAAAAGCATGTGCAATGAGCGGTTACTTATTAGGAGTAAACCCATTTGACCAACCGGGTGTTGAAGCATACAAAGTAAATATGTTCGCATTGCTTGGTAAACCAGGCTTCGAAGAGAAAAAAGCTGAATTAGAAGCACGTCTAAATAAATAATCATAAACGAAAAAAGAGGGTTACTCTAAACGAAGAGTCACCCTCTTTTTTGTAACTAGCCGGTAGTGCCCCCTCATTATACAAACAGATGCTGCCGCAATTCCTTATTTTTTTCATCAAAACGGCTATTGTGGGATGAAACCCTTGCTTTTGCAGGTGAATCGGGCTCTAAATAAAGCTTTGCCTGGTTGACTGCATTTGCGGCATCGGCAAAAGCCCCTAAAATTAAGTGTACTTTCCCATCGAAATTTAAAATATCGCCAGCTGCAAATAACCCCTCGATATTTGACTCGGATTTGCTCGTACCTTTAACGAAATGGTCGTTTACTAGCTCAATATTTAAAGGGCTTTCTTTAATGAACGTTAATTCCCGCTCAAAGCCGTAGCTAATGATGACATCATCAATCGCGATGCTTGTCTCTTCAGCAGTTTCATTATTTGTTAAAATAACCGACTGTATTTTTGTATTATCAATTGTCGAAACGAATTTTTTAATGGTTGTGTTTAAATGCTTATGTAACGGAAATTGGTCTAATTTTGATAGCTGTGCTTCGTGGCAATCAAACTGCCCACGTCTATGTACAATATGAAGGCTTTTTGTAATCGGAGCCAATTCGACAGCCCAGTCAATTGCCGCATTTCCTCCTCCACAAATGACTACGTCCTTACCCTTGAATTTTTCAAGACTTTGAACAACATAATGGAGATTCGTAATTTCAAAACGTTCAGCACCATCAATCTCTAATTTAATCGGTTTTAAAATTCCGCCACCAACAGCTAAAATGACTGTTTTACTCAAATGCTGTTTACCACTTGCCCCTGTTAACAAAAAAAGGCCGTTCTTTTTCTCAATCGAGGTAATTTTTTCATTGACAACAACTTCCGGTTCAAAGGTTAATGCTTGTTGAACCATTTGCTGGATTAGCTGTTCGCCTGTTAAAGGAGTGAGTGCTCCTACATCCCATATCATTTTCTCGGGATAAACGTGTACCTTGCCGCCAAGCTTTGGCTGGTACTCAATAATCTTCGTTTTCATTTCGCGCATGCCACTGTAAAAAGCAGAGTATAAGCCGGCAGGTCCCCCACCAATTATTGTTACATCAAATAATTCTTCATAATTTTGCATGTAAATCATCTCCCTTTCTTAAAAGTGTGTATATGCTGAAGTAAACATTAATGATAATGATTATCAATTTCATTATCAACTGTATTTTAGTAAATGTCAATATCGTACTAAAATGGAGAAATGAGGGCATGAAATTTTACCGTTAGGAAACTCTAATAAAAAAGGGGGTATAATCATGATTGAACTTACATCAAAGCTCGATGGAAAGGTGTTCCAGCTAACACACCTGGAGGAAAAGCTTAAGCCGCTAGGATATGATATCGGTGGGAATTGGGACTATGATCACGGGTATTTTGATTATAAAATTGACTCTGAAGTAGGGTACCAATATTTAAGAATTCCGTTTATCGCTGTCGATGGTCAGTTAGATGTGCCGAACACAACGGTCAAGCTTGGAACCCCGTTTTTGTTATCTCATAAATATCAAATCGGTCTTGATGACAATGCTCGAATTGGAAACTTAACTGCAGCGATTAATCAATTCCAAGAACCACAGGATAAAGATGCTACCTTCCCAGATGAATATATTGATGATGGGAAGGCGCTTGTTAGCAAATTAGAAGCAATATTATTAAGTTAATGTTTTAGGACAATTAAGGAATCTAAGCGAGTAATTTGATAGGTGAGGGGCGGATTTATTTTCGTTTCCTCGCCTGTTTTTATGCCAATTAATATGCATTCTTTTTCTAAAAGAATTTGGCTAAGCTCACGAAATGTTTTACCGATAAATTTTTCATTGTAGGGAAGGACTTGAAATGAGTTGCCACTTGCAGGGTTTAATTCCGAATAAAAGTTTGCCAAGCCATTTTTGGCGAAAATACTTGTCATCATAAAATAGCTAGTTAGCTTGTACGTTTTTATAAGGTCATTTGCACCTGCACGTTTAGCATTTATCGCTTGTTTTTCTGTTAGAACTTCAATAACACAATGCAAGCTCGGATTAACGCCTTTTAGTGTTAGTAAGACGAGAATAGAATACATATCAGCATCATACTCATTTTTATGCTGGTCTGCTGTAATGATTGCTGCCTCCGCGCTTCCAATATTGGCCCTCGCTAATGTTTCATCATCTGTCGGGTCTCCTTTAATGTAATAGACATTTTCAATAAGTGGCGCTGTTTTCAGTGACCCATCAATAAGAACAATCTTCTTGTCTGGCTTAACAGTTGTGAGAGATTCGACCATTTCCTTTGTCTTCTCATTCCATCCTATTAAAATGATCTGGTTACTGCCTCGAAATGTAATTTCGCCTTCGCGAAAAGAATGCTGTTTCCTAATCGCTGCTGCTGAAATTGTTGCAAAATATGCACTGACAAAGCTAGCACCAACTAACACCATTAGCATCGCAATCGCTCTACCAAGATAGGTTTGCGGTACATAATCACCGAAACCAACTGTTGACAGTGTAATGAGTGCCCACCATATTCCATCAAACATAGTTGGGAATTCATTAGGCTCTATAAATGAAATCGTCACCCCAAAAAATAGAATGATGAATAGAACAACGATGGAAACCTGTGTATAAAGCGGCCATTTTAACCAATGCAGAATTGTCCGATTAGACTTTGCCAATTATGTGTCTTCCTTTCCTTGCTTATTTGGCAAAAAAGATAGTACTTCCTTAACAATTGTGTTAATTTTTGCTGTAACTTCATCCTTTCCATATGCTTCAATGGCACGAGCTATCGTTTCCATTGTTTCATCTGTAAATTCGATGAGAGGTTTATCTTCTTCAGATTCATTATAAAATTGGATAAATGCATCAAGTCCCTCGTTCATTTTATCGATCGCTTCACTCAGTTGTTTTTTCTCATCATCAGTTACCTTCAAAATACATCACCACTTTCATTGAACATAAGAGGTATTATTTAGTTAGTATGTACAATTACTTGTTTAGTTTGCGTTAGAGAAGTGATTATCATTATGTTAAATAAACTTATTGTTGAGTAATCTATCCTAACTTGAAATAATAGAAATAATCTTTACTTTAAGGGAGCATCTCGGAAGGTATGAAAAGGTATAAGCTTAAGCGGAATTTTAGAGGGATTAAAAAAGGAACACAGTTTTATTTAATTGCTGAATCTGAATTTATCGGAATTAAGGATTTCGTGTTGCGAACGAAGGATTTTAAGACAAGAATTTCAATTAATGAGACAGAGCTGCAAACATATTTTATTTTAATGAAA
This sequence comes from Metabacillus malikii, assembly GCF_030813355.1. Taxonomy (GTDB): domain Bacteria; phylum Bacillota; class Bacilli; order Bacillales; family Bacillaceae; genus Metabacillus; species Metabacillus malikii. The sequence continues at coordinate 223,817 of NZ_JAUSUD010000003.1, forward strand.
AGGGTTGAGGATAGAGATTTTAATCGATATTAAGAAATGCGAAAACCGCTTTTATCCTCTTATGAGCTAGGATAAAAGCGTTATTACATAAAACAAATGAATAGGAGTTGAATTCATTGTTATCGCAACATTCAATTACAACAAACAATCGTGACCAAATGATAGACATCACAGCATTTGTACAAGATGAAGTTCATGCGCTTGGAATGAAAGAAGGAACCGTTATTGTATACTGTCCACATACAACCGCAGGGATTACCATTAACGAAAACGCTGACCCTGATGTCAAAACAGACATGATACGCAGATTTGATGAAGTGTATCCTTGGTATGAAAAAGACGACCTCCATGCAGAGGGAAACACAGCAGCACACATGAAAGCAAGCACAGTTGGTTCTTCCCAAACGGTAATTGTTACAGCTGGAAAACTTCTTTTAGGTATATGGCAAGGGATTTATTTTTGTGAATTTGACGGGCCGAGAAACCGGACATTTTATATTAAGCTTGTACTCGATAGTTAATGAAAAGTTGAAGCATTTGGCAAGTGGGAAAGTGAGAGGCTCCACTTGCTTTTTTGTATAAAGGGCGATTTTGTGAATTGAACTAGTTTGAAGTATATCTTGAGGATTTACTGTTTTACAAAAAGGAATGTGTAAATAGCAGTTTTAGAATATTATTTATTAAAAGACACTTATATAAGTGATGGAATAATTCATAAATACGATGAAGCCCAATTTGATTTTAAGCGAAGGGAAATGGTCTTCATAGTTTTGATGAAGCCCAATGTGGATTTTTAAGCGAAGAGAAATAGTCTTCATAGCGTCGATGAAGCCCAATTTGAATTTTAAAGCGAAGGGAAATGGTCTTCATAGATTCGATGAAGCCCAATTTGAATTTTAAAGCGAAGAGAAATGTTCTTCATAGCGTCGATGAAGCCCAATTTGAATGTTTGAGCGAAGAGAAATGTTCTTCACAGATTCGATGAAGCCCATTTTGAATTTTTAAGCGAAGAGAAATGTTCTTCATAGCGTCGATGAAGCCCAATTTGAATGTTTGAGCGAAGAGAAATGTTCTTCATAGTTTCGATGAAGCCCAATTTGAATGTTTGAGCGAAGAGAAATGTTCTTCATAGATTCGATGAAGCCCATTTTGAATTTTTAAGCGAAGGGAAATGGTCTTCATAAGTACGATGAAGCCCATTTTTAATTTTCAAGCGAAGAGAAATGTTCTTCATAGATTCGATGAAGCCCAATTTGAATTTTTAAGCGAAAGGAAATGTTCTTCATAGATTCGATGAAGCCCATTTTGAATTTTCAAGCGAAGGGAAATGGTCTTCATAAGTACGATGAAGCCCGATTTGAATTTTTAAGCGAAGAGAAATGTTCTTCATAGCGTCGATGAAGCCCAATTTGAATGTTTGAGCGAAGAGAAATGTTCTTCATAGATTCGATGAAGAACATTTTGACTTTTCAAGTGAAGGGAAATGGTCTTCATAGATTCGATGAAGACCATTTTTGTTTTTCAAGCGAAGAGAAATGTTCTTCATAGCGTCGATGAAGCCCATTTTTAATTTTAGCAATAAGAAAAATGTTCTTCATTTATATTCATAAACATAATGAAGCCGAAAAATCACAGAACTCAAATCCAAAACCGTCTTCAACGTAACCAACCTATTACCCCTAAAATCCGTCACCCAGTAAAAACAGCTCGCCCAACCCTTCCAACAACAAGATTGGATGCAATAAACTCAGGCTCTCCCCTTTGTTGCAAACCAGGTGAAGCAAAATGATAAAGATATTGATCATCTAGCCTGGTTACTTGTGAAAGTAAATAAGCTGATACTGTTGCATTAGGTTTTCTACGACTATTCAGCGCTTCAATCATTTTTTCAGCAGTTTTAATGCCAATCCCGTGACCGAAAAAATGTCCATTGCCTAAATCGATCGCATTTTCAACCCTCCAATATGACACATTAGGATCGAACTCTGGATTATTAAAATATAAACAGTCTCCAGGAAGGAAATCATTTCCTTTTCGCGTGTTAATAGGTAAATCCTCATCTGAACGCCAATCTCTTAAATAAAGTCCTTGGTAAATCCGGTTAAACTGTTCAATATTAATTGATTCAAGCGCTGCTTTATAAAAAATAATGACGATTGCCGTTGCACATTCAAAGGCATATAACGGGCCGTTTTGAAATATATCTTTTATAGCATCTGCAGGCTGGACATCTTGTTTGAGCTTAAATCCGCCATTTGCTGTTAGTGTCCAATATTTTGGATTACATGTGGAATCAGCGAAGTTAGCAAATTTTGCTTGACTACTTAGTAAATCCCTTGCCGCACGAATGATCATCACTCGGAGTTTTAAAGCAAACCGAAACTGTTGAAAATGAGAAAAGTCATATCTTATTCGATAGCGTCCCATACGAGTTATGAGTTCATTTTCCTCTACTGTATATGAAGGAGATTTGAGCTGGACTGCATAATAGAGCCTATTTCCAATATAAATCATGATCTCACTCCTTATTACGTCATTTTGAGTCTTATTAATATATATGATGAATTCAGCAATGCAGAAGCTTAAGGAACTGCTAAAAAATGTTAACAATAAAATATATGGAAGTCATTGACAAACTAAATGGTGCGTTTTATAGTTAAACAGTTGAATAGTTAAACACTTTAACTATTAGAAGGGTGGCACCTCATAATGGATGAAAAGAAAATAGAAGATTTAATAAATAGGTACTTATCAGTTTCTTTTTCTGTCACAAAGCGTGGCGAAAGTCTGATGAAGGACAGTATCGGCGATTATATTACATATGATCAATGCTACACATTGCGCTATATCTATTTGAATCAGACATGTACTTCAACTGAGCTGGCTGAAGTTTTCGATGTGAAAAAAAGTGCAATTACAGCAATCATTAATCGCTTAACAGAAAAGGAGCTAATTAAACGAACACGCGATGAAAATGATAGGAGGGTTATTTACTTAACATTAACGGACAAGGGAATTGACTTCTACACAAAAACAGAAAAAAATATTCAGAATTTAGTAAAGTCATTTATTACTAGCTTTGATGAAAAAGAAATTGTTTCCTTTATAGAAACATACGAGAAATTAAATACGATACTTTATAATTTTAAAGAAATAAAGGTGGAGGAATAATCGTGAAAGCAATCATTAAAGGGAAATGGGCTGTTATCGTTGCATGGGTCGCTGTTGTTGTAGGGTTATTTTTTATTGCTCCTAACATGGCACATCTCGTACATGAAAAAGGACAAATAAGTGTACCTGAAGGGTATTCATCGACTTTAGCATCAGAAATATTAGATGAAGTACAGTCAGAAGAGAACTCTGCTGATGAAACACAGGTTGCACTCGTTTTTCATAATGAAAAGGGATTAACAGATGAAGAAATAAAAGAGGCTGAAAAAGCAATAACATTGCTAGAGGACAATAAAGAGTTAGCTGTCACAAGTGTGTTAACTCATTTTCGTGAAGAGGCTCTAAAAAGTCAGCTAGTATCGGAGGATGGAAAGACAATCCTTACTTCTGTTAATTTACGCTGGGACGATCGTACAGCTCAGGAAGTAACAGACCAACTATACGAAACAATTGATGAGATTAACGTAGAACATTATTATACGAGCGGTTGGATGATTGATGAGGCTGTCATGACAAGCTCACAAGAAGGCTTGAAAAAAACAGAAGGGATTACAGTTGTCTTCATTTTAGCAGTATTACTTCTCGTTTTTAGATCAGTCATTGCACCAATTATTCCACTTATAACAGTTGGGATAACGTATTTGGCATCACAATCAATTGTGTCAATTTTAGTTGATACAGTTAATTTTCCAATCTCAAACTTTACGCAAATATTTTTAGTAGCGGTATTATTCGGTATAGGTACAGATTATTGTATTTTATTATTAAGTAGATTCAAAGAGGAATTATCACATCACGAGAATGTTGCAGATGCAATTGTTGAAACGTATCGCAATGCCGGTAGAACAGTATTCTTTAGTGGTGTTGCAGTAATGATTGGTTTTGCCGCAATTGGTTTCTCTCAATTTAAGTTATACCAATCAGCATCAGCAGTAGCTGTTGGGGTTGCAGTATTATTAGTCGCTTTATTTACGGTTGTACCTTTCTTTATGGCGGTATTAGGAAATAAAATTTTCTGGCCTTCAAAAGGTAAACTTGAACATAAGGATAGTAGGCTTTGGGGTACTGTAGGAAAATTCTCTTTAGCAAGACCGTTAATTGCTTTAGCTGTAGTTGCGGTAGTTTCCGTACCATTTTTACTAAAATACGAAGGTGAGCTTTCGTACAACTCATTAGAGGAAATTAGTAGCGATGTCCCTGCAATAAAAGCATTTAATGCTATTGCTGACGGCTTTGGTCCTGGAGAATCGATGCCGACACAAATTGTATTGAAAAACGATGAGGAAATGGACTCAACAGAATATATTAGTCTTGCAGAAGGTATCTCAAAAGAGTTAGAAACAGTTGATTTAGTCGATACTGTTCGTTCTGTTACGAGACCAACTGGGGAAAAGATTGAAGATTTTTATGTTTCAAAACAAGCCGAGACTTTAGAAGAAGGTCTTGGTGAAGGGAAAGAGGGGCTTAAGCAAATAAGTGACGGGTTGGCAGAGGCTGAGACTGAACTGTCAAAATCATCACCACAGCTAACGGAAGCAACCGATGGGATTAATGATTTGATAAACGGTACGACAGAAATTAATTCTGGTCTAACAGAAATCCAAACAAATCTAGCAAAAATTGAAGATGGGATTCGTCAAGGCACGGCCGGCTCTGAAGAAATTAAGAAGGGCTTAGCAGAGGCAAAAAACGGAGCGGAGCAAATTCAGAAAAACAGTAATGCACTGTTAAATGGATATAAAGAAGTATCAGGTGGATTATCGGCTCTTAACACGGAATATGAAAAAGTTGGCAAAGGAATTAGTGCATTATCAGAAGCATTAAAAGGATTAGATAACGATTTTACAACATTAGAAAAGAATCCAGAATTCGCGGCATTGCTTGCTGATCAAACGTTTTTACAAACATATGGGAAAATTAAAGGTACAGTACAAAATGTCGCAACGGAACAACTACCTGCACTTGCTACAGGTCTGACTACGTTGAATGGAAAATTTGCTGAGGCAAGCACGGGTGTTAACACAGCGAACGAGAATTTTGCTAAGCTAATTGAAGGTCAGTCTCAAATTTCTACTGGAATTACCAAACTAATTGAGGGAATTGAGCAACAACAGAAAGGGCTAAATCAATTAGCAGACGGTCAAGGTCAAATTGTTAGCAATATGCCGAAGCTTTCTGATGGATTATCAGGTGTTGCCGATGGACAAAAGCAATTGTTAGATGGCTTTGGTGACCTTGATGGACAAATGGCACAATTAACGGATGGTCTTGGGCAAAGTGTTGATGGCTTAAATCAAGTTTCAGATGGCTTAGGCTCTGCTCAAACATATTTAGCCGATTTATCAAAAGCAGAAGAATCGGTAGGCTTTTATTTACCTGAAGAGGTGTTAACAAGCGAAGATTTTTCAGAAGCACTTAATACGTATCTTTCGACAGACCGAAAAGTGATGACTTTTGACGTAATTTTTCACGCTAACCCATATTCAAACGAAGCTATTAATCAAGTAGATGAACTTACTGCTGCGGTTGAACGTGCGACAAAGGATACAAAACTGGAAAATGCGAAGGTGGCTATTGGTGGAATTACGAGTGTAAATGCTGATTTAAGCACAATGTCTAATAATGACTATACACGCACTGTAATTTTAATGCTTGTCGGAATATCGATTATTCTTATTTTCTTATTCAGATCGATTATTATGCCGATGTATTTAATCGGATCACTCATCTTAACTTATTACACAGCAATGGGTATTAATGAATTAATATTTGTAAACATTTTAGGCTATACAGGAATTAGCTGGGCAGTTCCTTTCTTTGCTTTTGTTATTCTCGTCGCTCTAGGTGTTGATTATAGTATTTTCCTAATGGACAGATTTAACGAATATAAAGAAATGTCTGTTGCTGATGCGATGTTACTTGCGATGAAGAAAATGGGAACGGTCATTATCTCGGCTGTCGTTATTTTAGGTGGTACATTTGCAGCGATGATCCCGTCAGGAATGTTATCACTTATCCAAATTGCATCGATTATCTTAACAGGACTATTACTCTATGCATTTATTGTTCTACCATTATTTGTACCTGTTATGGTGAAAACATTTGGTCAAGGAAATTGGTGGCCTTTTAAAAGAGTATAAATTGGGAAATGGGAAATTGGTCATGAAACCCAATTCAAACCTTGCGTTCATTTTGAAACGATGTTAGAATATAGTTAATTATTTTTGTTCGGATAGTGATATTTAGATGGATGTTGCTTCAAAAGTTTCCTCCTCTTAATACAATCGTTGTCTAGCAAGAATATTAATACAATGTGGATATTTATCATATTCATTCCACACAGGAGGAAAAGTAATGTTAGAAGGTAAAGTAAAATGGTTTAACTCAGAAAAAGGTTTTGGATTTATCGAAGTTGAAGGTCAAGACGATGTATTCGTACATTTCTCTGCTATCCAAGGCGAAGGTTTCAAAACTTTAGAAGAAGGCCAAACAGTTACTTTTGAAGTTGAACAAGGCGCTCGTGGACCACAAGCTGCTAACGTACAAAAATAAGTATAACGCTGCATAAGCAGCTCTTATAAAAAGACCTCACTTAAGTGAGGTCTTTTTCTGTTCTTTTCATATTTAAAACGAAAGTGCGAGACTCCTTCGTTCTCATATCTAGACAGGCTATCACCTATCTCGAAAAGGCGTAAACTGTGTGGAAGTCAACCAATCTGTAAAAATTACAATATCTATTTTTATCTGCATTGTTAATCTATCCCTAAAAACAAAAACTAATCCCTTCTATGATGAATGATAGTTTAGTAGGATAAAAAGAACAAAAACGAAAAAGTTTATCATTTCCATTCCAATTCTTCTAGCAATCCTGTAAAATGGACATTAACGCATATTTTTTTTATACGATCGATTTGTCAAAGTTTCAACATAAGGACCAGGACACTCAAATTAAGGGAGAATAAACATGGTAGAAAAAATTATTTCAAGCAAGAAAACAATTGTTATTCTAGCAATACTTATCGTAGCTGCAATTGCAGTATTTATCTTCCTATCTACTAGAAGTGAAGTAGTAGCAAAGGTAGGGAAAGAAAACCTCACAAAAGATGATTTATACACATTTTTTGTAGAGCAAAATGGTGAAGCTGCAGTAGAAACGTTAATTACACAAAGCATTATTGATCAAGAAGTTAAAAAAGAAAAAATTAGTGTAACAGATAAAGAAATTGATGAAGAAGTGAAAAAGACTATCGAGAGCATCGGTGGGGAAGAAGCATTCCAGCAGGCGTTAGCTTCAAGTGGAGTGACTGAAGAAGATTTTAAAAAGAATATGAAAACAAACATGGAAATTGAAAAACTTCTAGAACCAAAAATTAAAATAACTGATGAAGAAATGCAAAAGCATTTTGATGAAAATAAAGAAACATACGCTGTTCAAGAACAAGTGGAAGCAAGTCATATTTTAGTTGAGGATGAAGCAACAGCTAAAGAAGTGAAAAAGAAACTTGATGAAGGTGGAGACTTTGCTGAATTAGCTAAAGAATACTCTACAGATACAGGTTCAGCTCAAGCTGGCGGTGAACTTGGGTTCTTTCCAAAAGGACAAATGGTTGCAGAATTTGAAAAAGCTGCATTTGCTATGAAGGTTGATGAAATTTCTGAACCTGTTAAATCACAGCATGGTTTTCATATCATTAAAGTAACAGATAAGAAGGAAGCAGAAGAAGCGAACTTCGAGAAAAGTAAAGATGAAATCAAAGACTATTTATTCTCTACGAAGATGCAAGAAGAAAGCCCTAAATGGTTAGAGGAGAAAAAGAAAGAATATAGCCCGAAAAATTATTTAACTAAAGAGTAGTATAAAAAAGAAGCGGACTTTAATAAGTCCGTTTCTTTTTGTCGTTTTTGAAAAAAATATCGAAACTTGTCATTTTTTGAAACAATTTTAAAATTCATACGTCTTACATGTAGATAGAAAGAAATGAGAGGCGTATGAACATGAAAAAGAAGAAGCGCTATTTTCAAACATTAGTAGTAACAAATCTAGTATTATTCAGCTTGTTAATGTGGTGTATTTGTGAGATGAAAGCATAAAAGAGTTTATAGGTCTTCTTAGAAAGTGATATAATAACTATATTCAGAATATTCTAGACTTTCAAAAAGGAGAATCGATATGACACAACAAGAAGATAAAGGTTATTTTGGAGAATTTGGCGGTAGTTATGTACCAGATGACTTGAAGAATGTTTTAACAATTTTAGATGATAACTTTGAAAAGTATAAGAATGACCCTGAATTTATAAAAGAATTCGATTATTATATGAAAGAATATATTGGACGCGAAAATCCGTTAACATTTGCAGAGAACTTAACAAAGCTAGTTGGTGGCGCGAAAATATATTTAAAAAGGGAGGATTTAAATCATACCGGGGCACATAAAATTAACAATGCAATCGGACAAATTTTACTTGCGAAACGAATGGGTGCAACGCGCATCATCGCAGAAACGGGTGCTGGGCAGCACGGTGTAGCGACAGCGACAGCATGTGCAATTGTCGGAGGTATGGATTGCACAATTTATATGGGGAAACTGGATATGGAAAGACAAGCTTTAAATGTTTTCCGTATGGAACTGCTAGGTGCGAAGGTTGTTCCTGTTAAAAAGGGGCAAGGACGTTTAAAGGATGCTGTTGATGAGGCATTAAATGATCTTGTAAAAAACTTTGAAACAACATTTTATTTATTAGGCTCAGCCGTTGGACCACATCCATTTCCAACAATCGTAAAACACTTCCAATCAATCATTAGTAAGGAATCGAAACAGCAAATCCTTGAAAAGGAAGGGAAACTCCCTACAGCGGTTATCGCAGTTGCGGGTGGTGGGAGTAATGCAATCGGCTCTTTTGCACATTATCTTGATGAAGAAGCAGTGCAGTTAATTGGAGTTGAACCAGCTGAAGCACCAACCTTAACTGAGGGTGTCCCTGCTGTAATCCACGGATTTAAATGTATTACACTATTAGATGAAGACGGAAATCCTAAGCCTACTTACTCAATTGCAGCTGGCTTAGATTACCCAGGAATTGGTCCAGAACATAGTCATCTAAAAGTAACGAATCGAGCGCAATATGTAACAGTAACAGGTCAGGAAGCATTAGAAGCCTTTCAGGTTTTATCAAAGGTTGAAGGGATTATTCCGGCATTAGAAAGTGCCCATGCAATTGCTTATGCGATGAAGGCAGCGAAGAACTATAGCAAGGATGATATATTAATTGTCAATCTTTCTGGTCGCGGTGATAAGGATGTTGAGCAAGTATACGAAATGATTCGAAAAAGTGAATGACTCGTAACTGAAAAGAGTTCAGTCATCACATTCCTATAAGTAAGAAAGGTCGAAGTCAATCTGATTTCGGCCTTTTTATTTATTGGTTGTTTTCGTATACATGGTAATTAAAGGCATCCCTATTTGAGGTTTGTACCATTTTTCTGTGTTCAAGCCTTATTAACTAATTATCTAATACGCATGATTAAATGACAGAGAAATATCTGTCAGGATTGTTGAAATTTGGACACTTAACAAATGCGTCATATACATGTACTCTTAATATATTATGATAAGAACAAAAGGGGAAATGATGAATCACTATAGGATTCTCTGATAACAATTAACTCGACCATTCTTTACATTGAAAATAAGATTAGAACGGTGAGGCGATGACTGCAATGATGGGGAAAATTACAAATCAACTAGTTGTTAACACACATATTTTTTCAGCTGATAGTCTAACAGAATTAAAGAAAAGGATGAAAAGTATTCATCTTAAAAGTGGAGAATATCTATATTCTGAAGGTGAAATGATTGAAAATATGTATTTTATTATAGAAGGTGCACTTACTTTATATAAAAGCACGGAAGACGGGAAAGTACTCACTTTGAATTACTATGAAAGCGGCGATTTGTTTGGAGGTTACGTATCAAATGGCAGCCACGGAGCAATGGAAAATGCTAAGGCGATTGAAGATTCAACCATTGGCATCATTGAGAAGCCGGATATTGAGCTGTTGCAATGGCAAAATCGTAACTTTGCAATTGAATTTACTAAGTGGGTCAGTTACTCACAAACATTAACACAAACGAAGCTAAGGGATTTAATGTTTTTTGGTAAAAATGGTGCATTAGCTTCAGCGCTTATTCGGATGAAAAATACGTATGGTGTCCACGTTAATGGCGTATGGGAAATCACTAAAAAATTCACACATGATGAAATAGCTTGTTTAATCGGAACGCCTCGCGAAACGGTCACACGTATGATTAATCAATTAAAAAAAGACAATCTTCTTACTTATGACAAAGGCTTTATTACCATTCTAGATGTAGATGGGCTCCGCACAATTTGCAGCTGTGAGGACTGTCCAGTGCAAGTTTGTCGTTTATAAAGACTACTGGTGGAGGAATAGAAATTTCTTCTGCTAGTAGTTTTTATTTGTAATTAAATAGTTAGATGACTATTAGCATATTGTCAATGAACTAATATTGGGAGCTGAATCCGATTTTGTGAAAATAAATTGGTTGAAACCTACTGCATAACTTCGATGAACCCTTTTCTGCCTGTAAGACCATAGAAAACCAACATACCATTTAATTCAACCCACTAATCCACAGTAATCAGAAGCAATACACCACTCGATCGCTTTATCAACTGAAACACTCTCAAATCTGTTACTACATCATTCCTCTATTACCTTCCAACCAACTTATTAACTAGATAATAATCTATCAATAAAAAACGTGATGTGACATCTATCACATAGGTAAGTATGTTTTACCTTAACTCATATGTTACCAAACATAGTCATTCTGTTATTGTGCCATAGAATAGAATATCTGTAAGTTGTTTGATATGATAAATAAGGATGTAGGCTACCCACAACAAATAAGATAGAACGAAGCCGAAAATAAAGGCACTTTTCTAAGAAATTTGAAGCTTTTTTATATACTTAATTGATGCCGCCGATGCTAGTCAGGCTCACTTCCTCGGAAGGAGAGCAATGCAGCGGAAGCTACCAACTAAGTGAAAAGCTACAAAGCCGATGAAAAAAGCCGAAAATGAAAGAGGAAAAGAAATGTTACATGAATTTATCATAAACGTACCTTATAAAGAAATTGATGACATGACAGACAAATTAAATGCTGCAGGAATATACAACTTGTATTATGAACCACCAATTGAGATTATTAAAGTTCAAAATGGTTATGGCTATGAGGAAAAGGCAGAAGAACATGTGGCATTAAAAATTTATGCGAGTGATTGTGAAGTAGATGGCCTTCCGGATGAGTATTTCTCACTAATTACAGAGACGTTACAGCTTAAAAAAGAGGATATCATGCATACGGCGCGCGAAGAATCAGAATGGGAACAGACGTATGAATTTGAGGATATAGACCTCGGCAATAACTGGGTGATTACGTACCCAAATTCAGAACAACAGTACATAGGGAAACAAGTGTTGAAATTTGACCCATTAGCAGCATTCGGAACAGGGCTTCATGAAACAACACAAGGCTGTTTAAGAATGATACTTGATTCAGATTTAGCAGATAAAACGGTATTAGACCTTGGAACAGGCTCTGGTATGCTAACAATTGCCGCTTCGTTAAAAGGTGCAAAGAAAGTTGTTGCCGTTGATTATGAAGATGTGGCAAGAGAACTGTATCATAATGCACAATTAAACGAGTTAACGAATGATATTGACGTTGTTCAAGCGGATTTAATTACAGGTGATTATGAAATTGAAGACAATTATGACGTCATTTTTATCAATATTGGTGCAAATGAAACAGTTCAAATTATTAAGCATCATGATTTATTGAAAAATAGCAATCAGTTTATTATTTCAGGTCTTGTTGAATGGAATCTGGATGAGTTATTAGCGTTATTTAAAGATGGTGGCTTTGTTATTCATGAAAAAGCTCAAACGAATGAATGGGTGACAATTTCATTTGAAAAGAAATCATAACATTCTGATTAAATTTTTCCTGTTCGTGGTTATTTTCGTCATGTAAACTATGATAGAATAGAATATATTTAACAGTGTAAAGGAGATTATTATGGAAAAAGTATTAGTTTTTGGTCATAAAAATCCGGATACAGATACAATCTGTTCCGCGATTGCGTATGCTGAATTAAAAAATAAGCTTGGACAAGCTGCTGAGCCAATTCGTTTAGGTGAAGTAAATGGTGAAACACAATATGCACTTGACTTCTTTAAAAAGGAAGCACCACGTTTAGTTGAAAAAGTGGCAGCTGAAGCAAAGGAAGTTATTTTAGTTGACCATAACGAGCGTCAACAAAGTGCTGACGATATTACAGAGGTTCGTGTTCTTGAAGTAATCGACCACCACCGTATTGCAAACTTTGAAACAAGTGATCCACTTTATTACCGTGCAGAGCCAGTTGGCTGTACAGCTACAATCTTAAATAAACTGTACAAAGAAAACGGTGTTCAAATTGAAAAAGAAACAGCTGGATTAATGTTATCAGCAATTATATCTGATTCATTATTATTTAAATCACCGACTTGTACACAAGAGGATATTGACGCTGCTAAAGAACTTGCGGAAATCGCTGGTGTTGATGCGGATACATACGGATTAGATATGTTAAAAGCAGGTGCAGATTTAAGTGACAAATCAGTTGAACAATTAATCTCACTTGATGCAAAAGAATTCCAAATGGGTGCAAGCAAAGTAGAAATTGCTCAAGTTAATGCTGTTGATACGAATGATGTACTTGTTAATAAAGCTGAAATCGAAGCAGCTCTTACTAAAGTTGTTGCTGATAAAGGTTTAGACTTATTCTTGTTTGTTGTAACAGACATTTTAACGAATGACTCAGTTGCGATTGCAATTGGAACGGAAACTGCTAAAGTTGAAAAAGCATTCAATGTCTCATTAGATAACAACCAAGCAACATTAAAAGGTGTAGTTTCTCGTAAAAAGCAAATTGTTCCTGTCTTAACAGAAGCATTTACAAATTAATAAAAGAAAGGCATGGAAAATAAAACTCTTATATCCATGCCTTTTTTGTTTATTGGTGAATCGGCTGTTCCTTCAGCTTCTTGTCTTTCTTTCTCCCATTTACCGGTTTGAAAATAGCCAACTCCATTACAAGCAACGAGATTAATCCGATTATCCCAATTGCACCAACTCCGTTTGCGAACAATTCCTTTTTGAAAAATAAATAATCTTGTAATGAATCAACAGTAAAGCGAAACGGGACCCAAGAGTATAAGAAATCTCTCGTTACAGGCGGAAGTAATTCCGGTGCTAATGTCATAATAGGCATCGAAAAAAATAATAGTAAAATAAATAAAGGTGCTGCAGGGTAGCCAATCCAATTTAACAATGCATTTTGTATGAAGAAAAAGCAAAGTCCAATAAACAGTAACAGCATATAAAATTCACCGATGTTCGGAACAGACACCTTCAAAACTTGTGTTGATAAAAACAGTGTAACAGCTGAAAGGGCAGCAACAAAAAGGATTCCTGCTAATAACTGACTAACAAGTGAGGAAGCAGACCATGTCCCTCCTGTTTCTTTCTTAATTAGTGTATAAAGTGTCATCGATGCAAAAAAGGTTGCTAACCATAATAATTGTGTGAAAATTGCTGGGGTATTTCCATTTGCATTGTTTGCTGCTACGTTGTTTACTTCGTCTGTCTTTATCGTAATTGGATTTGCTAATTGGAGAGCAAGCTCAGTTGATAGTGGGACCTTTAATGCTTCAATCTGTTGGAATAACTGTGTTTGCACTTGTTGATTCAGATTAGTAACGACATTCGTTGCGATTGTTGTTGCAATATTTGCCCCGGTAAAATTTAATCCTTCATTAATGATGATTGTAGCTGTTGGTACATCGGAGTTCTCGTCTGTTAGCGATATTATAGACCGTGAAAAATCTACTGGTAACGAAAGCGTTGCGTACATCTCCTTATTATTCATTGCCTCAAACGCCTCTTGTCTAGATAAGAAGTGCCACTTTACCTCTTTTGACTCATTCTTTTTAAGCTCTGTTAGTAATGTCTCTCCAATATTCATGCTTTCACCATTTGGCAAGATGGCTCCCTCATCCTCGACAACTACCGCAATTGGTAGCTCCACAGGTGTGGGGTTAACAGTTGAACCCATAAATGCAAATGTAAAAATAGTTGTTATGAGAACAATCAATCCTAAACCTGCCCAAATTAACTTGTTATGAAAAAAATGGCGCATCATCAAATCCCCCCTCTTGACAATTTGTAACATATACAACATTGTGTTGTTTATAATGCCAATTATAAGAAATTGAAGGCGAGAAACAATAAGCAATCCTTGTTGATTCGTTATATAAACAACAGCTTAGGCTTACATGTTGTGTAATTTACAAAAATGTAAAGGAGTGAGTAAGGAATGGCGAAGAAAACGGACCTTCGAGTAATAAAAACGAAAAGGTTACTAAAAGAAGCGTTCATTACACTTATCAAGAAAAAAGGCTTTGAAGCAATTACAATTCAGGATTTAGCGGATGAGGCTGTCATTAATCGCGCAACCTTTTACTTACATTATCAAGATAAGTACGATTTACTAGAACAAATTAGTGATGAATATATTGCTGAATTAATGAATGAAGTGAATATATCCTTTCACTTAAATAAAGGAGGCATACATGCACCACGTTTTAAACAAACATTAAAACAGATTTTTGAAAACTTAGAAAAGAATCGTAATTTTTATGAAGTAATGTTAGGAGCGAATGAGATTTCAGATTTCACAAATAAAATTGAAAAATGCTTATATGAAAAGTTCGAAAACAGTTTCATAGAAATATTGGGTGATTTAAATCAATTAAAGGTACCATATGATTTTATATTAAGTTTCATAAGCTCGGCTTACATAGGGGTTGTTAAGTGGTGGCTATTGAATGCTGAAAATCATTATACAGTTGAATTTATGGCAGAACAACTTGGGAATGTTATTACGAAAGGGCCGATGCAGGCTATTGGTCATGAAATCACCTATTTAGAAAATGAAGAGAGTAAATGAGTTGTCCGTTAAATAGATGAGGGACTCGTTTAAAAAATAATTATTTAAATTTTGTCAAAATTATTAAAACATGGTAACGACCAAATATGGTACAATAGAACTGGTAAAAAGTAACTATAAATGGAGAGTCAATACAATGACATCAGATATATTTCATTACATGGTCATTATGGTCGTTGCAGGAGTATTAAACACAATTTTAGGCTTCTATGCCTATTTAAAACGTAAAACCTTCAATGGGAGCACGATTTTTCTGCTCATCTCACTGTGCTCAGCAATTTACACATTCGGTCATGCTTTTGAACTTGCAAGCTATGAGTTAGAGATGATTATTAGCTGGGTTTATGTACAATATATTGGTATGCCTTATTTAGCGCCATTAAGTATGTTATTAGTCATGGTCTATACAGGGATGGATAAGTTCATTGTGAAGAAAAATGTCATTCTTATCTTTATCATACCGGCTTTGACAACGATCATCGTTTTGACGAATCATATCCATCATTTTTTCTATCAGTCTATTTATATACGTAACGATGGTACATCATTAATTGATTTTACAATAGGACCTTGGTATATCGTACATGGAAGCTATACGTTTGCTTCCTTATTAGTTGGTGGGATTTTCATTATTTCATATTGGAGACAAACGAAAACAACGTATTGGAAACAAAATACAGTCATGCTGCTAGCATTATATCTTCCAATGTTGACTTCATTTCTTTATTTAATAGGGCTAACACCACATGGAATGGACCCGGTCCCTGTCGTCATGAGTGTTACAGCAGCATTATATATTTGGGCCTTTCAATCAACTAATCTGTTAAAATTAGCACCAATCGCAAGAGGCCTGATTTTTGATACAATGCGTGATGGAGTGATTGTATTAGATGCAAAGCAACGAATTGTTGATTTTAATCAATCAGCAAAAGCGTTGTTTCATAATGTAAATAATCAATCAATTGGGATGCCGATTTATTCAATTTGGAAAGCAAATGAAATACCCTTTCAAAAGGTCATGAATTTGAATTATACGACAGAGTTTGAAATCGAATGGAGTGGCAATTGTGCTTATTATCAAATCCGTTCATCACCAGTATACAAAAAGAATCGAGAGTTTGTGGGAAGTACAATTGTAATCCTTGATATTACAGAACAGAGGCGGCTTCAGGAAAAACTTGAAAAATTGGCTTACATAGATGGATTAACAGAAATATTAAATAGGTCAGCATTTATTGAGCAGACGAAAAAATGTCTGCAACAAAATGATAGAACGAAACAGTCGACATCGATTATACTATTTGATATAGACCACTTTAAACAAATTAATGATACATATGGACACCAAATTGGTGACGAGGTTATCCGACATGTCGTCACGATCTGTGAGCAGCACTTAAAACCAGGAGATTTGTTTGGACGCTATGGTGGTGAGGAGTTTGTCATTTGCTTACCTCAGCAATGTCTTCTTCAAGCTGAAGCAATTGTTGAAAAGATCCGTAAATGCATCGAAACAACACCTTTAGCATCATCCAAAGAAATTAGTGTGACGGCAAGTTTTGGTATAACTGAAGCAGCCTGCGATGCTTCAATAGAGGAGCTTCTACACCGAGCGGATGAGGCGCTTTATGCATCAAAACATCATGGGAGGAATACGATTCATATTTATCGGGATGGTGAGATTTGTTTGAGTGGGGTGCATTAGTGATTAAGTGGGGACAGTCCCCAGATTAGGGTAGTCTCATAATTAAGACATCAATTATTATTAAGAGTTGGATGCCATTTTTAGTGAAAATTTTTGGGGACAGTCCCCGGTTTATTAAGGTGGACAGTCCCAGGGGGGAGATGTTGGTTATGGCACTTATTCAATGTCAGTTTTTTTCGGAAGTTTTATCGTTGAGTACGTCGATGACGGTTATTTTGCCGCAGCAGACTTCGTCGCAGATTGGGATGGAGAATCGAATGAAGGCTGATAAGCATCAAACACTTTATCTTCTTCATGGGTTTAGTGATGATGATACGATTTGGACAAGGCGGACATCGATTGAACGGTATGTTGCACCGCTTGGATTAGCGGTCGTTATGCCACAGGTACATCAAAGTTTTTATACGGATATGAAATATGGAAATCGCTATTGGACCTTTTTAACAGAAGAATTACCTGAAATAGCCCGTTCCTTCTTCCCTTTATCAGAGAAGCGAGAAGACAACTTTGTTGCGGGATTATCAATGGGGGGCTACGGTGCGTTTAAGTGGGCACTTCGTCACCCAGACAGAATTGCTGCAGCGGCAAGCTTATCAGGTGCGTTAGATATGGCAAAGTGGATTAAACAACCGAACCATTTACAAGATGTATTTAGTCTAATTTACGGGGAGGATGAGATTGCTAACACAGATAATGACTTGTTATGGTTATTGGAACAAGGTGAAAAGCAAACCCTGAAGCCTGACCTTTATCAATGCTGTGGTACGGAGGACTTTCTCTATGATAGCAACCTCACCTTTACAGCAAAATGTGAACAAACGAGTTACTCTTTAACAACCGATTATGGACCTGGAAGCCATGAGTGGGAATATTGGGATGAGAAAATTAAAGATGTACTAAAATGGTTACCACTTAAATAAACGTGAAAAAAGTGCTTCTCGAAATTTGAGATAGCACTTTTTTAGCAATTATTTTTCTAAAAGATTATATTTTTCCTTCAACGATAATGGTGCAAACTTCACAATTCGTTCGAGTAAAAAAGTTGCAATGACAACATCATCAACAATTCCGAAAAATGCTAGAAAGTCTGGAATTAAATCGAACGGAAAGAATACATAAAAGAGGAAAAAGCCAACCCCTACTAGTTTCCTTGTCTTTGTAACCTCTGTTGAAAGAAAGAAATCCTTTAAAAATGGGATGAAGCGCCAAAATGTAAAAATGAATTTTAGGCGTTTTAAATATTTCATAAAACACTCCTCTGAGAAATTAATCATGTGTGACATGTATATTTAAAACTAATTTAACATGAACTGTAAGCCCATAATTAGAGAATCATCTAGGGAAATGTTTTAAACCCCTGACATATTCATATTACTTCATTTTAACCAAAACATAGAGCTTAAATGACTTGAATCAGGTCTTGATCCTTGCTCTCGACCCCTTCTTTAAAGGTTAATCTTGTTTTAAAACGGTAAGAGGTACGCTCTGACGTAGCTGGTATCGTGTCTGGCAGTTGAAATGTAAACGAAACTTGACTGTTTTCCTCAGGATTTAATTCCTTTGATGAGAGGATCATAGTATTATCAATTACCTTTTCATCACCTGTTACATTACATACTTGAACTAAATCACATTCAATACGCTTCAGTTGCTGAGAGGTAATGCCACCTTTAATGAAAAAGTGACCATTAATTGTTTCTCCTCGTGAATACGTATCTTTTGGCAAGATTAAATCTATCAGGGCTGAACCGACTCCTAATAAAGACATATATTTTCTAAGTAACATCATATTTTTCCTCCTAGTTTTCATATATTCGTTGTATATCTGCTCCTACATACAATGTTGTTTTTATTTTTGTATAGATATTGAACATTTAATATCCATGGCTAACATTGATAACTTATAACTCTGCTCATCCCTTTGTAGGTAAAATTTTCCATCCTGTGAAATAGAAAAAACCTTTACCGAAATGGGTAAAGGTTTTTAAAACAAATAGAAACCTTTACCAACCGTACAGTAAAGGTCTTGCTAACAACATTTTCGTTGCCAACAAAGCCGAGAGTTCATTTGCACTCTGTAGTGACGACTTTGTTGTAAAAGCTACTCCCCTTTAGGAGATATGATATATTAGAAATAATCATAATAGATTATTGAAATACCGTCAAGGGGTTTTTGATAAAAAAGGAAAATAGTTGTAAAAAAGGGTATTTATCCATACGAAAAGCTCGCTTCAAATTATAACTTTATAAATATGTCATGAACTAGTTCGATATGGGAAATCAACTAAAGTGAGGACTGGGAATGAAAGAAAGTATCGAAAGCAGCCTCTCGTAATGAATTCAAAGGAGGAGCATCATCATGAATAAACCTACATTGACAACAACATTGGCATCAATACAATGGTTGTTTTTTATTTTTGCAAATGTTGTCGTTGTACCGATTTCAATTGGTGCAGCGTTTGAATTAACAGCTGCCGAAATCGCAACGATTCAACGGAGCTCATTTATTTTTACAGGATTAGCCTGTATGCTGCAAGGAATGTTTGGACATCGTTATCCAATTATGGAAGGCCCATCTGGGGTGATTTGGGGTCTCGTCTTAAATTTATGTTTCTCAGCAAATGCATTAGGTATGACAATTGCCCAAATTGGTGGTGGTATCGCAACAGGAATGATGTTAGCAGGCGTTTTCACAATCATTTTATCGGTGTTTCATTTATTTCCGCTGTTACATAAAATCATCACTCCAATGGTGATGAGTGTCTATTTATTTTTATTAACCTTTCAACTCATATTCGTCTTTTTTGAAGGAATGCTCAAGGTGAAATCAGATGGAACACTTGACCTTGCGATTACACTTTATTCAGTCGCCCTTGTCATATTTGTAAGTCTAGTAAATATTGTAGGTAAAAGAATCGTTTCAAATTTTTCTATTTTAATTGGAATTATCGTCGGCTGGGCCGGATACTCGATATTGTTTCAAGGAGAAGCAGCAAAAATGACAAGTCCAGCAGCATTCACAATATTTCCGTTAGGGACACCAAATTTAGAAATTGGTATCATTGTGATTACATTTTTAGGATGTTTATTAAATTTAAGCAATACAGCAACAAGTGTTGAAGCGACCTCAAGACTTTTTCATGATGAGAACGTTTCGTTCCGGCAATATAAATTTTCCTATCTATTAACAGGCATATATGCAGTCAGTGCCCCAATTCTTGGACTTATTTCATATTCACCTTATGCTTCGTCAATAGGATTTCTAGAAAGCACAAATCTATTAAAGAAAAAGCCATTTTTAATTGGCGGAGGATTGATGGTTATCTTAGGTGTCATTCCAATCCTTGGTTCTTTACTAGCAACGTTGCCGATTACTGTAGGTAATGCGGTATTATTTGTAGCCTATTTACAACTGTTTGGAACCTCTTTAAAAAGTATAAATGGCTATCCGTTTGATTCTAAAACAATCTATCGTCTCGCGATCCCGGTTTTAGTCGGGGTTTGTATCATGACAATTGATAGTGAGGTATTAACAAGTTTACCGATCTTTTTACAACCAATTATCGGGAATGGATTTATCGTCGGTGTGTTTCTATCTGTACTATTAGAAAAGGTCGTAAATTGGAAGGAACTCGAGGGAAAAAATAAATCGCAATCACCAAATAATAACAATTAAACAAAAATAAACTCAACAAAACGGATATAAACGGGTGTGAAAACGAATAGTTTAGTAGTATAATCAATAAAAAGTAAAGGTTGATAGATAGAAATACATTAGGGGGTTATCGAATGAAGGTTTCTCTTTTTATCACATGCTTAGCCGATATTTTCTATTCAAATGTCGGAAAGCATACCGTTGAGTTGTTAGAAAAACTAGGCTGTGAGGTTGATTTTCCTGAACAGCAAACATGCTGTGGTCAGCCAGCTTATAATAGTGGCTATCATAAAGAGACAAAAGAAGTAGCGAAGCATATGATTCGTTCATTCGAAAAATCAGATTATGTCGTTGGCCCATCCGGTTCGTGTATCGCGATGCTTCGCGAGTATGGACATTTATTTGAAAATGAACCTGAATGGAAGCAGAGAGCCCTACAATTGGCGAGTAAATCATATGAACTAACACAATTTATTGTTGAGGTACTTAACGTAGAGAAAGTGAATGCTAGTTTACCAGTATGTGCAACCTATCATAAATCATGTCATATGACACGATTACTAGGTGTAGAGGATGCGCCAGCTAAATTACTAGATAATGTTGAAGGCTTACAGGTTAAGCCTTTACCAAATAGTCAGAACTGCTGTGGCTTTGGTGGGACATTCTCAGTAAAAATGGTGCCAATTTCTGAACAAATGGTTGATGAGAAAGTACAGCATATTGAGGAAACAGGTGCTGAAGTACTCATAGGTGCAGATTGTGGCTGTTTAATGAATATCGGTGGACGTATAAACAGAAAAGGGAAACAAATCAAAGTCATGCATATCGCAGAAGTTTTAAATAGTGAGGTGAAGTAAAATGGCGATGAAAATTGGTGAAGAGAAGTTCTTTGAACGGGTTGATCAAGGTGTACAAAATACATTTATGCGCAATGCCGTTGTATCAGCACAGGAAAGAATGCAGGGGAAGCGGCTAGCTGCGGTCGAAGAGTTAGGTAATTGGGAGGAATGGCGTAAGCTCGGTGAGGAGATTCGTACACATACACTTGAAAACCTTGATTTTTATTTGGAACAATTAAGTGAGAATGTCATCAAACGAGGTGGACATGTTTTCTTTGCGCAAACGAAGGAAGAGGCAAATGAGTATATTACAAATGTTGCAAAGGAAAAGCAAGCAAAAAAAGTCGTTAAATCAAAATCAATGGTCACTGAAGAAATTCATTTAAATGCAGCATTAGAAAAAGCCGGCTGTGAAGTAGTTGAAACAGACCTAGGTGAGTATATTTTACAGCTCGATGACCATGATCCCCCGTCACATATTGTCGTACCTGCGCTGCATAAAAATAAAGAACAAATTCGAGATACATTTAAAGAGAAAAAGGGCTATGAGAAAACGGAAATACCGGAAGAACTAGCACTTTTTGCACGCGAACAGCTGCGCCAAGAGTTTTTGAGTGCTGACTTGGGAATTACAGGCTGTAACTTTGCAGTTGCTGAATCCGGCTCAATTAGTCTTGTCACGAATGAAGGAAATGCAGGACTTGTAACCGCTTTACCAAAAACACAGATAACAGTGATGGGAATGGAGCGAATCGTCCCAACGTGGGAGGAGCTTGATATCCTTGTTAGTTTATTATGTAGAAGCTCTGTTGGACAAAAGCTAACGAGCTATATTACGGGATTAACAGGTCCAAAAGAGACAGGAGATGTCGATGGGCCTGAAGAATTTCATCTTGTTATCGTTGATAATGGACGTTCAAATATACTTGGAACAGAATTTCAAAGTGCGCTGCATTGTATACGCTGTGCCGCATGTGTCAATGTTTGTCCTGTTTATCGGCATATCGGTGGTCATTCGTATGGCTCGATTTATGCTGGTCCGATCGGTGCAGTTTTATCACCACTGTTAGGTGGATATGAAGATTATAAGGAATTGCCATATGCTTCAAGCTTGTGTGCGGCCTGTACGGATGCTTGTCCTGTCAAAATACCGTTACATGAATTATTAATTAAACATCGCAGGAAAATTGTTGAAGATGAGAAGAAATCTCCATTTGCTGAAAAGCTAGCGATGAAGGGCTATCAGCTTGCAGCTAGTACACCTAGCCTTTATAAAGCCGGAACAAAGTCTGCCTCAACAGTGATGGCTCCGTTTACACAAGATAACAGCATCCAGAAAGGTCCTGGACCGATGAAGCCTTGGACAGATGTCCGTGATTTTCCTGCACCAGATAAAGAGAGATTTAGAGATTGGTATAAAAAGAGAGAAAAAGGGAGGGACTAAGATGGAACAAGGACAAATCTATCACCGCGAGCCATTTTTAAACAATCTTGCAGCCAAGCTCGGACGGAAAAGAAAGCAAGATGTACAAAAGCCGGAATGGAACACAAATCCTCAGCGCGATGTATTATGTGATGCCTCAAAGGATGAGTTAGTTGATGTTTTAAAGAAACATTGTGAGGTCATCCATACGCAGTTTATTGAAACGACATTATCTGAGCTCATCAACGTTATCAACAATGTCTTTACACAGTATGAAGTAAATCGTATCGTCACTTGGAATGATGAAAGACATGAGCAGTTTGGTTTGCAAGAAAGCTTAAACAAGAAGTGGCCTTCCGAGGGAAAAGCTGTCCATGTTTGGGATCCTGTGTTAACCGAAAAAAACATTGAGGCCGCTGAACAGGCGGATGTAGGGATTACCTACAGTGATATCACACTCGCAGAATCAGGTACCGTTGTCCTTTTCAGCAGTAAAAACAAAGGTAGAACAGTCAGCCTGCTACCGAAAACATATATCGCGATTATTCCAAAAAGCACGTTAGTCCCAAGACTGACACAAGCAACAACAGAAATAAGTAAACAAGTCAAAGAAGGTAAACAAATCTCGTCCTGTATAGACTTCATAACAGGACCAAGTAACAGTGCCGACATCGAACTAAACCTAATCGTCGGCGTCCACGGCCCAATCAAAGCAACATACATCCTCGTCGAAGACCAATGAGAAGCATGGGGACGGTTCCTTTGCTTCCTTTTGAAAAGGAAGCAGAAGAACCGTCCCTTTGCTTTTTTTTCAAAAATAAACAAAAAATATATTCAAAAATAAACAAAGATAATGTATAATCAAAAACAAATAAAGATAATCAAAGTGGAATAGAGGAGGAAACAAAAATGGTTCAAAGTTTATGGGATAAACAGAAAGCAGCAGCATTACCATCCGGTGTAGAGGAATTAGTGTATCGCTCAAATTTAATTGGGTCTGACCGTTCTGTATGTAACTGGGGTGGCGGGAATACGTCAATGAAGACAATTGAAAAGGATTTCCGTGGCCGCGATATCGAAGTAATGTACGTGAAGGGCAGCGGCTCAGACTTAGCGACCATGAAAGCGCAAAATTTCACTGGATTAAAAATGGATGATATCCGCCCATTGCTAGAACGTGATGAAATGCCTGATGAAGAAATGGTTGCATATTTAGCACACTGTATGATTGACAGTAAGCATCCTAGAGCTTCAATTGAAACATTATTACATGCATTTTTACCGTTTAAACATGTTGATCATACACATCCAGATGCAATCATCAGTGTCTGCTGTGCTGATAACGGAAGACAAATTGCTGAAGAAATTTATGGTGACCGCTTCGTATGGGTACCTTACGTCCGACCAGGCTTTACTTTATCAAAAATGATAGCAGAAGGCGTAAAAAATAATCCAAATGCAGAGCTAGTTCTAATGGAAAAACACGGTCTAGTCGTTTGGGGCGAAACTGCTGAGGAAAGCTATGAAAAAACAATTGCGATTATTAATGAAGCTGAATCATATATCCAAGCTAGATTAGTAGAAGAAGAGGCATTTGGCGGGCAAAAATATGACTCTCTATCAGAGGAAGATCGTAAAAGGATACTAGCACAAGTAATGCCAGTTATCCGTGGTGAAGTAAGCGATGAAAAGAAAATGCTCTTAACGTATGATGATACAGATGATGTCTTACAATTCGTTAACAGTAACAATGCAAATGTATTATCTCAAGTCGGTGCAGCATGCCCGGATCATTTAGTACATACAAAAATGACACCGCTCTACATCGATTGGAATCCACAAACAGAAGAGGTTACTAGCTTAATAGAAAAGGTGAAAGCTGGAGTGAATAGCTTCAAAGAAGAGTACAAAGCTTATTTTGAGCGTAACAAAAATGAAGGTGACAACATTTCAGAAGCAGCTCCACGTGTCATCTTAATCCCTGGTGTTGGAATGGTGAACACGGGTAAGAACATTGCGATGGCAAAAGTGAGCGGTGCATTGTATCATCGTGCAATTGCGGTAATGAAAGGAGCAACAACACTAGGAAGCTTTGTTTCATTAAATGAAAATGAATCATTCAATGTGGAATATTGGCCTTTAGAACTTTACAAATTATCATTAGCACCAGCTGAAGCAGAGTTCTCACGTCAAGTTGCATTCGTGACAGGTGGAGCAGGTGGAATCGGCAGTGAAACATGCCGTCAATTTGTTGCAGAAGGGGCTCATGTTGTCATTGCAGACCTGAATATTGAAGGCGCGGAAAAAGTAGCAGCAGAAATTAATGAACAATATGGTGACGGTCGCGCATTCGCAGTGAAAATGGACGTAACAAGTGAAGAGGCAGTGCAGGAAGCATTTGCACAAACGGCATTGACGTATGGTGGCGTTGATATTATTGTCAATAACGCAGGATTAGCTACTTCAAGCCCATTCGATGAAACATCATTAAAAGAATGGAATCTTAATATGAATGTGCTTGGAACAGGGTACTTTTTAGTAGCACGAGAAGCATTCAAGCAAATGAAAACACAAGGCGTAGGTGGAAATATGGTCTTCATTGGCTCGAAAAACTCTGTATATGCCGGGAAAAATGCAGCTGCATATAGTTCTGTAAAAGCGATGGAAACACATTTAGCAAGATGTATTGCAGCTGAAGGTGGCCAGTATGGCATCCGCGTAAACTCTGTCTTACCTGATGCAGTATTACAAGGTTCAGCAATCTGGGGTTCGAGCTGGAGAGAAGAACGAGCAGCAGCTTACGGAATTGACCCAGACCAACTAGAAGAGCACTATCGTAAACGAACAACATTGTTGGTGAATATTTATCCGAAAGATATTGCACAATCGATTTTATTCTTTGCCTCATCGAAATCAGATCGCACGACAGGCTGTATGCTGACGGTAGATGGCGGTGTACCAGCAGCATTTACTAGATAATTACACATGTTGAAGGGGTCACTCACTAGGGTCTGACCCCTTTGAACGCTAGCCTTCTTTTCATCTATCACTTGTTTATGCCATTCTGCTCCTTTTGCTGAAAAATGAAAACGTTTTAATTGACGGTGCCAGTATCTATACGTCATTTACATACTATGTCATAATATGATGAGGGTTTAATTAATAAGAAACATCCTTTAGAAAAAAGCCCAAATGAACGAATACATTCCTCATTGAGAGTGACTAGGAGGGAATCAATATATGCTTGTAGCAGAAAGACATCGGAAAATCGTCGAAGTCGTTAACGAGAGGTTGAGCATTCGGGTTACGGAGTTAAGCAAACTTTTTAATGTCACCGAAGAAACGATTAGACGTGATTTGGAAAAGCTCGAAAAAGAAAAATTATTGCGCCGGAGTCACGGTGGTGCTGTAAGTATTCAAGAAGAACAATCAGAAGTTTCCTATGCAGAAAGAGAAATAACAAATGCGATCGAAAAGCGCGCGATCGCAATTGAGGCAGTGAAGCTCATCCAGCCGAATCAGCAAATCGTGTTAGATGCAAGTACAACAACGTGGTATATGGCAAAGGAAATGCCTGATATTCCACTAACAGTGATTACAAATTCGATAAAAGTAGCGATCGAACTAAGTAAAAAGGAACAGGTAAAAGTCATTTCAACAGGTGGTATGCTCTTGCCAAAATCCCTTTCATATGTCGGTCCATTAGCGGAACGCTCCCTTAATATGTACCACGTCAATAAAGCGTTTATATCGTGTAAAGGTGTGCATATCGAAGGTGGCTTGAGTGATTCAAATGAATGGCAAGCACTGTTAAAGCGACAAATGATGTCGATAGCGGATGAAACAATTGTGATGGCAGATTCAACGAAATTTGGTGTCAGAACCTTTGCCCATATTACCGATTTGCAGCAAATTTCCACAATTATAACCGATTCAAATATCGATCATGCATATATCCAGGCATGCGATGAAAGAGGCATACAATTAATTAGTGACTAGGTATTTAAATGAACGTTAAGAGGGGTTGCAAATGAGTTCGTTTCTATTAGAAGAATTACTTCAGTTAAATGAAGAAGAGAAGCTCATGCTACAGCAAAAAAATGAAGTGAAAAAAGATATTTACACGAGCCAAGAACAATTCATTGTGGAGAGTGAGAAATTTCTAACGAATAATAAAATGATAATGATTCGTAAACATACAAGATTTGTCGACTTTCCAAAGCATAAACATAATTACATCGAAGTGAACTATGTGTATAACGGGAAGCTAGAACAAAAGGTTGGAAATGAGCAATTCACATTAAAAACAGGGGATTTGCTCTTTTTAAATCAGCACATTGAACATGAACTAAAAGCATGTCAAAAAGATGATATCATTATTAACTTTATTATCCGTCCAGAATTTTTTTCATTCATTTTTTCCTTTTTAACAACAGAAAATTTAGTTAGCAACTTTTTAATCAATAGTTTATTCAATCATACTCAAAGTGGTCAATACTTATATTTTGCGGTATCGAACGTAGACAGCATCCAGGACTTGATGAGGAAAATAATTGAAGAGATGATGGTTCCTTCAATCATGTCTGAATCAACAACAAAATTGTATATGGGCTTGTTAATGTTAGAGCTTATTAAACATTCGGATAAAGTGAAGTATAAGGAAAACTCACAAAAGCATCAAACAATCGTGGAATCATTAAAATACATTGAAGAAAACTACCGGGAAGCTTCATTATCTGAACTTGCTCAGAAATTAAACCAGCCCCATTATGCGTTAAGCAAACAAATTAAAAAAGCAACGAATTATACATTTAAAGAATTACTCCAAGAAAAAAGATTGAGTGTATCAAAAGAGCTATTGGAAAATACTTCATTATCAATAACGGCAATTGTTGAACAAGTCGGCTACGAAAATATTAGCTATTTTTATCGTGTCTTTAAGAGCAAATATGGTTATACACCGAAAAAATATAGAGAACGGGTAGTACAAGTGTAGTTAGTTTTAATGCCCCATATTCCTGAATTATTAGGGATATGGGGCGTTTTTTTATCGTATAGAAAAGTGCAAATAAAGACAAAAAAATGTTGAATGACGTTATAGGCTTTTCGGCTGTAGTTCATTATCATAGAAGTAATCGTAAACGCTTTCAAAATGAGAGGTGTGGAAATGGTGAACTATACATTAGCTGTTGACATTGGTGCTTCAAGTGGACGGTTAATAATCGGTCATATAGATAACGGGAAGCTGCAATTAAATGAAATACACCGCTTCGATAATCATATCGTTCATAAAGGTGACCATTATTGTTGGGATGTTGACAAGTTGTTCAGTGAGATTAAGGCAGGTATTAAGAAATGTGTGAATGTAGGAATACAGCCGGATAGTATCGGGATTGATACATGGGCAGTTGACTATATATTACTTGACGAAAACGAGCAACTTCTCACAGATGCGGTTGCCTACCGGGACCCAAGGACAGATGGCATCATGGACGAAGTTTTTAAGATTATTCCAAAAGAGAAAATCTATTTAGAAACAGGGATTCAGTTTCAAAAATTTAATACCATTTATCAATTATATGCCTTAAAGAAAAAATCACCGGAATTACTTAATAAAGCTAATGCATTTTTAATGATTCCTGAATATTTTAATTACCTTCTAACAGGTAAAATTGCTAATGAATATACGAATGCTACATCGACTCAGTTAGTAAATGCATTTACAAAAAATTGGGATTCCGACATCATAACTGAACTCGATTTAAACAGAGAAATGTTTCGAGAAATTTTGCCACCAAAGACAATCCTCGGCACATTAAAGGAAGATCTTGTTGCGGAGTTTGGCTTTGATATGAAAGTCGTCCTCCCAGCAACACATGATACAGGATCAGCCGTTATTTCTGTTCCTGAATTAGACGATACGATTTATATAAGCTCAGGTACATGGTCATTAATCGGTGTTGAAAACCACTTCCCGATTTGTGTACCGAAAGCATTACAATACAATTTTACAAACGAGGGTGGCTTAGACTATCGTTATCGCTTTCTGAAAAACATTATGGGCTTATGGATGATTCAAGAAGTAAAGCGGAATTATGAAGACGAATATTCATTCGCAGAACTCGTGGATTTTGCACGTGCGGAAAAAGACTTCCAATCGATTGTTAATGTTGATGATGACAGGTTTCTTAAACCAGAAAATATGATAAAGGAAATTCAAGCCTATTGTCAGGAAACAAATCAACAAATTCCACAAACACCAGGGCAAATCGCTAAATGTGTATATGATAGCTTAGTAGAAAGCTATAAAAGGGCCATTGCAGAAATTGAAGAAATATTTGAAAAATCATTTCCGAAAATCAATGTCATTGGCGGCGGTTGTCAAAATGAATTGTTAAATCAGCTCATTGCCGATGCAACAAACAAGGAAGTACATGCTGGACCTGTTGAAGCAACAGCAATTGGTAACATTGTTGCACAGCTAATGGCATTAGGTGAGATACATGACCTTTCGGAAGCTCGTAACTTAATAAAAAATTCTTTTAAAGTGAAATCATATAAAGCTTTAAATGTATAAATAAACGCATGAAAGGATGATAGACATGACAATTAAAGAAAGCTTTGAGCTAGCGAAAAAGGATTATGAAAAATGGGGAATTCAAGTCGACCATGTGTTAGAAAAACTGCAACAAATTCCGATTTCAATACATTGCTGGCAAGGTGATGATGTAGGTGGTTTTGAAGTAAACAAAAGTGAGCTATCAGGTGGTATTGATGTAACTGGAAACTATCCTGGTAAGGCACGAACACCTGAAGAGCTTCGCAATGATTTGGAAAAAGCGTTAACACTAATTCCAGGGAAGCATCGTATTAATTTACATGCAATTTATGCTGAAACGAATGGGGAAGTTATCGATCGTGACGAGCTTCAGCCAGAACACTTTGCAAACTGGGTAAAGTGGGCAAAGGAACACGACCTTGGACTTGACTTTAATCCAACATTGTTTTCCCATGAGAAAGCTGCTGATGGGTTAACATTATCACATCCAGACCCAGCCATTAGGGAGTTCTGGATTAACCATTGTATCGCAAGTCGCAAAATAGGTGAATATTTCGGAAAAGAATTAGGTTCTACAACTCTCACAAATATTTGGATTCCCGATGGATATAAAGATATACCGAGTGACCGTCTCACACCTAGAATTCGGTTAAAAGAGTCATTGGATAAGATATTTGCTGAGGAAATTGATGAGCAATACAATTTAGATGCCGTTGAGAGTAAATTATTCGGTATCGGTTCAGAGTCATATGTCGTCGGTTCACACGAGTTTTATTTAGGCTATGCCTTAAAAAACAACAAGCTATGTTTATTAGATACAGGCCATTATCATCCGACAGAAATGGTATCAAATAAAATCTCATCAATGCTTCTATATAGCGACAAGCTTGCCCTGCACGTCTCACGCCCTGTCCGTTGGGATAGCGATCATGTTGTCACACTAGATGACGAGTTAAAGGAAATTGCATTGGAAATTGTTCGTAACGATGCTTTAGATAAAGTAATGATTGGGCTAGACTTCTTTGATGCGAGTATTAATCGTGTCGCAGCATGGACAATCGGAACAAGAAATATGATTAAATCACTTTTATATGGATTGTTAATGCCGAACGACTACTTAAAGCAATTACAAGAAGAAGGCAACTATACAGAAAGATTAGCGCTTTTAGAAGAATTCAAAACATATCCATTTGGCGCTATTTGGGATTATTACTGTGAGCAAATGGGTGTGCCTGTGAAGGAAACTTGGTTAGACGTAGTGAAGGAATATGAGAAAGAAGTATTGTTGAATAGATAAATAGTGAAAAAACCTAGTTTGCTTAAGCTGCAAACTAGGTTTTTTATTAATTTATATCATTTAGCCCTAATGACTTAAATAAAGATAAGGGAAATGAATCTTTATCAATTTTGATAAGTGCATTTTCTTCATCGTTATCAATAATCGTTGAAGCCTCTTTGTATTCAGTAATTTCTTTATGCAGCTGTTCCATTTTTTTATCCAATGCAGTTGCAACGGTTGCTGCCTCTTGTAGCTCATCTCTTAGTCGATTTGGAACATCTTTATTATATTTATAATAAATTTTGTGTTCCAGGCTTGCCCAGAAGTCCATCGCAATCGTGCGAATCTGGATTTCAACATAGACTTTTTCTTCTCGGTCGGACATGAAAATAGGGATTTCAACAATCATATGGTAACTTTGATACCCATTTTTTTTAGGTTGCTCGATGTAATCTTTTGTTTCAACAACACGTATGTCTTTTTGTGATGCAATCATTTTACTAATTTCATAAATATCTTTTCTGAATGATACCGTAATGCGAATACCTGCAATGTCTCGGATTGTTTCTTTTATCGCAGGTAATGTGAAGGCACAGTTTTTATGAATCATTTTTTTGACAATGCTCTCAGGTGATTTTAGCCGTGATGTTACATGTTCTATAGGATTATAGTCATGCATATAATTAAATTCATCCTTAAGAATATTAATTTTGGTATTCATTTCGTCTAAAGCAAAACGATAGGCCATTAAAAATCTTGTCATTTCGAGCTTTATCTTTTTTAAGTCATTCATCCTAATGTTTTCGATATTTTCTAATTTCAAGCTAGTCAATTTCCTCTCATAGTAAAATAGTGATTTGAAAATGTAGTTTCATCTATTTGGCTGGGGGAAAAACAAGTCTGCAAATTACCTTTGAAAGCTCATAATAGTTTACTTGGTTATTAGATTTAGATAGTCTGTCTGGTAATTTTTCCGATAAGGTCATTATCGACCATGAGACGATATTTAAATCTAAATCATCCCAAATTAACCCTTTCGCACGTGCTTTCTGTAAATCTGTTAAGATGCGGTGATGGACTTTATTACGAGCGTCAGTGACTACTTCAGCTAGTTGAGGATCCTTTAGCATTAATTCCGGCAATACTCGATGTAGCCCTAATCGATCCAAATGTAAAAAATGTTGTTCCATAACATTTGCAAAGAATGTCTCAGGGTCAACAATTGCCCAATTTGGTTCTGGTGGCAAGAAATTCTCAATTTGGTCTTCTAATAATGACATCAATAGCTGCCGCTTATCTGTAAAGTAACGATAAAAGGTCCCAACTGCAACACCAGCATGAGATGCAATTTCTTTCGCATTCGTTTGTTCATATCCTTTTTCAATAAATAGCAGACGTCCACTCTCTAATAAAGCATGCCTTTTTTCTAATGCACGCTTTTGTTTCGGTAAATAAGGATATTCCCCGATTAATTGTTCATCATCATGCCCTGACATAGTATCACCTCATTACTATCATACCACAAATGAACAAAACATGAACTACAGTTCAATTTTGTTGACAGATTGAAAACATTTTGTAATACTTGAACCTATATTCAGGTTTTTAATAATAAGCTTCTAAGACAATTAGGTAAGGTGATAATGCGGGAAAATTGGCCGATTTTGACCTGCTGTGATTACAAGGAATGGATACCTGAAGTTTCATCTTATTTAAACAACAAGTAAATGAAAATTTTTTTAACTCTTTATAAAAATGGAGTGTAATTCATATGACAATTGATGGTAAAATTGCTAAAGAGGGAGATAAAATCCTATTTACTCGAAATGGGATTGAAATGATAGGTGAAGTTTTCAAAGTTAGAGAGGAAAGTGTCATCGTTTCAATTAGCAAAGCTGATGCTTATCTCATCAATGTTGAAACTCCACTTACAGTCGTTTCCCACAAAAACTATCAAATCATTACTCAGTGATTATTCACTAGGAAGGTGTGGTTAATTTGACAGTAGACCAAAACAAACCAATCTCAATCGATTCAACAATTTCTTTAAAAGGAATTGTAAAAGCAATTTTCAAAGATACAATGCATGTGCAAATCGGTGGAAAAATAATTACCATGCCGATTAATGATGACAAGGTTTTAAAAGGTAAATAGGATATACTATATAGTTAGATTTAAGTTTAACTGATTTTATAAATTGAAGATTAATTAATAACTAGATTATTCATTTTAACTAGCCACATTTCGAAAAGGAATGTGGTTTCTTTAACTTTAATTGGTTGACATATACATTGAATCGATGATACGAAGATACAATCTGTTGTAATTACATGTACATAATCAATCTTATCATTAGGCTGTTAACATTGATGCCTTTTAATGAGTTATCGTTTAGGGGTGGTCTGCGCTACAGTACTCACGGGTAGCGGGGTGGGTGGTGAGCCTCATAGCTCCTTGCGGCACGAACAAGCAAACTTCAGGTCATCTCCCTACGATAAGTCATCATCGATTCGCCATTCGGCTCATCGTGATTCCTTTGGTCTTAGTCGATGCCCCTCCAGTTTGTACGTCGATGGGCAAGCCGCCTACGCTTTTCGTTCTCCTCGGAGTAAACTCCTGCATGAGTCTCACCTCTCCCACGCATCCCGCAGGAGTCTCGCACTTACGCTCCAACCAACCCTTAAAAAAGTTCGTGGAAAAACCACAATCTTTTAGAAAAGAACCTTTCATTAATATAATTCCACATTTTGGACAAACTTAAAGTTGTCAGTAAGAAATATGGAGGAATGATGATGTCAAATATTAAACAGGAAATGGAACAAATTTGGAACGAAACATGTGGTTCATGGGAAAACTGCACAGAACAAAATGTTCAGAAGTTTTTGTCACATTGCTACGAAAGAAGCATCGACCCTCAATATTGTATGAGCTGGGTTGAACAGCATCGTGACAAAATCCCGAATTGGTCATCAGTTTCAAAGGAATCCCTTGAATGGATAAATGAACATTCTTCAACAGGTTCTCCGATTAGCGGACATGAACCACAGTAAAGGTATGTGCCCTAATTAATAGAAATGTTTTGCCTTATTCTATGAAGCTTTAACATAACGAAAAGCCCCTAGTTAAACGCAAATATTACTAGGGGTTTAATGTCATATAGTGATACATTGAAGATGAATTGCCTTTGTGATGTGCATTAGAAGTTAGATACCACATGAGTTTTCGGCGAGGCCTTTTTCAGTTTGATGAAGCCGAAAAAGAATCGGAGCCAGTTCCAAAATCGTCTTCATAAGTCCGATGAAGCCGAAAAAGAATCGGAACCATACCCAAAATCGTCTTCATAAGTCCGATGAAGCCGAAAAAGAATCGGAGCCAGTTCCAAAATCGTCTTCATAAGTTCGATGAAGCCGGAAAAGAATCGGAGCCAGTCCCAAAACCATCTTCATTAACCCGATTTGATTTAGAAGAATAAACATTCAAAGGTAGTTCAAAAACGTTTCATAAACCTGATAAAGATAAAAACTAGCCCTCCGTGTGGAAAACGAATGGTTCTCTCTAAAATCTACTAGCAGAACTAACCCGTAAAAAGCTAGTAGAAAGGATAACCAAATTAACAATAATGACATGATGGTTATATCTAACTTTTAACGATAGTTGAGTTTTGCAATTGCTTAAGAATTTTGTTTCACTTGATTTATATGTATTACAAGATAAAAATAATGATTATAAGTAATTATTTATTGATAATCGATATATTTTAATGTATGATGTTGTTATAAATCATATATGAGGTGCTTTATGAAAAAGACGATTACACATTTATGTAAGATAGCGATAGTTTTGATTGGTATAAGTGTATGTTCACTTTGTGTGTTTTGGTTACCTGACCAGGCGGAGCTACTTGTTTCTAAGTATCCGGAATTTACCCACTTACATTACCCACTACTCATTGGTATTTATGTTGCAACGATTCCATTTTTCTTTGCACTATATCAAACTTTTAAATTATTCCACTATATTCATAAGGACATCATCTTTTCAGAATTAACGATGAATGCATTAAAATATATTAAATATTGTGCGGTATCCATTATCATGTTATGCATCACCGGGTCTATTATCCTTAGCTCACAAGATGCAGGAAATCCAGTGACATTGCTCCTCGGCATTTTTATCATCCTGGCGTCATTATTTATCACTGCTATCACAGCCATTTTTCAAATGGTCTTAAAGAGAAAATTAAAGGAATTGAAACAGAATTGGTTAGCTAATTTTTCGAACTCAACGTGGAGCCGTTATTTAAAATAACATATGCCATATAAGTAGTTGAACAACAGCGATAAATAGGCAGCTATATTTATCACTTCATGAATAAAAAGAGGTCAAAGCCACTTTATAAATATTAGTGGTTCTGACCTCTTTTTTAGTGAAAGTTTAGATTTTAAATTGCTTTAAAATATTTTGCAGCTCATCAGCAAGTTGAGCTAGTGATTGTGAAGAATGGGAAATTTCCTCCATTGATGCAAGTTGTTCCTCAGTCGCAGCAGAGATGTTTTGAGTAATCTCTGCTGATTCCTTCGCAACATCACTGACATTATGAATCGATTTATTGACAATGTCAGTGCCATTAACAAGCTTTTTAATTGCTTCAGATATATCCTCAATTTGAGAAACGACTCCAGTTACAGCCTGTTCAATGTTTTTAAATGATTCTCCAGCAATATTCACTACTTGAAGACCAGAATTTACTTCTTCAGTTGCTTTTTTCATCGTATCGAGTGTTTGAACTGTATCCAATTGAATGAGTTGAATTAAGCTCGCAATTTGTTCTGTTGATTTCGATGATTCTTCGGCAAGCTTTCTCACTTCATCCGCAACAACAGCAAAGCCTTTACCGTGCTCGCCAGCTCTTGCAGCTTCAATGGCTGCATTTAATGCAAGTAAATTTGTTTGTGCTGAGATGCCTGTGATGACGTTCGTAATTTCGCCAATTTCAATTGAACGTTTGTCTAGATTCTTTACAGCCTCAGACAGACTATTCACATTATGATAAATCGTATTCATCTGTTCATTTACTTTTTCAATGGCCTCATTTCCATCTAGTGACATTTTAGATGCATGAATGACATCGTTTGTAATTTTTTCAGTATTATCAGAAATAACTCTTGTGTAATTTGACATATCTGACATGACGTTAGTACTGCTTGCTACTTTATCTAATTGTTGTTCAGAGCCTGATGCAAGCTCTTGTACAGTGTGTGTAATATGCTCACTCGCTTTACTGTTTTGTTCAGCACTAGCACTTAATTCTTCAGATGCTGTTGCAACTTGCTGTGAAGAATGATGGACAGTTTGGAAGACAGATTTCAGCTTTCTTGCCATCTTATTAAATGATTCTGTTAGTTCACCGAGTTCGTCTTTTGATTGATACGTACCTTCAACTGTAAAGTCACCTTGTTCAGCTTCTACTAATAAGTCTTTCACTTCTTTTATCGGCTTAATAATCATTCGGGCAACAAGATAACTAATTCCGATGATTAAGAGTATCCCAATGATGATATTAAAAATAACTGTCCAAACAATCAGTTTCGTATTGATATGATGCTGTGAATTGATTGATTTTGCAAACTCAAGCTTAGACTTTTGTAATTCTTTTAAAAGGTCATTAACAGCTGCGCGATTTTCTTCGACATGTAATTTATATAAAGCATAAGCCTCTTCATTTTTATTTTCTAACGCTAAATCGATGACTTCGTCGCGACTATTATTTAATAATGTTACTTTTTCTTTATATTGAGCAACGACTTCATTTTGTTCCTTTGTTAAATTTGTCTGCTCAATCTTCGTCATTAATTCATCAATTTCTTCCCAAGCTGATGTGATTTCATCAATAAGCTGGGTGTTTCTTTTATTGTCTTTTGTTACTATAAGTTCTAACGTATAGGCATCACTAGCACGAGCGTTAATCCGTATTTGCATAACGTCATGTAGCGGAACCATATTTTCTTTATACATCACATCAGAATCATCAGCCATCATTTTTATGAAATTAAGTCCAGATAGGCCAACGGTGCATACTGTAAGTGCACTGATGATGATAATGATGAGAAATTTCTTGGTAATTGTTAAGTTTCTAATTCGTTTCAAGATGATGTCTCCTCCATTGATGTTTATACTTATATATCGGAATGTAAAAGAGTAAACTTTAATAAACAGCATATAGGAAAATTTTACAGTTCAAGATAAATTGAGTGTTGTTTTAGCTGTGTTCAGAAATTAGTCTTATTTGCTATTTTCTGCATATCGTACGAATATTACGTATATCACTTAATTAATGAAATTATTAAACGTTTAGGAGGCTATCATGTATAAAGGTAATATACTAAAAGGGCTACTACGTGAAGGGAAAGATGCTCCGCTTATTTTTAAAAATATAGAAGAGATGAGCAGATGGGTAACGAAGATAAAAAATAAGAAAGGCTTACAACCACTTCTAATCGAGATAAACAATGAAGCAGAACGACTTCTATCCGAAAAGGAGAATGAGTTAACCTTTACACTATTTCAGCAATTCGAACAAACTGGGTCACGGCTTGAATATGAAAAAGTTTACTTCGAGAAACGCAGACGTCTAGGTACGTTTGCACTAATGAGCTTGCTTGAGCCTGATGAGGACATGTACAAAAAACAACTCGAAAACATCATCTGGTCGATCCTAAATGAATATACGTGGTGTTTACCTGCCCATTTAACAAACCGTTATGAGACCTCAAAACTTAGAAACTCTCAGCAAGAAAAAAATCCACCTGCATACACAATTGATTTATTTTCAGCCGAAACTGCGTTTGCACTTAGCGAAATCTTAACACTTACAAAAGATTGGTTATCACCGCTTATTATGAGAAGAATAGAAGAGGAAATCGATAGACGCGTTTTTCAACCATTTCTATTAACACCCCAACATTGGGAAACGGCTACACATAACTGGGCGGCAGTTTGTGGTGGCTCGATTGGAAGTGCTGCATTACACTTGCTAGAAAATGAAGAAGACCTTTCGACGATTATGGAACGAATACTAGCAACGATGGATTATTATTTAGAAGGCTTTCATGACGACGGTACATGTCTTGAAGGATATCGGTATTGGCAATATGGCTTCGGATTCTATGTTTACTTTGCTGACTTGCTAAAAAGACGTACTTTGGACAAGATGAATCTATTTAATAATGAAAAGGTCCATGCGATTGCTCTGTTTCAACAAAAAACATTTCTTTATAAAAACAAGGTTGTGAACTTTTCAGACGCTCAACAAGAGGAATCTATATTTCTAGGTTTAACCCATTATTTACATTCGATATATGAGGATGTGCACATACCTGAGAATAAATTACGAGCGTCATATACAGATGATCACTGCAGCAGATGGGCACCTGCATTTCGAAATTTGCTTTGGTATCAAGACGATTTACAAGGAAAACCGTGGGAAAACGAAACATATTTTCTTAGCGAATCACAATGGTTTATTTCAAGATATGCAACAACTAGCGGTCATTTTGCCTTTGCAGCAAAGGGTGGTCATAATGATGAACCACACAATCATAACGATCTTGGACACTTTATCTTGCTTCGGAACAATGAAGTGTTCCTGAAAGATTTAGGTGCGGGTCTTTATAGCGCTGATTATTTCGGTAAAAAGAGGTATGACTTTATTTGCAACAGTTCATTCGGTCACTCGGTCCCGATAATAAATCAACAAGGGCAACAATTAGGAAATACGGCTTTTGCAACCATTCTGTCAACTACATTCCATCATGACAAGGATACGTTAATACTTGATTTGACGAATAGCTATGATCTTCCTTTTTTAAAGCAATATCAGCGCTCCTTTACGTGGGAAAAAACAACGTTACCGAAGTTAATCATTGAGGATATCTTTCATTTCGACGAGCAACCAAATCAGCTTGTAGAACGAATGATTGTCCCAAATAGAGTTGTTGTAAAGGAAATCGCTACTGGATTAGAACTGCAGGGAACCGAAACATTATATCTTCATTTCGATACTAATTCTTACAAAGTAACAATCGAACAATTTGAGTTTACTGATCACTTTGGAAGAATTCAATTGAATAAAATGATCGATATTAAGCCTATCGCTTTTGATTATGAAATGTCTATTAAACTAGTATTTCAGTTTCATTAACAAAAAGGTAAATTTTACAATATATTAAAAATTTACAATAGTTTGATTACAATTCTCAACTACTCTTTTCATCTTGTATAATAACAATTGTACTCTATCGGCCGGTAGTAGAACATTTCTAATAATAATAGAATAGGGGATGAGGGTAGTTGAAAAAACTAGTATCTTTTCTAGTCGTTTTATGTGTAATGTTCTCTACTTTTGCTGTAGTGAATACTGTACATGCAGCAAGCTATGATTCGACGAAAAAATATAAGCTTATTAACCGTTTTAGTGGAAAAGCGTTGGAAGTGTATGAGTGGTCTAAAGCAGACGGTGGAAATATTGTTCAATATGATGATTTAGGCGGCATGAACCAGCAGTGGAGTGTTATTGATGTCGGTGAAGGTTATCATAAATTTGTTAACGCTTACAGTGGCAAAGCAATGGAAGTGCATAATTGGTCAACAGCAGACGGAGCAAATGTTGCACAATGGACGGATTGGAATGCCAATAGCCAACAATGGAGAATTGTTGATTTAGGGAATGGTTATGTGAAAATTGTCAACCGACATAGCAACAAGGCGTTAGAAGTTTATGATTGGTCAACAGCTAACGGAGGCAACGTCGTTCAGTATAATGATTGGGGTGGTGAGAGTCAACAATGGAAGCTTGTTGAAGTGAAGCCAAGTGAAACAATTACTGTAAATAGCACGATCATTGTCCCAGCAGGAGAAACATTTGATGGAAAAGGAAAACGATATGTAGCAAACCCTAAAACACTAGGTGATGGTAGCCAAGCAGAAGGTCAAAAGCCAGTATTTCGGCTTGAAAATGGTGCGACATTGAAAAATGTTGTCTTAGGAGCTCCTGCAGCAGATGGTGTTCATACGTATGGAAACGCTGTTGTTGAGAATGTCGTTTGGGAAGATATTGGAGAGGATGCTTTAACGATTAAATCTCAAGGACGCGTAGTCATCCGAGGTGGTTCTGCACAGCACGGTTCTGATAAAATGTTCCAAGTAAACGCACCTGCAACATTTGAAATCTATCATTTCACTGCAAGAAACGCAGGTAAGATGATTCGTCAACTCGGTGGCTCGACCTTCAAAACTAGTATATATATCGATGGCTGTGTGATTACAGGGATGAAAGAGGCGATTTTCCGCACAGATAGTACAACAAGTGAAGTGAACATGGTGAATACCCGCTACTCTAACGTAGGGAGTAAGTGGTACAATGTCCGTAATGTTTCCGAGAGTAATAATGTGAAGTTTTAAAAGGCGGTCACCGAACATAAGATATAAAAATAGTTTTATTATTCCTATATGAGGGCTGGCTCAACTGATGAGCCCTCCTCATTTTTTACTCTTCTTTAACATAAAATAGAGGAATACGTTAACAATTTGTAGCACGATTATACTACCACCCATTATCGTAACCACATGATCGCCGCCAAGTCCGAGCTCATCCGCAATGATCGCTGAATAAAAGACTGTTTGAATCGTAACGATGGCTATCACTAGTGATAAACTCACCATTGTGAATCCATGAAGAAATCTCCTTCTCGTTACAGGAAAAAGAATGATGATAAATAGTAGAATTGATGAAATAAGTAAGGTTACTAATATTGGTCTTAATAATGAAAAAGCTCCATCGGTTACAAACGATTCGTATGTATACATAACTATCTCCTTTGTTGAAAATTTTAAAAATTACGGAAATAAATGGAATTCTGATTTGTTATCTTATCATAAAGTAATGAATTTGAATAGAGGGGGAAGCGTTCATGGTTGACCATAAAATCATCCTTGCTGGTTGTGGCAACATGTCAGATACATGGATTGATTACGTTAATAATAGGGAAAACGCTCAAATCGTCGGACTTGTTGATGTTAATGCAAATGCAGCTAAACATAAGGCAGCACAAAAAGATTTAAATGTTCCTACTTTTACAGATTTACGTTTAGCAATAAAGGAAACAAACGCTAATCTCGTCTTTGATGTAACGATTCCTGCAGCTCATAAACAGATTGTGACAACAGCATTGGAAGCTGGCTGTCATGTCTTTGGAGAGAAGCCAATTGCTGAAACATTAGCAGATGCAATCACCGTAGTAGAGGTGTCGAAAGCAACAGGTAAACGATATTCAGTCATGCAAAATCGACGCTATTTAAAACAAATTCGCGCACTACAACAAATCGTAGCGAAAGGGGAAATAGGGAAGATTGGTTCTGTCCACGCTGATTTTTTCCTTGGACCTCATTTTGGAGGCTTTCGTGAAACGATGGAAAGTCCCCTCATTGTTGATATGGCGATTCATACATTTGACCAAGCTCGCCTAATCACTGGTGCCAACGCCGTCTCAGTCTATTGCCACGAATATAATCCGCCTGGTTCCTGGTTCGATGGGAACGCATCAGCTATTTGTATTTTTGAAATGAGCGACGGGTCTGTCTTTACATATCGAGGGTCTTGGTGTGCTGTCGGCATCCAAACGTCATGGGAATCAGAGTGGCGTGTTACAGGAACAAAAGGGAGCGCATATTGGGATGGACATCACATGCCGAGATATGAAGTGATTGACGAAGAGAAACAAAGAGAATTTTTTGACCCGCTTATTGCAAATGAAGCGAAAGATAATTGGATGGGACAGGAAGGGCATTGGGGCTGTTTAGATGAAATGTTTACAGCTCTCGAACAAAATCGTCCTGCAGAAACTGATTGTACAGATAATCTTAACAGCATGAAAATGGTATTTGCAGCTTTAGAAAGTGCAAAAACGGGAACAAAGATATATTTATAATTGATAAGTAATAGAGGATGATTCACAGTCACCCTCTATTTTTTTATGTGATAGATAGGTTCCGAGTAGGTATTTTTTGTATTAAACTAGTAAAGTCAGCTTTTATATTATTTTTATGTAATGATGAAGGAGACCTTTTCATGCGAAAACGCAGCTTTTACATAGTTTTTATATTATTCACTTTCATACTTTCCGGTTGTAGTAAAGAAAGCTTAAAGCCACAAAATGAACCGGAACAAAACGATAAAGTCCAGATCACCTTCTGGGACGATAATGCAGGCCCACAACGAACTCCATTATGGGAGACATTAATTGAACAATTTGAACAGCAATATCCAAACATTGATGTCAAATATGTGGGTCTGCCTAAAGACTTTGCTAAATCTAGATTTGATGCCGCGATTGCTGCAGGTGATATGCCAGATGTAGCCAGCGTCTATACAAGCTGGTTACCCGAATTCTCACACCGTGATGCATTATTACCGCTTGACTCATATGTTGAGAAGTGGTCTGAAAAGGACAACATAAAACAAGAAACAATGATGGCGAGTAGAAATATAGTAACGGACCATAAATTATATGGTATTCCCTATACAGAAAACCTTGATATCCTTTGGATACGTTCTGATTTGCTGAGGGTTGCTGCGGTAAAACCGCCAACGACGTGGGATGATTTTTTTACTGCTGTTGAAAAGCTAACAAATAAATCGACTGGACAGTATGGCTATACAATTCGGGGTGGTGCTGGCGGCTCCTTTCAACTCCAAAGAATGATGTATGCCTACTCCGGAATACACGACTATTTTAAGGATGGAAAAAGTACTATCAATGACGAAAAGCATGTCGAATTTTTAACAAAGTATTTAGGATTATACCAAACATATACACCGAAAAGTGATATTACAAATGACTATAAAGCAATGGTCGCAAATTTTGATACAGGCGTAGCGGCCATCATCCAGCACAATA
The DNA here is from genome assembly GCF_030813355.1 of Metabacillus malikii. GTDB lineage: Bacteria > Bacillota > Bacilli > Bacillales > Bacillaceae > Metabacillus > Metabacillus malikii. The sequence continues at coordinate 266,482 of NZ_JAUSUD010000003.1, forward strand.
TCGGGTCATTTGCCGAGCATAGTGAAGTCCTAACGGAACATCAATTTCAGGCGATACCATTACCGAAGTCAATAAAAGGTCATTATGTTGTCGAAAGTGGCAATACAATCGGACTCAGTATTTTTAAAAATACAAAATATCCTGACGAAGCATGGGAGTTTGTTCGCTTTATCAATTCAAAAGCTGCACAAACATTATGGAATCAAACAGCCGGACAAATCCCAACACACAAACAGGCACTTGATACAAACTGGCTAAAAAAATACCCACATCTAGAAGTTTTCACACAAGTACATGAAGACAAAGAAACAGCGTACTACGAACCACCCTTCTACCTGCCTGAATACCGGTCGATTCTAAATACAATTGTTGACCCTGGTCTTCAAGATGTATTAAGCGGGAAAATGTCAGTACAGGAATTTCTTGATACATGGGCAAATGCGATGGAATCAGCGCAGGCGCAGTATGAGGGTAGAAATGAATAGTAAGGGCTTGTCGTTGAGCTAGTTTATAAAGAGAAGAGATAGATCAAAATAAATAAAAGAGAAAGGAAAAGTTCTTTATTGAGTGAAGTTCATACTTTTGTGAGTTCTACCACCTACAAACACATGGCTAGTAGGTGAAATAGTTTCGATATTACATTGAGGGGAGTATGAGATGTTTCCGTGTTTATATAGTATGAAGCAGGTTTCTGATTGAAATCACTCACAATTCCGGTTTCATGCGCATAGTTAAGCAGGTTTCTAATTGAAATCACTCTCAAACCCGGCTTCATACGAATTATGAAACCTATTTATATTCGGAATCCACACATAAAGTGATGAAGACCAAATCGAACGGGTTGAAACGAAGAAAAGTCCTTCATCGCATTTATGAAGACTAAAACAACTCTTAGCCGTACTTACTACTAACTGAAATTGATATCCTTCGGTAATTTAGAAGCCCCCTATTTGCCCGTTCTAAGTGATATTGGTGGTTTTTGGTAATTTAGAAGCCCCCTATTTGCCCGTTCTAAGTGATATTGGTGGATTTCGGTAATTTAGAAGCCCCCTATTTGCCCGTTTTAAGTGATATTGGTGGATTTCGGTAATTTAGAAGCCCCCTATTTGCCCGTTCTAAGTGATATTGGTGGATTTCGGTAATTTAGAAGCCCCCTATTTGCCCGTACAAATTGATATTGATGCATTACGGTAATTTAGAAGCCTCCTATTTGCCCGTTCTGACTGATATTGATGGATTTGGTAACTTAGAAGACCCTTATTTGCCCGTTCTAAGTGATATTGGTGGATTTCGGTAATTTAGAAGCCCCCTATTTGCCCGTACTAACTGATATTGGTGTGTTTCGGTAATTTAGAAGCCCCCTTATTGCCCGTACTAACTGAAATTGATGGATTTCGGTAATATAGAAGTCTCCTATTTGCCCGTACTAACTGAAATTGATGCATTACGGTAATATAGAAGCCCCCTATTTGCCCGTTCTAAGTGATATTGATGCATTACGGTAATTTAGAAGCCCCCTATTTGCCCGTTCTAAGTGATATTGATGCATTACGGTAATTTAGAAGCCCCCTATTTGCCCGTACTAACTGAAATTGATGCATATCGGTAATATAGAAGTCACCTATTTGCCCGTACTAACTGAAATTGATGGATTTCGGTAACTTAGAAGACCCTTATTTGCCGGTTCTAACTAATATTGATGGATTTCGGTAATTTAGAAGACCCCTATTTGCCCGTACTAATTGATTTGATGCATTACGGTAATTTAGAAGTCTCCTTTTTGACCTTGAGGTGAAAAGAAAAAAAGTCCTTCATCACAATTATGAAGACCAAAACAAACTGTCGTAAATGACTAAATGTTCTTCAATGCAAATATAAAAATCAAAACTAACCTGAATAAGGTCCCACATAAACGTAGGACCCCCTCATATAAGAATGCCAAAAACCATCTACCTTTTGTGTGCGCGATTCTTGAATTTCATCGATCGCCTATACACTTCAAAGTTCCTAATCCACCAACCCCGGCCCAAACAACCTCAACGCACAAAAAGGCTCATTACCACCAGTCTTAACTGTAAAGCTAGAAACTTGTGCAGGGATAAATAGTTGGTCGGCCTTTCCGACATGCTGCTCATATCCATCTGTCACAATCGTTCCTGTACCAGAGAGTATGTACAAGCCGGAAAACACACCATTACCTTGGATTTCGGCTTCCTCATCGACCTCAATTTGTGTCATCCGAAAGCATGCCGTTTGTTTGTAGCCAATAAGTTCTGTTTCGGTATATGCCGGTGAATTGTATATCTCAGTAGGTGCAATTTTCCACTTCGCAAGTGTCTCGTCTCTTGAAAAAGTTTCGTAATTGAAAATGTCAAAAATCCCCTCAAAACCTAAGCCTTGGTGAATTAGATAGTCTTCTAACTTCAGTCCAGATGGAGAAGTCTTTTCTAGGCGTATCGTATAATCAGTCGGCTCTTGTATTTCGACTAATAAACAGCCGGCACCGATTGCATGAGGTGTACCCGCCTCGATTAGAAAAGTATCGCCAGGATTGACATAATATTTATGCATGCAGTCGAGCATCCCTTGTATGTTTTGTTCCTCAAACAAGCTTTTCCATTGCTGTTTCGTGACACCTTGTTTAAAGCCAAGGTAAACATAAGGTGGCTCACTATCAATTTCTCTTCCGCCAATAAAGTACCAACACTCTGTTTTCCCGTAGGCTGAATCAAATAATTGTTGGGCCTTTTCTTTATCAGGATGTGTTTGGATAATTAAGCGTTCTGCGGAGTCAATTAATTTAACTAGAACTCCCGTTTTGTTTCCGAATTTCGCAACATGCTGATCACCTAAAAATTGTTCAGGATTTTCATCAATGACCTCCTTCAGTGTAAGCTCCATATGCTCTATTTTATTTAAGCCATCTTCTTCACGACCGACTGTTCGGCTTGAAACGACTGAAATGATCCATTCTTCCGGATAGTGACTATCAGCCGGATTTTCGTTGCCATGGATTTCATCTATTAGTTTACCTCCTTTATATGTGCGCCATGACCGTGCCGAAGATAACTTTATCGGGTGTCTACTATCGATTTTTCGTTTGCTAAGATTCAATGTGAATTCCTCCTCCATCCATTTTCTTACCCCTCATTTTTTATAGTAATGGAAAAATGAGTTTAAGATAATGAAGGATTTTAAGAAAAATAAACAGATTATTAAGAATATCTTAAAATTTTACTCATTCATCTTAAAATATTTAATTACGAAAGAAACCGTTTACATTTACAATTAAAGTCAGAAAGGGGGAAACGAAATGAGTTATTCACAAGGGGTACCTGAGACGACTGTTAACAATAACAAGGTGGTACATAAAAAGAAAATGAAGAAAGAGAACTGGATTCCATATCTTTTTATCTTGCCATCATTTCTTATAATTGTAGGGTTTCTATTTTACCCGATTGCAACTGTATTCTACTATAGCTTGCAAAACTATGATTTATCTGCACCTTATTATAATAGTTTTGCGGGATTTGATAACTTTGTCAAAATCTTCACCGAGGATAAAATGTTTATCCCGAGCCTACTTAATAGCTTGAAATGGGTAGTATCAGAGGTTGGTTTGCAATTAACGTGCGGGATGATATTAGCGCTATTGCTTAATCAAACCTTTAAATTCAGAGGATTGGCACGTGCGGTTGCGTTTATACCGTGGGCGATTTCCGGTGTACTTGCTTCTGTTATGTGGTCAATGATGCTAAATGAACATATGGGTGTTATCAATGACATTCTATTAAAACTAGGCTTAATTAACGAACCTATGGCATTTTTAGCTAGCACATCAACAGCATTTGGAGCTGTCGTAATTGCTGAATTATGGAGAGGTATTCCGTTCTTTGCGATTACACTTTTAGCCTCCTTACAAAGTATTCCGAACGAACTATATGAAGCAGCGAGAGTCGATGGAGCAAGCAGATGGAAAACATTCATTTTCGTTACTCTGCCGCAACTGAAAAATACGATTGTGTTAACAACTTTACTAAGAGTAGTTTGGGAGTTTAATAACGTTGACCTTATTTTTAACTTAACTGGTGGAGGTCCTGCACACTCAACTACAACACTTACAATGTATATCGCCGACTTAGCTGTACATGGAAGTGATTTTGGCTACGGTTCTGCATTAACGGTTGTTTCATTTGGAATTCTTTTAATCTTTGCGATTCTATATCTGAAACTATCCCGTTATGAAAAGGAGTGAGTGAAGGAATGTTATCGAAAAATAAGAAACTAGATAGAATGCTAACTTTATACTTGCCACTTGCATTAATGCTTAGTTTTACAATGTTTCCTATTTACTGGACGATTAATACTGCGTTAAAACCAGAAGGGGACATTATCAAACGACCATTGCAATATGTACCGTCAAATCCAACCGTTGAAAACTTTGTCTATGCTTGGTCAAATATTGGATTTGCAACATTTTTCAAAAATAGCTTAATCGTCGGTCTATGTACGGTAGTCATCGTACTTATTTGCTCAACATTATCGGGCTATGCATTAGCAAGATATCAATTTAAAGGCAAAAAAAGCTTTATGCTGATGTTATTGTGTACACAATTCATTCCTAGAGCAATGATGATTATCCCATTGTTCATTATCTTTAAAAATTTAGGGTTAATAAGTCATCCACTAGCGCTCATTATTACGTATACAGCAGTGGAAATTCCATTTACAACGATTTTAATGGCAGGCTTCATATCGAACGTGCCAAAGGAATTGGAAGAAGCTGCGATGATTGATGGATGTTCAAAATTACAATCTTTACGACATGTCGTATTTCCGTTATTACTACCGGGAATCGTCGCAACAGGAGTATTTACATTCATCTATACATGGAATGAATTTTTACTCGCATTAATGTTAAACAATCAACAATCGAAATTTACACTTCCTGTCGGGTTAAGTTCAATGATGGGTGAATTTAATGTCAATTACGGTGCACTAGCAGCCGGAAGTGTAATCGCTTTAATTCCTGCAGTTATATTATTTGCCTATGCACAGAAGCACCTCGTTAATGGGATGGGTGGCGCTGTCAAAGGTTAATTTTATATAGTAAAGGCTGTTTTCGCAAACATTGTTGCTTTTTACTTAGTTGTTGTTTTGGTTGGTTTCCGCTACAGTACTCGCTTTCCGCGGGGTGGGTGGTGAGCCTCCTCGGCGTACACGCCTGTGGGGTCTCACCTCTCCCACGCATCCCGCAGGAGTCTCGCACTTCCGCTCGAACCAACCTTTGATAAAGTCAATGCGAAAAGCAACACTCTTTTAGAAAAGAGCCATAGTAAAAAACAAAGGGGGAAATGGAATGTTTAAGTTTAATAAAAAATTAGCAAAGTCAATTCTAGCATTATCAATGGTTTCTGGTTTAGTCCTTGCTGGTTGTAGTGGGGGTAATGAACCATCATCGGGGGGAAAGGAATCAGGAGGCGGCAAAACGGACGGCCCTGCAAAAATTACGTTTTGGGATGAAAATGCAAGCCCAGAACGGACACCGTTATGGGAAGAAGTAATTAAACAGTTTGAAGAAAAAAATCCGGACATTGACGTTGAGTATGTAGGGATACCAAATAAATCAGCAAAATCTAAATATGATGCAGCAATTGCGGCAAATGATACACCTGACGTCGGTTCTGTGCAAACAACATGGCTGCCTGAATTTGCAATTCGTGAAGCTTTATTACCTTTAGATGACTATTTTGAAGGATCAGAATTGAAAGATAAAATTAACGCTAGCGCAATTGAATTCAATAAAAAAATTACCCAAGATGGGAAGCTTTACGGAGTTCCATACGCACAAAACTTAGATACAATCTGGATCCGTACAGATTGGTTTGAGGAAGCAGGAGTAAAAGAACCTGAAACATTTGACGAGTTCTTTACAGCAATTGAACAAATGACGGACAAAGACAATGGACGCTACGGTTATACGATTCGTGGTGGTGCAGGTGGCTCCTTCCAGCTACAACGTTTGATGTTTGCTTACAGTGGTCTTGATTACTTTAGTGAAGATGGCAAAGTAAATATTAATGACCCAAAACATGTTGAGTTTGTTGAAAAGTATCTTTCTTACTATGAAAAGTTCACACCGAAGAGTGACATAACAAACGGCTACAAAGAAATGATTGCAGGCTTTGATACTGGTGTTGTTGCAATGGTACACCACAATGTAGGTTCATATGGAGAGCACAAAAAATCATTAGAAGAAGGAACATTTAAAACACTTCCACTGCCGAAAACAGAGGATGGAAAATATGTTGCTGAAGGTGGAAACGCTGTCAATGTTGCAGTCTTTAAAAGCTCAAAAAATCCAGATGCTGCATGGAAATTTGTCGAGTTTGTTAACTCTAAAGAAGCACAAAGCTTATGGAATGAGTCTACTGGTCAAATCCCAACAAACTCTGAAGTATTAGACGATGAGTGGGTTCAAAATGCACAACATATTAAAGTAGCATTTGAAGTATATGAAAACGCAGAAACTAAGCTATATGAGCCACCGTTCTATTTACCGGATTACCGTTCAATTCTTGATAATATTGTCGACCCAGGAATTCAACAAGTAATGAGTAATGAAAAAACAGCGAAGGAATTTTTAGATGAATGGGCTAAAGCGATAGAAGATTCTAAAGCAAAATATGATGAGACATTCAAAAAATAAATACGAAATCATTCGGGAAGGTACGGGTTTCGTCCTTCCTGAATGAATGTGGATCACATCGCTAACAAAATAGTGTAATTCATATATTGAAGCAAAAGTAACCTGTAATGAACGTTTTTTTCACGTAATTAAAAACATGAAAAGGGGTAGGAACAATGGGAAATACAGTAGAACAAATTTCAGTTGAAACACCATTGATTATGGCGGAAAAGGCATGCCAAGCATTAATGCAAACATTCCGTGCTGAGGAGCTGCCACCTGTTAATGCTTTTCATTACCACCAAGGTGTATTTTTATATGGAATGTACCGAGTTTATCAAGCCACAGGAAAAAAGGAATACTTTGACTATATTAAAGCGTATTATGATAGTTTAATAGATGAGTTTGGGAATGTGTGTTTTGCAAGAGACGAGCTAGATTCAACAATGGCGGGGATTTTATTATTTCCATTATATGAGGAAACAAAGGATCCAAAGTATATGATTGCAGCGAAACGATTACGCAGTGCCTTAGACACGCTAAATCGTACATCAGAAAATGGATTCTGGCATAAAGAGAAATATCCATATCAAATGTGGCTTGATGGTCTCTTTATGGGAGGACCGTTCATGTTGCTCTATAGCCAGCATTTCCATGAAGAAGAGCTCATCCAAACAGTTTTATTACAAGAAAAATTGATGAGAAAACATATGCTCGATGAACATACAAGGTTACTTTACCATGCGTGGGATGAGAAAAAAGCTCAGCCATGGGCTAATAAAGAAACAGGCTGTTCTCCAGAATTTTGGGGTCGCTCTGTCGGCTGGTACGGCACAGCATTAATCGATTTACTTGAAATTTTAGGAGACAGAAGCAGGGGCCAAGAACAATTAATAACATCACTGAAAGACTTCATTCCAGCTATCGCAAAATTCCAGGACGACCAAACGGGCTTGTGGTATCAAATTGTCGACAAAGGTGAGCAAGGAGATAACTGGTTAGAATCATCTTGCTCGGCATTGTTTCTATACTTTATCGCAAAAGGAATTCAGCATGGCTATGTAGACCACTCCTACCGTGCAGTTGTAGATAAAGCTTATAAAGGTTTATTAGAGCATATGGTCGATGAAAACGAGTCTAAACTCATTTTAAGCGGTATTTGTATCGGTACATCTGCAGGTGTATACGACTATTATGTGAACCGACCAACATCAGAAAATGACTTACACGGAATGGGAGCATTTATATTAGGTAGTATGGCGTATTATGATTTGTTAAAAGCTGAATAAGTGAGTAATGTCATGAACCTTTTCTTAAACTGTATCGAGTGGTTTGAGGAAAGGTTTTTTTCTTTGACGGTTTTAAGTATATACTTTTGTACTTAGTTGTTCTGTGGTGAGCTACATAGCTTCTGGGGCTATCTGCAAACAAACTTCAAGGTCACCTCAACAAGAGATAAGTCATCACCGAATCGTCCCAGGACTCATCGTGATTCCTAAACTTTAGTCGATATCACCTTTTCTAATAGTCTTGTTCTCTATAGGAAATGTTTGCTGTACTATAAATAACATAGACACTAAAAAGTTAAGAAGTATTATCAGATACTTGTAAGGAGAGGGTATGTAAATTGAAATTAGAGCGTTTGATATCGATTATTTTCAAGCTCCTGAATAATGAAATTTTGTCGGCTTCTAGTTTAGCTAATGAGTTTCAGGTTTCACCACGGACCATTTATCGGGACATCGAGGCAATTTGTGCTGCAGGAATACCTGTTGTTTCTTACCATGGTACTAACGGGGGCTTCGGGATTATAGACGGATACAAATTTGACAAAAGTTTAATCGGTTCTTATGATATTTTGAATGTAATTACCGTATTAAGAAGTTTATCGAGTGTTTTTGCAGATAAGGATGTTGAACATACGATAGAACGATTACAATCACTTGATGCAAATGAAGAAAATAAGACGTTATCAGTTGACCTCGAAACTCATAAGACTGAGCCAAGCTTATTAATCAATTTGCGAAAAGCTGTACATGAAAAAAAAGTCATTCGTTTTACATATGTAAGTAAGAAAAATGAATTTACATCACGCGAAGTAGAATTGATTCAACTTTATTATAAATATCGTAACTGGTATTTATATGGATTTTGCAGAGAGCGCCAGGCTTATCGGGATTTTAAATTATCACGGATGATGGATTTGACTGTAACAGAAGAAAGGGTTGTGACGAATCATGAAGTGAAAAGTGACCCATCATTTTCAGACAATCATTCAGAAGCATTTGAGGATGTAGTACTTCGGGTGAATCCTAATTCGATAGCACAAGTTTTAGATCAATTTCAAAATTGTTCAAAAGTGATAAACAGTGATGGGAGTATGACGTTTACGATTTCTGTCTATCAACCTTTACATGCTAGGTGGTTTCTCTCTATTCTTTTAAGCTTTGGAAGTGGGGTTGAAATCATAAAACCAGTGGAGCTGCGGACTCTTCTGTTTGATGAGGCAAGTAAAATAATAAAAGTTTATGAAGATATATGACAATCAGCTGTCATATATCTTTTTTTATACTACCAGTAGGAACGAAAATGATGAAATAAAGGAGTAGATATGAAATGAACCATGCAAAAAATATGTATGAGTACCATGTTTGGGCGAATAAAGTGTTGCTAGAAAGAATGAGGGAGTTACCAAGCAACGCCCTTTTTGAAGAGGTTAGCAGTTCTTATTCAACAATCGCTAAAACGTTTAGTCATATTTATGTAGTAGATGTCATGTGGCTACAAGTACTAAAAGGTATTGAGATGCAAGAAGCAATGTCATTTGCTATGCCATATTTAGAAAAAACAAGTGCTTATTCTGTAGATGAATTTGTTAAGTCTTTTAATGAAGTAGCTTCACAATACGAAGAATGGTTCAATGGTCAAAACGATTTGGACCAACAGATTACTGTGAATAATCCTTGGACAGGAGCTAGAGAAACTGCCTACTCAGAAATATTATTTCATGTTGCGAACCATGGTACTTATCATCGAGGGAATATAACGACAATGTTAAGACAACAAGGGTACTCCTCGACAATGAATGACCTTGTATTATATTGGTATCAAAGTTAGTTTAAAGGATTCCAGTCAATCTGAGAGTGGACAATAAACCGTAACTTACTAAGTCGATTCCTTAAGTATGGGAGTCGGCTTTTTTACATTTCTATGAATTTTGCTAGTTTAAGTCAATCAGAATTGAGAGGGTCATGTTCCATAAATGAGTATAAATTAGTTTTAGGCTATCACTATCTCATATTATCTAAATTCTTTCACAATTTTGTTTACCGCTTACATAAGATCAGTTATTGTGGTTAGTAGGGAGAAAATCTTGCAATTTACAACATGCACATAACACCTCTATTAGAAAATGGGTGTCCCTATTTCATCAGCACTTAATTCTAGCGATGAGTATAAATATCGAATGATATATTTTCGGGTGGGAGAAAAGATGGTTCAAAAAATAAAAAACTTTATTCGAAAGTATTTTTTATACTCTATTAAATCAACGATTAATACGCTCTACTTACCTATCATTATCTTTTTTATTGCTGTTTCTGGATGGGTATCCTCTATGCTTGCAACCGCACAAATTGAAGAAAATGCTTATAAAAATGTCAATGATACGATATTCCAGACGAAAAATTATTTAGACTATATGCTTTCAGACGTATTTCAACAACTAGTTTCAGTTTCAAGCGATCCGAAAATTATTAACCTCGTCGGTACGAAAGAATCAGATATTAAGCCGGAGTACTATGTTGATATCGATAGAAGCTTACAGCTTGTTTACTCAAGATATAACGTCATCCTCGAATCCGTCTTAATTGATTTAAATGAGGAAGAATTTTTGCTCTATCATAGTGATTATACGTCGAATCCAACTGTACCTTATGATTACTATTTTGATAAGTTTAAAGGAAGTAACGAAGGCTTTTATTGGAGAAATATCCACGAAGATAAAATTTTTAACACAAATGATCAAGTGATGTCGGTCTTTCGTTTGATTGAAACATCTAATAAAGGGATTGTATTATTTAACTTGCGAGATGAATTTTTCGAACAAGTATTGAATAAATCATTAATTGGGGAAAACGGATATTTAGCTCTAATTAGTCCTGATGGTAAATTTGAATCGAAAAATGTGAAAAAGGAATATAAGCTAGATAGAAACACATTACAAACAATACAAAAACTTGATAAAGAAAGCGGGCAATTTTCCTATGAAAGTGCTGCCTCGGAAGATATGATTGTCATATATGATACGATCGAAGCTAATAATTGGAAGCTTGCAGCTGTCGTACCGCAAGATGAAATGTTAAATAAAGTAAACTATATTAAACATTCTACAGTATTTTTTATTATCTTAATGATCGTAAGTGCAATCTTTTTAGCGTCAATCGTAGGAAAGTACATATCAAAGCCTTTTGAAAAAATGGCGAATCAAATGCGTTCAATTAATGAAAAAAGTCTCAGTTTCTATGATGAAACATCAGGTCCGGAAGAAATGAAAATCCTTCATAACGGCTTTAAGGAATTACTAACGAAAAGTCAAAACTTGATGGACCAAATCCGCTTAGAACAAGAGGAGAAACGCCAACTAGAATTTGCAATTATGCATGCACAAATAAACCCGCATTTCCTTTATAATACGCTTTATTCTATTAAAGGGCTATGTGATATGGGACTTAATAAAGATGCCAGTCAAATGGTCATTGCACTCTCTAGCTTTTTTCGGATAGGTATTAGTAAAGGAAGAGAAATTATTCCGATTAAAGACGAGATTGAACATATTAAACACTATTTATTTATTCAAGAAATGCGTTATGGAGATGACTTCTCCTATGAGGTAGATGTAGAACAAGACATTCTCGCCTGCAATATTATTAAGCTTTCCTTGCAGCCAATCATCGAAAACGCAATCTATCATGGGGTAAAACAAAAGCGAGGGCTAGGGAAAATTACGATTAAGGGTTACGAGTGTGAAGGGGATATATACCTTGAGGTCGCTGACAACGGAAATGGAATTGAAAAAAATAAATTAGCTGAAATCGTCAAAGAATTAGATGTATCTTTTCAAGAAAAAAAGAGCTTTATTGGCATAGGCTTAAAAAGCGTACATGAACGAATTAAAATCCACTTTGGTAAACAATACGGCTTAACGATTATGAGTGAACCTGGTCAAGGTACAGTCGTAAGAATAACTATTCCCAAAACGAAAGGGGAAATCAACGGGGATGTATAAAATGATTGTTGTTGAGGATGATCGGATTATTCGTCGAGGGATTTGTCAGTCAATCAATTGGGAGGAACAAGGAATAAGTATTGTCGGAGAGGCCGGTGATGGAGAAGTAGCGCTTGAATTAATTGCGAAGGAACAACCGCAAGTGGTCGTCTCAGATATTAATATGCCATTTATGGACGGCTTGGAAATGGGAAAAAAGATTAAAGAACTAAGTCATGCAACGAGAATTATTTTCCTTACCGGGTACGAAGATTTTAAATATGCTCAAGAAGCAATTAAACTTAAAGCGTTTGATTATTTATTAAAACCGGTCGACTCCGAACTGCTCCTTAAGAAAGTACAAGAGGCTTTGGAAGATTGGGAACAAGAGACGAAAAAGGAACGACGCATAAAAGAATCTCTGCCATACCTTCATCAAAGATTTTTCAAAGAATTAGTTAATAATGGAGGACAGCAATTTGATGTAGAAAAAGAGTTAGTTGAACTCGGGATTGCGTTAGAAGGACCAGAATATGCGGCAATGCTCGTCCATTCATCGACAGTACTAGATGGAAAAACGAAACAGACTGTGACCGACTTGATTTCAGACCTATTTGCAGAGGAAACATATAGCGTCATGGAACTGAATCCTAATGAACATGCAATATTACTTTCGCTAACAGATGAATCGGATAAACGAAAAGGGGAACTTGCCCAACAATTATCTCAAATGTTAACCGAACATACTGTAACAATCACGCTTGGTCGAACATATCCTAACTTATTTGAACTAGGAAAATCACTTGTCGAGTCTCATTTAGCAATGGATGTAAGACATATTATCGGGACAGGACGAATAATCTCTTTTGAGGACACAGTATCTAGCAATGAAGAAGCCGAAAATTGTTTAAAAGGGCTTGAATTAGAATTGGAAACACAAATTAAGCTAGGAATCCCTGATAAGGTAAAGGAAACTCTTAATCAATTACATAAAGCAATTATTAACAAAAAGTCTGTGCCGTTAAGTGATTTAAAAATACTAGCTTTAAAGTTTAGTACAATGCTATTTTTTGAAGTCGAAAAGTGGAAGAAAGAAGAAGTGAAAAGCTTCAATTCATCAGACATTTATAAAGATATCATTGAAATGAAAACCCTTTCAGATATGATTGCGATATTAAATCACCTTATCCAACAATGGTGTGATGCAATGGAGAGAAGCAAGGACAGCAACAACTATAGTCATGTCGACCAAGCAATTAATTATATAAAGAAACATTATCATGACAGCACGTTGACCCTTAAAAAGGTAGCAGAATCAATCCATGTTAGTACACCATATTTAAGCAATCTTTTTAAACATGAAAAGGGATTTAATTTTGGTGAGTATTTGTTGGAGATCAGGATGAAGAAAGCAATGGAAGAGCTGCAAAAAGCGGATATGAAGACGTATGAAGTATGTGAAAAAGTTGGCTATAATAATCCTCAATACTTCAGCATTTGCTTTAAAAAGTTTACAGGCTATACTCCTGCTGAGTATAAAAAGCAGTTAAATAATGTTTATCGAAAATGAGGTGAAGAACATGACAGAACAATGGGTTGATGATGCATTAAAAATGGTTCAAATGAAACTTGAAAAAACAAGTAAGCGAATCGGAGCGAACTTTCCGCATGCAAGTGTAGGAGGGATATATCAGTTAGAGCCGCCGCACTGGTGGACTGCAGGCTTTTGGCCAGGTCTATTATGGTTAGTATATCGTGAAACGAAGGATGAATCGCTAAGGCAGCTTGCTGAACAGTGTGAGGAGAAACTTGATAAAGTGATTACTGACTATTATCGATTAGACCATGACATGGGGTTTATGTGGACATTAACAAGTGTCGCAAATTATAAAACGAACGGAACTGAACAATCGAAACGACGTGCTTTATTAGTAGCCAATTTATTAGCAGGAAGATTTAATGCAAAAGGAAACTTTATTCGAGCATGGAACCCGTGGCATGAAGACGAGGATAATTCCGGCTGGGCGATTATTGATTGTGTCATGAATTTACCGTTATTGTTTTGGGCATCTGAAGTAACAGGCGATCCAAGATTCGAAATCATTGCTGAGAAACATGGTGACACGGTATTGGACCATTTTATTCGAAAGGATGGGTCAGTCCATCATATTATTCGCTTTGATGCGAAGACTGGTGAGAAAATCGAAGCAATTGGCGGACAAGGCTATGGACCTGATTCGGCTTGGTCAAGAGGAGCTGCCTGGGCAATTTACGGCTTAGCTTTATTGTATCGGAATACGAAGTCTGAACGCTTTTTACAAGCAGCTAAAAGCGTGTCACACTTTTTTATCGCCAACCTGCCGGAAGACGATGTCCCACATTGGGATTTTCGCCTGCCTGACCATATCACATGCTTTCGTGATACATCAGCAGGAGCAATCGCAGCATGTGGATTACTTTTGCTAGCTGATTTAGTTGCACCAACAGAGAAAAATACGTACAAAAAAGCCGGTATAAACATTCTGCGCTCGTTATATGAAAATTATGGGGCTTGGTATGATGAAACTGAGGAAGGTCTTATTTTAAGTGGCACAAGTCACTATCCTGAAGGTAAAAACATCGATGTTCCGCTTATATATGGAGACTATTATTTTGTCGAAGGACTCACAATGTTAAAAGGAAACCGGCAGCTGTTTTGGTAAGCTCATCTACTAGTAGGAGGGATTATCCTATGCAAACAATAAGCAGTAATAAGCTAAAAACGAGAGAAGAAGTTCGACAAGCATTAAAACAAATAGTTGAACAAATAAAGCCTCATTATAGCAAAGGGCATGCTATATTGAAACTAGGCAACAATGGCTCTGCCTTTTCAGATAAAGTTGCTGGAATGGAGGGCTTTTCCAGGATCTTATGGGGACTAGCACCAATGCTTGCAGGTGAAGATGAAGAGTATGATATTTGGGACCACCATATTCAAGGGATAAAAAACGGAACAAACCGACAGCATGAAGAATATTGGGGAGAGCTTAATGACTATGACCAACGAAGTGTTGAAATGGCAGTATTCGGCCTAGCTCTGTTACTTATTCCACATAAACTATGGGATCCGTTAAGCAGTGATGAAAAGCAGAACCTATCTGAATGGCTTCAGCAAATTAATCGAGTAGAAGTCCATGATTGCAACTGGTTGTTCTTCCCTATCTTAGTCAACCTAGGACTAAAACATGTCGGTGAGCCTTACAGTAGCAGCGTGATAGAACGAAACTTAACGAGGATCGATGAGTTTTACTTAGGCAATGGCTGGTATGAAGATGGAATAAACGGTCATGCAGATTATTATGGTCCTTTTGCAATTCACTTTTACTCCCTTATTTATGCAAAATATATGGAACGAGAAGACCCTCTCCGCGCAAAACGTTATAAACAGAGAGCGGAACAATTTGCTCAAGAGTTTATTTATTGGTTTGCGAGTGACGGATCTGCAATCCCATATGGGCGAAGCTTAACGTATCGATTTGCCCAATCCGCCTTCTGGAGCGCCGCTGTTTTTGCAGGAATTTCGCCGTTTTCACTAGGGGTGATGAAAGGAATCATCTTAAGAAATTTACGCTATTGGTTCAGACAACCAATCTTTAATGAACAAGGAATACTTACTGTTGGTTACCACTATCAAAATCTTATCATGGCAGAAAACTACAACTCATCTGGTTCACCGTATTGGGCATTAAAAACATTTTTACCGTTAGCATTAGCAACTGACGACCCTTTTTGGCTTGCAGAAGAGGAGCCACTACCTCCATTAAAAAATAATAAGATACAAAACCAACCACATATGGTCTTATGTAGAAATAAGTCAAATAACCATATTCTTGCCTTCAACACTGGACATCCTACAACGAATGAACATACGCATACATCTGCAAAATATGAAAAGTTTGTCTATTCAAATGTTTTCGGATTTAGTGTCCCACGGGCAGAATGGGGTCTTGGACAAGGTGCATTTGATTCGACACTTGCAGTTAGTGAAGGCGATAATCTCTATCGTGTGAAACGAACATCCACATACTATGAAATAGCTGAACATTACATGCTTACAAAATGGAATCCATGGACCGATGTTAATGTGAAGACATGGATTGTCCCAGGTAATCCTTGGCATATTCGTATTCATTGTATTCAAACAAACAGAGCGTTACATACTGCAGAAGGCGGTTTTGCTCTAGGGTTAGAAGAGGAAAATTATCCGATCAAACGTGATGAGAACGGCTGCTTTGTAGAAAATAAGAATGCTCAAAGTGGTGTAGTCATTTTACATGGCACTGGAACAAGTACGCCACTCTTCCCAAATGCAAACACAAACATCCTTCATCAACGAACAGTCATTCCGACAATTCAAACGGAAGTACCAATTGGTGAAACATGGCTCGCACATGCTGTCTATGGCAATATGGGTACTGGTACTGATGTAGAAAGCTATAGTGAGCGACCAAAACTAACAATCAATGAAAACAGGATTGAAATTCACCTTTTAAAGGGTGAACCACCTATTTTGATTGATATGAAAGGCTAGAATATTCCTAGTTTGAAACGTAAAGGGTATCCAGTGAGTGCACTGAATACCCTTTTTCAATTAATCTGTATTACGACAATTCATTCGGCGACATCGAGGGTTATTCAAGTCACTACCACAATTAAAGTTTTCAACAACCGTATCATTTACATTGGAAACTTCTACTGGATAATAGTGTTCAATGCGATAAACATCACGGTTAACATTAACTACATTAGTAGGATGGATATGTCTTACAACATGGGGATTAATCGTTGTATTTACAATTGTACGTGTAGGATCCACGATATCAGGCTCCTGTTGCGTAGGATTAACTGTCGTATTATTCACATTCTCATTATTATTTTGCTCACAAGTACGATAAACTTTTCTTTTTTTCTTCTTAAAATGACGTCCCATTAATACTCCTCCTTCCATATCGCTATAGTATAAACTATGGAACTTAGGAGAGAAGGGTCTGTGTAATTGAATCAGTAGAAATGAAATATGCTTTTTAACTACTAAAGAGTTGTTCTAGGGGAGTAGAAAACTTAATAGGAAATTACAAAATAATTGTCGTGATTGGTGTGAACGGCAAATAACTTGTCTCAAACTATAAATAAATGATTGTAGGATGTCATATTTTATGTGGGAGTGTGCAACGAAATAATATGCATATTGACTTGAAGCTATAGGATACTCTATTAAATATCTTTAAATACTAATGAAACTAGATTCAGGTAGAAGTACTTATTCTGGGAAACTAAATTATAACTTTTATAAACTTTTGGAGAGGCATCTATAGCAATGTCTATAATAATGTCGGTGAAGCCGAAAAACATAGAGATAACGAGTGAAATCCGTTATATGAGTTAGATGAATCAGGGAATATTCGTAAATATTTGAGAAACCTGATTCATCAAGGATATGATGAAACCCAAAACAATTATGACTGAATGAAGTAATGACCCTTCTTTTGCCTCATGAAGACCAAAATAAAAATTGTTGAAAGAAGAAATGTCCTTCATCGAGCTTATGAAGACCAAAATGAAATTAGCTGAAAGAAGAAATGTCCTTCATCAAGCTTATGAAGACCAAAATAATATTAGCTGAAAGAAGAAATGTCCTTCATCCGCCTCATGAAGACCAAAATGAAATTAGCTGAATGGAAAAATGTCCTTCATCAAGCTTATGAAGACCAAAAAAAAAATAGCTGAAAGAAGAAATGTCCTTCATCGAGCTTATGAAGACCAAAATGAAATTAGCTGAAAGAAGAAATGTCCTTCATCAAGCTTATGAAGACCAAAAAAAAATAGCTGAAAGAAGAAATGTCCTTCATCCAGCTTATGAAGACCAAAATGAAATTAGCTGAAAGAAGAAATGTCCTTCATCGAGCTTATGAAGACCAAAATGAAATTAGCTGAAAGAAGAAATGTCCTTCATCGAGCTTATGAAGACCAAAATGAAATTAGTTGAAAGAAGAAATGTCCTTCATCCGCCTCATGAAGACCAAAACGATCATGTCCGAATGAAAAAGCAACCTTCATCCATCCTATGAATTCCATGAGCAATAACATCCATTGTCTAATGAAGTCCAAACAAAAGTCCTTCATCAAAAATGAAGGACAAACAAATACGTGCCTATTAAAATCGATCATCAAAGATCATCAAAATAAATAAATACACTACTCTATTTAAACCAGCCCTTCTCTTTCGACTGTGTAATAGCTTCAATGCGGTTTTTTACATCGAGCTTTTCTAATATAGTAGAAATGTAGTTTCGAACTGTACCAGTTTTGATGCTGAGCTGGTCGGCGATTTCTTTCGTGTTTTTTCCATCAGCGACGAGTTCTAGAACTTCTTTTTCCCGTTCTGTTAATGGATTTTCTTCACTGTATATGTCATCCATTAGTTCGGGAGCATAGATACGTCTGCCGGACATGATGCTGCGTATCGAGCTGGCGAGTTCTTCACTGGGGCTGTCTTTTAGGAGATAGCCGCTTACTCCTGCTTTTAAGGCACGTTGGAAGTAGCCAGAGCGAGAGAATGTTGTTAAGATAAGTACTTTACAGCCAAAGCCTTTTAGCTGTTCAGCTGCCTCAAGTCCGGTCATACCAGGCATTTCGATATCCATAATACATATATCCGGTTTTTCCTTTTGAACAAGTGCAATGGCTTCCTTCCCGTCACTTGCTTTGCCGACTACTTCCATGTCGTCTTCTAAATTCAGCAGTGAACCTAACGCGCCTAATAGCATCTGTTGGTCTTCGGCGATGACAATGCGTATCATTTAAATACCTCCTCAATCAGACCCTTTTGCAGAAGTGGGTACATTAATAATAAGGGTCGTTCCATCTTTTGAATCGATTTGTAATGAGCCATTTACAAATTCTAGTCGTTCTTTCATTCCTGATAGACCATTTCCTTTTGTGAAGTTATCGTTCGTAATGCTGCCAATCCCATTATCCTTAATGACCATCTCAACGTCTGTTAATGATTGTTGAATTGAAATGATACAAGTAGATGCTTGACTATGCCTCACCACATTATTGATTGCTTCCTTCAAACACATACTTAGGATATTTTCTGTTAACAATGGTACGTTTTCTAATGGTTCTGAGGTACATTCAAATGAAATTTCAGCCGCTGTTAACATCTTTTTTACATGGTCAATTTCCTCAACTAAACGAATACCACGCATTTGTGAGACGATTTTTCGTACCTCATTTAAAGCAGATCGTGCCGTTTGCTGGACGTCTTTCATTTCATTCCGTGCTTTTTCCGGATCCTTGTAGATGAGCTTTCTAGCTAAATCACTTTTTAAACCAATCATCGAAAGCTTTTGTCCTAATGTGTCGTGTAAATCCCGTGCGATTCTTTGTCTCTCTTCAATTTTCACTAGTTCAGAAATACGTTTATTTGCATCCTCGAGTTTTTCCTGAAGCTGGCCACGTTCGTTTCGATTGTAAATGCTGAAAGGCAATAGTATCGCACTAATGCAACTTAAGATGACAAAGGGAAATTGTTGTAATAGCAATTGTTCATGTAAGAAGAAGCTGGCATTAATGCCTGCTGCTGCTGTTACTAAATGGATAATATACAATGTCATAAATGCAATTCGATCTTTTATATTTCCGATAAAATAAGCGATGTAAAAGGAAAAATAAAAATAATTAAAGAGATAGGTAGTTGCAAAGGATATTCCGATAAGGACGATTGCTAATACATATACACGCCAGCCATTCGAAATAAATGAGTATCGGAACGTAATGAAAAATAATATCGTTAAACTAATTCCAACCGCGATTTCAATAGTAGACGATGATTGAAAGATAAAATAGAACGGTAAAATGCTGAGAAAAGCCCATATATATGGTGAAATACCATTACCCTTTTGAAAATGAAGCAGCTTCCTTTTTTTTAGACGAAACATACTCTCTCCTTTAAATAAAAGCAATTGGATTAACCAATTGCTTTTCGTTAGCTATGTCTTTTATATAAGTGTTTACGATGTTAGTTTATCATAGACGACTATGGTTGACTTGTTCTTTTATATTGATTTATATAATTAAATCCGACAAATTTTTTATTTTGTTCATCCCATAGACGGAACTTTAATGACTTTAGACTGGTCCAAAGAGTAATCGTAGGTACCTGTTGGAGCGGTTCGGTATGATTGTGTACCTCTTCTAACTTGTAGTTAGGGACCCTTGGGCTTAAATGATGAACATGGTGATAGCCGATATTACCTGTTAACCATTGCAAGAGCTTCGGAAGTTTGTAAAAAGAGCTTCCTTCAACAGCAGCTAATACAAAATTCCACTCTTCATTGTGCTCAAAATAAGAATCTTCAAAGGTATGCTGTACATAAAATAACCAAATGCCTAAAGTTCCTGAAATTAAGAAGATTGGTCCCTGTACTAATAAGAATGCTTTAACCCCAATGACAAGACATACTAGCCCTCCAACGAGAAGGATTAGAAAATTAGTCAAATATGTGTTTAAACGTTCTTTCCTTTTAGCACCTTTTTTATTGAAACGGTTCATAATGAGAAACACATAAATTGGTCCTAAACCAAACATGACAAATGGATTACGATAGATGCGGTATGCGATTTTTTTCCAAGTAGACGCTGCTAAATATTCATCTACAGTAAGCACCCAAATATCACCGGTACCGCGTTTATCTAAATTACTGCTAGTTGCATGGTGAATCGAGTGGTCATGTTGCCATTGACTATATGGGAATAACGTGAGTACACCAGTAAGTGTACCAAGTACTTTATTTGCTGTCCGATTTTTGAAAAACGAGTAATGACAACAATCGTGAAAAATGATGAAAACCCGAACTAAAAATCCTGCCGCAACGACAGATATTGCTAATGTTAAAACGTAAGAAACCGATAGACTGAGGTAAGCTAAAATCCATAGAAGAAAATACGGTCCTAACGTATTGATAAGCTGTATAATACTTGCCTTTGTGTTCGCTTTTTCAAAGGGAGCAACTTGCTTCCGTAATTGTTTTGTTGAAATTGTCATTGTTTCGTTCCTTTCACTATAAGGTAATTCAAGTATAAGTGTAAGAAAAAAGGATGTGTAGACATAGCTGTCATGAGTCAGGTATGACATTTGTCATATAGGGGTTTGCTGGTGCTATAAGGTTAGTGATAGTTTAACCATTTCAGGAAAATTTATGAAATAATATATAGTGAAAATAAAACTGCAAAATAAGGAATCAGGACTGTTTTTGTAAACATTGTTGCCTTTTACTGAGTTGTTTTTTTGGGGAGGTCTTCTCCTATATAAACAGTAATTATGAGTTTCTTTTATACAATGATAAATAATAGAATTAGAGAAAAATAATATGAATATGAAATTTGTGAAACCTTATGTCGTTCCAAATTACTCTAATTAGTGAGAGGAGGGAAAAGAAGCGAATGAAACATGATATACAGACTGTTAAAAGGGCGATTAATGGAGATGCTCATGCATTTGAACAATTACTTTTTGAAGAGGAAAAAATGCTATATTACAAGGCTTTATCTTATGTAGGGAAAAAAGAAGAGGCATTGGATGCAATTCAAGAGACAGCGTACAAAGCTTTTCTTTCAATTGGACAACTGAGAAACCCAGAGTATTTTTCCACTTGGTTAGTTAAAATTCTAATTCGGGAATGCTATCGGGTTTTAAGAGAGAGAGACCAAATGATTCCATATGAGGAAAGCGAACTGCTAAAAAGGCTAGACAGTAAGCAGGAAGATGAGCTAGATTCCTTCCATTTAAGTGAGGCATTATCAAGGTTGAACTCTTCCTACCAAACATCGATCATCTTATATTACTATCATGACCTTACGATTAAGGATATATCTGAGATTATGGAGAAACCGGTTAGTACGGTAAAAACGAATTTACGGAGAGCACGGAAAAAGTTAAAAATTGAATTAGAAAGGAGTTATCATTTAAATGAAAAGGTCACATAATTGTTCAGAGGAGTTTCCGCAAGACCAAATTCGTTTAGCTATTCGGTCAGGAATTGAGAAAGCTCAAGAGCAGGTAAATGCACCATCACATAAAAAAATAAATATGAAAAGAAAAGTGATTTATTCTTTATGCAGTGCGGCAGCGATAGTTGGAATTTTGATTGGTTCCTCATACTTTTCTCCGGCTTTAGCAAAAAGTTTGTCACAAATACCGATAATCGGTTCTGTTTTCGGAAATTCTGACCTACTTACTTTAAAACAAGCACAAGAAAATGGGTTGACGTCTGAAATAGGTGACACAAAGAAAGTTAATGGCATATCGGTTACGCTTGCTGAAATATTATATGACCAAAATAATATTTCAATTGGGCTCTATATTGAAACGGATAAAGAGCTTGGAGATCATTATTTTGGGGCAGGAATGGACTATACGATTAACGGAAAGTCACCTGCTAGTTCAACAGGTAGTTACGGTGAGGAACTACTTACGACAACAACACGGACAGCTATTCAAGAAATAAATGTTACTGATGATATGCCAGACAAGTTTGAACTAGGATTAATTCTTTACGGAGAGAATGGCGAGAAATGGTATTTCTCAACTCCTATTGAAAAAATATCGAACATTTCTAAAGTACCTGTTCAACATACACAATCTGTTGATGGCTTGAACCTTACTGT
Organism: Metabacillus malikii; assembly: GCF_030813355.1. Classification (GTDB taxonomy): domain Bacteria; phylum Bacillota; class Bacilli; order Bacillales; family Bacillaceae; genus Metabacillus; species Metabacillus malikii. The sequence continues at coordinate 289,146 of NZ_JAUSUD010000003.1, forward strand.
AACAGATATGTCTTTTAGTAAAACAGGTATAAGTATCGCCTATAAGAGTTCTGAAAAGGAAACAGATTTTGAATTAAGTCGAGGCGGAAATATTGACTTCATGGTAGTTGACCAAAACGGTAATGAAATAACTGGACACTCTGGCGGGGCATCTGGTGAAAAAATAAAGGATAGAATTGTGTTCAAGAGTAGTAAGCATTTTGATCCTGTTGATTCGACTGTCACAGAATTAACGATTACACCTTATATCGTTATTCCTTCTGAAGGGGGAAGCGTGGAGATCGATGAAAATGGCAAAGAAAAAGAATTAGAATTTAAAGGGAACTTGATACAACCAATTGAGTTTGCTTCCTTTAAAGTAAAAGTGCCAAAACAGTAAGTTGGTAAGTTAGGTAAATACCATCATAAGATTGTTTTGCTATATGTACAAACATTCGTTAGCTAATAAGATTTAAGTTTGTATTCACTAATCATGAACAAGGTAATGTGTTTTATATGCATTACCTTTGTTTGTATTTACACAAATGTCTATAAAAAATATCCTATTCGGCTATTCATCCTCTTTTCTAGCATTGCTAAAAACTAACAAAAATTGTTAAAATATAGAGAGAGGTGATGGATAATTGATAAAATAAAAACATTAATAGTCAGCTTCGTTATAGTCGGAGGATTAATTGCTTGTATTACTTTTTTTGAAATACTTGTAATTAGATTACTAGGCTTACAATTTCATTCATTTCGTGACTTGTTCATATTTATTGTTTCGTATGTTCTTCTCGAAATTCCGCTCTCGATGATTACAGGTGCAATACCAAAAGTATTGAAATCTTTTGGAATGATTAAAACGAGTAAAGGAATCGTGCCATTTATTTTAGATATATCTCTTACATTTGGATTAATTGTCGTGCTTGATACTGTAATGGAGGGAATTGAGTTTTCTTGGTACGGGTCACTACTATTTGCACTGTTCACAGGTTTTATAAGCATGAAATTAAAAAAGGCTGATGATGAACCTCCGATGATAGATAGTGAGGAATTCAAGGAAATCGGAAATCGTCTACTAGAAAAAAAGAAAACATGAACAGTATAATCTACGAAAAGTAAAAGGTGACCCGGTTGAATCACCTTTTGTTTGTACCTATTCTTGAAGTGCTGTTTTAATTAAGCTGTTTACTTGATAGCTAGATAAAAGCCCGATATGAGAAACTCCGCGAATCTCAATATTATTTGCACCATAAAGCTTTGATAAATACGGCCTTACGATATAGTCACTTGTTGAATAAATAGAAGTTGTGTCAATTCCTTGAGGAGCTACTCTAGTTGTCAGCTGGTTCGCACCACCTAATGTAACTAGCTTGTCAACTTTTGAGGCACCGCCTTTGTTTAAGATGTAATAAAGGCTGTTTGCTCCACCCATGCTATGTGCGACAATATTTACTTTCGTACTTCCAGTTTGACTTAATACGTTATCAACAAAGCGTTGAATAGCTGCTGAATTCAATTCCTGGTGACCTTGCTTACTCGGTAAATCGATGGCATAAAGCTCATTACTAGCCCAGCCTTGTGTACGTAAATACCCTTTAATAAGTGCAAAGTTTGAATCTGATCCAGTTAGCCCATGAACAAAGACAACTGGAGTTTTCGTCGTTTGAACTGCTGCACTCGCTTTTGCCGGTTGGAAGTGTAAAGATAGTGCAAAGAACAAAGTAAAACTTAAAAGTAACATTCCAAGAGATTTGATTTTTCTCATCATTAATCCTCCTCTAATAAACATAACTAGTCTAGTAGACGTACCTACTATTAATCTCTACCACTGTTTAACATAGAAGTTACTAATCTGCTTTTAATAATTGGTATACCAAATAAAACGATTAATTAATCTACTAACATCATAATTGGGCTTGTAAGTATTTGTCAAAATAAACATGAAAAATAAGCGATTAAACCTAATATATATTAAAATGACGCCTTAATATTAGGAATTAAGAAGGAAAATATCTAGAAAAAAACTATATAGAGATAGTTAAACAATTGAAGGAGAGTATATGGTAGGAGGGTTAATCTACTATAATTTGTAGTAAAGTGTAATCCTTCTAGATAAATTAGTAGAATAAATTGAACAGTCCATTACGAGTTTAATATTATTAACATGTAGTTTACAACAAAAAAGACCTCAATTAAGAGGCTGTATACATTATCGTTTTTAGTAATTACTGCGATGTTTATTTACAAAGGTAAAAACAGTACCGAAAACGCTTATCGAAAGGATAAAGTATAATAATAAATCTGGTAGAGAAGTAGTTGGGACTACATCACATAAGTGAAGGACAACTAGTAGAATAATTCCTAAATATAATAAATTGTACAGTGTACTATTTGTTTTAAGTTGTATTTCTTTGCCTCTTTCATCATTTCCTTCATCACTCGATTGAAATTTCATCACATACATTTGGCTTAGAAAAATGATTGCGATAAACAATATTTTTAGCAAGAGCATCTTTACAACTCCTCCTTATAATCAAAAACTTCTGGTAATGGTTTTTCGAAGGCATTGGCTATTTTAAAGGCAAGAATCAAGGATGGGTTATATTTGTTCTTTTCTAGAGTTGCGATAGTTTGGCGACTAACACCAACCTTTTTGGCAAGTTGCTCCTGAGTCCAGCCTTTTTCTGCTCGAAATTGAACTAATTTGTTAGATAACAAATAGCATCACCTCTTATAATTGATTGTAATATATTTTTTACAATTTGTAAAACATTTCTTACAATATTTTCGTGCTGATTTTTGAAGGAATTCATTTTTTAATGACTTTAAGTTTAAATGGATGTGTTATCAAACCTTCTCTATAACGGTTTATTTATAGAGCTCAAACTAGGTAAAGTTTCAAATTAGAAGTATACATTGTTTGATATATAGAGCACATAAAAAAAAGATTGTCTCAATTGTGGCTAATTCCAAAAACTAGCCTATAAAAGGGACAATCTATTAGTACGATTGATATTTATTTAAATTCGTCTTTAATTTTTATAGCATCTGTTACGAGTGTATCCATAATCTGTGTAGTCTGTTGATTGCTTGCTGTTAATGTTTCGACAGTTGTACTCATTTCTTGAATACTTGAGCTTGCTTGGGCAATAATCGCTGCCAAATCATTTGTTGAGCTTTCAACTTCACCAGACTGCCCTTTCACTTGCTCGGCAAGATTCGTAAAGTCTTTTAAACTGTCTTCAAGCTTATGGAGTGTAGCGTATATTTGTTCAAAGTAACCAGTTACTTCATTTGTTGAAGAAACACTATTATGAATCATTTCACTACTAGATTCGAGCTTTTCAATTGCTTCATGGTTACTTTTATTTAACTCTGTAAGATTTGAGGAAATGTTTGCTGTAGCTTGGCCGGTTAGTACAGCTAATTTGCGAATTTCTTCAGCTACAACAGCAAATCCTTTACCAGCTTCTCCAGCACGTGCTGCTTCAATAGATGCATTCAGAGCTAAAAGGTTCGTTTGTTCAGTGATTTGTTTAATTGTTCCAGCAAATGAATTTGTTTCAGAGATTCGTTCATTTAATATATTAAATGTTTTATTAACTTGAACAATGATTTCCTCTAACTGATGAATATTTTGTTGTAAAGTTTGGATGGTATGTTTGCCTGCATTTGTTAATTTACTAGCTTCTGTTGATTCATTGTATAATTCATTCGATTGTTGATGGATGTTTTCGATATTTATTTTCGTATCATTTGTATGCTGAGCAATATCTGAAATCTGGTTTGACTGTGACTGACTGCCAATAGCAATTTCATTTATTGAAGCAGCCATTTCATGTTGTTGTCCGATATTCAGTTGCAATTCCTTATTTACTGATTCCATATTATCAATCAACTTTGTCACATTAGCTTCAAGTGCAAGCTTTTGTTGTTCCTTCTTAAACGCTTCTTCGTCAGATGATTTAAGAAGTTCTTCGAGACGATCTGTTTGTTTTTCAGATAAACGGATAACATATATAAAAGTAACGCCAATTAGGAAGTAAACGAGAATACTATAGCTAAATTGAATATCTATGAAGCTTTCTTCACCTACAAGGTTATTGGTAATCAAAACGATGAAACCGAGTATATATCCATAAAGGAATACTATCCGATTAAGGTGAATGGCTGCATAAATCGCTAGGTAAAAGGTAATGAACGTAATCGCGATTGAATGGCCCGAAGTAACAACAAACAGGATATTGGAAACTGCAACGATTGTTAAATTAATATATGGTAGGGGTTTGATTTTGTCTAATTTTACTTGTAATAAGCCGTAAAAGAATAGTAGTAGAAAAATATCTAATCCATAAAAAGTACTTGCTTGTACATCTCCCTTAAAAATAGATAAAAGCAGCCCGGATCCTAGAGAAAAAACCATTGTTAACAGCATTAATGTATTTTTCTTTCGAGCATCCGTCCATTTCATTTGCTCTATAGTATTCATAGGTAGGCCTCCCGAAAAGTCGAAATTTGTCATTTATATCATTATATAGTTCAAAAGTAATAAATACAATTAAAATATTACTAGTAAAAAGTGCAAGAAACTTAAGGAGGTAATCATGAAAAAAGTTGTCATGATTGGTGGATCAGGTACGATTGGTACAATCTTAACAATAGGATTAACAGGGAAATATGACCTGTACATTTTAGATAAAAAGCAACCGAAAGAACCAGTAACATACATTGATGTTGACGCAACAAATCATCAGCAGCTTCTCGAAGCGATCCCGAAGGATACTGACGTGTTAGTCAATTTATTAACTATTAAAAAGAACGATGACCTTGAGAACGTTGACAATTTTCAGCAAATGACCAATATTCATTTTGTCTCTTCGTTTTACATATTACATGCTGCGGTCACATTAGGAATCCCAAAAGTTGTTTTTGCAAGCAGCAACCATACGACTGATTATTATGAAGAGAATGGTCGTTCAACTTTAGGGAGAGAAATTACAATAGAAGATTATCCACTCTCAAAAGGGTTGTACGGTGTCCTTAAAATAGCGTCAGAAAATATTGGTCATATTTTTGCACATGATAATGATTTGTCAGTTATTAATTTGCGGATAGGCAGTGTGCATCAAGAGGAGAAACTTGCAGTACATGAGGATGAACGTTTAACGCACACACTTTTATCACATAATGACACCGTTAAATTATTTGATCTGGCGATTCAATCAACAGTTAAGTATGGAACCTATTATGGAGTATCTCATAATAAACAAAAACCTTGGTCTACTGAAAACACATGGAGAGAGTTAGGGTTTGTGTCGAGTGTAAATGCTGATGTAGTAAAAAAAGATAAGGATAGCAAATTTTGAACATGTAATAGACACAATTAACAACTAGGAGTATAATAATGACTATCCTAAAATTGATACATAACTTCCACCGTAAAGGGGAGTAGCGTCAGAATTTTATTCTGAAACAAAGTCGTCAATACATGAACCGTGAGTTCATCGGCTTTGTTGGCATATACATTGTGCTTAGCGAGACCTTTGCCAAAACACTTGGCAATAGGTCTCTTTCTTTTTGTCTTTAGGTATAGAAGTTAATTTTTTTGGGGGCTATAAGAAAGAAATAACTTATAGCAAATTACTACAAGGAGGTTTTGTATTATGGAATTTTTCACTGCACTCTTATCTATTATTATTATCGATTTAGTGTTGGCTGGAGATAATGCCATCTTAATTGGACTCGCAGCTAGAAATTTACCAAAGGATCAACAAAAGAAGGTTATTCTATGGGGTTCGTTAGGAGCCATCATCATTAGGATTATCGCAACTTTAGCAGTAGTTTGGCTGTTGGAAGTCCCAGGATTACATCTTGTAGGTGGTCTATTACTTGTCATCATAGCTTATAAACTACTTGTTGATGATGATGACCACGGTGATGTGAAAGCCGGAGATAACTTTTGGGCTGCGATCCGTACGGTTATTATTGCCGATGCATTAATGGGGTTAGATAATGTTTTGGCAGTAGCCGGTGCTTCACACGGAAATATGTTATTAGTAGTTATTGGCCTATTAGTATCCGTACCTGTTGTGATGTGGGGTAGTACGATTATATTGAAATGGATTGACAGATTTCCGATTATTATTACAATCGGTGCGGCTATCCTTGCTTGGACAGCTTCTAAAATGATTGTTGGCGAACATTTCCTAAGCAGTTTGTTTGCTAATGGTTTTGTAAAATATGGCTTTGAAATTGTTGTAGTCGCTGCAGTCGTTCTCGGTGGTACTTATGCAAAACGAAAAGCGATTAGTAAAAAGGAAGAAGCAGTATTGTTAAAGGCGGAATAACATTTCAAATCAAAAAATACTAGAAAAGTAGACCAAATCCATTTCTTTTGATTTGGTCTATTTGCCATTAATGAGTTATGTATAGTATTAATCCTTTAATGAATCGAAAGAGGGTGACGCATTGACTTGAGCCACCCTTCCTTCGAAAAATCAAGTAAGGAATAGTAAGAGGGGACAACTATTCCTTAGTTAAAAAGAGGTTAAGGATAGAGAGGGGATTGTACTTATGACAGTACAAGTTCTAAACGTTGCCAAACGTGAATAGTATTCGACTCCTGCTTACACGAAGCAAGAGTCTTAAAACTAGATGCTAACTATTATCAACTTAATTAAAGAAAGATGAACCTACAATAATTAAGAGGATAAATAATACAACGATTAAAGCAAAGCCGCCACCTGAACTTCCTCCATAATAACCCATCATATCACCTCCTTACGTGAGGTACTGTATTCTATGTTCCTAGAATATCTTTGGAATGGTACAAGTATGGATTTCTCATAAAAAAGGGCAGACCTCTTACTAGACTATGTATATCAATCACATATTTTAAGTCTTATTATCTAGTTTTCAGGAAACAAATGGTTGAAAAGGGAGATAGTTGAATCTATAATACTATAAATAAGAAGGACTAAAGTGCTAGTGAACGTGATTGTTATGGGGGATGAAAATGAAGAGAAAATGGCTTTTGATGATGTCAGTTATATTTCTTCAAATTGGATTAGCAGCGTGTGGTGGACAACAAGAAATGATCTTGAAGAAAGAAAATAATACTGTCGATGGAACTGAACAGAAAAAATCGGTGATGAAATTTTATTTATTACTCGTACAAACAATTAATCGTGCTGATGCTAGCTTGAATGACTTTGAGTTAACAGAGTCAGCGCCAACACTAGAAATGAAAGTAAAAGCAAGTGAATCTTCTGCGATTGTAGCAGAGGAATTGAGCAAACTTGAAATCCCAGAGCTTTTAAAGAATCACGACTCAAACTTAGATGCAATTATACAACAGCTAATCGCATCTTATGAAGCAAAAGCAGAAGAACTAAGGAAAGAGGAACCTTCACTTGAACAAGCAAATCAACTTTTCCAAGAAGCGAACGAAGCACTTGGAAACCTTTTTGAACGTGTCGGTTTGAATAGGGCAAGTATCGATACCGAAGTGAATAGTTAAGTGCAGAATATGGTAATAGTAAGGAATTGTTATAATGAAACACATCTGAGAGTAGAAGGGATAATATAAATCTCAAATTCTAAGAAGTAATATAGGTATTAAGTTCAATTATGCACGCTTCAGACAAAAAGCCCAAGGATCATTAAAAAAAAATCATCCTCGGGCTATTTTTATGAAGATAACTACTATTAAGAATACATTGTTTCATATTTGATAAAGATTATTTTTACAGTTAATATAATCTGTTAATAGAATTTTGAACAAATAGTGTCTAATAAACTATAGTAATTCACCAATAAACCATCTTTCACCTTCATAATAGGATCCGTCTTCTTCAGTGATTAGTTCTGTAAAACCGTATATTTGCCAATCATTAGGTACGGATAGCTTACACTCAAATCGGATGTCTCGATTTTCAGAGAGCTGCAGCCAGCGTTGGTCATCTGTATTCCTGTAAAAGAAACCATTAAAATGGGAATCTCCTTTAAATACAATAATTTGCGAACTCCATAGGTTAGGAAACGTAATAGTGACGACAATTCTATACTTTTCCTCGTCATTTGGCTTCAAGTGATATAGATTTACAGCGCTATCCAATAGTGTTTGGAGACAGTATCGTTTATATTTTTTTGGTGTTTTTTCAGAATCGATAAAACCTTGAGCAACCGGAAGAGCTAGATGCCAATAATCATTGTGAAATTCTGTTGGAAACTCAGAAGTGTAATCATTTATTCGTTTTATCATCCTATGTAATTTTCGTTTAGCCCCTCGGACTTTTTTTACACGCATATGAAATCATCCCTTTTTTTCAATACATAACATTTTGAATTGAACAAATCAAAGGTTTTAGTAGAATATAAGTTATAGGCATGCGTACCTATAATTATTCACCTAAACGATTGATGACGTCTTCTAGTTCAAGAATTAATGAACGCATCTTTACGATCGTATGCAATGTCTCAGTTGTTTTTTCGAGCTGATTGTCTGTTGTTGCTGCAACTTGTTGTGTACTCTTTACGGATTGTTCAGTAATAACAGCTGCTTCTTCGGTAGTTTGATTAACTTGTTCTGAAGAACGTCGTAACTCTTCTGAAAGAGTCGTTATTTCTTGAATTTGGTTTGCGACAATTGTTGATGTATCAAATATTTCTTTGAATACTTCTTTTGATTGTTGAATAACATTTAATCCTGAATGAGTGGTTGCTTTGACCTTTTCCATTGCGGCAACAGATTTATTAGCCTCATCTAAAGTTTGTTGAACGAGAATTGCAATATTTTGCGATGATATAGCAGATTGCTCTGCAAGCTTTCTAATTTCATTGGCAACAACGGAAAAACCTTTACCATATTCTCCAGCACGTGCAGCTTCAATTGAGGCATTTAACGCGAGTAGATTTGTTTGAGCTGATATGTTTGAGAGCACTTCAATAATTTGATAAATGTCCTCTGAACGATTATGTAATGATGAAATCGTATGAAAAGACTCATCAACAGATTCATTAATGGCAGTCATTTGGTTTGTTAGTTTACTAATAAAAATCGTACCATTGTCAGCTTGACCTGCAGAATGATTAGCCTTTTCACAAGCAATTTTGGCGTTATCATTTACCGTTTGTATATCTGCAGTCATTCCTGACATAATCGTCACATTTTTTTCAACTGTCGACTGATTCGTTTTTAAACCTTCTGCAATAGTTGAAATTGATATTGATAGTTGTGAGCTTGCCTCCGTAGAAGACTTAGCATTTTCCCTTAATGATTCAGCAACTAAAACGAGTTGTGAAGAAGTTGCGGTAAGCTTGTTAACGATTTCATTAATAATTGTACTCCTTTGTTCTTCCTGTTGTGTTAGTAATTCATGTTCAATTCTCTTGCTTGAATACACTTGAAGAGCAACAGCACTTGAAGTGAAAACTAGAAATGCTGCATGCATTAACAGCATCGAAAATGAATAATCATGGACACCGAATACAATTTCCGGTAGATAGAAGAATCCGATTAAGTGTTGAATTGTAAATAATGTAGTCATCAACGTAATGAGTTTAATATTTTGGTAATATCCGAGCGCAGCAACTACCATAAATATACTAAAATGAAATTCAACCCTGCCGCTGCCACCGGAGATAATCGCTATACTACCAAACGTTAAAGCAAGTGTCAGTAAAAATGATATTTTGTTATTTTCATTGTCCTTCTTATAGAGATAAGTACTATATATGATTAATATAATTGGTATGATTAGTAAAATTGTTAATATGTATGAGTAATCTGCCTCGATTTGAGAAGAAGTTACACTATGTTGCAGGCCATGAGTGTGATCAAACAGGTGCAAATAGCGCCCTAGAAAATTGACAATAAGCATTATAAGGATAACAAAACTAGTCATGTAAATCATAAGCTGATGTTTTTTGTGTATCATCCGAGTCCCCTCTTTATCTAAAATAAATTATCAATAAATGACAATTCATTATAACTTTTGACTTATATAAAATACAAGTTAATGGAATTGTTATAGGTTAAAATATTTATCTTTTCTTTAGGGTGTATCTATCAAAAGGTACAAGACAAACAAATTGATTTTAAGATAGAGTGATAGATAACGAGGAAAAGTTAAGGAGTCTCAAATGAAAAATATCTATTTGTTCGTTCTATTATTCATGATGTTTATCCTAGTTGGCTGTAATGAAAGCAATACTATCGAGAAAATCGATGTTCGTGCACAACTTTTACGTGATGGTGATTTATATATTGAAGAATTGTATACATATAACAAACCAATTAATAAGGGTAGTTTAGAGCGGAATCTTGAATTATTTGATTATCAGACTGTAGAATTTTTTGAAGCTTATATCCCTCCTAAAATGAAATCGCTAGGTCAATTTACTCATGAGGAGCTTGAAAGAGTCCATGTTGCAAATAACGATAGGACGTATCGACCGATCTTTGCAAAAGTTAACGATGATAAGACTGTCTATTATCGGTATCGAATTGATAAAGCCGCCTCGAAATTTTCAGATACGGGAGAGTTAAATTGGAACATATTCGCATCCATACAACATGATTTACATCAAGTAAAAATTGATGTGATTTTCCCGCAACAAATTGCCGAAAATGAGGTAACTATATTCTCTTATAACAAGAATGGTGGTAAATCAGAGGTGTTTGATAATAGGATTACGTATCAGACAGATTTCATTTCACATACAGATACCTTCAAACAAACTGTGTTCTTCCCTGCACATTTTTTATCAGAAATGGAAGAAGAGAAATCTACTCTTACTTTAGCTGATCGGATAGAGCAGGAAAAGAACATGGAAGAGATGCTAGTGAGGAAGGACCTTCGACTGCAAAACATTGAAAAGGGCCTATCTATTATTAGTTGGATTCTAGTTGGGACCTGTGCGATATTTCTCATACCGCTAAAAATGATTGCAGCTAAATGGGTCTCTAGAAAAATCCCGATGGCTGAAGTCGAGAAATATAATCCAGTCTATTTACTGCTTCTTTATCGAAAGGGCACACTCCAAATTAAGGATTTTATTGCAGGCATATTTTCAATTCAACATAAGGGCTTGCTAAAGATTGAGAAGGTTTCGGCAAGCTATCGTTTTCAGAAAGAAGAAAAGGCACCAAAACAAACATTAGCTTTTAAGTACCTTGGTAAAAGAAGAACGATTAAAGAGTCCGATTTATTCTTATTAAATTGGTTATTTCGTCATAATACTGACGGATATCGGACATTTATCCTCGATTCAATTGCAGGACCAACTAAAGCTGAACGGAAACAGAAAAAGTATCGTCGTAAGCTAGAATCGTTTCTTATTGAATGGAAGGTGTGGAAGGAAGTAGTAGACAAAGAATTCCAACTTGCAAACATATTCAAAAAAGGAATGTTAATGAGAAAAATCTATCCAGTGTTGTGGGGACTTCACGTTCTGTTAATTCTGCTCATGTTCCTTGCAGATGCTAAGACATGGCAGGTCATTTTATTTGCAAGTATTTGTTTAGGAGTTGGTATCTTTTATTGCTATAAACATATCGAAAAGAAGTGGGTTCAACTTGTTTACTTTGCAGGATGCTTATTCATAGGGATGCAAGTTAATGATACGGCAGTAAATACAAGCTATTTATTGATTGTCATTCTAACAGGTATTATTGTACTTGTAACGCCAAGAACTACACTCTTCTTTAAAGCAGCCGTTCTCCGGGAAGCGGTGAAGAAATGGAGGAAATTGCTCAAGTCAGGTGGCATGCCGATTCAAAATAGCAAAGTGCAGTTGGTAGGTATTAGTCAACATGCAATACTATTAGGTGTGGGAAAACAATTCTTTACACGTTTTCATCAAAAATTCCCAAACGAGCAAACAGATAATATTGTGTTATTTGATCATCATGTAATCGATATGATTACTTATGTGACAAACAGTTTAAAGCCAAGCTATGTAAACCGCCCGAGACCTCATTCAGGAGATTCGGGTGGTGGAACTTCAGGTGATAGTGGTGGAGGCTTTTTCGAAATTTTTAGTAGTGGCGACAGTGGTGACAGTAGTGGTGATGGCGGCGGAGGCGGAGATTAATAGTCTGTAGTGAATGTTCTTCTCTCCGTTAATGAATTTCTTGTATGATGAAGTTTGGTTGTTACTCAAGTAAGTAAACTAGATTAAACAGGGAACACTGATAACAAACGAAGTCTTTTGAAGAGAATGATTGATAGGAGTGGAAAATCTATGAACATAGTAAAATGGATGATGTATAGTACGGCCTTACTCATCGTTGTCATTCCAACAACAATCGCACTTTTCTCAGCAACTAGCTTTAGCTCATCATTTAGTCATACAATGATTACGTTAGCGATACTATTAGTCATTGCTGCGAAACTGCTCAATGTCGTACAAAAACGTCAGCAAAACAAAACATATGCCGGAGACGTTGGAGCGGTAGTTGGTCTATTACTTGTCGTAATCATTCGGTTTATATAAAGATTATTGTGAATTTGGTAATGTTCATTTATTAATATTAAAACATTGCTAATCTGTATAAATGCTGGCCGAAGTGCAACGGTATGAAAAGTGAGAATGTAAATATTTTTATTTATTTGTCCAAGAAGGGAACGACTATTTAATTGGGGAAGATAAATAAATTTTAATAGGTTTAAAGCTCTTCAGAAGAGCCTTACTGAATAGCTCTTCTGAAGAAATTAATTAGCCAAAACATCCCGTTTCAAAAATGATACCCAAGTGATAGCTAAAAATACAATATAGTAAACAATCAATATCACTATAGAAAATTCCAGCGTTATCCCTTCAACAAGAGGTTCACCATATAAATATTGCTCTAAATCATTCGCAAAAAGAATATATTTAGCCCAAGCCTTCTCCGCAAAAATTCCGACGATCGTATTACCAGCAAACATAAGAAATATACTTAATCCAATTGCCATGCCGCTATTTCTAAATAATGTTGAAATCATAAAGGCAAAAGTAGACATGATGACTAAATTAACAAATGAGAACCCATATCCTTTCACTATTTCATTTAAGACGGATACCTTTTCAAAGCTTTCCGTTTTAAGTAGGATGATTTCAGTGTCTATCGAGTGTAAACCATATAGTAAGGAACCTGTTAGTAGGGATATAACAAATAATAAAACGAGCAATTCAAGAGCAAAGATCACGAATGTCACATATTTTGATAATAATATTTTTGAACGTGTAGCAGGGCGAATTAGTAGAAGTTTAATGGTTCCTAAATTAAACTCAGTCGAAACGATTCCGGCTGCAACAATAATCGTAAATAAACTTAATAATGCTGTTAAGTTACGATAGCTCAGGATAAACTGCCAGCCATCATAGCTCACAGGCTTAATATTGTGGTCGAGATAATACTGATTTAAATCAATTTGTTCATTATAAAAACCGTCTTCTTCGGCTTCCTTCTGTAATTGAGTGGTTTCCTCCTGTAGCTGCTCCTTCCAATCATCACCATATTTTATATCCTCATCAAATAAAGTCTTTTGAATGATGCCGGTACCAATAATTACCACAACCAATATTACTAGCATGATCCATGTCGACTTTTTAGCATACAATTTCATATGTTCATTTTTTATGAGATTGATCATTGATTTGCCTCTCCAATCAAATGAATAAATTTATCTTCTAGTGTAGTTCGCTCAAGTTGAATTCCATAGATTTGAATCTCTTCATTTACTAAGTTTTTAATTAATGTGGGAATCTCATCCTCAATCGTTGCAAACATAAGTGTATCATTCCTTGTAGTAACAGACGTTTGTAACATCTCTTCAACCATAACTTTTGCAACTTCGATTGGTGTCGCTTTAAGTAAAGCTTGGTTTACTTTTGATTGCTGTAAAGTATCTTGAACTGATTCAATCGCGATAATTCTTCCATTATTTATAACGCCAATACGATCACACATCATTTCCATCTCAGATAACAGATGACTAGAGACAATCACTGCAACCTGCTCTTTTTCAGCGAGGTTTCTTATATACTGACGAATTTCCCGGATACCAGAAGGGTCAAGCCCATTTGTCGGTTCATCTAAAATGAGAATAGAAGGGTTATGTAATAATGCCTGGGCGATCCCGAGTCGTTGCCTCATCCCTAATGAATAACGACCTACTTTCTCATGTATCGCTTTCTCCAAGCCAACAAGCTTAATAACTTCATTTATTCTATCCTTAGAAATCCCATCTATCATTCGTGCATAATGCAACAGGTTTTTCCAACCGCTCATATATGGATACATTTCAGGATTTTCTACGATTGCTCCGACATGTCTTATCGCTTCTTTAAAATTAGTTTTAATACTCTTGCCTTCTATTAAAATATCTCCTTTTGTAATACTAATAAGTCCAACCATCATTCGAATCGTTGTTGTTTTACCTGCACCATTTGGACCGAGAAACCCAAACACTTCACCTTTATTGATCGTGAAACTTAGTCCTTTAATGATTTCCTTTCTTCCAATATTTTTATGTATATTGTTTATTTGCATCGCATGATTTGCCATTTTTCCCTCCAGGTGGATAAGTATATTTCTTAAAACTACTTGAATATTACTATCTTTGTTAGTCTATTCATTCATTGAAAAGCTTAGAGACCAATTACATATACTGTACATTCTGAATCTAACAACCTAGGCTTAAAAGAATATTTCCAAACAACTAGGGCCCCTTTCATTACAAGTATAATTCTTGAAGATTATGGTAATTTAAACAGAACCTTAACAGAACCTTACTATTTGAAGAATAGCAACCTTATTCAGTAAGCACTAAGTAATAATAGAGAAAACTGTATTAAAGATATGTTAAGTAAGTTACGGTGCAATGGAAAAAGCAAGCAACTAATAAAAGGGTACAGGCGACATTTGCCGAATATTGTAAAGAGAAAAAGTAAGGGGCTGTTAACAATGGTAAATGGTGTGGAGGATTTTTATTGTGATGAAGTATTGAGTGGTAGAACAGAGGTTGAAATTGTATTAGAAACAGACAACATATTAGCGTTTTACCATACAAGACCGTTTTATGAAGTACATATTGTCGTAATCCCGAAAAAGCACATCGTTTCACTTATTGATGTGAAAGAAGTTGAAAGACCAATAATGAATGAGTTATTTGATTGTTTACAATCAGTCTCAAGGCAAGTAAATGACCAATATGGGGCATGTACTGTATCAACGAATATCGGTGAGTATCAGTCGAATAAGCATATGCATTGGCATGTTCACTATGGCATGCGAATTCGTTAAAAGGATGGTACACGGTGTTAAAAGTGATATGAATTTGATATCTGGACTAAGCTCGCCGATATTTTTGGCGGGCTATATTCA
Organism: Metabacillus malikii; assembly: GCF_030813355.1. Lineage (GTDB taxonomy): Bacteria > Bacillota > Bacilli > Bacillales > Bacillaceae > Metabacillus > Metabacillus malikii. Next base: position 304,504 of record NZ_JAUSUD010000003.1, read on the forward strand.
TGGGTATCCATACGTAGATTGTGTTACTCGAACGTTCAAAAATAACTCAAATATGCAAGAAAAGATAGTTTTTTTGTAACAAAACAATAAATCATATTCATTTGTTACAACGGTTGATATTCTTGAAATAAGAAAGGAGGACAGTATGAAAATAAAATTTAGATGGGATAAACAACGAGCAATAGATGAAATCGAAATTATCGCAAATCCAGTGAATAAAGAGAAGTTAGGTTCACTCAAGGACGGGTTAGAGACTAGCATATCATTAAATGTTCAGAACCCTAAGAATAACAGACAACTTCGTATCGATATTCAGCAAATTGAAATGATAAAAGCTTTAGGTCATCTATGTAAAGTAGTTTTAGTAAATAAAGAGGAATATCTATTACAAAAGCGATTAAAAGAGTTAGAGATTTTGGAGGATAATGGGTTATACAGGATAAACAATTCAACTATTTTGAATTTGTCGCAAGTTGCTTCATTTAAATCAGGTGAATATGCAAGATTAGAGGTATACACAAAAAATAATACAAAATACTTAGTTAGCAGACATTATGCTAAATTGATAAAGGAGAAATTAGGATGATTCATAACTTAAGAAACAATTTCACGCAAACAGCATTAGGAAGTATAATATGGGTTTTTATTTTAAGTACGCTCGCATATCAAGGAATGAATATTCCATTTAATTATGTGTGGAACTTAATTACAATTGGTGTGATATCAGGGATTATCTTCGGAATTGTTTACCCATATTTATGGAATTATTCAACGTTCAAGGCACCAATTAATATTATTTTGAGTACCTTAATAAATTCCTTTGGCGGTTTTTTAGTCATCTATTTATTTTCAGTTGAAATGTTTCACTTTATAAAAGGATATGTAATTTTCATTGTTCTGTTGACGCTATTAGGACATATAATCGCATTTTATTTTTATTCAAAATATCAAAACAAAAAGTTGGCTGATTCTTTAAATGAAATAAATAAATAATCTTTTTACATCTGTGAAGTTTAGAAGAATACTTCATATTTCCTAATCTAAATACATTAAATAGTTACAATGGCGTATGATAGCTCATACGTCTGTTTCCTATGTCTCTATAAGAAATTTATCCAGGAGTAAAATTTTCGATGACTTATGAAAACGGATTTATAGTTAAGGTATGCTAAACTATAAAGAGGTAAAAGTTTTAGGCAACAGAGATAGAGAGGTTGAAACGAATGAAAAGAAACTATTCAATTTTATTTTTATGTTTAGCAGTCATCTTATTAGCTTCATGTGGAAATGCTTCTGAAGAATCAAAACCGACAATAATCAATGAGCCGAAACAGGAGAAGGAAAAGGATTCTAATGATACGGATTCAAAAGAAGCGACTTCAAACTCCGATCACGAACAAACTAATACTAAGGAAAGCGATATAAACGATGAGGAAGAACGGAAACCGAGTACTGAACAAGATATGACTACTGATACACAAAGTCTAAAGCAAGAGTACTTAGTGAAATTAAAGAAAACGAAGCATGAAACAGAGGAAAAACGGAATAATTCTGAAGAGGACATCACAATTGTTCTGAAAGGAATCGAAGGGGAAATATTTGATGTGTGGGACGGATTGTTAAACGAAATTTATGGTGTCCTAAAGAATCAACTTTCAGAAGAAGAAATGGAAAGATTAAGAAGTGAACAACGGAAATGGCTTGACTTTAGAGACCGTACAGCAAAAGAGGCTTCACTAAAATATGAAGGTGGTACGGCGGAACAATTAGAGTATGTAGTGGTTCTCAACAAATTGACTGAAGAAAGATGTTTTCAATTAGTTGAAAGCTATATGAAATAATAACACTTTCATAACGAAAGAGAAGGGTGACTCGAAACTTAGTTCATTGCTGAAGTTTCAAGTCACCCTTTGTGTATTGATATGCCTCATCGTCTATGTCATGAAAATTACACAAGGTCAATTGTTGTAATTGTACGATCAATGATTCTTGCGCCCTTTTTCCCGACAAAATCGCCATCTGCTGAGATGAAGATGTTAGAAGCGATGATTTCATCCATTGCGTTAGATAAGGCGGTATTGTCGACTGGTTCTTTTGGTGAGTCAATACTAACTTTAACTGTTTTACCAGCACTATTTAAAAATAGTAATTCAAGTGTTTTTGTCATATCCTTCCCTCCCTTCCTCAATAATCATTCGATGCATTCTTGATTAAGATGCAGATATTTGATTTTTATCATTGCGTTCAACATGTAGAAGTGCTTCTGTTTGAAGGCTAACAATTGCTTGTGCTGCTTGTAGCAATTGCTCTGCATTAGCAGATGTTTTCACATTGTTGTAATTTTTCCTTTTTGTTATTTGTTTACCATTTTCATCAACACCCATATCAAAAACTAAACTCAGTTGTGAAGATAATAACGTTTCAACGGCCATTTTCTCTCACCTCCCTTCACTCTTTATATACAAGAAAGTGACTAGGAGAGTAGCGTTCATTTTTAAAAAAGGCTGTTTTCGTAAACATTGTTTCTTTTAACTGAGTTGTCGTTTAGGGTTTGTCTCCGCTACAGTACTCAGCAATAGCGGGGTGGGTGGTGAGCCTCATAGCTCCTTGCGGCACGAACAAGCAAACTTCAGGTCACCTCCCTACGATAAGTCATCATCGATTCGCCATTCGGCTCATCGTGATTCCTAAATCTTTAGTCGATGCCCCTCCAGTTTGTACGTCGATGGGCAAGCCGCCTACGCTTTTCGTATTCCTCAGCGTTAACGCTTGCGGGGTCTCACCTCTCCCACGCATCCCGCAGGAGTCTCGCACTTTAAGCTCCAACAAACCCTTAAAAAGGTTAGTGCAAAAAGCACCAATCTTTTAGAATAGAGCCTTAAAAAAACATCTTTCTTTTAGAGATTGAATAGATTTGTTTAAGGGAGGGATTGAAATGGGGCAACAGCAATCAGGAGATTTCATTCTTAGGACTTTTCTTAATGTTATCGGAGACTTTTTGATTTTGTTTGTTGTTGTTCTTTTATGTGAGTGGTATGCGAATAAGAAGGGCTATAACGTAGTTGAAAGGGCTTGGCTCGTTACAGTTGTTGTGTTAATGGTGTTAATGTTGGCACTTTGGAAAACGTATGGAAGGTTACTTCACTTATTATAAGGTTTTTTTTAGAACGAGAAAGGACTATTGTTAATATCCTTATGCTTTCATATAAATAACCGGAGTCACCTTTTCGAAGTATTAGAAAGTAGCTTAGTCTATGAAAATTTTTTTAATAAAAATAAAAATCGACGCTACTCTAGTGTAAGCAAAACCCTATATAACATATGAAGACAAATTTTTGGCAGTTGGACAAGCCTAATCGTCTTGAATATGAAGAATGATAGGGAGAATTGCGAGATGGAAAAATTAAATTTTGAAACAATACAAAAACATCAATCGTTTTCAACCGTTGAAGAAATGAACCAAGCAGTCCGTGGCTTTTTATATAAGCATAAATCTGAATTATCTGAGGGAACATTGAAGGTACTTCATAACATTTGGAATCATTCTCTAAAAGTCGTAGGTGTATCATTTGCAAAATATGACTACATCGCTGAACTAGTGAACCTCAGCCGAAGAACAGTCATTCGCGCAATTAATGTTCTAGTCGCAAAAGGATTCATCAAAAAAATACCGACAAAAAGAATGAATGGCAAACAAGGTGTAAATATTTTAGTGATTCAAGAATATCCACCTATTGATTCATTAAAAAATAACATGTCACCCCATGTTGTCACTCCTAATAAAACAGAGAATAATCAAAGCTCACTCTGTGAGAATAAAACAAAACCTAAGAACGTTAAGAAAGAGGTTGAACCGTCACTTCAACAGCTTGATGCTAGTTTTTTACCTGACACTGTTTCTAAACCATTCATTGAGGCAGCAAAACCATTTTTTAATGCCGTTGACATTTATGAGTTATGGAAGCGGATTGTGATCGTCTATGAAAAAATGCAGCTGCAAAAGGGGTTGGATGATGTAATCGATGTTGTCATCCAAGCATTTAAGGAAGCGATATTTGCAAAAAAACGTGGAAAAATTAAATCAACGTTTACAGGTTATTTTTATACAATCGTGTACTCTAAATTAATTGTTGAAAAGCGAAAAGAAATGAAACCTTTGCTCTATGACTTTTTGAATGGGTATTAAGACACCAATCCAAGCCTTGTGAATTATTTTTACAATAATTACATCTTTTTATCACCTTGTCCGTCTCTGCTGAATACAATGTATTAAAAAGGTGATGGGGATGAAAGTATTTAAATATTTGGCGGATTGGTATCAAGCAAAGAGACAAAGGTATATCGAGAGGATGAAACAACAGGGAAAGTGCCCAATTTGCAAAGGCTACGGCTATGAAACGATTGCGAATGCGTATGTCGGTCATTCCATTGAGTGTCATTCATGTAAAGGAACAGGTCTATACTCCGAATGGGAAAATTCAAACTAATCATTGTTACCTGCCCTTCCTTTAAACAGGTAGGGGTCCTTTTTGTATGCAGTCCCACAAAAATAGTTCAATCATGATTTTTGCAGTAGAATAACGAAGTGGAGGATGCGAGATTTCGTTCATGCCAAGAAATGTCTTGTATGTACACAATTAAAGATAGCCGTACGAAAAACTAAGTATAATACATAAATAAGATAAAATGACCTGTAAAAATTGTAGTACAAGAATGTTACATAAAATGATGAATGCCTGAGAATAATAAGTGGGATTTAACCATTTTATGAGGGAGGTGTTCATATTGAAAAATCTTCTGTTGTTAGCAAGTGTAATCTTATCATTATCATTCGCAGCTGGCTGTAATAATAATGAAGAACCAGACCCAGCCCCTGCTCCAAATGATGTATTAGACAATGAAGATGACAACAATACAGATGATAATGGTACAGAAAACGTACCTGGTGTCGATGAAAACGATACGATAAACAAAGATGATGAAGCGGATGGAGAACGAGATCCAGAGGATGTAATTGAAGATGGCGAAGATATTGTAGACGACAATCATAAGGATCACTAAAATGTGAAGGAAAAGTCCTCAGACTCGAGGGCTTTTTCTTAATGTTCAAACTGGGGGTCTGGATAATATTGATGGGCATTTAAGTCAACGACATACTCCCGTTTAAATTGAACACCTTCAGCACAAAGAAAGTGATATTGTGAGTCACTGCCTTCTGTATCCTTTATGGCGATTTCACCTTTTGCGTTAACAACACGATGCCAAGGCAGTTGATGCTTGCGACTCATGGCATGTAAAATTCGTACTACTTGACGTGCTCCCCTTGGACTTCCAGCCAATTTTGCAATTTGACCATATGTCATAACTTTACCGTGTGGAATGCTTTTTATAAGTGATACAACCCTTTCTGTGAAGGGAAGCATATTTGCACCTCTTTCCATTACTTACATTTATAGAGTCATCTCGTTTTTTAAATGATTTGCACGTGCCTTATCTTCAGTTGTGGCAACACGAAAAATCATATTGAGTGTAATTTCGTCTTCAGTAATATTGTTAGCTTTACAAACACTAACCTGAAATGATTTATTATAAGCTATCATCATCTTTAAGTCATTTAAATCAGCAACACCGAACACTTCTTTGACAATATCCTCATATTTAAGCTGCGTTCCTGTAGCAAATCGGAAAATTCCTTCTTCAGGGTTTTCTAAATAATATAGTGTATTTGGTTCTAGTACCATTAACAAAACACCCTTTCCTTAAATCAATTATTATGATAAATGATTCCATGTAAAAACTGCCCAATATTAGACAGAATAGTTGAAGCGGCTTAACTGGATGAGTATAGGCGTGACAAATGACAAGATAATATACTACTTCTATCCTATCTCTATATGGGGACATGTACTATGAGGTGTTTCAATCTATCAATATCAATTATAGCATAGAATAGGAAATTTCTCCTGAGGGTAATTTTTTCTTTCTTCATTAACTATGAACGGAGACGGATAGAACGTTGGAAATAAGAGGCTCATCTCAAAGACTTAGACCAGAAGATCTAAAGTAAGGAGAGAAATGGAGAGGGGCATATCCTGTATTCATTTGAAAATAGTTAAGGGAAACAAAATTATGTGAATGAAAACCTGAAGTGTAACTCATAGGCTGTATGAAGACCAAAATGAGTGAGAGGCAATATGGAAATGTCTTTCGTAAATGTTATGAAGACCAAAATGAGTGAGAGGCACTATGGAAATGTCTTTCGTAAATGTTATGAAGACCAAAATGAGTGAGGGGCAATATGGAAATGTCCTTCATAAATGGTATGAAGACCAAAATGAGTGAGGGGCAATATGGAAATGTCCTTCATAAATGGTATGAAGACCAAAATGAGAGAGAGGAAGTATAAGAAATGTCCTTCATAAACGTCATGAAGACCAAAATGAGTGAGGGGCAATATGGAAATGTCTTTCATAAATGTTATGAAGACCAAAATGAGTGAGAGGAAGTATAAGAAATGTCCTTCATAAACGTCATGAAGACCAAAATGAGTGAGGGGCAATATTGAAAAGTCCTTCATAAATGGTATGAAGACCAAAATGAGTGAGAGGAAGTATAAGAAATGTCCTTCATAAATGTTATGAAGACCAAAATGAGTGAGAGGCAGTATAAGAAATGTCCTTCATAAATGGTATGAAGACCAAAATGAGAGCGAGACAATATGGAAATGTCTTTCATAAATGTTATGAAGACCAAAACAAGTGAAAGACAATATAAGAAATAGTCTTCATAAATGTCACGAAGACCAAAATTCAAAAAGGTACAAATCGAACGGCCTTCCTAACCGAAGAGACAGTCAAAATTGAGGACAACTCTTAAGAAATGGACTTCATTCCATCAGAAGTAATCATTCCTAGAAACGCCTACTTTAAAAAGGAGCGAACTCTAAAAGTCCACTCCCGTAACGATGATTCTTATACACTTTTACTTGGAGCTTCCTGTGTTACACGCTTAATAAAAAATGCTAAAACAAGTGCTAATCCGGCAATTAGAACGGAAACGAAAAAGGAATCGTTTATACCATTTATTGTAGCGTCTACCATGACTTTATTTTGTAGACCTTCTAATACTTCAGCGCTTTGTTGCTCTGTTAATTTGCTCATTGCTGTATTCATCAGTTCTTCTGCATGGTTTTTCGTACGCGATGTCATGACTGTTACTAAAATTGCAGAGCCGATTGCACCGGATACTTGTGATAGTGTACTATTCATCGCAGTACCATGCGGGTTTAGTCGTGCAGGTAATTGATTTAAGCCGTTCGTCATAACAGGCATCATGACCATTGACATACCTAACATACGAACTGAATACATGACGAGTAAAGTTGAATAGGAAGTTGTTAACGATAATTTACTAAAATAATAGGTTGTAATAACCGTAATAATTAATCCGATTACTGCCAATGTTCTTGCGCCATACTTATCAAATAATTTACCTGTAATGGGAGACATAATTCCCATTATAATTGCACCAGGTAACATTAATAATCCAGAATCTAACGGTGAAATACCACGAAGCTGTTGTAAATAAATCGGCATTAAAATCATTGCTGAGAACATCGCCATATTTAATACAATTGAAATCGCTGAAGATAGGGCGAACATCGGGTATTGATAGACACGAAAATCCAAGAATGGGCTTTCGAGCTTAAACTGTCTTAAAATAAATAAAATCAATGAAATGGTCCCAACGATTAGAGTACTGTACACGATTGGGTCTCCCCATCCTTTATCTCCAGCAGAACTGAATCCGTATAGTAATGAACCGAATCCAATGCTTGAGAAAATGAGTGAGAGTACATCCATTTTTAATTGAACCTTTTCTTTTGTATCCTTCAATTTAAAAAATGCTAAAACTAAAACAATTAGGGCAAAAGGCAAAATCATATAGAATAGTGTCCGCCAATGATAATGTTCAACGATCCAGCCTGAAAGTGTCGGTCCGACAGCTGGTGCGAAAATCATAACTAATCCCAATATGCCCATTGCTCCGCCACGTTTCTCAATTGGGAAGCTTGTGAGTAGGACATTCATAAGTAACGGCATCATCACTGCTGAACCAGATGCTTGTATCATACGTCCAGTTAAAAGAAGCGCGAATGAATCAGCCGTACTCGCAGCAAATGTACCGATTGTGAATAATAGCATCGCTGTGATAAACAAATGCCGAACTGAAAACTTTTGGATTAAATAAGCTGTAGTTGGAATTAATATTCCGTTTACGAGCATATATCCTGTTGCTAGCCATTGAATCGTAGTAGGTCCTACCTCTAAATCTGTCATCATTGATGGCAAGGCAACATTCAGTAATGTTGAGTTTAATATTGAAACGAAGGCACCTGCTAATAAAATCGCAATGATTCCATAAGGTGGTCGTTTTGATGTTGTATATGGTTCACTCATTAAATAGTTCTCCTCCTGAATAAACAACCAGTATATTTTTTTATACTTTTATTTCACATTGCAATATATTACGCCCTATTTCACAATTTTGCAAGATTAAAAATTCAGTTTGTAAAGGAATTTTAGATCGGATAAGATAAACTCAGGTAGTTGGTTATTCATAGGCTAAATTTAATATAGATAAGTTAATGATGAGGGTGGGGGTCATGAGAGATAGGAAGCAGCAAGTCGTTATAAAAGCACATCAATTATTTATAGAAAAAGGATTTCAAGCAACTTCAATACAAGATATTTTGACTAGCAGCGGTATATCAAAAGGAACTTTCTATAATTACTTTCCTTCAAAAAGTGAATTATTTAAAGCTGTTTTTACCTATATACATTCGATTTATGAGACAGAACGAAATAAGTTATTAATCGGTGAAAACTTAGCTGATATTGAAATATTTATTAAGCAACTAGATTTATTCATGAAGGCAAATAAGCAAAATAAACTTTTCTCTCTTATTGAGGAAGTATTTGCTTCAAATGAACCAGAATTGAAACTATTTATCAAACAAACACACCATCGCCATTTAGAGTGGATGTTTCAGCGGTTTACTGACATATTTGGAGAAGATAAGCGGCCGTATTTACTTGATTGCGCGATACTATTTACTGGTATGCTTCAGCAAATGATCCAATATAACTTGGCGGCAAAGGCTACACACTTTAATCGCATTGATATCATTCGTTATTGTGTAAATCGAATTGTGCATATTGTAGAGGATGTAAGCGAACGGAACGAACAGCTGTTAGATCCTGATTGTTTAGTAACATGGAAAAAAGAAAGTCAAGAAGATACAACGAATACTGTAGTGGAATTAAAGGAAGTTATAAAGAAGTTAAAAACAAAAATAGTAGATGACCAAGAAAAGTATATCCAGATACTTGAGTTTATCGAGGATGATGTTGAGAATTCCAAAGAGCCACGAAAATATTTACTAGAAAGCTGCCTACAAACATTAATGATGTCGACTCACATTAGGCAGGAAAAGGAATTCTTGAGACTGCAGCAGTTAATAAAACAATTAACTTAATTAGTAGGTTGACTCATTGAGAAATCTAGCTTTTCCTTATGAGTTAACCTATTTTGTTCGATATAAAAAATGCTGCCATATAAAATGGCAGCGAATTAGTTAAAGATGTACTCTACGTTTTTTTCCGCATCGAACACATTCATGTGTAAAAAAATTCAACTTATGATTTTTGTAAAGAAAATTGCAGAAAATGGATTTGAACTTCAAATGAATCAGCTCCTTTGAATAAAATCCGGTAATCCAGCCATCATAGTTGTTATGTAACCTTAGACCTGTGACTTTGTGTCCCTATTTTTCAATAGGTTTACCTTTAACTTTTTGGTTGTTTGTTATTGAGAACAAATCGTTAGTTATATAATACTACTTGTTTATGAAAATGTGAAGTAAAACTTCTGTAAATTTTGTTAAAAAAGGAGACGAAATTACGAAGGGTTCTTTCTTTTTAAGGAAAAAGACTTATTGTATTCTAGTTGAAATTAACTATTTTGAAATTATTTTACATTTTATCTTTCCTTTTATTTGTTTTGTACAAGTATTAGTGCCATATGAAAACAAGATACTTTTATATTTGCAAACATTTGACAAAATGATTTAGTATCATAATATAGATGTAGATTTTGATAATATGAATTTATGTTGGGAATGGGGAGAAGTTATATGGATATTTTTACAGCGATAAAAGAAAGACGGAGTGTTGGTGTTGTGAAGCCGGATGCAGTTCCGACTGAGTTAATAGAACAAATATTAGAAGCGGGAACGTGGGCCCCAGCTCATCATCGAACAGAGCCATGGCGCTTTTTCGTTTTAACTGGTGATGCAAGGAAGACTCTCGGTCAAGCTCTTGCAAAATATTTGGAAAAGTCACTGGATGACCCGTCAAGTGAAGAAAGTAAGACACGTTTAGAAAAAGTTGCTGCAAAAGCATTAAGAGCTCCGGTAATCATTGCTGTAGCAGTTGAGCCTTCGGAAGATAAAAAGGTCATTGTGAAAGAGGAATATGCAGCAGTTAATGCCGCGATTCAAAATATGCTCCTTGCAGCACACGCATTAGGATTAGGAGCAATTTGGAGAACAGGCCAAGTATGCTATTCCGATGAAGTAAAGCAGAGATTCAACCTTTCAGAACGAGGCGAGATGCTTGGATTTATTTATTTAGGCTATCCAGATACGAAACAATTAACTGGAAAACGAACTCATTTTTCGGAACTGACTACATGGCTAGATAAGGAAGAAGATTAATAAATATATGTCTTTTAAAGTAGTTTAATATTGAGCTCTTTGTTTTCAGATTCCGTACAGAGGAGCTTTTATCATTGGGGGACTTCATTGGGGGACTGTCCCCCACCCCTTTAACGTGGTAACTCATTGAAGTTCTCGTATTATTTTATCCAGCTTTAGAATCGCAGAAAATCAACAGTCATTGGGGGGGACTGTCCCTCACCACTTTAACGTGGTAATTTGTTGAGGTTCTCGGATTATTTTATCGAGCTTTAGAATCGCAGAGAATCAACTGTCCATTATCATATGAGTCTTTGTGTGTGTAACTGCCAAGCGGGAAAATAAATGTCCATGGCATACTTACATAGGGCGGAATCATTAGTTTTGGAAGTGTGAATGTCATATCTGCGATTATTTCCTCTTTATCAATGTATTGCAATCTATTGTTGTTAAATGAAAGCGGATCTCCCGTGAAATTATGAATTAATACAGTCACTAGTAATGCCAGTTTATGATTTGTTGCTACTCTAATAATAGAGCAGCCAATGTTTAAATCGTTTAAATGTTTTGTTTCATGAAAGATTTTATCGATTAATTGTCTGTCACTGGCAGCTAATGTTTTGTTCCAGGACGGTTCGAATTGTAATTGTTGCATAATGGCTCACCTCACAGGTAAGTGTAACACAATACCGTTGTTTCTCAACTCCCTCAATGATGTACGAAGCAGCTCGGAAGGCCCCTTCGATTTCGTCATCTCTTTACATTTCATCTTGGGCGTGTATCCCTAATAATCTTAAGCCTTCCTTAAGAACAATTTGTACGGATTGGACAAGTGCAAGTCGGTCAGGCTTCCCAGGGTCATCGGGAAGGATGCGTACTGAACCATCATATTTATTAAACAACTTTGCCAAATCAAGAACGTATCGTGCAATTTGTGATGGGTCATATGCTTCAATGGCTCGTAGTATTGTTGCAGGAAATGCATGAAGCTTCATAATAATAGCCTAGCTATCTGGATTAGAAATAGTTATTTCACCTGGAAAATCTGAGAAGTTAGCTTTTCTCAAGAGAGAAGTGGTACGTGCATGTATATTGAACATATGGACCTGTTTCTCCTTCGAATGTTAGCGTATCTTCTAGGGAGAATTCGATATCGTGTAAACGATAATTTTTTAAGTCATGAAAGATAACTGCACCTGTTCCGACTTGTTTGGAAATAATATCCTTCTGAACGAGTGTTGGATTTTTTTCATGAATGCTTTTTAGTGCAATTTGAATGGCATCGTGTAAAACATCCTCAAGTAAGACAACCTTTCCTTTACGCGTGGACATTTTTTTACCATACTTAAGCATCATTCCAAATGGTATATGCTTAAGACCTATATGCCACGTGTAGCCCATTTTTTCAAGAACGTGAAAAAGCTGATGAAAGTGTAATGACTGCTCATATTTTTTAAAAAATTATCGTGAAACATTTTCCGGGGATATGCGTAGAAAAAGGTAATAGCTTGACTAACTTAGTAATGGTTAAAAGGGGGAATATTTATGACAAGGGCAACAGAATGTCCAAAATGTGGTGGGAAAGAATTAGGTATAGGTAGACATACTGGGTACAGTGTTATGTATCCAGAAAACAAAATGAGCTTTGGCTCAGATATTGATTATGTTATCTGCACAGATTGTGGATACATTATCGAAGGTTATGTGAGGAAACCTGAGAAGTTTAAGGGGACGAAGAAGAACTGACTTTTACTACATATAGTTCAAGTAGATTAGTAGAATAGTTAAAGGAATTCTAGGAGACAGGGGATGAACATTTGTGTCATACCATATGAGAGTAAAGGGTTGTGCGGTTATACTTAAGGACCAATCGATTTTATTAGTTGAATTTCATGATGAAAATGGTCTCCATTATAATTTACCTGGTGGCGGGGTAGAGCCGGGTGAAACGATAATGGAGGCAGTAGTAAGAGAAGCGAAGGAAGAAGCATCGATAGACATTGAGGTTGGTGAGTTAGCGTTTATTTATGAATATGCGCCACACCGAAATAATCATAAATATGGAAAGACACATTCTTTAAGTTTGATGTTTGAGTGTAAAATAATTAACGGTACTACACCGGAATTACCACAGAAGCCTGACCTCCATCAAACCGATGTGAAGTGGATTCCGTTAGCTAAATTAAACGATGTGATTCTGTATCCAAATATTAAAGAACAATTACTCGCTTATGCGGATCAAAAGATAAAACTTTGTTTTTAGAAGAGCGTGAATTACTTTGAAAAAGTTCGTAAAAAACGACTTGAAAACGAGATATAAAGAACAATATTGCTAGAACTAGGGACGCTTAAAGGCACTACTTTATAAAAACGCAAATGGTCATTTTAAAAAATATTGAAATGACAATTCGCGTTTTTTCTTTTTGAGATATAAAGGTGAAATTGTTTTTTATATTGTTTCTGTCAGTATATAGGTCGTAATCCCCTTATCATCATAATGGAAAGAGGATTAATAGACATCGGTTAAATTCCAGGATGAAATATGTGAATTTGTTCCTTAATCTCTTCAATATATGTTCTTAGTATAGTAAATAAGACGTGTTTGAGTTGTTGAGGGATAGGTCTAATAGTAGGGTAGGTAAAATACTAAAAATTTGAAATATTATGAAAATAGTAAACTTTTCAAAGAAAGATCTATACTTTTTAGGGTGGTTTATGTTCAGGTGATTATCTAAGATTAGTAATGTAATTGCTTACATGTCTAAAAAAGGGAGTTGGTGCAAAATTGAGATTGATATATTGAGAAAGTTTTTTGAAGGGTGAATTCGAAAAGAGTATCTATTTGGAAGAACGTTTTAGTGTCAAATGAACAGAGTAGAAAAATGAAAATTAGGAGGAATGGAAAATGAAGAAAAAAAGATTTAAATTATTTATCGTCACATTACTATGTTTTGTGCTAACGATTCCTTTAGCAAGTGTGAGTGCAGCAACAACGCTTACGTCAAATCAAATTGGTACACAAGATGGCTATGATTATGAATTTTGGAAAGACAACGGTGGTTGGGGTAATATGACCTTAAATAGCGGTGGAACATTTAGTGCTGAGTGGGGCGGTATTAACAATATTCTATTCCGTAAAGGGAAAAAATTTAATGAAACCCAAACACATCAGCAAATCGGAAACATCTCGATAAATTACGGTGCCAACTTCCAACCAAATGGAAATGCATACTTAACTGTCTATGGATGGACGGTCGATCCTTTAGTAGAGTTCTATATTGTAGATAGCTGGGGTACTTATCGCCCAACAGGAACAAAAAAAGGAACAATAACTGTTGACGGTGGCACTTATGATGTATATGAAACAACAAGAGTAAACCAACCATCGATTAAAGGAAATACAACATTTAAGCAATATTGGAGTGTCCGTACGTCAAAACGTACAAGTGGAACAATTTCTGTTAGCGAACACTTTAAAGCATGGGAAAGACTAGGGATGCCAATGGGTAAAATGTATGAGGTAGCATTAACAGTAGAGGGCTATCAAAGCAGTGGTAGTGCAGATGTCTACCAAAATACATTAACGATCGGTGGTAACAGTGGTGGTGGAACAACACCTCCTCCAAGCAATACAGGAACAAAAAAAGAAGCTGAAACAATGACAAAAAGTGGAAGCTACACAAGTAATATTAATTCGCCTTTCAATGGAGTCGGTTTATATGCTAATAACGACTCGGTAAAATATACACAATATTTTACGAGCGGAACACATAGCTTCTCGCTTCGTGGAGCCTCTAGTAATTCAAATATGGCACGAGTTGACTTGAAAATCGGTGGACAAACGAAAGGTACATTCTATTTCGGTGATGCCTACCCAGCAGTCTACACAATTGACAACGTAAGCCATGGTACAGGCAATCAAGAAATTGAACTCGTTGTAACAGCAGATGACGGCAATTGGGACGCATACGTTGATTATTTAGAAATTCATTAAGATTGATAGATTGTTGGATCTCGGTGGAGTTTATTCTACCGGGATTTTTTAATGAATAGACCAATAATATTTAGTAAGAATAACCAATTGATTGAAGAATTTCGATATAATAATTGAATGTAGATGCGATTTTTTTTACGGAAGGATAAGAGTGCTATGAATAAAATATTACAAACAAGTAATTTACTGCTTCGCCCCTTTCAATTATCAGATGCGGAAAGAGTACAACAATTAGCAGGAGATAAGGATGTAGCGAAAACAACATTAAATATCCCCCATCCTTATCCAATTGAAGCAGCAGTAAATTGGATAAACACTCATCCTAGGTTGAGAGAACAGAACAATGTTTTTCCAATGGCAGTTATCTTAAAAGAAACGAACGAATTGATTGGATCAATGACAATTAGAATCGATAAGCAGCATCGTAAAGGGGAGTTAGGCTATTGGATTGGAAAAGCCTATTGGGGAAAAGGCTATGCCACCGAAGCAGCAGAGGAAATTGTTCGATACGGCTTTGAAGAACATAATGTAAATAAGATATGTGGAACAGCAATCGCTTCAAATACCGCTTCCTGTAAAGTGATGGAAAAGCTTGGAATGAAACAAGAAGGCAAACTAGAAAAGGATTTATTCATAAATGGTGAGTTTGTAGATGTTGCTGTTTTTGGACGAATAAAAGAATAAATAAGGAGATAAAGAGATTGACAAATTACTATTATATAGCTTCAGATAAAGAAATCGGTGCTGGAAATGGCACACTAGATTTGACAAAAGTAGATTCAGAGCACATACCTGGATTTGATTTTCCAATTCAATATGAGATATACAATGGGCTAGAAAAGGAGTTCGAGCTACGGGTATTTATGCAATACATCAAACAACAGATGGAACCATTTAACGAATGTACAGTCCAAGTTGCCAATCTATTAAATTCCAATCACGTTGAGTTGAAAGTTCGAAGTAAGCATAAGGTTCTGTTACATGAGCTCGATCATCCGAAACAAATATTACTCGATGAAGGACAATTAGTGACGATAAAAAAAGTTCCAACGTACATTGAGTAATGCTATTTATGAAGAATAATTTAAGGGGCTCTGAAAATGGAAAAAGAACTATTAAAAATCTACAATGAAGACAGTCAGCAAATCGGTGTTGCAACTCGTGATGAAGTTCATAATGTTGGTCACTGGCATGAAGTGTTTCATTGCTGGTTTGTTCAGCAGGAAAGAAATCGACATTATCTCTACTTACAGCTACGTAGTCATCATAAAAAGGATTATCCGAATTTATTCGACATTACAGCTGCTGGTCATTTGCTTGCAAGTGAAACCGTGGAAGATGGTGTTAGAGAAATAAAGGAAGAGCTAGGCATTGACCTAAACTTTCGTGACCTCATATCATTAGGGATGCTTAAATACAGTGTTGCAAATGAGCATCTGATCGATAACGAACTCGCAAATGTGTTCCTTTATAAGTGCAACCTCGAATTGGACCAGTTTATCCTCCAAAAAGAAGAGGTATCTGGAATCGTAAAAGTTGACTTATTTGCGTTTCAACAACTATGGCTCGGTGAGAGAGACACGGTTAACATACACGGATTTTATCAAGATGAGGTAGGTACCAAAGTATTGATCGAGTCCGATGTAGGCAGAGACCAGTTTGTCCCACACCAAGCTTCATTTTATCAACAAGTCATCAGTAGAATCGTAAGGAAAAGCAAACAAAGGTAGAAAAAGATTGTTTTATTGCCCCGTAGAGGCCAGAAAAAGGAAGCAACGGTAAAAAAGGAATGTTCTATAGCCCCGTAGAAGCAAGAAAAAGGAAGCAACGGTAAAAAAGAAATGTTCTATTTCACC